>DVNK01000037.1 GCA_018714445.1 Candidatus Fimadaptatus faecigallinarum | reverse complement strand
AGGCGGAAGCGCAAGGCCGAGGCGGAAGCGCAAGGCCGAGGCGGAAGCGCAAGGCCGAGGCGGAAGCGCAAGGCCGAGGCGGAAGCGCAAGGCCGAGGCGGAAGCGCAAGGCCGTGGCAGGGCCCGCGTGGACTTGTGGCGTGCGAATCCCGCGTATAAATAGTCTACAAGGCACGCAGCACGCGCGCGAATCCCGCGCATACGCGCATAAAGCGTGAGTCAAAGCAAGGCGCGCGTGCAAGGGGTAAGCGATATTGGCGTCTCGCAGGGCGCCGCGTGAGCCGGTCAACTGAATAGATATCACTGATGGGAATCTGCCGGACCGCTTGTGACGGTGAAAGGGCTTTAAAACGCATTCCCCTTGGGAGTTTTACCTTCTGAGGTGCGCTATGTCCTTTTGTCGTGGAAGCGGTCCGGTTTGTGCGTTCAAGAGAACAGAATTGGAGGATTGGGTATGTTTAAGCGTATGACTAGTATGATACTGGCGGCGCTTATCGCGCTTATGGCGGGCGCGCTGGGCTATGCGGATGGCGACGACGGCGCGGCGGCTGACAACGGAGCCGGCGCAGCCGGGGCGACAGCGACTGCCGATGCGGCCGCTGGCGACGGCGCGGCCGACGATGCCACGACGCCCGGCCCGGTGACGTTCACCGACGACCTGGGCCGCACGGTCGAGGTCGAGAATCCTCAGCGCGTGGCGGCGCTGCTGGGCAGCTTTGCGCAGGTATGGCAGCTGGCGGGCGGCCAGGTAGTGGCGACTGCCGACGATGCGTGGGATGACCTTGCGCTGGAGCTGCCGGACGACGCGGTCAACCTGGGCCAGATCAACAGCCTGAACATGGAGCTGCTGCTGATGGCGCAGCCCGACTTCATACTCGCCAGCAACAATACCCGCCAGAACATAGAATGGCGCGACACGCTTGAGGCGACCGGAATACCGGTGGCGTACTTTACGATAGACGACTTTGAGGACTACCTGCACATGCTGGACGTGTGCACCGACATAACCGGCCGCAAGGATCTCTACGAGACCAACGGCGTCGCGGTGCAGTCGCAGATAGACGAGGTGGTGGCTCACAGCGCCGCCCGCATCGAAGCGGAAGGCGCGCCCACGGTGTTGTGCATGGTGGCGTCGGCCTCGGCGGTGTACGCCAAGAACAGCGAGGGCAATGTGCTGGGCGCGATGCTCAAGCGGCTGGGCTGCACGAACATCGCCGACTCGGACGCGATGCTGCTTGAGAACCTGAGCATAGAGCATATACTTATGTCCGATCCGGATTACATATTCATAGTCCAGCGTGGCGACGACGCCGAGGGCATGCGCGAGTATGTGCAGCAGCTGCTGATGGACCACCCCGCGTGGAGCAAGCTCACCAGCGTGCAAAACGATCGGGTCTACTTCATGGACAAGAACCTGTTCAATCTGAAGCCCAACAACCGTTGGGGCGAGGCGTATCAGATACTGGAGGACATACTGTCAGATGAATAACCGGCGAAGGCTTGTATTCAGCATCGCGGCGGTCGTGTGCGTGGGCAGCGCGCTGCTGAGCCTGTGTCTGGGCGCGGTGGGGCTGACGCTGGGCGAGCTGTGGCAGGCCGTGCGCGGCGGGCCCAACGACGTGGCGGGCTATATATTCTGGTATTCGCGCCTGCCGCGCACGGTGGCATGCCTGTTGGCGGGTGCGGCGCTGGCGTGCGCGGGCTGCATGTTGCAAAGCCTGCTGGGCAACAAGCTGGCCTCGCCGAGCATAATTGGCGTCAATGCGGGCGCAGGGCTGGCGGTCACGGTGTGTTGTGCGCTGGGGGCGCTGTCGGGCTGGGCGGTGGCGCTGTCGGCGTTTGGGGGCGCGCTGCTGGCGGTCATGACGGTGGTACTGCTGGCGCGGCGCACCGGGGCTTCGCGCAGCACCGTAGTACTGGCCGGCGTGGCCATGAACAGCATACTGGGCGCGTTTCGGGAGGCGCTGACGTCGCTGGTGCCCGAGGTTGCGATGCTCAGCAGTGAGTTTCGCGTGGGCGGGTTTTCGTCGGTGGTGTCTGCGCGGCTGGTTCCGGCGGGCGTGCTGATATGCGTGGCGCTGGCGGTGGCGCTGACGCTGTGCAATGAGCTGGACGTGCTGGCGCTGGGCGAGGAGACTGCGCAGGGGTTGGGCATGCAGGTTAAGCGCGTGCGCACGGTGTTCTTGCTGCTGTCGGCGCTGCTGGCGGGCGCGGTGGTGAGCTTTGCGGGACTGCTGGGATTTGTGGGGCTGCTGGTGCCGCACATTGCGCGCCGGCTGGTCGGCGGCGAGAGCAGGTTTCTGCTGCCGCTGAGCGCACTGACGGGCGCGGGACTGGTGACGGCATGCGACCTGATTGCGCGCATGGCGTTTGCGCCATTTGAGCTGCCGGTGGGAATACTGATGTCGGCGATAGGCGGCCCGTTTTTCCTGGTGCTGCTGCTCAGGCGCAGGGGAGGGCACGGCAATGCTTGAGATAAGAAAACTGCGCGCCGGCTATTCGGGGCAGGTAGTGCTTGACGGCGTGGACATGACGCTGGACGGCGGCAGCGTCACGGCGATACTGGGCCCCAACGGCTGCGGCAAGTCGACGCTGTTCAAGGCGCTGTGCGGCATACTGCGCCCGCTGAGCGGCGAGGTGGTGCTGGATGGCGAGCAGGTGCTGGCGCTGCCGCAACAGCTGCGCGCCCAGCGCATAGCATACCTGGCGCAGAGCCGCCAGATACCCGACATCACGGTCGAGCGGCTGGTGTTGCACGGGCGGTTCCCGCACCTGAGCTATCCACGGCGCTATCGCAGTGAGGACATCGCGGCGGCGCGCGAGGCCATGCAGCGCATGGACATAACGGATCTGGCCGATGCGCCGCTGAACCGGCTGTCGGGCGGTCAGCGCCAGAAGGCATACATAGCGATGGCGCTGGCGCAGGCTACGCCGGTGATACTGCTGGACGAGCCTACGACATACCTGGACGTAAGCCATCAGCTGCAACTGCTGCGCGAGGCGCGCGCGCTGGCGGAGCAGGGCAAGACGGTGGCCATGGTGCTGCACGATCTGCCGCACGCGATGGGCGTGGCCGACCGGATAGTGCTCATGGCCGGCGGACGGGTGGCGGCGCAGGGCACGCCGGAAGAGGTGTACGCATCGGGGCTGATGGACGGCGTGTTCGGCGTGAGGCTCAGGCGGATGTGGGCCGAAGGCGCGTGGAGGTACTACTGCGAGGAGGGCTGACGTTGGGCTACTTTCCGATTTGCGTGGAGCTGGAGCGGCGCAGGGTGCTCTGCGTGGGCGAGGGGCCGCAGATAGCCGACAAGCTGGCACGGCTGAAGCCGTTTTGTGGTGCGGTGGAGCTGCTGCCGGCGCTGAGCGAGGCCGACCTTGAGCCGCGGCCGGTGTTGGTGATCGTGGGCGGGCTGGCGCGCGCGGAGGCGGCGGCTGCGGCGGCGCTGTGCGCGCGCAGGGCGATACCCGTAAACGTCGTGGACATGCCCGAGCTGTGCACGTTCATATTCCCCGCGCTGATAACGCGCGGCGCGCTCACGATTTCGATAACGACCGCAGGGCAAAGTCCGGCGCTGGCGGCGCGGCTGCGCCGGCGCATAGAGCGGCAGATACCCGCGCGCATGGACGATGTGCTTTCGTGGCTTGCGGAGCTGAGGCGAAGCATACGCGAACAATACCCGTATGCCCAGCGCGCGGAGTTGCTGGGCCGCGCGGCCGATATGGCGCTGGAGCTCGGCCGGCCGCTGACCGAGGCGGAATGGCAGGGCGTGATCGCGGAGCTGGACGGCGCGCAGTGCGAAGCCCGCCCGCCGGCGGACGGGCATCGGCCGGCGGAACGCGCGTGAACGGCGCAGAATCAGCACACGCAAGCAACCGGAACTGTGCGGCAGCGCCCACATTATATATCCAAAACGCAGCACAAGCGGCGCAAACGCGCACGCACCCATCTCAGTGCGGCAGTGTCCGCATGAGAGCGCCCCAAACGCCGTACAAGCGGCGCATGCAGATAACCAAACGCGCACACACCCATCACAGTGCGGCAGCGTCCGCATGAGAGCGCACCCAACGCCGCACAAGCGGCGCAAGCGGATAACAAACGCGCACGCACCCATCACATTGCGGCAGCGCTCGCATGAGAGCGCCCCAAACGCCGCACAAGCGGCGCATACGGATAACCAAACGCCACGCATAGTACCAAATCTATGTGCGGCGGCGCTCGCATTAGGACACCCAAACGCCGCACAAGCGGCGCATGCAGATAACCAAACGCGCACACACCCATCACAGTGCGGCAGCGTCCGCATGAGAGCGCACCCAACGCCGCACAAGCGGCGCAAGCGAATAACCCAACGCCACGCATAAGTACCAAATCTATGTGCGGCAGCGCCCGCATGAGAGCGCACCCAACGCCGCACAAGCGGCGCAAGCGAATACCCCAACGCCACGCATAAGTACCAAATCTATGTGCGGCAGCGCCCGCATGAGAGCGCCCCAAACGCCGCACAAACGGCGCAAGCGCGCACGCCCCCATCACAGTGCGTCAGCGCCCGCATGAGAGCGCCCCAAACGCCGCACAAACGGCGCAAGCGGATAACAAGCGCGCACGCACCCATCTCAGTGCGTCAGCGCCCGCATGATAACATCCCAAAACGCCGCACAAACATAGCAATCCCATACCCAACGCCACACGCAAACAGCCCGGACGATGCGCAACGGAATCTGCCAATTCCGATGCGCTGTCCGGGCTGTTTATGCTGTGCGGGCGGAGTGGACTGGGCGGCGCGGCGGGCGGGTCAGTCGCCGCACATGTCGAACTCGACCAGCTCGCGCAGGCTGTGGATCGTCCACTGGCCTGCGGAATTGCCGCTGCGGTCGAGCCAGAACGACGTGAAGCCCAGCTCGCGCGCGCCCTGGGCCTCTATGAGGCAGTCGTCGACGTACAGGCTCTGTGCGGCGTCGACGTGTTGGGCAGTCAGCGCGGCATTGAATATTATCGGGCTGGGCTTGCCGGCGCCGACCAGCGAGCTGGCGGTGAACGACGTGAAGTATTCCGCGATGCCCAGCTGCACCAGCGTGTACTCCAGCGACGGCGAGGTGTCGCTTATCACGCCCATGCGGTAGCCGCGGCTGCGGAAGTGCTCCAGCGTTTCGGGCACGTCGGCGTGCACCAGCCGGTCGCCGTTGCACCACAGCTGGTCGAGCAGCTGTGCGGCGCGCGCGTCGAGGTTTTCGGTCACGCCCTCGCCGCGCAGAAGCAGCCGGTAGTAGCGCCGGAAGAACTCGCGTTCGTCGTCGAGCGTGCGGTACCAGGGCTTGCGGCCCTGACCTGCCTGCGCCATCAGGGCCATGTCCTTTTCGTAGGGGAGCTCAAACGGCTTGCCGCTCCAGGCGGAGACTGTTGCGTCGCGCCAGGCCTGCTTTTGGGGATTGAAGTACGTCAGCGTGCCGTCGCGGTCGAAGAATATCGCCTTGTATGCCATTGGCCGCCTCCTTTTGCGCGCTGGGGTCAGTTCTTGCTTATTATCTTTCGCACTATTGCCGCTATGTGCGCCAGCGAGTCATCGTCCAGCTTTTTCATATCGTCGACCACTGCCGCCAACTGCACGGGGCAGGAGTTGCCCTCGTCAAAGAACTGTTCGGGCGTGATGCCGAAGTATTCGCAGATATAGAACAATCCTTGCAGGGATGGCAGGGCCTTTCGGTTTTCAATTTGATTTATGTATCCGCTATTTTGGCCCAGCGACAACGACATATCGCGTGCAGAAACGTTTCGCTGCATTCGCAGCCGCGCTATTCGGTCTTGGGTGAATTTTTCATATAGACTGTACACAGGCGCGCCCTCCTTCCTGAATTATTCTATATCTCAGACACCGTTAAAATATGATATGTAATCAGCTGAGTGTCTTGACTTATGATATTAAATACTATATGCTTTAAGTGCACGCAGTATTTAATATCGCAAAAAGGAGAGGTCGCTATGCAGAAAAAGACTTGCTGTGTGACCGGACACCGAAATATACCCGACGCACAGCGGCCCTATGTTGAAAGCGAACTGCGCCGCGAGGTATGTCAGGCGATACAGGACGGGTATACGCGCTTCATATCGGGCTTTGCGGCCGGGGCGGATCTGATATTTGCCGACATCGTGGCCGAGCAGAAAAAGCTGCACCCGGAGATATCGCTGGAGGCGGCGTTGCCCCATGCGGCCAGGGTGAACACTCACGACGCACGCTTTCATGAACTGCTGAGCATGTGCGATGCCGTCAAGGTGGAATGTGAAAAGTATGCCCCGTACTGCTTTGACAGGCGCAACCGCTACATGGTGCGTCAGTCGCAGCGCGTGATAGCGGTGTTTGACGGACGGCGCACGGGCGGCACAGCGCTGACACTGCGCTACGCGCAAAAACTCGACAGGGAGATACGCATGGTGCATATACGCGCGGACAGCGCCGGCGGCTGAATCCCATGCGCAAAACGGATTGCGCGCATGCCGCTGCGCTCAGGCGAGGGCATATCCGGTTGGTGCGCGCATGCCGCTGCAACGCGATGGGGCATTTGCGTGAGTGTGCGGGACTGGCCTGCACGCAAGCCGCCAAAACGCGGTAAGATGGCACATTCGTGTGAGTGCGCGGAGTTGGCCCGTACGCATGCCGCTGCAACGCGATGGCGCACTCGCATAAGTGCGCGGAGTTGGTGCGCTCGCATGCCGCTGCAACGCGATACGATGGGGCATTCGCGTGAGTGCGCGGAGTTGGCCCGCACGCATGCTGCTGCAACGCGATGGCGCACTCGCATAAGTGCGCGGAGTTGGTGCGCGCGCATGCCGCTGCAACGCGATGGCGCACTCGCACAAGTGCGCGGAGTTGGCCCACACGCCAGCCGCCGAAACGCGGTAAGATGGCACATTCGTGTGAGTGCGCGGAGTTGGCCCGCACGCCAGCCACTGCAACGCACGGACTGCGCCCGCGCAGGGCCAGCCAATCAGCCCGCAATACCCGCGCCCGGGCCGCAAAGCGTCAACGGCATCGCGCCAAGCCCTGCGGCGGTGCATGCCGCCGGTCCGCAGAAATTTCATATGCAAATCACTCTCGTGCTGCAACAATCCATATTGAAATGTGATATACTTATCGGTGTAGATGCAGTATCAGAAGGTGAAGCAAATGCCGTTGAGCATAGCGATAGTGGATGATGTCGCGCTGGACATAGATCAGCTGGCGGCCGATATTGCGCGCCTGTCGCCTAAACTGAGCTGCGCGCGCTTCGTGAGCGGCGACGCGTTGCTGGCGGCATATGAGCCGGGCGCGTTCGACCTGATATTCATGGATGTGCTGATGGATGGCTCCAATGGCATAGAGACCGCCCGGAAGGTGCGCCAGCTCGACCCACGGTGTCTTATAGTGTTTCTGACTTCGTCGCGCGAGCACGTATGGCAGTCGTTTGAGATGCACCCGTTCGACTACCTGATAAAGCCCTACGCGCCCGGGCAGATAGCGCGCATACTCGACGAGGCCACGCGCGCGCTGGCACTGGATGAGCCCGAGATTGAAATCCGCGTGGCGCGGCGCACCGTGCACCTGCCGCTGCGCTCAATAATGTACGCCGTGGCCGAAAACCACTACGTGTCGATAATGACCGACACCGGCGAACAGCGCACCAGCGGCACGTTTTCAGAGCTGATACGCCAGCTGAGCGACGACGCGCGGTTTTTGCAATGCAATCGGGGCGTGCTGGTCAACATGGACGCGGTGCTCAAGTTCGACTCCGACCGCATACTGATGCGCGACGGCACGCACTTCCCGGTGCGCCAGCGCGACAAGTCGGCGCTGTTCAATCGCTTCACGCAATACCAGTTCAGACACATGCGAAAGGAGCGATAGCCGTGGATTGGATGCTGTACTGCCGGTATGCGCTGGAGCTGGCGCTGCTGTATCCGGCGGCGGCGGTGTGCTATCTGCCGGTGCGGGAGCGGCTGAAGGTAAGGCGTGACGCGCTGCTGGTGGCGGGCGGGGTGTCGTTGGCGGGATTTATACTGCTGGGGGCGCTGGTGTGCGTCGAGCTGAACCTGCCCAGCAATGCGCTGCTGTTGCCGACGCTGGCGGTTGCGTTCGGGTGTTATTACCGGCTGGTGGACTGTCCGCTTGACCGCAAGCTGTTTGCGTTTTTCATGGCTACGGCGATGATGGCGATATGCTCGCTGACCAATGCGGTGCTGACGGTGCGGCTGGCCGACGCGCAGCAGGTGGATACGCTGGCGGAATCGGCGCTGTGCCTGGCGCTGGCGGAGCTGATGGTGGCGCTGTATGCGCGGCGGATGGCGCCCGAGCTGAAGTGGCTGATAGACGAGTGCGACGACGAGCGGCTGTGGCGCGCGGCGTGGGCCTATCCGGCGGGGATCACGGTGCTTTACGTGTTGCTGATGTCGGCGACGCCGGCGCTGCCGGCGAACGGGGCGCGGCTTGCGGGGCTGCTGGCGACACTGGGGCTGTCGGCGGTCGTGCTCACGCTGGCGTGGCTGTTTTTGAAGTACGCGCGCGAGGCCACGCTCAACGCCCGGCTGGCGCGCGAAAACCGACTGCTCACGGTCGAGTCGCGCCGATACATAGAGCTGCGCGCATATATGGACGAGACCAGTCATCTGCGCCACGACTTTCGCCAGCACCTGCGCGTGATAAACGGTCTGGCTGAAGCGGGCAGGCTCGACAGCCTCCGCGAATACCTGCGCCAGTACGCCGGCGCGCTGAGCGAGGAGCGGCTGACGCTGTGCGCCAATGCCGCCGTGGACGCCATAGCGGGCCACTATGAGATGTGCGCACACCGCCAGGGCGTCGCGACCGAATGGAAGCTGGATCTGCCGGCGCGGCTATCGCTGCCCGAGGCAGAGCTGTGCGTGATGCTGGGCGAACTGCTGGAGCGCGCGCTGACGGAGTGCGCCGCGCGGCCAGCTGGGCAGCGGCGGCTGTGCGCGATATGCCGAATGCTCAGTCCGGCCATGCTGGGGCTGGTGGTCGAGTACAGCTGCGCAGCCGGCCCGGATGCGCCGGCCAAGTCCGAGAGCGTGGACGCGGTCGAGCGCCTGGTGAGCCGGTACAATGGGCAGTTCGTAGTAGAGACCGAAGGCGATCTGCGGCGGGTCAATGTGCTGTTGAACCTGTGACGGACCTGTGACGGCGCGTGCGTTTGCGACCGGCGGGAATGGCATCATAAATTACGCGGGCGACACTCGCCTGGGAGTGCCGCCCGCGTTGCGTTTATTGCGGTACGGTTTTTCTTTCGCGCCTAAACGCGCACTTCAGCTGCATGAATGGATGGGCGGGTGTCCGCAAGCGCTATGCCTGCGCGCAAGAGGGCATACAAAGTGCGTACCCGGCAAGCAACGGCGTCCGCAAGCGCCCTGCCTTTGCGTACAAGATGGCATGCAAAGCGCGTACCCTGCGCGCGACGGCGTCAGCAGTCGCCATGCCTGCGCGCACAAGAGGGCGTACAAAGCGCATGCTCTGCGCGCGACGGCGTCCGCAATCGCCATGCCTTTGCGTGCAAAAGGGCATACAAAGCAGATACGCGGCGCACGACGGCGTCCGCAATCGCCATGCCTGCGCGCAGAAGAGTGCATACAAAGCGCGTACCCGGCGAGCGACGGCGTCCGCAAGCGCCATGCCTGCGCGTAAGAGGGCATACAAAGCGCATGCTCGGCAAGTAACGGCGTCCACGAGCGCCATGCCTGCGCGCAAGAGGGCGTACAAAGCGCATGCCCGTCGCGCGACGGCGTCCGCAATCGCCATGCCTTTGCATACAAGAGAGCATACAACGCGCGTACTCGGCAAGTAACGGCGTCCGCAAGTACCATGCCCTGCACGCGCCAACGACCTGAACCGCCATACTCACGCGCGCTTGAGCACGAACACCTTTGCCTGGAAGTCGCCGTCGAGCGGGTCGCCGAATTCCTCAGCGACCTCATAGCCGCACAGCAACCCGTCCAGCGGCGGATTCGCGCCGCCCTCGAACGTGTGCACGACCAGCAGCGCGCGCTCGCCCAGCGTGCGCAGCACCGCCTGATAGCCGGTCGGCGCGTTGTAGCTGCGCGCAGTGCAGTCTATGCGGCAGGTATAGCCGTCGCGTATTATGTCGCTGACGCGCGCGTACAGCGATATCGCGGCGCGCACTTCGGCCCACTGAGTTTCGCTCAGTTCGAATACCGCGCCGCTCAGGCACATCCGCCCCAGGAACGTCGCCGCCAGCAGGTAGTGCAGCCGGTTCATCGGGGCGTCGGCGTGCAGCACGGCCCAGATCTGGCTCTGTTCGGGGCGAATCGCGCGGTGCAGGTTGGCGGCGATTATCGGTATGCTCAGGCACTCGTGCGCGTCGGAGAAGCTGGCCTGAGATACCAGCTCCATCATCGAGGGCTCAAGCCGGTGGCCGCCGCTGGAGCAGTTCTCGATGACCAGCTCGGGCAGCGCCTGCGCCATTGTGCGGAAGAAGTCCTGACTGGCGGCGACGCGCTGGCGCAGGCCCTCGCCCAGGCTTTCGGCGCCATCGCAGCCCACGCCTATGTTCTCGTTGTAGTCGACCTTAATGTAGCCAAAGTTGTTGTCGCGCAGCAGGCCAATCACGCGCTCGGTCAGGTACTGCTTGACATACGGGTCGGCCATGTCCCAGAAGCGGCGGTTGCCCACGGTCAGCGGTTCGCCGTCCTTCTTTAGCAGGTGATCGACGTCGCAGAACGCGTCGGAACCGCTGGCGACGTTTTCCATTTCGAACCAGAGCCCGGGTATCAGGCCATGCGCGCGTATCATGTCGGCGGCCTCGCGTATGCCGTTGGGGAACAGCTCGCGGCTGGGCTGCCAGTCGCCTATCGTGGCGCTCCAGTCCTTGTCGGGCACCTTGTACCAGCCCGCGTCTATTACCAGATAGCGTATGCCGGAACCTTCAAGGCGCTGCGCGGTGCGGCGCAGGTTGTCCAGCGTCGGATTGCCCCAGGTCGTGCAGTACTCGTTGAATATGACCGGCATGTCGCGATCTACCGGGGATATGCGCGGGTGCTGCGCCTTGACCAGCCGGTCGGTGACCTCCTCGAGCGAGCGGCCCATGGCCACTACTGCGCGCGGCGTCTCGAACCTGCCGCCGGGTGCGATCTTCTTTGACCAGTGGCCGAATTCGCGGTCAGCCAGTCCGCCGCAGACCGTCAGCGGTTCGGCCTGGCGCATGACTTCTATCTGCCAGCTCGACGCGCAGTACAGCTGTACGCCTATGAACTCGCCCGTTGAGCTGTCCTCAAGCGCCACGAACGGGAACCACTTGCGCACCGGCATCGAGCCTATCTGACCAAACTTCTCTATGCGCAGGCCGAACTTGCTCCACGACTGCTCCATGTCCAGATCGACCAGATCCTGGCTGAGCAGCCGGCCTTCAGCGCTCCAGAACGACGTGAGCCGGTGAATGCGGTCGGCGTGGAGCCCGTCCAGCGCGAACGAGGTCAGCAGATCGAGCGTCGCGGGCGCGTAGCCGCGGTTTTCGAACACCGTACGGCATTCGACGGTGCCGTCCGGCCTGGCGACGTGCCAGCACTCTATGCGATGGCCGTGCGGGTTGGCGTATACGGTGAGGTCGTCGGAAGCGGATACCAGCTCCAGATCGGCTACTGACTGGCTGCCCGCCAGCGTAAGGCCATTGCTGAAGCCGCCGCCGTGCGCGTCGCCGCGTAGCTTGAGTTGCACTTTGTACTCCATTTGCAGCGCTCCTTTGATGTGATGTGTGGGGTATGTGGCGATGTTGATGTACCGCGCGTCGACCGGCGCGCGGAGTGTCGCATTAAAACGGCGGCGGGCAGCGGCGTTTGCATTGCCGTGTCCGCCGCCTCCAGGCTACCAGTTGAAGTGGCGCTCCACCTTGCGCACGGTATCCTCGACCGTGCTGCTGGACGTGCGCTCCAGCCAGAAGTAGCGGCTGTGCTTTATCGCGTCCAGGCGTTGGGCGTTGATGCTCCACAGCGTTTCGTTACATGTGGCCTTGGCGCGAGCCACGTCGGTAGCGCTGTTTATGAAGTCGCTGAAGTCCTTATGATCGGGGCGATTGCAGTAATCGTCAATCAGGTTTGCGGGGTCGCGTATCAGAAACGCTACGCGCGAGACGTCGGTCAGCCGGTCGGCCTCGTCTATCGTGAGAATGACGTCGCACAGCACGGGCCTGTCCTGCGCCAGCCGTATCAGGTCGAGCAGCACGAAGTCCAGCTGTTGGCGCGCGTTGTTCAGCAGCCATGCGCGGTATTCGTCGACTGACCGCCCGAAGAACTCGTCGGCGCTTGAGAAACGGCGGCACATCGCGGGCTGGAACGCCGGGTCTGCCAGCCGCTGATGCTCCGGAAAGTGCTCGTCGGCGTCGTAGACCATCAAGCCATGCCGCTGCGCCAGCGCCCGGGATATGGTCGTCTTGCCGCCGCACGGCGTGCCGGTTATGAAGTAAACGTTCTTTAGGTATGCTTTGAGCGCGTTGTCCTGTATTATCATAATTACGTTCTCCCTGTCTATTGGTTTTGGCAGCGCATTGAAATATTGCCGTATGTTGCCGGCACTGCGCGCTTACCTCAACCGCCTGAACGCCATCATAATATACCACCTCGCACAATACTTGGACATGCTTGCAGCATATAGATTGTACCATACATGTATGAAAAACTCAACCGCATGCAAAGCAAAACGCCCGGACGGGCTGATCGTGCGGCAGGCCATTTGGAGCATGAACTGCCACATTGTGCAGTCGTGGAAAATCATCTTTAAATTGCTCGCGCTGAGTGGACGATACCGGCGTTCATCCGAGCGGTTCATGGTTGTAGCGCCCCGGGTTTTCAAAGTCAGGAACCGGGAAAATGCCTCAATACTGCTGACCGCGCCCATACAGATTATGTAGACTCATTTGCAGATTTCTGCTATACTTTGTCCTGAGGAAACGGGGAATCTACTCTTTAAAAAGGAGGATGAACAATTGTATGCTCAGAGGCTTTTTTACAGCAGTGTACTTTTTGGTTTCACTGTTTCTTATCAATTTGATCTTTAGAAATACATTGAGCGTATTGACGGACATTATGGCAGTGATTTGCTGGATAATCGCATTCTTTGCAAGCGTCGGACTGGCTGAATATACCGTAAAGAAGATAAGGAACAGCTATCAAAAATAGCTTATGCGATGAGTTTGCATTCGTCTTGTTGAATATGCAAGGATAGTACTGCGCACGACCACGGGCTTTGGTGTATGCGATTGAACAATGCATGCCGCTTTACAACGCCAAGCGCTGCCGGATGCGTCCGCACGCATGACTTCCGGTTAGATCTATGTCGCCACATAAAAAGATGGCCTCTGCTATTGCAGAAACCATCTTCTACTGATTTATCAATTCCCAATACTTGCCTGAGGTCATATCTGACAGCACGCCCCGGAGCGTTTCGCTGATGTTCAGATCAGCGATGACGCTGGCATGAATCGGGAAGTGGCAGGGTCATTCTGCGCGCTCGCCGCCGTGGCAATGGCCGTGCTCGCCGCCATGGCAGTGGCCGTGCTCGCCTTCGCCATGACCGTGGCAATGGCCGTGTTCGCCTTCGCCATGACCGTGGCAGTGACCGTGTTCGCCCTCGCCATGATCGTGATGGCCATGCTCTGTGCACATCTCGCCGGTCGAGTGCAGTTCGCCGCGCAGGTATGCCTCAGCCGCGCTGCGCGCATCGCCCTGCGCGCCGGTTATCACCTCGACGCCGCGCTCGGCGCAGATGCCCGCCGCGTGTGCGCCCATGCCGCCCACTATCACGGTCTTTACGCCCATGTCGGCCAGCATGTTGGGCAGCAGGCCGGGGCGGTGGCCCGGATTGGCCACGCACTGTTCGGCGGTTATCGCGTTTTGCTCTACGTCGTATACTATGAACTGCTCCGAGTGGCCGAAGTGGCCGGATACCTCTTTGCCGTTAGCTGCTACTGCTATCTTCATGACTGTATCGATCCTTTCCTCATTGTGCGGCGCATCGTGTGCCGCTGTCGTTGCTTCATGGAACCTGCGCCTGCGCTCGCAGCAGCCTCCGCGCCGCGGACAGCCGTCGTCGCTGTCGCAGAGCCGGAAATCGCCGCCCGCTATGCGCAGCGGCAGGCCGTTTACCAGTGCGCGGGCTATCTTGCGGCGCGCGCTCAGGTATATCTGCTGCACCGTCGTGCGCGCTATCAGCATGTACTCGCCGCATTCCTCCTGGGAATAGCCCTCGTCGTCTATCAGCCGCACGGCCTCGAATTCGTCGACCGTCAGCACTACGCACTCGGCGGAGGCATCCCCACCCACCGGCGTAAATTCCACCGTGTCGGGCAGCCGGCAGATCTTGCGGCACTTTCTGGGTCGGGGCATGGCGCTTATCCTCCAATACTGCGATTGTTTACGGCATATGCCATTAACGAATATATTATACCACTAATCCGGCGCATGTCAACGGCTTTATTGACATATACCGTTAATTGTTTTATACTACGTTCAGTCGCAAGGGGGGAATGCGCATGGAACTGGCGGAGTTTTTTCCGATGTGGAACGAGTTGACGCCGGCCGACAGGCAGGCGCTGGAAGGCGCGGCAGTCGAGCGCGAGGCGCGCGCGGGCACGATACTGCACAACGGTTCGGCGGATTGCGTGGGATTGCTGGCGGTGCGTTCGGGGCAGCTCAGGGCGTACATACTGTCGGGCGAAGGCCGCGAGGTGACGATCTATCGGCTGTTCGAGCGGGACATATGCCTGTTTTCGGCGGCATGCATGCTCAGCAGCGTGCAGTTCGACGTGACGATAGAGGTGGAAAAGGATGCGTCGCTGTGGGTGATACCGACCGAGGTATACCGGCGGGTGATGGAACATTCGGCGGCGCTGGCAAACTGCACAAACGAGATAATGGCGACGCGGTTTTCAGAGGTCATGTGGCTGATAGAGCAGGTCATGTGGCGCAGCATGGATAAGCGGCTGTCGGCGTTTCTGCTGGAAGAGAGCACGCTTGAAGGCGCGGACACTCTGAGCCTGACCCACGACCGCATAGCCAATCACCTGGGCACCGCGCGCGAAGTGATAACGCGCATGTTGCGCTACTTCCAGAGCGAGGGCATGGTCAAACTGAGCCGGGGCCGTATCGAATTGACCGACCGCGCGCGGCTGGAGGAACTGGCGGACAGTTAGCGGTTTATGAGGCAGCGGCGCGCGCTGGCGGCGCTTGGGACGCGGCGGCGGGTTCAATATGCTGCCTGAGCGGCGACATATGGGGCGCGACGTCAGTCTCAACGCGCCGAGTGGGTGTGATGGAACGCATTGGCGCGACGCCAGCCACAATACGTTGAGTGGGTGTAATGGAACGCATTGGCGCGACGTTTGTCTCAACGTGCTGAGCCGATTTGGTGACGACGCATGGGCGTGAGGCAGTCCCAACGCAATGAGCCTATTGCGCGGCGGCATATAGACACGGCGGCGGTGCGCATGGGCGAAGGCCCGCGGTATGCGGCTTGCCGCAGGCCGCATGCGCCGGCGTGCAAAAAGGCGCAGCCCGCGTATGGGGCCGCGCCTGTAAATCATCCGTCTGATATCGGATAAGCGGGGGGAGCTTTACAGCATCGCAAGTATCTGCTGCTTGGGCCGCACGCCCACGCTCTGATTGACTATCTTGCCATTGCGTATCACGACCAGCGTGGGTATGCTCATGACCTGGAACGCCGAAGCGAGTTCGGGCTGTTCGTCCACGTTTACCTTGCCGACCTTGATGTCGGAGCGCTCGCCTGCGATCTCATCCACGACCGGCGAGAGCATGCGGCACGGGCCGCACCAGCTTGCCCAGAAGTCCAGCAATACCGTCTTGTCGCTCTGAGAGACTTCCGACTTGAAATTATCCTTGGTTATCGTAATAACTGACATATGTAATGCCTCCATTTCAATTCATGTGCGCCGTGGAATCAACCGGCGCTGTTGTTATCTTCTGGATGTATTATAGCAGATTTATCGGCGCTTGTATGTGACAAAGTCACGTTTGAGTGATTTTTTGCGCGGCATATCAGCTGCGTCATTGTGCCCATCGGGCAGTAAACGCACCACGAGCGCGGCTTGAACAGCGCTATGGTAACTATGCCCAGCACGGTCGAGGTGAGCATCACGCTGTAGAACCCGAACGCGAACTGCGCGACCCAGGGCTGAGCGCCGCCGCCATAGGCCCAGTGCCACGGCAACTTGAACGTCCACAGCAGCGTCACGACCTGGCCCAACTCCCGCGCGCCGGCGAACACCATGTACGTGTTCCATATCATCAGCAGGAACATCGCCATGAAGAACGTCAAGAACCCATACCTGAACCAGTGGCTCTTGAGGAATGCGGGCGGATTGCGCCGCCGCGACAGCCCCAGCCTGCCGCCCAGCAGCTCAAACAGCTGACCGCGGCCACAGTAGCGATTGCAGTATGACTTGTTGCCGGATATGACGGCGATGGCCAGCGGCAGTATGAAGCATATAAGCCCCAACCACGCAAACAGTATATTGAAGAACCCCAGCGTCAGGTATATCAGCGACGCTATCCACAGGTAGTCATACCAATGCCGCTTCATATCATCACCTCATACATGTCGATAACCGACGCCGGACATTCGCGAGCGCACTTGCCACAGCCCACGCACTTTACCTCGTCCACGCGCGCGTACACCCCGCCCACAATGGCGATCGCTTCGCGCGGGCAGACCTTGACGCAGCAGCCGCACGCGACGCACAGCCGCTCGTCTACGCGGGCACGGCGGCGCTTCTTCTTTACCTCTGCCATATACAGCCATACCTCCAAGCGATATTGTGATCTTATTATACGCGTGAGCGAGCCGTTTGACAGTGAGATTGTCACATTTGCGCGGCGCGTGGGTGGGGTTATGTGGGTTCTCAGCCACGGCGGCAATCGACAAACACGACTGCCGTGGGCATGAATGCGGCGGCAAGGATGTGCGGTATCGGGATATGCGCTGCCAATGTAAGCCGCGCCGGCAATCGCCGAACGCACCTGACGTGGCAGGGCGGCACCTGGGCACGGTAAACGTAAGGCGCAGGACAGCTTGCGGCGCGCGCAATGCTAAGCCAATACGCGCAGGGCGACGCAAGCCTGTCGGCGCGTAGTGAGCGTTCAGTTTGTGGCGTGTTTGAGCGCCGGTTCGCGGTTGCGGCGGTGGCAGCAGGTGCGGCGGCGCTTTATGCAGCGCGTCTGCTCGGGCGGTGCGTGCCGGTGCGCGGCTGCGTTTGTGGCAGCAAGCGCGGTGGCGCTTCATGCGGCGCGTCGGTTCAGGCATGCCGTGCGCGTAAGCGGCTGTGGCAGCAAGTGCGGTAGTGCTTCGTGCAGTGCGTCGGTTCGGGCGTGTCGGTACGCAGCTGTGGCTGTGGCAGCAAGTGCGGTGACGCTTTATGGAGTGCGTCGGGCCATGCGTGTCGACATTGCACGCCAGACCGCGGCTGTGGCGGTGGCGTAAGTGCGGTGACGCTTCATGCAGCGCGTCGGTTCGGGCGCGGCTTGCGCGCCGGTGCATGCGGCCCGGCCGCGACATTGGACGGCCTCAAGCAGCTCAAAATTAACGGTGAAAATGGGACGGCAACTATTGACAAACTGGTTAGAGATGTTAAACTATGTACTGCCGATGGGTTAGTGAGCGCTAACCCATATTATGACCAGAGAGTTAGCTGAAACTAATTGAAGGGGGATGGCATATGATGCCTCTGGGCATGGCGGGCGTCGGCGATGTGAACATTATAAAGAAGATCACCGGACGCGACGACGTGCGGCAGCACCTGGCTGAATTGGGCTTTGTAGTCGGCGAAGAGGTGCGCGTCGTAAACGAAATGGGCGGGAATTTGATACTGTCTATCAAGGACAGCCGCATAGCGCTCGACAAGACCATGGCGATGCGGATAATGGTGTGACAAAGAGGAGGCAATCGACATGAAGACGCTCAAACAGGTCAAGGTCGGCGAAAGCGCCGTGATCGAAAAGCTGCACGGCGAAGGGGCGCTAAAGCGCCGCATAATGGATATGGGCCTAACCAAGGGCACCGAGGTGTACGTGCGCAAGGTCGCGCCGCTGGGCGATCCTATGGAGCTGACAGTGCGCGGCTACGAGCTGTCGGTGCGCAAAGCCGACGCCGAGATGATTGAGGTAAAGTAGGGCGCTTTATTTTTTGAGCAGGAGTTAGAGGCGTCTAACACGGCGCTGATGACCAAGGTTTAAGGGGGAAACAGCTCATGGCAATCAAGATAGCGCTGGCGGGCAATCCCAACAGCGGCAAGACGACCATGTTCAACGACCTGACCGGCTCCAACCAGTACGTGGGCAACTGGCCGGGCGTGACCGTCGAGAAGAAGGAGGGCCGCCTGAAAGGCGCGGCCGACGTCGTGATACAGGACCTGCCGGGCATATACAGCCTGTCGCCGTATACGCTGGAGGAAGTGGTGGCGCGCGGCTACCTGGTGAGCGAGCGGCCCGACGCGATACTCAACATAGTCGATGCGACCAATATCGAGCGCAACCTGTACCTGACGACGCAGCTGGCCGAACTGGGCATACCGATGGTGCTGGCGCTGAACATGATAGACGTCACGCGCAAAAACGGCGACAGGATAGACCTCAAGCGGCTGGGTGCGGAGCTGGGCTGCGAGGTCGTCGAGACGTCGGCGCTCAAGGGCGAGGGTTCGCTGGCGGCGGCGCGCCGGGCGGCCGAGCTGGCGCGCGCGGGCGCGCGGCACACCGCGCCGCACGTGTTTCAGGGCAGCGTCGAACATGCGCTGGCCCATATCGAGGACCTTATCACTCACAACGACGGCCAATCCCCCGAGCATCACCATCATGCCGACGGTCAGACGCATTCGGGCGCAATAGTCGAGCCGCATCTGGCGCGCTGGTATGCGATAAAGCTGTTCGAGCGCGACGACAAGGCCGCGGCGGCGCTCAACCTGCCCAAGGGCATAATGGATGCGATAGAGCGCGTGATAAAGGATTGCGAAGCCGAGATGGACGACGACTCCGAGTCGATAATCACCAATCAGCGCTATGCGTACATAAACCGGCTGGTCAGCGCCTGCGTGCACAAGGGCCGGCCGCGCGGTGCGCTGACCGTATCGGACAAGATAGACCGCATAGTCACCAACCGAATACTGGCGCTGCCGATATTCGTGCTGGTGATGTGGCTCGTGTACTACGTGTCGGTCACCACGATAGGCGACATACTGACCAACTTTACCAACGACACATTTGTCGGCGAGTGGATACAGGCCCCGGTCGTGAACTGGCTGAGCAGCGTGGGCGTAGCCGGGTGGCTGGTCGGGCTGATAGGCGATGGCATAATCGGCGGCGTGGGGGCGGTCATAGGGTTTGTGCCGCAGATGCTGGTGTTGTTTTTCATGCTGTCGATACTCGAGGACGTGGGCTATATGGCGCGCGTGGCGTTCATAATGGACCGTATATTCCGCAAGTTCGGGCTGTCGGGCAAGAGCTTCATACCGATGCTGATAGGTTCGGGCTGCGGCGTGCCGGGCGTCATGGCCTCGCGCACCATCGAGAACGACCGCGACCGCAAGATGACGATTATGACGACGACGTTCATACCCTGCGGCGCCAAGATACCGATAGTCGCGCTGGTGGCGGCGGCACTGTTCCATAACGCGGCGTGGGTGACTACCACTGCGTACTTTGTCGGCGTGGCGGCGGTCATAATCAGCGGCATACTGCTCAAAAAGACCCGGATGTTTGCCGGCGATCCTGCGCCGTTTGTGATGGAATTGCCCGCGTACCATGCGCCGGCATGGACCAACGTGCTGCACAGCATGTGGGAGCGCGGCTGGTCGTTTATAAAGCGCGCCGGCACCGTGATACTGGTATCCAGCATACTCATATGGTTCACGTCCAACTACGGCTGGCAGCCTGCAGCCGTGCAGACCGCCGAAGCCGACGCGGCACAGTCGGAGTCCGCCGACACGCTCATGGCCCCCGAGGCGTCCGACACCCAGGCGGCTGGTGCGCTCGAAGCGGCAGATGGCGCCGACTGGACGTTTGGCGCGGTCGAGAACTCAGACCACAGCATACTTGGACACATAGGCTCGGCGGTGGCGCCGGTATTCAGGCCGCTGGGCTTTGACAACTGGCAGTCGACGGTTGCTACGGTCATGGGACTGGTGGCCAAGGAGGAAGTCGTCAATGTGTTCGGCGTGCTGTTCGGCGTGGTAGACGACGAGGGCAACGACGCGGCGGCGGGCATAATCGAGAACGAGGACATGTCCGACGACGAAAAGGCCGAAGCGCTTTCGCCGATAATGCTGGCGTTTGAGGAGACCAGCGGCGGTCATGGACAGCTCGCGGCGTTTAGCTTTCTGCTGTTCAACCTGCTGTGCGCGCCGTGCTTTGCGGCGATGGGCGCGATAAAGCGCGAGATGAACAACTGGCGCTGGACGGCGTTTGCGATAGCGTATCAGTGCGTGTTTGCGTACATAACGGGCCTGATAGTGTATCAGTTGGGACTGCTGTTCAGCGGCGCGGGATTTACGGCGCTGACAGCAGTGGCGATAGTGCTGGTAGCGGGGCTGGCGTACCTGGTGGTGCGGCGCAACCGCTACGACTCGGAACATCTGACGCAAAGTGTAAAGGTGGGTGCATAATGGCAACGGTAATAGCGGGCTCGGTAGTGGCGCTGCTGGTAGGCGGCGCGGCCTGGAAGCTGATCAAGGACTGGCGCTCGGGCCGGGGGAGCTGCTCATGCGGCGGCGACTGCGGCAGCTGCGGGCGCTGCACGCACGGCAGGGGAATGCGCAGCAAGCCGGGCGGGGCGCGGATTGGATGCCGCGTCCCGCCGCGGCGCATCAAAGGGGATGAGGCGGCATGACGGCGTCGCATATAAGGTGTTTGCTGGCGGTGCTGGCGCTGAGCGACCAATGCGAACGCGTGGCATCCAAGGACATTGCGCGGCTGCTGGGCGTGCGCAAGCCCACTGTGCACAACACGCTTGCAGCGCTGAAGCAGCGGGGAATGATAGACAAGGAGCGGTATGGCGACGTGCGGCTGACCGCGGAGGGCGCGGAACTGGCGCGTGAGCTGGAGCGTCAGCGCGACGAACTGACGCTGCTGGCGTGCCGGTTGGGGCTGGAGCCAGGCGAAGGCGCGCAGTTTGCGGCGCTGTTGCTCAGCGGACTGAGCCGACAGGGCATAGAACGGCTGTGCGCGGCGCAATGTCGGGCGCAGCGCGCTTTGACGTGAAGGAGAAGGCGATATGTCGGCGGCTACGATTGCGATAGGGCTGTTGTTGTTGATTGCGGCGGTGCTGGGGCTGAGGTATTACATGCGCCGGCTGAGCAGCGGCTGCTGTGGCGGCGGGGACGCGCTGGATCGGGTGCGGCCTGCCGATGCCAATCCAGCGCACTATGCGCATCATGTGCGGGTGCGCATAGAAGGCATGCGCTGCCTGCACTGTGTGCGGCGCGTCGAAAACGCGTTCAACTCGCGCCCAGGCATGATGGCGCGGGTGAAGCTGAGCGCGGCTACGGCTGACGTGTACTCGGTGGAGCCGCTTGAAGAGGGAGAATTGCGCAGCTTGATAGCGCACGCGGGTTACGCTGTGCAAGAGTTGATAAGGCCGTAAAAGCGGCATGCCGAGCGCACCGGCATGCCGTCCGTGCCTGCCGTGGCCGGCGATGGGCAGTGGAGAATGTGCGTTCAGACGCAAAATGCCACCCGCGCCCGCCGTGGCCGGCGATTGACAGTGGCGAATGTGAGTTCAGGTACAAAATGCCGCCTGCGCCTGCCGTGGCCAGCGGCACCACCATGAGCGTCAGTAGCGCGCTCTTGCGCAGCAGTGGCATGCGCTGCCCGGCTTTCATCGTATAATCTGAATCAACAGCGCGTTTTCGAGCAGCAGGGCATGCGACTCGAAGCGTTATCGTCCATGATTGCGCCGCCAGTAGGCTATGCTGGCGGCGCTGCTGTGTTTTGTAAGGCGCATATGGACGTAAAGCCGGTTCGAATGCAATTTGCAAAGCCTGAAGGCCGGCATTGTACAATCGCCGCAATATCGAGAGCGAACTCCCTTGTATCTGAGGCAGTCTTGCACAACCGCTCTTGCGCCGGGTGTGTCCGGCGGCGCGCATGATCTCCACCTGAGTCTTGCCTGAAAGTTTAATGCCGCACATACCAGGCGTCGCGTTATGTCCGTCGCCTTCACGTTGCGCCTGTGCGGCGTCTTGAAACGAAGTCAGCTTTCATGTCGCGCCTGTGCGCAATCCTGCAATGCAAACCGGCCTTCATGGCGCGCCTGCTCGGCGTCTTGCAATGAAGCCGGCTTTCACAACACACATGTGCGGCGTCCTACAATGAAACCGACTTACACGTCACGCCTGTGTGGCATCCTGCAATGCAAACCGACCTTCACGCCACGCCAGTGCATGGTCATGCAATGAAGTCGGCTTACACGTCGCACCTGCCCGGCATCGCGATATGCGCTCCATTCATCCACGCCTCAGCTGTCCGGCATCGCGTAGTGCCTGACCGCGTAATGCAGTGCCAGCCTGCCATCCGCGCCGCACATGCCCGCCTTTGCGCCATGTTTGGCCGCCCGCAACCGCTGGTTGACAGATTGCAAAGCGCCGGTTGGTGGCGTGCAACCGGATATTATGGTATACTTGGGCCATGGCCGGTGGTGAGCCGTGACACAAGTTGAGGTATGGGAGGGACAGTGTGGTATGATATTCGCCGACAAACTTATCGAACTGCGCAAGCGCAGCGGCTGGTCGCAGGAGGAGCTGGCGCAGCAGCTGGGCGTGTCGCGTCAGTCGGTATCCAAGTGGGAGGGCGCGCAGTCGATACCCGATATAGACCGGCTGTTGCAGCTGTCGGAGCTGTTCGGGGTGAGCGTGGACTGCCTGCTCAAGGATGAGCAGGAACTGCCATCGCCCGGTATGGCGCGGGATCAGTCATGCGTCGACGTGGGGCAGGCGATGCCTGCGCTGCGGCGGGTCAGCCTGGAGGAGGCCAACGCGTTCATAAAGGCCAAGGCGTCCACGGCGGTCCCCATGAGTTGGGCGACGTTTGCGTGCGTGATATCGCCGGTGTGTCTGTTGGTGCTGGGTGTGCTGAGCGCGCCGCCGTATGCGCTGCTGTCCGAGGGGATGGCGATGGGTGTGGGCATGGTGGTGCTGGTAGCGCTGGTGGCGGCGGCGTGCGCGGTGTTCGTGGCGTGCGGCAACCGCACGGCGCGCTTTGAATACCTGGATAGGGAGCCGTTTGAGACCGAGTACGGCGTGACCGGCGCTATAAAAGAGCGCCGCGAGCAGTTCCGGCCAGAATACGCGCGCGGCAACGTAGTGGGAACCAGCCTGTGCGTGGCGGCGGTGCTGCCGCTGTTCATGGGGATAATGATTAACGGCGAGAACGCGCTGCTGATGGTCAGCATGCTGGCGGCGCTGCTGGCCATAGCGGGCGCGGGAGCAATCAGCTTTATACGCGTGGGCGTGGTGTGGGCCGGGTTCGAGCGGCTGTTGCAGGAGGGCGAGTACACGCCCCGGCGCAAGGCGGTGCAGGGCGTGCGCGGCGCGATTGTGCTGGCATATTGGATGACGGCGGTAGCGGTATATCTGAGCGTGAGCTTCCTGACGGCAAGATGGGAGCTGAGCTGGCTGATATGGGTGGTGGCGGGCGTGCTGTACCCGGCGGTCAGCGCAGGTTGCGACGCGCTGCTTCGGGCGCGCGGCGAGCGCTGACCGGCCGCACGACCATGAATGCGCGCCGGTGTCGCCGGCGCGCATTCAGACGTTGTTTGAGCATTGGGGTACGCAATCATGCGAATCCAATGTGCTGCACAATGAATGTGTGCTGCACATTCACTGCAATGCGACCCCGCGATTGCCCGATGCATAGCTTGAATTGCATACACTGATTGCGCAGCTTGCAAATTGATTGATGCACTGGCGCGTATCACTTGAGGCATGTCGGTTCAGTACGCGCCTTCATTATTAAGCAGAATCTGATAAAACGATATTGTCATTGACGTCAGGCTTTTCAGCCGTCTGGACGCTGCCCGCAGAATTGCTCAAGCAGGGCGTTCAGCGCTGACAGCGAGCTGGTGTGGCTGCGCGCGAGTGGCACGCGGCGTTTGCGCGCCTCGGCGGCGGCTATCTTGACCATGTTGTGAGACACGGTGCTGGTGAACAGTATGCACAGGTCGGGACAGCCGAACACGTGTTGCAGGTCCTTGTGACGGCGCGTGAATATCTTGGCCTGGCAGCCGAACTGGCGGCATGCCTGGGCATATGCGCGCTCCATGCACTCATTGCCGCCGATTATGATGATGCTCATATTTACCCTCCTGCCTGTATTAGATGTATCTAACTCATGCTCGAAAAAATAATGCCACAATGCGGTTAAAGTACTCTAACTGGGTTTATAATATCAAAACGGCTCAAATTTGTCAATAGTGGCGCGCAGATTTTCGGGCATATGTTGCGATTATTTGCGTGCGGGGCGATTGATTTTTGGGTTAGCGTATGATAACATATTATGCAAGTACTCGCGGGAGGAAAGGCTATGCAGATACTCAAATCATCCGAAGACTACCTGGAGGCAATGCTGATGATGCAGGAGCGTCACGGCTACATACGCTCAATAGACATAGCGGCCGAGCTGGGCGTGACCAAGCCCAGCGTGAGCTACGCGACCAAGCGGCTCCGTGAGAACGGCTATATAACCATGGATCGTGAGGGCTTGATAACGCTGACCGACAAGGGCATGGCGATAGCCTCGCGCATATATGAGCGCCATAAGCTGCTGACATGCTTTCTTGAGCGCATAGGCGTCAGCGCACAGACGGCGCGGGCCGACGCGTGCAAGCTGGAACACGACATAAGCGACGAGACATTCGAGGCGATGCGCCGTCACGCCGAACAGGAGGGCCTGAATTGAGGCCAGCGCATCAAGGCGCGGTCGTGCGAGGTTTGGCATGGCCGCAGGCAGTTGCATACAACTCCATTTGCTCGCGCAGACAGCCAAGCCCGAGCGCGGCCGCTGTTCAGTACGAATAAGCAAATTCTTCGTTGGCCAAATCCGGCCTCAATCGATTGACAAGACAGATAATAGCCTGCGCCATCGGCCAATCATGCTGCAACCGGCAATTCAACCCATGCAATTGCGCATACCGTCGGGCCAATCCGACCGGGACCAGCCGTTGAATCTGTGCAATTGCGCAAATCGCCGGGCCAATCCGGCCGCAACCGGCTATTCAACCCATGCAATTGCATAAATCGCTGGCCTAATCAGACAGCAACCAGCCGTTCAACCCATGCAATTGCGCACACCGTCGGCCAAATCCGGCCGCAGCCAGCCGCGCAACACGCACCTGCACGCAGGCGATTAAAGCGGCGCGGTCAGAGGTTTTGAGCAGCCCAGGCGGGTGTGATGTCGGTTTAAGTCGAACGCGGCCGGTGTATATAATATACGCCGGCGGCATACAGGCCGCATGGGCCGGAGGTGACGGGTTATGGACATGGGCATACTGGTGGGACTTATGCTGCCGTTGCTGGGCACGACGCTGGGCGCGGCATCGGTGTTCGTGCTCAGGCGCGACATAGGGGCTGAGCCACAGAAGGCGCTGTTGGGTTTTGCATCGGGCGTGATGATAGCGGCGTCGGTATGGTCGCTGTTGATACCGGCCATGGACATGGCAGAGGCGGCGGGCAGTCCGGCGTGGCTGCCGGCAGTGGGCGGATTCCTGGCGGGCATGGGATTCCTGCTGGGGCTGGACATGCTGATACCGCATCTGCATCTGAATACAGATAAGCCGGAAGGCGCGCATTCGCGATTGAACCGCACGGCCATGTTGGCGCTGGCGGTCGCGCTGCACAATCTGCCCGAGGGCATGGCGGTGGGCGTAGTGCTGGCGGGCATGCTGGGCGAGGGCGGCGCGGTATCCACGGCGGGTGCGCTGACGCTGGCGGCGGGCATAGCGATACAGAACGTGCCGGAGGGCGCGATAATATCGATGCCACTGCGCAGCGCGTCGATGAGCCGGGGCAAGGCGTTCGGCTATAGCTTTTTGTCGGGCGTAGTGGAACCGTTGGGCGCGGTGGCGACGCTGATGCTTACGTCGGCTATATCGCAGCTGTTGCCGTTCATACTGGCATTTGCAGCGGGCGCGATGATATATGTAGTCGTGGAGGAACTGATACCCGAATCTCAGAGCGAGCCCCACACCAACACCGGCACGATAGGCGTGGCTTTGGGATTTGCACTCATGATGCTGCTGGACGTAGCGCTGGGCTAAGTCGCGCTTTAACTTGAATCAAATACACAAAACTGCTTCCACTGCGAGCGCAGCGCGGAAGCAGTTTTATAATGCGTTGACCTATGCGATGTGTTCGTGGCCACAGCTCCGTGCGAGCGCAATGCGCGGCTCAGACTGGCGGCGGTTCAATTGGGCACCGCAGCTCCGCGCGCGTGAACAATGCGCGGTTCAGGTTGGCGGCGGTTCAATTGGGCACCGCAGCTCCGCGCGCGTGAACAATGCGCGGTTCAGGTTGGCGGTATTTAAGTCGGATGCCGCAGCCCCGCGCATGTGCGCAAGGTGCGGCGTAGGCTGGCGGCGGTTCAATTGGGCACCGCAGCTCCGCGCGCGTGAACAATGCGCGACTCAGGCTGTTGGCATTTCAATCGGGCACCGCAGACCCGTGCGTGCGCAAGGCTTTAATCTGCGATAAACGATGTAGCATTCGGCGGGGGCCGCAGCGCGGCGAGCACGCGTGCCACGCAAGTCCATGCAAACAAGCGCCGCGTCCGGCATGCGATCCCGGGCGCGGCGCAGCGTGGTCATGGCGCTATGTTGTTGTAGATTTCAAGCTTGGTATTTGACGACTGGCGGGTTATCACTGGCTGTACCTTGTAGAGCTTGGGCGGACAGGTCTCGCTTGCGGCGGCGAAGGCGAAGCCCTCGTGATTGGCGGCGCCGGCGAAGTTGCCGGACTTGTCCATAACCACCAACGCCACGTTGCCGCTCTCGCGACCACGGCGGGTCAGCTCCTGGTGGGCGCGCAGCACGGCACCATCGGCCGCCTGTTGAGCGCTTGCGCCGGCGCGCAGCAGCTCGCATGCGTAAAAGCAGGTGCATGTGCGCATTATGTCCTCGCCCATGCCGGTCGCGGCAGCGCCGCCCGAGGCGTTGTCGGCGTAGTATCCGCAACCGGGCAGCGGTGAATCGCCTACGCGTCCGGGCATTTTAAGGCCTATGCCGCTGGTGGACGTGCCGGCGGCGATGTTGCCGTCGCGGCCCAGGGCGACTATGCCCACAGTGTCGTGGCCGAACAGCTCGCCTGGCCGTTCAGCGGCGAGCTTGCGATATTTTTCAAGCGCCTTTTCGGTCAGCATTTCGGTCGGCGGCAGGCCATGCGCCTCTGCGAACTCGTCGGCGGGCGTGCCCACGAGCATGTTATGGCGCTGATAGAGCAGCTTGCGCGCGACTTCAAGCGCATGGCGATGGCGCTTGAGCGCACAGACCGCGCCGATGTCCAATGCGCGGCCATCCATTATGGCGGCGTCCAGCTCCAGCTCACCGCGAGCGTTGGGCAGTCCGCCATAGCCCACTGTGTCCACGCTTTCGTCGTCTTCGACCATTGAACCGCACTTGACGACGGCATCCAGCGCGCTTGCGCCGTCGCCCAGCAGCTGCGCGACGGTGCTCACCGGCGTCTGCGCAAAGTCCCAGGTTGCGATAATGCTCCACATATGCAACACCTCTTCCGGCGTTTATTTTCACATCGACAAAATTATTATAATACATGACAGCGGTTTTGACAAGCACGACATGCGCCATGCGGCCGGCGCATGCGATGGGGAAGCTGTGCGCGCAGTAATATGTGGCTGGCGCGGTCTGCCGCCTCAGAATGAACAAGGGTGCGCCGGCTGAACCGTTGCCGCTGATGCGCTCGGGTGCAATGCAAGCCGCTTCTAAAGGCGAGCGCGCATGGTGGCATATCCGCAACCTCGGGGAAGCCGTACGCGCAGTAAAATGCGGCTGGCACAGCCTGCCGCCGCAGAATGAATATTGGCGTGCTGGCTGAACTATTGCCTCCGATGCGCTCGGGCGCAATGCAAGCCGCTTCTAAAGGTGTGCGCACATGTTGGTGTAGCCGCAACCTCGGGGAAGACGTACGCGCAGTCAAATGCGGCTGGTACAGCCTGCCGCCGCAGAATGAACATGGGCGCGCCGGCTGAACCGTTGCCGCCGATGCGTTCGGGCGCAAAGCAAGCCGCTTCTAAAGGCGTGCGCGCATGTTGGTGTAGCCGCAACCTCGGGGAAGCTGTACGCACAGTAATATGCGGCTGGCACAGCCTGCCGCCGCAGAATGAACAAGGGTGCGCCGGCTGAACCGTTGCCGCTGATGCGCTCAGGCGCAATGCAAGCCGCTTCTAAAGGCGTGCGCGCATGGTGGCGTCGCCGCAATCGCGGGGACGCGGTGCGCATCCTCAAAGTCATGACTGTGTCCAACAGATCGCTGCTTGTGGATATGCGTAGGCGTGAGCGGATTGCCGCCGGCGTTGGCAGTCGGGCAACTGCGCAATGTATGCCGCCACATCGAATAATACTGCATAAAACCAGCCCCGGCGCTTGAACGGGACATGATGTCCGCTCAAAGCGCCGGGGCCGGTAGAGCGGCCGACGAACGGATATGCCTGTCGCCGCTATTGACGGTTGAGTTTTACTATGGTCATGTTGACGGTGCCATCAGTGGCCTGTGCGGGGCTGGTGTAGTACAGGCTCAGCGTCGTCTGGGAGGGCACATATATAATCATGTGCGCTGAGCCGCATGCCGACGAGCCGTTTATGCTGGTGGCAAAATATACGCTGGCCTCCAGGTGTGGCCCGCCATTGTAGTACGGCGTTATCTGCATATAGCTTGCGGTGCGGTATATTGCCGATACGCTGTATGCTATCAGGTAGTAGCCCGGTTCAAGCGATATGCGAGAGGTGTCGAGTTGCGTTATGTTGCCGGTCGGATCGGTAGTATCCGGAAACATGTCTATAAGGCTGTTCGGGTTCCAGATCGCCTGCAGATTGGCAAATGACGCAAAGGACTCCTCAGGCAGGGCACCGGTGGGGCCGGTGGGTCCGGTAGGCCCGGTTGCGCCCGTGACTCCGGTGGGCCCGGTAGATCCGGTTGCACCCGTGACTCCGATGGGCCCGGTAGGTCCAGTTGCGCCCGTGGCTCCGGTGGGTCCGGTAGGCCCGATGGCTCCAGCTGCACCGTCGGCTCCGTTCAATCCATCCGCACCGGCTGGACCAGTAGGGCCGGTGGCTCCTGTCGGGCCGGTTGGTCCGGTGGGGCCGGTGGGCCCAGTCGGCCCGGTTGCGCCGTCAACTCCGTCTGCGCCATCCAGACCATCCGCGCCATCTCTGCCATTTGACCCATCGGCGCCGTCCCTGCCGTCTGCGCCATTCAGGCCGTCTGCACCTGCCGGACCGGTGGGGCCAGTCGGCCCGGTCGCGCCGGTAGCTCCGGTGGGCCCGGTGGGACCAATCGAGCCTGTGGGTCCGGTAGGCCCGGTGGCACCAGTAGGCCCGGTAGGACCTGTGGGGCCGGTTGCGCCGTCCCTGCCATCGGCTCCGTTCAGGCCATCCGCGCCATCCTTGCCATCCGTTCCGTCGGCGCCATCCTGACCATCGACTCCGTTCAGGCCGTCTGCGCCTGCCGGACCGGCAGGCCCGGTCGCACCAGTGGGTCCGGTGGGACCGGTGGGACCAGTTGGGCCGGCAGGGCCGGTTGCACCGGTGCTGCCGGTGGGGCCGGTCATTGTGCTCAGACCGGCGGGGCCGGTTACTCCGGCGGGTCCGGCAGGGCCAGTTGGGCCGGTGGGACCAGTGGGGCCAGTAGGCCCAGTAGGCCCGGTAGGGCCGGTAGTTCCGGTGCTGCCGGTAGGGCCGGTCATTGTGCTCAGACCGGCGGGGCCGGTTACTCCGGTGGGGCCGGTTACTCCGGTGGGCCCGGTAGGGCCGGTAGGACCAGTTGGGCCGGTTGGACCAATTGGGCCAGTGGGACCCGCGGGACCTGTCATGCCCGTGGCTCCGGTCGGGCCAGTGAACCATACGCACATGCCGCGCATGGGGCATCGGGAACACATTGTATCGCCGCATTGACCGCAGCGGCAGTTTAATACCGGCATGGCTCATCACTTTCTTTCGACGTTTGCGGCACGCGTTAGGGGGACGCGTTGTCGCTTGACTATCAATATGACCGGACCATGCGCGATATGCGCGGACAATTTACGACGGACTCGACCGGACGGCAACGGGTCGGGCCCGGGTTTGCTTTGACGATCTGATAAAGCCGGTTTTCCGGATTGCGGAGTCATGTGGTTCAGCCACATGACTGCCGGCCGGTGTGGGCGCGGCGGCTTTACGCGGCCGGTCATGCCGGCAAACGCGGCTCGGCATGATATGGTGTTGGCCGTTGGCGCGACGGCCTTACATGGTGGGTATGTCGGCAAACGCTGCCCGGCATTGTATGGCGTTGGCCGTTGGCGCGGCGGCTTTACACGGTGAGTATGTCGGCAAACGCGGCTTGGCATTGTATGGCGTTGACCGTCGGTGCGGCGGCTTTACACGGCCGTACATACCGGCAAACGCGGCTTGGCACTGTATGGCGTTGGCCGTCGGTGCGGCGGCTTTACACGGCCGTACATACCGGCAAACGCAGCTTGGCACTGTATGGCGTTGGCCGTCGGTGCGTCGGCTTTGCACGGCCGTGCATACCGGCAAATGCAGCTCGGCATTGTATGGTATTGGCCGTCGGCGCGGCGGCCTTACGCGGCCGAGAAAGCCGGCAAACGCAGCTCGGCATTGTATGGTGTTGGCCGTCGGCGCGGCGGCTTTACGCGGCCGGTCATGCCGGCAAATGCGGCCCGGCATTGTATGGCGCTGGCCGCTGGCGCGGCGAAGGATTTCAGCGCAGTATGCCCTCTATGACTTTGCCGTCGATGTCGCCGAACTCGAGTCCGAGCACGCGCGCTATCGTGGCCGGTTCGTCGACCAGCGCTGCGCGCTCGACTACGGCGCCGGAGCGTATGTCGGGGCCGAACGCCAGCAGCGTGGGTTGGGGGCCCTTATCGGGCAGGTGGCCATGGGTCGCCCGACCGAACCGGTAGTCGCTGATATCGAGCGGATGGACATACGGTTCGCGCCAGTCGCTGGTGAACGACGTGTAGCCGTCGGTTTCTATTACGAACGAGAAACCGCCGGCAAGGTGCTCTTCACGCTGCGCCTCCTCGGCAGTGTAGACGCGGCCTATGCCCCAGACGCCGTCGCGGCACATGTCGTTGAGCAGTGCGTACACCTTGTCGTAAGTGGCGCGGTCGTCGGGATCGCGCAGGTAGATCTGGGCCGACAGCGCCGCCGACTTGCAAAATGCCCGGTAATCGGTTATCTGCCCGTCGGGGCCGACGTCTATGAGACCGTGGCGCGCGAACATCACGTTGGGCGAGGCGGTGCGCACTATGCCCAGCTGACCGTGATCGCTGACGATGAAGAAGTCAGTGTCGTCGTATATGCCGGCGTCGCGGCAGGCGCGGATAAGTTCGCCCAGCCAGATGTCTATCTCATGCAGGCCATGCGTGACTTTGTCGGAGAACAGTCCGGTCTTGTGGCGATAGTCGTCGATGTTGGCGGGGTGTATCAGCATCAGGTTGGGTTTGAACTCGCGTATCATGTCGGCGGCGCAGGCGTTTATGAACGCATCGGCCTCGGGGTGGAGGCGGGGTACGTTCATGGGCATGTAGCGGTCGACTATGCGCATGACCTCGGGCTGAGCGCCGGCGTCAATGTAGCTCTGGCGGACGCTCTCGCCGTATTGAGGCCAGTATTCTGCCAGCAGATAGTCTATCGACTTGTTGCCTGCGCACACCGGCCAGAACACGCATGCGGTGCGCAAGCCCTTTGCGTGCGCCAGGTCGAACAGCGTGGGCGATTTTATCGCGCGTGCGAACAGTTCCCATTGCGTGTTGGTCTGACACAGCACCGGCTGTTCGTTGTTTACGATGCCGTGGCGCTCGGGGTACACGCCGGTCATCATCGACACATGGCACGGGTACGTCAGCGTCGGATACACCGAACGCACTCGATTGACGCGCGCGGACTGCTCCCATATGCGGCCGAAATTGGGCAGCTTGCGCAGCGTATCCATATCCTCATACACCAGCGCGTCTTCGGATATAACTATGACATGCCTCATTTTATCACCTCTTGCTGTAAATACTGTGCGTCCCGCGGGGGCGGCGGTTCAATTCTCCCGGCTTGGGCCATGCCGGGAGACGGCGCAGTGCGTCCTGCGGGACGATGGTTCAATTATCGCATATTTGGGCGGGGATTGCAATCAGGCGTTTGCGTGCAACTGCCGGGACGCCGCGGCCGGTGAAGCGCAATGCGCCGGCGCACGCGTACCATGAGGCAGCTCCGCAGCGATACCCATCGCAAATTTTGAATGCGACGTATTGACAATGTGCGGCGAATATAATATAATGCCATTGTAAAAGTCGGCATGAAGCCGACGAGCGGTTCGCTCGATATGCGGATTACAAGCCATGAAGGCTGCTCGATTGCGAGGAGTCTTTGTGGCTTTATTTTTGTATTGGGGGAATGTATATGAACAATACTCGCAGACTGGTCATGAGCGCGCTGTGCGTGGCGCTGGGCCTGGTGTTGCCGCTGGCGTTCCACGCGGTGCCCAACGCGGGCCAGGTATTTTTGCCGATGCATATTCCGGTGCTGTTGTGCGGGCTGATATGCGGGCCGGTATACGGCCTGGTATGCGGCGCGCTGACTCCGTTCCTGTCTAGCGTGCTGACGGGCATGCCGCCGTCGTCCATGCTGCCGGGCATGATGTGCGAACTGGCGACGTATGGACTGGTGGGCGGACTGCTGGCGGCGGGGCTGAGCCGGCTGCCGCGCGCGGCGGGCGTGTATGCGGCGCTTATCGGAGCCATGCTGGCGGGCCGACTGGTGTCGGGCGCGGTCAATGCGCTGATATTCCGCGCGGGTGAATACACGCTTCAGGCGTGGATTGCAGCGTCGTTTGTGACGGCGCTGCCGGGCATAGTGATACAGCTGGTGGCGATACCGCTGCTTGTAGCGGCGTTGGAGCGCGCGCATGTGATAACGGTGAGCGCCGCGCATAAAAGCGCCTGACCAGCGCCCATGCGGCCGACGATGACGCGCGGCAGTCAATGCCATGCGCGGGCGCGGCGGCGCAGACCCCACGCGATATAACTTCAAAGTACAAAACTGCGCTCCGGGCGGCATGACGGGAGCGCAGTTTTTATGGCGCAACGCCAGCCAGCGCACAATCGCGCACGGTCCAGCGCACAATCGGCGCACGATCCGGTGCACAATCGGCGCACGATCCGGTGTACAATCGGTGCACGGTCTGACGCACAGTCCAGCGCACAATCGGCTCACAGTCCGGCGCACAATCGGTGCACGGTTTGGCGCACAATCGGCGCACGGTCTGGCGTACAATCAAGCGCACAATCGGCGCACAGTCCGGTGCACAATCCGGCGCAATTGCGCGCAAGTGGGCATGCGTCAGAGCGGCTTGCGCGTGGCTTCGCCGGGCTTGCGCGGGAACGTGCGGGGCGTCGGGCGCAGCTTGCGCACGACGATCAGCCGCGAATCACGGCCGGGCACGCCCGCAGGCAGCACGCGCGCCTCGCCGCCGCCCAACCGGCGCAGCGCCTCTCCGGCCTGGCTCAGCTCTTCATCGGCGGCGGGGCCCTTGTAGGCTATCAGCGTGCCGCCCACGCGCAAAAACGGCAGCGCCAATTCGACGAGCACGTTCAGCCGGGCAACGGCGCGCGCGGTGACGACGTCATAGTATTCGCGCATGTCGCCCTTTGCGGCCTCCTCGGCGCGCGCGTGCACGGCGTGTGTGTGCGCGCCTATGCGGCGCGCGGCCTCGTTCAGGAAGTCGACGCGCTTTTTAAGCGAGTCCAGCAGCGTCATATCCAGGTCAGGGCGCGCCACGCACAGCGGCAGCCCTGGAAAGCCCGCGCCGCTGCCCAGGTCGAGCACGCGCGCCCGGCGGCAGCAGGCCCGCGCGCACCGGAGCCAGCGAGTCCATGAAATGCCGCCAGACCGCCTCCTCGTCCGACGTGACCGCCGTCAGGTTCATGTGCGCGTTGACCTCGACCAGGTAGCGCCAGTATTCCGTCAGAGCGTCCAACATGTCCCCGGTCAGCACAAGGCCGCATTCGCGCGCGGCCGCCTCAAGCATATCCCGCATCTGTGTACCTACCTTGCTGAAGTTTTTCCAAAGCATATCACCTTGCGCGTGTACTTGCAAGCCGATGCACGCTAACAATTGGTGAATCGGGACGGCGCACCGCGGCGGGCGCTCCGCCGCGGCAATATGCCCAAACGGCATTGCTTACTGCGCCGCTGCGTCGCAAATTGCGCAGACGGCAAGGCGGTCTGCGCGGTTCGGCCCTGCATTGCGCTCGGTTTGGCGGCATGAACGTGCTGTTGTCTCATATCTGCATCAGGAGGCTGGCCGGTCTGCGCGCGTCCGCTTTTGCGCGAGTTCGGCGGCGCGCAATGCCGTTGCCCCAAGTCTGTGCCCATGGCTAGAGGGAATGAGCGCATGGCGGCGTGCTTTGCGGCGTTAGTGCTGCACTAAGCCCGCGCTCATGGCTAGAGGGAATGAGCGCATGGCGGCGTGCTTTGCGGCGTTCGTGCTGCACCAAGCCCTCGCTCATGGCTAGAGCGAATGAGTGCATGGCGGCGTGCTTTGCGGCGTTCATGATGCAACAAGCCTATGCTCATGGTTAGAGCGGCCGGCTCGCTGGCGGCATGGCCCCGTTGCCCATCCAATCGCCACGAATTTTAAATTGCAGTAAACCTCCCCAAACCGTCGGGTTGAAAAGAGGATTTGCCGGGGCGCGCATTGAACTATTACATTTAGCAAATTTCGATACGGCTGCGCGTTGGGCCTGGCTGCCCCCGCGCGGGGTATGTCGCACGTGCGGAGGATGTTGGCAGATGGATTCTTACAATCGCTCGACGCGGATTTTCGTTTTTGCGTTGGTGCTGGTGCTGTCGTTGGGCGTAGTGGCCGCGGCGTACGCACTGGCGCACACCGTCAATCGCCAGGACGATCAACCCGTGCCGCTAAATTGCAGCTCGATTGACAACCTTCAGACCGATGACAAGTACATATATTTCTACGTCGACGACGTGCTGTACTGTTATGGCGAAAACGGCGAGCTCAACTGGCAGCAGGTGCTGGGTCCCGGCGCCGACTACCGGGTATATGAGTCGGGCGTCGCCGCGTGGCAGGGCACGCAGCTGTTTCTGATCGCAAAGGACGGCTCGATGCTGTACTCGGGCGCGCTGAATACCGAGATAAGCTCATGCGCGCTGTGCTCCAACTACGCCGCCGTTGAGACCGTGTCAAATGGCCAGAACGTGCTGCAGGTGATAGAGCACAACGGCAAGGTCATAGACACGCTGGACATGTCGTCGCTGACGCTGCTGGATTACGGGTTCTTCTCGGACAACGCCATGATGTGGGTCATGACGCTCAATACCGAAGGCACCACGCCGCTTACTCAGGTCGACACATACCAGCCCGCGCGCTTCCAGACCGGCTCCATACCCGATTCGACTCAGGTCATATATAAGGTAGTGCTGGACAACAACGAACTGGTGCTGATAGGCACGGATACGCTGAGCCGGTATTCGTATACCGGCAAGGAGGTCTCCGGTTCATCCCGGCTGATATACGGCTGGTATTTCATGGATGCGTATGTAAGTTCGAGCCGCCAGGCGTACGTGTTTGCGCCGATGCGCGAGCTTAACGACTCGATAAGCATAAAGAACATGCGCGTCATAACCGGCTCTGACGACTACACCGTCCACTTCCAGCTGCCGTGCATGAGCATACACGCCGGCGCCGACGCCGCCTATGCGCTAAGCAACCAATACGTGTTCAAAAACGTCTACGGAGAGAAGAACACGCTCGCATACGAACTGCCGATACATGTGGATCAGGTCGTCGCGTTCACTGACGACATGGCGGTCGTCGTGTCCGAACAGCGCGTGTACCTCATCAATCTGCCCTGACCTGAGGAGGACTTATGAACGTTGTAGACATTGTGATAATAGGCATAATCGCGATAACGGTGATATCGGGCATGTACCGGGGCTTCATATCGTCGCTTATGTCCACCGCCAATTTTTTCATATCGTGGGTGGCGTCGTACACGATATACCCCTCGATAACCAGCGCGCTGCTGAGTAACGACGGCATACTGGACACGCTGTACTATTACACCGACGCGGCGTCCAAGCTGGGCACGGGCGTGGCGCGCACGCAGGTCGCCCAGGCCAGCGATTCGCTCATACAAAGCGCGATAGATTCCATATCGCTGCCCGCGCCGTTTGACGCGCTGCTGCGCCAGAACGTGGCCACGCAGGCGTTCGCCGGCATAGACCTTACCACGATAGGCGATTACGTAAATCAGACTATAGTCACAGTGGTCTTAAACGTGGTATGCTTCCTGGGCGTGTTCATAGTGTGCTTTCTGGCGCTGAACCTGCTGGTTGCGCTGCTCAACTACGTGTTCAAGTTCCCGGCGCTGAAGCACTTTGACGCGATAACCGGCGGCGTGCTGGGCTTTGTGCGGGGATACTTCCTGGTATTTCTGCTGTTCACGCTGGTGCCGATACTGCTGACGGCGCTGCCGGTACAGGCGATAAGCGACTACATAAATGCGTCGATGCTCGGCGCGCACTTCCTGGAATCAAACTTCATAACTTCGATCATCAAGGCCGCGCTCTAGCGCGGCAAAAACCGACGCGCGGCTCACCAAAAAGCCGCGCGTCCTTTTATATGCCTGCCGTGGCGGCATACCATATGCCGCGTTTTCGGTGGGCGCTATTGGGAATATGATCTACTGTACACTGCGCGCTACATGGCCGTGGAGTTCTGGCGCGACTTGCATCGCCCACGCATATCGGCTCATAAACCGCAGTGGACGCATCCGTATGTGCTGCCTGGACGTATATATTAAGCCATCTGTGGCAAGTGTAGGTGCACATGTCAATGCATGCCGCACGCTCAGAGCCGCCAGCGACAATCGCAGGTGCACATATCAACGCATACCGTGCGCTCATAGCCACCATCGGCAAGCGAGGGTGCACATGCCAACGCATGCCGCACCTCAAAACCGCTATCGGCAAGCGCAGGTGCACATATCAATGCATGCCGCGCGCTCATAACCGCCAGTGGCAAGCGCAGGTGCACATATCAATGCATGCCGCACGCTCATAGCCGCCAGTGGAAGCGTCGGGGCAACATCAGTTGATGCCGCTCATACCCAGCCGCCGGCAGCCTGCCCGTCAGTACCTGCGCTCGGCGCGCCCCGTATCGCCGCGCCAGCTGCGCACAGTGTTCACCATCGCCAAAAACCCTTCGGTCGGCACGTAGTCGGGTATCGAGTTGCCCGAGCCGAATGCGATGCCGCCGCCGTGGCGCGTGCGCTCCAGGCAGTCCAGCACGTACTGGCGAATGGTCTGCTCGTCCTGCCGGCACAGCACGTCGGTGTCCACGCCGCCAAAGTTGCCTATGCGCGCGCCATAGCGCTCGACCCACACTGCAAAGTGCGCTATCGAGTCCTCGTTGGAGTGCTTGGCGTCTATGTTTGCCAGGTCTATAATGTCGTCAAATACGCTGAACAGGTTGCCGCACGAGTGCAGCAGAAACGGCCGGCCCGATGCGTGCACCAGGTCGGTTATCGCGCGATACTGCGGCAGCACCAGGCGCACTATGTCCTCGCGCGGCAGCAGCGTGGACGTGTTGAAGCCCAGGTCGTCGCCGAACCGCAGCACGCAGTACGCATCCGAATAGCGCGCCAGGAACCTGCGCCATATCGCGCGCTGTACGCGGCCCATGCGTTCAAACAGCGCCGCGTACAGTTCCGGGTCGTCGTAGCGCATGTAGCAGAGGTTCTCGTATCCGGTCAGATCCTGTACGCATTCGAATACACCGTTGCCCACGCCGCCTACGGCCTTCATGCCTGCGGGGCGGCTGTCCCTGAGCGCGTCCAGCTGAGCGCCGTAGCGCTCGAAGTACATGTCCTCCAGTTCGTCCCAGGGGTAGCGGTCGAAGTCTGCGCGGGTGTGTATTGCGCCGGGCCTGTGCGCGCCCAGCGCGCCGCCGCCGGGCAGTATCGGGGTTATGCAGAACTCGACCGAAGCGGTGTCATAGCCCATCTTGCGCCAGAACTCCCAGAGCTGCGCAAACGCATGGAGGCGCTCGGCGGGATCCGGGGACTCTATCGCCTGATATGGGCGGGTGCCCGTGGTTTCGTATATGACCTTTTCGCCGATTATGTGCTCGTAGAGGGGAACCGGGCCGCCGCGCGGTTGTGCGCCGCGTCGACGACATGGCGGTAGTCGGGGCTGAAATCGTCATGTGCCATTCGCACCGCCTCCTCAAATGTGGAAGTCGCGCGCCTCGCTCAGCGTGCGGCAGATCATGTCGATCACATCCAGCGGCACGTCCGCGCCGCATTCGGCCGTCAGGCCCAGTCCGCCCTCGGGCAGGTACAGCGCGCGCACGCATTCGAAGATGTGTTCGCGCACGCGCTCGGGCGAGGCAAACGGGAACAGCTGCCGGTCCAGGTCGAGGTTAATCGGTATCCTGCCGCGGCACACGCGCACGAGGTTGTCCAGGCCGTTTGCGCGTATCTGGGGATTGATCATGTCGGCGCCGGCCTCCTGCATGTCGGGCATGACCTCGAATATGCAGCCGTCGGTGTGCATGTAGACGAGCCGGCCGTCGGCATGCGCTACGTCGTAAATCGCCTTGTAGGCGGGCTTTAAGTACTTGCGCCACTTGGCGGGGCTGATGGGCAGCGCGTCCTGCATGCCGTTGTCATCGCCCACGTATATCAGCTCGTCGCGCGACTTTTTGAGCATCAGCTTCATCTGGCGCACGTTGTAGTCGCGCACTATGTCTATCAGCAGTTGCAGCTCGGGCGGTTCTTCGGCAAAGTCGACCATTATCTCCTCGAAACCGCGCAGGTCCATTAGCCTAAGGAACATGAAGCCGTGGGGCAGGCCCATGTCGACGTCGGGCGCGCGCAGCTTGCGCACGTCCTGGCGATGGGGCAGCGGGTGCCCGGTGACTATCGACTCGTATCCCTCGGCCACGTTCGACCACACGCAGCCCCATGGATCGGTGAATTGACCCGCGTGGTAGGACGGCGGCGTGTAATAGCTGGTCGCGGCGTCGGATGCCACGTTGCCGAACAGCTCGGGATAGCGCTGGCAGATGCGCGTCAATGCGTCGCCGTGGCGCGCCCATGTCGCCGGCAGCAGCGATACGCTGACCGGCAGGCGTTCGGGATGCTGATACCTTATCGCTTTTAGCAGGTCGCTCATTGTGTCCTCCTGTGCCCGTGAGGGCTGTGATATGGCTGCCCGCACGATGCGCGGGCGCGGGATGCTGGATGATGCGCGCGTCGCGCGAGTGCAAAGCGGCGTCGATGCGCCGCATGCCGGCGCGCAATGCAGCGCTGAACGCCGGCCGCTATGCGGTGAACAGTTCGAGTTCGCCGGTCATGCGGTTCATGTCGTTTTCGATAACGGCGCAGTACTGGTATGTGACGCCGGGTTCGAGTGCGCCCAGCGCAAGTTCGACGTCGCCCGGCGCGTTTACATCGCCGGCTGCGGTGAACTGCCAGCCTTCAGTGCTGGCGGCGCGCGCGAATCCCGGGTATACGCGCCACTCAAACCCCGCGCGCGCCGCGGTAAAGCTGCCCAGATCCGCGACATGCGCGCGCAGTGTCGCGCGGCCATTATCTGCCTGTGCGGGCAGCGTGTGTACTTCCATGGGCGTGAACGCCGGTTCGACGGCGGTTATGCGCACGACCAGCGGATTGGGCCAGTTGAGGCCGCAGTACACGCGTTGTGCGTTCATGACGTCTATGTGCAGTCCGTCGGGGCGTTGCTCCATGTACGTGCGGGCGTCCAGGTCGGGGCGGTACTCGGTCAGCTCGCCCGACGCGCCCAGCACGCTTATCTCGCTTTGGGGGGTTATGCGCGCCGACTTGAGCGTGAATGCGCGCCGCTCGCCGCGCGCCCAGTCGCGCTGGTTCATGAGCACGGCGTAGAGCTCGCCGTGTGCGCCGCGCATGAGGATCGCGTCGCCCTCGCGCGCCAGTATCCACGGCCGCACGCCCAGCACTGCTTCGCGGTTTATGAAGTTCCACAGTCCTATCTCGCGCAGCAATCCTTCCTGTATCGGGCTTATCGCGCCGCTGGAGTCGGGCGCTATGTTCAATAGCAGCGCTCCGCCCAGCGCGCGCGTAGTGGCCAGCAGCTCTATCGCCTGATAGCCGGTCTTGTAAATCTCGTTTGTGGGCTGATAGCCCCATGCGCTGGCCAGCGTTATGCACGCCTCCCAGGTCTCGCTCATGCCGACGCCGGGCAGCGACTGTTCGGGGGTCTTTATCGCGCCGCGGGTCACGAGTATGCCGGGCTGCAGGTCCCAGGCTATGCGCTTGCACAGCTCCTGCAGGCTTTCGCCGGTTTCGTCGCGCATCAGCTCGCCGCCGTCGAAGAATATCAGGTCTATCTTGCCGAACTTTGTCATCAACTCGGTCATCTGCGCTGTCAGATATGCGCGGTAACGCGCCATGACATCGGCGGGATAGGGCGACGTGGGCGTGCGGGTTATCGTCTGAGCGTTGTCGTAGAGGAAGCGGAAGTCCTCAGGCGAGTAGTAGAATCCCACCTTGAGTCCCTGCGCGCGGAACGCCTGGACGTACTGAGCCACTATGTCGCGGCCATAGGGCGTATTGATTATGTTAAACGGCGTGGTTGCGGTGTCCCACATGCAAAAGCCGTTGTGGTGCTTGGTCGTGAACACGGCGTACTGCGCTCCGGATATGCGCGCCAGCCGCGCCACCTCATCGGCGTCCCAGTTTTGGGGGTTGAACGTGCGGGGCAGTTCGTCGTAGAACCGGTCCGCGTACTCGCGCGACGCACCGACCAGCGAGTGGCTGATTACGCATCCCAGCTGCACGTCTACCGACCAGTGTATGAACAGTCCAAACCCGGCGTCCTTGAGCCAGGTCAACATCTGCTGCGTATTGCGATCGCCCGACAGGCCGTCCACGGCTCCGGCAGCCGATTCGTCAACTATCCGATTTACCGGCATATGCGCGCCTCCTTCCATGTGCGCTTGAGCGCATTGACATTATACCAGATCAGCGCGGTGCTGTGAATTAGGGCAGCGCTTCTTTTTATGGGGCGGCGCGCGCCAAAGACGGGGCGCGGGTTGGCTGCAAAGCGGCGTGGGCGTGGTAAACTGCGCCCAAATGCGCGTCATGCACGCGTGGGTGCGCGCGGACGACAGCGCGCATGGGCGGCGGTGTGCCTGCGGCGCGCCAAAGACGGGGTGCGGGTTGGCTGCAAGGCGGCGTGGACGCGGCAAACTGCGCCCAAATGCGCGTCATGCACGCGTGGGTGCGCGCGGACGACAGCGCGCATGGGCGGTGCTATGCCTGCGGCGTGCGCCAAAGACGGGGCGCGGGTTGGCTGCAAAGCGGCGTGGGCACGGTTAACTGCGCCCAAATGCAAACTGCGTCCAAACGCGCGTCATGCACGGGGATGAGCAAGACAACGCGCATGGGCCGCGGTGTGCCTGCGGCGCGCCGAGGATTTGCTCGACGCGGCATGGCGGGGATTACACGCCTTTGTCCGCTTGTGGCCGGGTCCCGGGCGCCGGTGCGGCACGGCAAAGGTGTTCCGATGGCAACTGCGCTTTGTCACAAAAAAGCGCGGGGTTGCGCTTGACTTTGAGTATGCTAAAAGGTGTATCGTATATATAGCGCGGGGCGGGCGCGCAGGCGCGCGCGGCAAGCCCGGCATTGCGGAGGCGGAATATGACATACACAGGCAAACCCACGCGCGTGGCGGTGGCGGGCACGGGCTGGCGCGCGGAGTTCTTCATGCGGATATGTGCGGCGCTGCCGGAGCGGTTTGAGCTTTGCGGCATAATGTACCACTCGGACAAGGGCCGCGCCAGCGTTGCGGATCGGGGCGTGCCGCTGGTGAGCACGCTGGATGAGCTGGCGGCGCTGAAGCCGGACTACATGGTGCTGAGCCTGAAGGGCGTGGCGATGTTTGACGCGATGCGCTTTTGCGCGCAGCGGGGCATACCGGCGCTGTGCGAGACGTTCGGGGCGCGCACCGTGGACGAGTTGAATGATATGTACGCGCTGCTCAAGGGCGCGCGCATACAGTTTGCCGAACAGTATCAATTTCAGCCGTTGAATGCGGCGCGGCTGGCACTGGCACGGAGCGGCGCGCTGGGGCAGGTGTATCATGTGCGCATGTCGATACCTACGCGCTATCATCCGGTGAGCCTTATGCGGCTGGCGCTGGGCGCAGGTCAGCGGCTGCCGGTGATAACGGCGCGGGCGTACAGTCATGCGGTGCTGAAGGGGCCGGGGCGCGCGGGCGATCCGGTCGGCGAGAGCGAGTTTGCCGCGCGTCAGGAGGTAGTCACGCTCGACTACGGCGACGTGCAGGCGGTCAACGACTTTGAGGACATGCAACACCGCTCGTTCATGCGCTCCAACTACTTCCTGATACGCGGCGGCCGCGGCGAAATAGTGAACGAACAGGCGACCTGGATGATAGATCCGCTCACGCCGTGCAATGTCGAACTCAAGCGCGAGATGGCGGGCGCAGGCGTGGATCTGCAGGGATTGTTTCTCAGGGGCGTCAGCGGCGGCGCGATGGGCTGGCTGTATACGAACCAGTTCATGCCGGCGCGGCTGTATGATGACGAGCTGGCCGTGGCCGAATGCATGGCGCGCATGGCCGACTATGCGCAGGGCGGCGCCGGGTTCTGGGGACTGGAGGATGAGTTTACCGACATGTACTTTGCGATACTTACCGGCGTGGCGCTGGACAGCGGCGATGCGATACGCGCGCAGCGCCAGAGCTGGATGGACTGAACCGAAGGAGCGATTAGGCAAATATGGCAAATACGGTTAAAGAGGATCTGAGCGCGCCGGGCATGACCGATGTGCGGCGGGCGCGCCTGCTGCTGGAGCGCGACGGGCATACATGTGTGCTGTGCCGGGGCGATAAGGTATACGCCGATGATCGCGCGGGCATAGCGCCGATGATGGGCTTTATAGGGGCCGGGGTAGATCTCAGGGGGTTTTCGGCAGCCGACCGGATAGTCGGGCGCGCGGCGGCGCTGCTGTTCGTGCTGGCGGGCGTGCGCGAGGTGTATTCGGCCGTCATGAGCAAGGGCGGCGCCGAGGTGCTGGAGGCACATGGCATCGCGCACAGCTGCACGACGCTGACCGAGCGCATAATAAACCGCACCGGCACCGGTATTTGCCCGATGGAGCAGGCCGTGACCGGCATAGACGACCCGCACGCGGCATATAAAGCGATAGCGGCGACGCTGGAGCGGCTGCGCGCGCAGGCGGCCGGCCAGGGCGGCGCGATTGGAGGCGCGGCCGGTATGGACGGCGCTGCCGATGGCACAGCCGGCAAGAGCTCGGGCAATGCCCATAGCCAGGCCGTCGACGATAGCGGCATGTCAAATGCCGCAACCGGAGCGCGCGGCGACGCCGAGTGCAAAGACCGCAGCGCCACCGCGGCGCAGGAGGGCTGAAGTGCAGTATGCGCGCACGTTGACGTCGGCCCGTGAGCACGCCGCACAGGGCCGGCTGGAGGACTGGGTACACGCCTATCTTACGAGCGATGGCCGCAACGAGGCATTCTCGCAGGGCCTTAAGCTCTGTAAACGCCAGTACATGGGGCCGCTGACTTTGCCGCTGGCGCTGCTTGAGCGCTGCTGTGGCCCGGAGCCGGGGATGCGCTTTCAGGTGGACGCGCAGGGCTTTGAGGCGCATGTGGCCGAGCTGATGCGCGCGATAGCCGCGGACGAGGACATGCCGCCGCTGATAGTCAACTATGCGGCCGGCGTTTTCACGGTCAACGACGGCAACCATCGGCTTGAGGCGTATGCGCGCCTGGGCGCGACCGGGTGTGCGGCGATAGTCTGGACGAGCGATCCGCGCGACGCCGGCGAGTTCAGGGCGCTGGCCGGGCGCGGCTTTGACGGAATGGCGCGCCGGTGAAACGCGGTGGGCACATGCAGCGGCGGGACCGGCCGGAGGCGTAAAGGCAAGCCGCTTGCCTTTACGGATGTGTTCCGGCGGCGCATTAGGCCCCGCGCCTGTGCGGCATTGGGCCGCACTCGCCATGATCCGATATATATACGATAATTGAACCGCAGGCGCGGCATAAAAAGTATGCGCGCGTTGCGGTTCTTTTTGTGTCTGCCACCGAATAGGTATAACAGAAATCAACTTGCAGGGAGGCGGCGCAATGGCGCATCCAGTGCTGTATATATCGCCGGACACGGCGGGACTTGTGTACATAAATGGTCATCTGGCGGGCGAGTGTGGCGCGGCGGCACCGCTGGTGATGCCGGTTGCGCCGCAGGGAGCGATGTATCTGGAGTATCACCCGCTGCGCGCGGGGATCATGCCGGTATCGCGGCGACTGAACTTTGCGGGCGGCTACATAGCGCCGGGCTCGGAGCCGATTGAGGAGATGTATATAGTCGCCTGGCCCGAGTCGGTGATAGACGTGGAGATATCGCCGCGGCGCATAGGCGTGCTGGCGGGCGCGCAGCGGCTCAGCGCGGGCGGATGCGAGCTGTATCTGGTAGCGGGCGACGGCGCGCCGGGCGTTGCGCGGCTGGTGCGCGGCGGCGTGCTGATGGAGGCGCGGCTGCCTGCCGGTGCGCACGACGCGCGCGTGCTGGAGACTTCCGATGGCCGGATAATGCTGCTGGGCCGCTGTGACGCGGGCGAGTTCGCGCAGATATACGATGCCACGAGCGGCACACTGGCGCTGGACGTCATGGGCCGCGCGATCTCGCCGGCCGAGCGCGGCGGGGTGCAGGTGTTGCGGGCGGCGGGCGATGAGGCGGGCCATGTGCTGCGCGAGGTATGGCGACCCTCGGGGCGGGGCTATGCGTGCCAGGTGTTGGCGGTGGCGCGCGAGCAGTCCACGCCTGCCGACTCGCCCGAGCGTGCCGCGCTGATGCTGGGCCAGGCGCTGATGCTGGGTCAGGACGAGGAGGCGTATTCGCTGCTGAGCGAGGCCGGTCGAGCGCGGCTGGGGGCGCTCAGGGCGCTCATAGGCCGGTACGACGCATGCTGTGCGCTCAAGTACGGCAACCGCCCGGGCCGGATAGGGCTTATGAAGCTGGTCGCGCCGGGCTATGCGCGGGTGCATCCGCTGGCATATGCGGCGTCGCCGGGCGGCGCGGGATGGCAGGTGGACGATTTGCAACTGGACTAGCATGGCGGCGCATTGGAAAGCCGGAATGCCGTGCGGGCGCATTGAGCAGGAACAGCGGGCATGCCGGGCATGAGGTCAAACTGTGGCGCGCGGGTGTGGAATGCGCATAAACAGTTTGACTAAGCGCATGCAGCCACGTATCCGCGCGGGCAACTGAATCGCGGAACAACGCCCAGCCTCAAACGTATGCGGCCAAGATAGTGGCGCGGGCAACCGTGTCGTCGCACGACGCTCAGCACAAAACGTGAGCGGCCAAGCAATAGCGCAGGCAACCGTATCGTCGCATACGCCCAGCCCCAAAACGTGAGCGGCCAAGCGGTAGCGCAGACAGTCGTACTGCCGCACAACGCTCAACCCCAAACGTGAGCGGCCAAGCAATAGCGCAGACAACCGAATCGTCGCACGACGCCCAGCCCAAAACATTGCTGGCCAAGCAATAGCACAGGCAACCACACCGCCGCACAACGCCCACTCCATGACGCGCTCCGCCGACCGGCCGCTTGGGCGGACCGCGCTGCGGCAGTCAGCGCATGCGGCGGACGGCCAGCGCAGGTTTTGGAGCGGCGCGGGTATTGACAGCGGTGCCCGGACATGCAATCTTATCCGTGAAAACACAATGGACGGAGGTATAGCTATGCAGATGTTTCCGCGCACCGAGGTAGCCGGCGTATCGCTGCCGCGCATGCTGATGGGCAGCAACTGGATACTGGGTTATTCCCACACCAGCAGCGCAGCCGATTGCCTCATCAACCGCCGCAACCGCAACCGTGAGTCGATATCCGAACTTGCGCAGGCATTCCTGAGCCGGGGCATAGACGCTTGCATGGCCCCGTTTACCGATAACCCGGTGCTCGTCGACGGCATACACGACGCCGAAGACAAGCTGGGCCACGGCATGACGCTGATCGACACGCCCATAATCAACGTAGACGACACCGCCGCGGGTCGCGCCGAGGCCGAGGCGGTCATAAAGCGTTCGGCGGCGTTGGGCGCGCGGTTTTGTCTGCTGCACCATACGTCGGCCGAGCAGTTGGTCAATAAGAACCTGCGCCAGATCGTGCGCCTGCCCGACTACACCGCTATGATACGCGATGCCGGCATGATTCCCGGCCTGTCGGCGCACATGCCCGAGCTGATCGTGTATTCGGATCTCAACGAGTACGACGTGCAGACCTACATACAGCTCTACAACTGCATGGGCTTTTTGATGCAGGTCGAGATCGAGTACGTAAACAAGGTGATCTGGAACGCCAAAAAGCCGGTCATGACGATCAAGCCCATGGCGGCGGGCCGGTGCAGTCCGTTTGTGGGCATAACGTTCTCGTTTGCGACGATAAGGCCGTGCGACATGGTGACGGTCGGTTGCCTCACGCCCGAGGAGATAGCTGAGGATGTTGAGATAGGTCTGGCCGCGATAGAGCGCCGTCAACCCGATCTGGAGGGACGCAGCAGTCCTGCGCGCGCCGAGTCGGCGGTCATGCCTGAGTGATGCGCCGGCGATAGCCGATTCAGGGCGCCGGCGGCAGCGCAATGCGGCAGTCCGCGTTGCGGGCGTATTCGGCCTGTTGGCGCAGGCCGGCGAGTGCGCGCCTGGCGGAGCCGGTCCAAGGCGGCCGCGTGCCGCGATTGCGCATTTGACTGGCAAAATAACATATTGTTACTATGCAGCGCGCCGGGCGCGGGCTAATGCCCACCGGCGCGCTTTTTGCATCGGGCTTTGCAGATGGGCCGGTTCATGGTATAATAGTGCGCGGGCGGACAACCCTGGAGGTGCATATATGGGCAAGCGTAACAGGCCGGGCACAGCCGCACGGACGGCGGGTATGGCCGCGGAATCGGGGCGCGATACACAGTCAACGCGCGGCGCGGATGCATCCGGGCCGTCGCGGCAGCATGCGGCGGTCGGCGCAGACGAGCGGCTCACGCCGGACAGGCTGGCGCGGTCAGTGTTTTCGCGGCCGCTGGCGCGCTCGGCGCGGGATGCGGGCGGAGTTAGGTTTTTCTGGCGGGTAGCGCCGACTTTGACGTTTGGCATAGCGCTATACGTGCTGCTGGAGAACTTTGGCGACGTAGCGGGTGCGTGCGGCACGGTAGCGGATGCGCTCACGCCGGTGTTCATAGGCATGGTGCTGGCGTTTATACTGAATATACCGATGCAGCTGTTTGAGACGCAGGTGTTTTTCTGGATACGCAAGGTATCGATACGGCGAGGGCTGAGCGTGCTGCTGTGCTATCTGCTGCTGTGGGCGTTTGTGCTTACGCTGCTGTTTGTGGTGTTTCCGCAGTTGAGCATGGCGCTGGAGTCGCTGACCAGCATGTTGCCGCTGTTGGGCTCGCAGCTGTACAACACTGCGCGCGGCCTGGTCGAGCGCTACGACCTGGACCAGGAGCTATTGAACTATCTCGAGTTCGACTGGAACTCGATAGCGCTCAACGTGATAGAGTGGACGACCTCGTCGATACCGCAGCTGGTGTCGACGACGCGCGACATAACCAGCAGGTTGTTGGAGATATTCATAGGGTTTGTGCTGAGCGTATACATGCTGTTTGGCAAGGAGCGCATAGTGCGTCAGGGGCGGCGGCTGTGCTGCGCGGTGCTCAAGCGCGACTGGGCCGAGCGGGTCATAAACCTGTGCTCGCTGGCGCAGACGACGTTCCGGGGCTATCTGACCGGCACGCTGACCGAGGCGTGCATATTGGGCACGTTGACGGCGCTGGGCATGGCGATATTCGGCTTTCCGTCGCCGGTGTTTGCGGGCGTGCTGATGGGCATAGGAGCGCTGATACCGATATTTGGCATATTCATTATGGTGGTCGTCAACGCGATACTTATCGCGGTACAGGCCGACATATTCACCGGGATATGGTTTATCGTGTACATAACGGTGCTGCAACAGCTCGAGGGCAATCTGATATACCCGCGCGTGATGGGCAACGCGATACGGCTGCCGGGAATATGGGTGCTGGCGGCGGCGACGGTGGGCGGCACGCTGTTCGGGCTGATGGGGCTGCTGCTCAGCATACCCACGGCGTCGATGCTGTACGCGCTGGCGCGGGCGCTCGTCATAACGCGCGAGGCGCACGCTTCACAGACGGCCGGATCTGCGCCGGGCGGCGCGCGCGAGGTGCAGACGCCTGAGTACGTGGACATAACCGCGCGCATGGACGGCGACGGCGAGCGCAGCGGCGTGCTGACCGGCGAGGTCAGGATAACCCGCCGCGGCGCGCAGAACGGCGACAGGCAACCATAGACAGGAGGACTATGCATGTGCGAGCGGTGCTCATGGTGCACGCAGGATCCGGCGTACATATCCTACCATGACCGGGAATGGGGCCGGCCGCTGCATGGCGACCGGGCGCTTTACGAGCTGCTGGTGCTGGAGGGCATGCAGGCGGGTCTGAGCTGGCTGACGGTGCTCAAAAAGCGCGAGGCTTTCCGGCGCGCGTTCGAGGGGTTTGAGCCGGCGCGCGTGGCGGAATACGGCGAGCGCGAGCTGGAGCGGCTGCTGAGCGATTCAGGCATAGTGCGCAACCGGCGCAAGCTGATCTCGGCGATAGGCAATGCGCGCGCGGTGTGCGCGGTGCAGCGGGAGTGCGGCAGTTTTGACGCGCTGGTGTGGAGCTTTGCGCCCGCTGAGTGCGCGACGCCCGAGCGCGGCTGTGCGCGCGCGACGTCGCCCGAGGCGCACCGGCTCAGCGCGGCGCTCAAGGCGCGCGGGTTTACGTTTGTGGGCGATAAGATAATGCACTCGTTCATGCAGGCGGCCGGGCTTATAAACGAGCATGAGGCGGGGTGCTTTCTGGCAGGGCGGGCGCTTCAGGGGAGAGATGAATAGGTGCTTGAATGGGATGAGATAGAGCGCGCTGTGAACGGATGCGAGGCGTGCAGGCTGTGCAAGGGCAGGCACAATGCCGTGCCGGGCGAGGGCAGGCGCGATGCCGACATAATGCTGATAGGCGAAGGCCCGGGCGAGCAGGAGGACCTGAGCGGCAGGCCGTTCGTGGGGCCGGCGGGTCAGCTGCTGGACAGGATGCTTGCGGCGGTAGGACTTGAGCGTGGCGAAGTATACATAGCCAACGTGGTCAAGTGCCGTCCGCCGCGCAACCGTCAGCCCGAGCGCGATGAGGCCGAGGCGTGTCTGCCATACCTGCGGGCGCAGGTGGCGCTGGTCAGACCGCGCATAATAGTGCTGCTGGGCGCGACGGCTGCGCGCAACGCGATAGGCCCTGACATACGCATAACGCGCGATAGGGGCCGCTGGTATGAGAAGGACGGCGTGGAGCTGCTGGTGACGTATCACCCGTCGGCGCTGCTGCGGGACGCGTCGCTCAAGCGCGCGGCGTGGGAGGACTTTAAGGGCCTGCGCGCGCGGGCGTTGGAGCTGGGCATCGAGCTGGGCGAGGCGCAGGACGTTTAGCGCGGCGGGACGTGGGTTTAGGTGAGGCGCAAGGACTGTCAGCGCGGCGCGACGTGGGCTCGGACGAGGCACGCGGCATTAGGTGCGGTCGGACAAGCCTTACATAGCGAGCGGATTAGCTTACAAGCGAGTTGGCAGGTGCATTGCGGTTTGCATGAGCGACGATAGTGGTCGTCCTTGATGCGGCTGTCAGCGCGGCGTGACGTAGGTTCGGGCGAGACGCAGGGGCAGTCGGTGCGGTCGGGCTAAAGCCTTACATAGCGAGCGGATTAGCTTACAAGCGAGTTGGCAGGTGCATTGTGGTTTGCATGAGCGACGATAGTGGCCGTCCTTGATGCGGCTGTCCGCGCGGCAGGACATCGGTTCGGACGAGCCGCAGGAGCGTCAGCGCGGCAAGACGTAGGTTCGGACGAGCCGCAAGGCCGGTTCGCGCGGCGAGACATCGAGTTGAACCCGGCGCGCATGTGTCAACGCCGCCGGACAGCCTTTAAGCGGCGATTCGCATCGGCGGCGCACCCGATAAGCCCCGCGCAGGCCAAGGGGTCGGCACGATGCAGGCGCCGGGGCCGGCACAGCCCCATAACTGGCAGCGTGGACGCGGCAGATTTGCTCTAAGCCGGGGCTGTTAACTGTGCAGGCGAAGAGCGACTCGCGGGCGCATGTGCACGGCGCGCGCGGGGCAACATAAACATACCGGAGGCGATGACAATGGAGGACTACCGCGCGGAACTGCGCGCGTTTGTGGACGAGCTTTACAGGGGCGAGAACAAGGTGCTGGTGTTCGGCGAGGGGCCGCGCGACGCGGAACTGATGCTGATAGGCGAGGCGCCGGGCGAGCAGGAGGCGCTGGCCGGGCGGCCGTTCGTGGGCAAGGCCGGGCACAACCTGGACGAGATGCTGGCCAAGTGCGGGCTGACGCGCGAGCAGATATACATAGCCAATACGGTCAAGTTTAGGCCGGTCAAGGTGAGCGCGGCGGGGCGCGTGGTCAATCGTCCGCCAACTGCAGAGGAGGTGGGGCTGTTCAAGCCCTGGCTACTGCGGGAGATTGCGCTGGTGCGGCCGCGGCTGATAGCAACGCTGGGCAACGTGCCGCTCAAGGCGCTTGCGGGGCGCGAGCTGACGGTGGGCGAGGCGCATGGACGGCTGATCGAGCGCGACGGCATGCGCATATTCCCGATGTACCATCCGGCCTCGATGATATACAATCCTGCGCTGCGCGCCGTGTTCGAGGCTGATCTGCACGTGCTGGCGGGACTGGTGGCGGGCAGGTAAATAGCATACGGGCGGTGCGGCGCGAGAGCCGCTGAAGCCGTATGGTGCGGTGGCAGGCGGCGGCATGCGGCTTTGAGGCTGCGCGCTTGCGGCGAATTGCGCAGGACTGTGACACGCATATTATGATATTGCGCGTCAGCGGCGAACTGCGCCAAGGCGAGAGCATGCAGCGCTGTTTGGATTGTGCGAGCGCATGTCGCGCGCCAGACTGTGGCTTGCATATTATTACGATGCCCGCTAGCGGCAAGCGGTTGAGGGCGAAGGCGTGTATATTCATGTAATTGCGCATACGCACATCGCATGCCTGCGGGAGCTGAAACGGACAACTGAGTTGATTAGCCTTAGGGCCTAGGGGCTTTAAGGTTCAGTTCACTGACAAAGTATTACGCATACTGCCAGCCTGGCTAAATTTGCAATAACGGCAAAGGGTATCTGCAAATCATGCCATAATGCCTGTTATAAAAAGCACGTTTTGAAGCATCGTCAATGCGCTATTTCAGAAAAGACTTAAGTCGATGCGTTCTGTCCAGCTGCTGGGACTTTGTCAACGGTCTGAGCCTTAAGGCCGATGGGCTTTAAGGCTATTTTAAGCGTGACGGCATATAATGTAAGCGGACAAGCGTGCAAGTGCGCGCGGCATGGGGGCGTGGACATGAGAATACTGGTGGTGGAGGACGAGGTACGGCTCAGCGACGCGCTGGTGCAGATACTCAACGAGGCCCGATATCAGACCGACGCGGTATATACCGGCGACGATGGGCTCAGCTATGCGCTCAGCGGGCAGTACGACGTGGTCGTGTTGGACGTGATGCTGCCCGGCATGGACGGGCTGGAGGTCGCGCGTCAGCTCAGGCGCGAGAAGTGCGCCGTGCCAATACTTATGCTGACGGCGCGCTCGGAGCTGGGCGACAAGGTGCGCGGACTGGACATGGGCGCCGACGACTACATGACCAAGCCGTTCGCGCCGGAAGAGCTGTTGGCGCGAATACGCGCGCTGTCGCGGCGGCAGGGCGATGTGGTGCTGGAGCAGATGACGTTTGACGATCTGACGCTCAATCTGTCGACATACGATCTGACGCGCGGCGCGCGCTCGGTGCATCTGGGGTTCAAGGAGTTTGAGGTGCTGCGGCTGCTCATGGCCAGTCCGCACGCGCTGGTGCCCAAGGAGGACATAATAGTCAAGGTCTGGGGCGCCGACAGCGACGCCGAGGACAACAATGTTGAGGCTTACATATCGTTCCTGCGCAAGAAGTTCTTTTATCTGGGCTCGCGGGTGACGATAGCCACCAAGCGCAAGGTGGGTTACAGGCTGGAGGCGGGCGATGCTAAAGGCGCTTAAGCGGAAGTTTCTGCTGATGACGATGTCGCTGATATCGCTGGTGCTGCTGATAGTGTTTGCGGCGCTGCTGATAGGCACGTATACTCAGCAGATGTCCATGGTCAAAATGTCGCTGGCGCATGCGCTGGGACAGGGTTTCGGCGTGGAGCTGCCCAAGGAGCAGTTCGGCCGCCAGGCCAAGGACGATCATCTGATGACGACGATAACGCTGCTGCTGGACGCGCAGGGCAACGTGATGCTGTCCACGGCCGATGAAGTCGAGATAAGCGACGCCGACCTCAGCTTAGCGGTCAGCGCGGCGCTGGCCAGCGAGTCGGGTCAGGGGCGGCTGGGCGAGCTGGGGCTGTACTACATGTGCGAGCATACCACTCCGGCACAGCTCAGGCAGGGACCGGCCGGCGTGCGGGGCGATGCGCGCACTCCCGAACTGCCCGAGCGCAGTGCCGACGCCGCCGGGCTCAATCCGAGCGCGCTGGAGAGCGTGCTGGACGGGCTGGCGGATGACGCGCCGCTTATCAAGGTCGCGCTGGTCAGCGACCACAACATGCGCCAGGCGATGGGCAATCTGGTGCTGACGTCGCTGATGGCGGGCGTGGGGGCGCTGGTGCTGCTGTTTGGCATAAGCCTGTTCCTGGCGGACTGGGCGCTGCGACCGGTAGAGCGCACGTGGAATCAGCAGAAGCGGTTCATATCGGACGCGTCGCACGAGCTCAAGACGCCGCTGACGGTGATATTGGCCAATATAGACATACTGCGCCGGCACGGCGCCGACACGATAGCCTCGCAGCGCAAGTGGCTGGACAGCGCGGGCGACGAGGCTGTGCGCATGAAGAACCTGGTCGAAGATCTGCTGACGCTGGCGCGGCTGGACGAGGCCGGTCAGACCGCGCCGATGCCCGAGCTGACCGAGGTAAACCTGACAGACGCGGTATGGGCGAGCCTGCTGACGTACGAGCCGGTTGCGTTTGAGCAGGGGCTGCTGCTGGACAGCAGCGTGGAGCCGGACGTGTACGTGCGTGGCGACGAGCAGAAGCTGCGCCAGCTGACGACGATACTGCTGGACAACGCGTGCAAGTACGCGGGGCGGCGCGGCAGCGTGCGCGTGACGCTGAGCGCCAGCGCGGACAAGGCGCAACTTGCGGTGCACAACACCGGCGAGGTGATACCGCCCGAGAATCTGGAGCATCTGTTCGAGCGGTTCTACCGGGCTGACGCGGCGCGCAGTGGCAGCAAATCGGGTTATGGGCTGGGGCTGTCGATAGCTCAGGGCATAGCGCGCCTGCACAAGGGCGCTATCTCAGCGACCAGCAGCGCTCAGGACGGCACGTGTTTCCAGGTGACGCTGCCGCGCATAAGCGCGCCTCCGGCTGGCGGTACCAGATGAGGCATCCGCATCATGGCGTAGCTTGAGTATGACCGGACTGCATAGGACTGCATATGTGATTGCCCCTGACCGGCGTGGTTGCGCTGGCGCAGGGGCTTTTTGCATTGGTGCGCCTGGCGGCGTGACACGAGCCGTTCAGCGTGCGCGTTTGGGCGCGCTGGCAATGAATAGAGTGCGCAGTTGGGCTCGGTTGGAATTTGACGGGCGCATTTGCATGTGTGGTGCATTCGGCGCGGGTGTGCGCGGTAGGCGCAATCCGTTGTGCGTTTGCATTGCGCGGCGCATACGACGACATGACGCGCGGCAGGCGCAGTTGCATAATTAGAACTTTGCTGTGACTGCATTGCGATTGCGACGACATGGCATGGCCTGCACGCTAAGAGAATCATGGCCCACATGGCTGCGTTGTTCTTTGGGTGACGCGGCGGTTGGCTGGCGACGTCGTATTAAAGTTCAGCGGCTGTAGTATTTGCTGTTATGCATGTGCACGGCCAATGCAGGTAGGTATGGGTGCGGTGAAGATAAACGCGGTACTCTTGATCTGGTGCACAGTGCAGACGAACGCGGTACGTTGGACGTGGTGCGCGGCGCAGATGAACGCGGTACGTTGGACATGGCGTGTGGCGCAGACGAGCGCGGTGCGTTGGAAATGGCGCGTGGTGCAGACGAGCGCGGTGCGTTGGAAATGGCGCGCAGCGCAAAGCGCAGATGAGCGTGGTACGCTTGACATGGCACAAAGCGCAGATGAACGCGTTACGCTTGACATGGCGCAAAGCGCAGATGAGCGTGGTACGCTTGACATGGCGCGTGGTGCAGATGAACGCGGTACGTTGGACATGGAGCGCAGCGCAGATGAACGTGGTACGTTGGACGCGGTGCGCGGAGCAGATGAACGCGGTACGCTTGACATGGCGCAAAGCGCAGATGAGCGTGGTACGCTTGACATGGCGCGTGGTGCAGATGAACGCGGTACGTTGGACATGGCGCGTGGGCAGACGAGCGCGGTGCGCTTGATATGGTGCGCGGCGCAGACGATTGCGGTGCGCTTGATATGGCGCGCGACGCAGATGAACGCGGTGCGCCTGACATGGCGCAAAACACGGCCGGCCGCTGCTGTGCCTGGCGAGACGCAATTCATTCAGTGTGACGCAGTGCGCCTGTCCGGCGCATGTCGGCCAAGGCGCGGCGTCCTGGCATATCGGCCGCATGCGGCGGAACCGGTATGCGCATGGCCGACAGAACGCGCATTACCCAATTGCTACTTCACCACGCTAAATTGATAAAATGAGGTAAAAAGTGAGCGGCAGAGGTTGACGTGTGCGCAAGACAGATGTATAATTATCCACGTAAAGCGCGGATAACCGCATATTTATGGGAGGGTTACGCTATGATGAAGAAGATCGCGGCGCTGTTGCTGGCGGTGGCTCTGCTTATGACGGGTTCGGCGGCGCTGGCCGACAAGCTGGACGACATACTGGCGGCGGGCAAGTTAGTCGTGGGCACTGAGGCCACGTTCGCGCCGTATGAATTTTATTACACTGACCCCGAGACCGGCGAGGAAGTGCTGGCGGGGTTTGAGATGGATCTGGCGCGCGGGCTGGCGGCGGAGCTGGGCGTGGAACTGGAAGTGCGCGATCTGGCGTTCTCGGGCCTGATAACGGCGCTGCGCACCGGCGAGCTGGACTGCATAATATCGGGCATGGCGATAAAGCCCGACCGTGAGGAAGTCGTGGACTTCTCGACGCCCTACTACATCGGCGAGCAGGTCATGATAGTGCGCGCCGAGGACGTGGACAAGTACAAGACCGCCGAAGATTTCGTGGGCAAGAAGATAGGCGCGCAGCTGGGCTCGCTGCAGCAGGGCGTCGCCGAGGAGCAGTTCGCTCAGAGCGAGACGATGCTGCTGGACAAGGTGCCGCTGCTGATGATGGAGCTGAGCCAGGGCAACATAGAGGGCGTCATATGCACCGACGTCGTGGGCAAGTCGTACATGACCGTGTATGAGGGCCTGGCGATAAGCGAAGTGCCGATAGATTTCACCAGCTCGGGCGTGGCTGTTGCCGTAAACAAGGGCGATAACGCAAAGCTCCTTGAGGCGATAAACGCCTACATAGACAAGGTCACCACCAACGGCGAGTTCGACGCGTGGTTTGAACTGGCCATGGAGCAGAACGGCCAGCTGCTTGAGGCTGCCGACGCCGCTGAGGCCGAATCGACCGACGCTGCCGCGACCGACGATACCGCGACCGACGATACCGCGACTGACGATGCCGCGACTGACGACGCCGCGGCCTGACAAACCGATATGCAAGACGCGCGCCCCGGGCAGACCGGCGGCGCGCTCTTTTTGCGCATAACGCGGGCTTTACGCAAGTAGCGCATTAGATTTTGTGTCGCGTGGTTGACAGCTGTGTTAATCTGCAATAGAATTGTGGCGGAAGTGCGCGAATAGACAGGAAAGAGGGCGTAATGATGCTGTTACAGGTGTTGATACTCAGGCAGACCGAGCTGGTGCCGGAACTGCTGAGCGAGTTTGCGCGCGAGGGCGTGCGCGGCTCGACGGTGATCGATTGCGAGGGTGCACTGCAGGTGCTGGGGCAGGCGTCGGTGGATGCGCCGCCGATATTCGCGTCGTTGCGCAAGTTCTTAAACCCGGACCAGGAGCACAACAAGCTCGTGCTGACCGTACTGAGCGACGATATGTATCCCCAGGCGCGGCGCGTGGTTAGCAAGGTAGTGGGCGATCTGAGCGTGCCCGGCACGGGCATTATGTTTACCGTGCCCATCACAAACGTAGAAGGGCTGGCGGAAAGCAAGAATGGATAATATGATACTGTGTCTGGCGATAGCGATAGGCAGCGGACTGTTGTTCAAGCGGCTGGCCAAGCGCGTGGGATTGCCGAACGTGACGGGCTATCTGGTGGCGGGACTGCTGCTGGGCGGCAGCGTGTTCAACGTGATACCGTTTGAGACGACGGCGCAGTTAAACGATATAGTAAACGTAGCGCTGGGCTTCATAGCGTTTTCGATAGGCGGCGAGTTCAAGCTCAGCTATATACGGCGGCTGGGTTCGCGCGTGCTGACGGTTACGGCGTTTGAGGCGCTGACGGCGGTGGTGCTGGTGGATATCACGCTGCTGGTATGCGGTTTCCCGCCGGCCGAATCGATAGCGCTGGGCGCGATTGCGGCGGCGACTGCGCCCGCGGCCACGCTCATGGTCGTGCGCCAATATAAGGCCGACGGCCCGGTAACGCGCACCTTGCTGCCGGTTGTGGCCATGGATGACGCGGTGTGCCTTATGGCGTTTTCGATATCGGTGTCGGTGGCCAAGGCGCTGGAGGCCGAGGGCGGCGTCAACTACTTTGACATGATCGTGACGCCGATAATCGAGATACTGGGTTCGATCGTGCTGGGCGGCGCGATAGGCTTTGTGCAGACGTTCTGCCTAAGGTTCTTCAAGTCGCGCGCCAACCGGCTGACGCTGGTCATATGCGCGGTGCTGCTGGGCACGGCGCTGGCGGATCTGCTGGGGCTGAGTTCGCTGTTGCTGTGCATGATGATAGGCGCTATGGTTGCCAACCTCTACGACGACCTGGACAAGCTGCTGGACGTGGTGGATCACTGGACGCCGCCGCTGTTTTTGCTGTTCTTCGTGCTGTCGGGCGCGGATCTGGATCTGAGCGTGTTGCCGCAGGTCGGGCTGATGGGCGTGCTGTATCTGGTATTCCGCTCGATGGGCAAGTATCTGGGCGCGCGGATTGGCTCGAGACTGGTCGGATTTGAGCCGAACGTGCGCAAGTATCTGGGTGTGGCGCTGCTGCCGCAGGCCGGCGTTGCGATAGGTATGACCACCATCGCCGCGGTCGAGCTGCCGCAGTATGGCGGCCAGATACGCGCGGTGATACTCTGTGCGACGCTGATATACGAACTGATCGGCCCGGTGCTGACCAAGATAGTGCTCACGCGCGCCGGCGAGATCGCCCCAAGCGGCGCGGCAGTGCGCGCCAGCAAGGGCTGAATCGGCGGCAGTTGACCAATAGGACTATATCATGTTGAGCGGCGCTCCGATGGCTGAATTGCCATGCGGGGCGCTGCTTTATTTATGGGCAGCGGGCCGGCAACGTCAGCGCCGGCAATGCGCCGCGCGGCCGGGCCGCACAAAGTCCGGCAAGTCTGGCAAGAGTGGGCCGACGCAAATGTAAATGCGGCTAGACTGGCATGAGCGGTGCGCGGCATATCGCACTCAGCCATGCGCGTCATGCGGCGCATTTACTCACCGGCGCGCAGACGGGCTAAGGGCGCAAGGCCAATCGCGCTTGCATACAATTTGCAGAGCCGATACTCATGAAATCAGCCGAAAGCGCCCAGCCTGCCCGGGCTGACCCGCGAGACGTGAGGCGCAACTGAGTCGGCGTGTGCAGACAAGGAGTGCGCGGGGCCGGCCGGCCACCATTATGCGACAACGCTGCCCTTGCAGGCAGCGCCCAGACCGTTGACACCCAGCAGCCGGACAGAACGCATCGCCTAAGTCTTTTCTGAAATAGCGCATGGACGATGCTTCAAAATACGTTTTGCATAGCGGGCATTATGGCATAATCTGCAGATGCCGTTTGCCGTCATTGCAAGTTTAGCCGGGCTGGCAGTATGCGTAATACTTTGTCAGTGAGCCGAGCGCTGCCTTTGCAGGCAGCGCCCACGCTCTTCAGACATTAACCGGCCGGCCGGGAAATCGTCCCGACATATCAATGCCGCGCTCTTATAAGTGAAATGCGGCGAAAGGCGCAAGCCCTCGCCGCATCGGCGTCATCCAACCGCCCTTTCTCTCAACATCGGCTGCAGGTTGCGGCCTTCCAGCGCAGCCAGCGCGCCCTCGCGCATCAGCTCCATGCGCGCCACGATCGAGTTGGGCTTGTGAACATAGTCGTCCTGCTCCAGCGGCAGGAAGTATATGTGCTTGTAGTTGAGCAGCGCGCCTATATTGCGCGCGGCCGCGCCCAGCGCGTCGTTGGTGGATACCGCCAGCAGCACCGGCTTGCCGCCGCGCAGGTGCGATTTGACCGCCATGGTGACCGGCGTGTCGACCAGTCCGCAGGCGAGCTTTGCCAGCGTGTTGCCGGTGCACGGCGCGACGATCATGAGGTCGGTCAGCGCCTTGGGGCCTATCGGCTCGACTTCGGGTATCGTGCGCAGCGGCTCGCGGCCGGTTATGTCGCGCAGCCGCTGTTTGACTTCGGCGGCGCTGAAAAAGCGCGTGTCCAGCGCATCGACGTTGTTTGATATTATCGGTATCAGCTGTGCTCCATCGGCCGCCAGCGCTTCCATCTGCGTGAATACCCGCGCGAATGTGCAAAACGAGCCGGTCAGGCAAAATCCTATTCTCAGTCCCGCTATGTCGCTCATCATATCGCCTCCTTTGCGGCCTCGAGCGAATCGAGGATTATCGCCGCGGCGGTGCGCGGGCAATACCGCCCGGGTATGCCGCCCTCGCGCAGCACATGCACGCCCAGTTCGCGCGCCGCGTCAAAGTCCACGCCGTAAGGCGCGCTGGCCGTCTCTATGACCAGCGCGTCCGCATCCACGCACGTGAGGGCGCGTCCGTCCAGCACCTTTGCGGGCACGGTGTTGAACACCAATGCGCGCCCCTTGAGCGCGAGTGCCAGCGCGCTCAGCTCTACCGCCTCCAGGCCCAGGCATTCGGCCAGTGCGCGGCTGGCCTCGCGACGCGCCGCAACGCGCACGCGCGCGCCCATGCCCCTGAGCGTTAGCGCCAGCATTTGCCCCAGACGGCCAAAGCCTATCACCAGGCAGTCGGCGCCCGATATCATCGAGTCGCGCTCGCGCATCGCGGCGAATATCGCGCCCTCGGCTGAGGCCAGCGCGTTGCGGCGCGCGAAAGCCTCGTCGGAATATAGGTCGATCACCCGCCAGCCCTGCGCCGCGGCCAGCTCGCGCAGCTCGGCGTCCGGGCTGCCGCAATACACCTGAGCGCCGGGCTTTAAGTGCGACGCCAGTTCCTGCACGCGCAGCCGGGCGTCGACCAGCGGCGCGTTTATGTATCCGTCGCGCGCATACGGCGCCGGCAGCACGGCCACGTCCGCTTGACTTGCGCATGCGCCGCTGCCGGGCAGTCCTATGCTCATCACATGCCAACCCCGGGCGCGCGCCAATTCACACAGCAGCTCATGCCGCCTGTCGCCGCCTACAACAAGTAGTTCCATCCGCATCATCCTCCCTGCCCATGTATGGCATATACTATGCCGCGCCGTGTCAGGCGGTGAGGACTGCGCGCAGCCGGCGAACATAATCCCTCGGGCTCAGCATAGATATAGCCGTGGTTAATATCTTGTGCCATAACCGAACGCAGTGTTAAAAGTCGCGGGCGGGGCGCGTGCGGATTTGCAGACGGTGTGCGTTTGCGGTATAATACTAAGGTATACTGAAAATAGGCAAGTCCGCCTTTTTGCGCGGAACAGGCTGTGCGGAGGCATAAATGGCGACAAAAAAGACCCAGGCCGCCCGGGGTGGGAAGGCCGCACGCAAGACAGCCAGCACGTCGCCCGGCGAGGGGCGCTTTTGCAGCGTGTTGGGCGTGATACTGCTGGCGATGGGAGTGTTTGCCGGGTATCTCGTGTGGATGGACGGCGGCGCGTCCGGCCCGGCGAACCAGACGATAGCGCTGCTGCGCGAGGGATTGCGCGGCATTGCAGGCATGATAAGCTATGTGATGCCGGTCATGCTGGGCGCGATGGGCGTAATAGTGATGTTTGTGGGACGAAAGCGCGTGCGGCCACTGCGCGCGCTGTTCATATGCGTAGGGGCATTGGTGTTTTGCGGCGTGTGGCATGTGTTTGCGGCGCGGGACATCGCCCAGACGATGTTGACAGATTCGTATCGTGAGTTCATAAAGGCGTCGTATGAGGAGGGCGTGCGCACCTGCCGGGGCGCGGGCGCGCTGGGCGCGTTGACGAGCTGGCATTTGTATAAGCTGCTGGACGTGTGGGGAGCGGCGATAGCGCTGATATGCGTGCTGCTTATAATCGCGGTGTGTTTGAGCCGCACGTCGATGCGCGAGGTCGGCCAGGCGCTCACCGAGCGCATATCGGGCGGCATGGACGAGTACCGTGAGCGCCGCCAGGTGCGCGGCCGCGAGAAGGCCGAGTTGCGCGCGCAGTCGCTGGAGCGCCGCGTTGCCCGCGAGGAGCGCGAGCGCGAACTGCGCCAGCAGCGCCGCCTCAACATGGAACAGGAGCGCGAGCGCCGGTTGGATGCCGAGCAGCGCCGTCGTGAGCTGGAGCGCCGCCGCCGCGAGCTGGAGCGGCAGGACATGCCGCGCGCCGGCGAGTACGATGACGATGACGAAATGACCAGCCAGGCGCGGCCAAGTCGCTTGCATGCGCCGCGCCGTGCGGCCGGGCGTGGAGCGCGCGCCGGGGCTGAGCATGAACATGGCGCGGCCGTGCCGGCGACCGATGCGCCGCCGTGGGACGAGCCGGCTCAGGACGCTCCCGACGCCGACGCGGCCGTCGAATCGGAGCAGTCCGGGGCGCAGGCCCATCCGGCTCAGCCGCGGCCCGAAGTCAGGCCCGTGGCCGAGGAGGCGCTGGAGAGCGCCAAATCCCGCAGTCGCGGCGATATGGAAGCATACAATCAGGCATTGCGCGAGCACATGGCGCAGGAAGGCGTACCTATGTTTTTGGATAAGCGAGTGCCCGGACGGGCGCTTACATCGGCGGGCGTTGCGCCGCTCAACACCGCCGAGCAGTCACCGGAAGCGGCCAGTGCGGCGGCGCGCATGGTGTTCAGGGGTTACGACGAGCCCGGCAAGGCGCGCGTCGATGACGATTCGGTCTACATGGCCAGCGGCTATACCATGTCGCGGCCGCCCGAGTCGACGGCGGGCGTGCTCGATCTGAGCGCCGCGCAGTGGCAGGAACCGCAGACCACGCGCGTGGACGAGCTGATACGCGCCGGTCGCGCGCAGGCCGCCGCGCCCGCCGAGCCGGGTGAGCCGGGTGAGCCTACGCTGCGGCCGCTGCGCCATGAGCGCGACTATGCTCAGGATGCGCGCCGCGCCGCGCATGGCAGTTCGGCGGTGCGGCGGATAGCGGGCAGCCGGCTGCGCGACGAGGCGTTGCGCGCCGAATCGATGCAGGAAGGCGCGAATGCGCAGGCTGCGGCGCATGTCGACGTGCGTCCGCTGGACGAAGTGCCGGCTGCGCGATCCGACGTGCCCGAGTGGGCGGCGCCGGCGCCGGCTGCGCGCGAGGCCGCCGAGTTCGGCTATGGCGCAGCCCAGGCCGGGCAGGCCGCAGGCGCGCCGGGCGGTGCGGCGCGGGGATATTCGCCGGCGCCGGGCAGCGCGTATGCGGCGGGCACGGGCTACGACCATGGCATGCCGTATGAGCGCTATGGCGAGCCGTATTCGGTGCCGGGCGATGTGCACGGCGACGCGGCACGGCCTGCGCCGCAGGCTCAGTCCGCAGGCTGGACCCAGCCGGTGGCCGGATATCAGCCGGTGAACGCGACTCAGGCGACAAGCCAGTCGCAGTCGATGAACGCTGCTCAAGCGGCAGGTCAGGCTCAGCCGATGAACGCTGCTCAGGCGGCAGGTCAGGCACAGCCGGTGAACGCTGCTCAAGCGACAAGCCAGGCGCAGCCGGTGAACGCTGCTCAGGCGGCCGGCCAGGCGCAAGTCGTGAGCGCGGCCCAGTCCGTGGCTCCGGCGGGTTCGGCGTCCGATGAGCTGCCCGACGAGTTGCCCGAGTTCGAGCCGCTGCCCGAGCTGGATGAGCGCCACGTGCAGGCCGTACGCGATGCGGAGGCGGGCGTGCAGTCGACGGCAGGGCAACCGGCATATGATGCGCAGTCCGACGCGGCGGCGCATGCGCCGGTCGATACGGACGGCATAGCGTTTGACGGTTACGCGGGCGAGGGCGGAGTCAATGAGGAGATCGCGCTTCAGCATACGCCCGAGATAGTGCCCGAGACGGCGCGGCGCGTGGCGATGTATACGCCGGTGGAGGCCGACCTAGACAAGCCGCTGGGCGACGGCACACGGCTGGATGGCACGCCCATCAGGATGCCCAAACCGGCCATGGAGGAGATCCCCGAGGACAAGCCTTACTTCTACCCGCCGATAGATCTGCTGCACTTTTCCGAGGGCAACGGCGTGTCGATGCAGGAGCAGCAGCAGATCGATGCTGAAAAGGCGCTCAAGCTCGAGCAGACGCTGCAATCGTTCGGCATACAGGCCAAGGTCGTGGGCGTGAGCCGCGGGCCGGCGGTCACGCGGTTTGAGATGACGCCGGCGCCGGGCGTGCGCGTCAGCAAGATATCGGGCCTGGCCGACGACATCGCGCTCAACCTGGCCGCGACGACTGTGCGCATAGAGGCCCCCATACCGGGCAAGTCGGCGGTGGGCATAGAGCTGCCCAACGAACAGCGCGAGATGGTCACGCTGCGCGACGTGCTGGACAGCCCCGAGGCCGCGCGCGCGCAGAGCAAGCTGGCGGTAGCGCTGGGCAAGGACAACGCCGGCAAGCTGGTCATAGCCGATATCGCCAAGATGCCGCACGTGCTGATAGCGGGCGCCACGGGTTCTGGTAAGTCGGTGTGCATAAACACGATAATCATGTCGATAATCTACCGCGCGACGCCCGACGAGGTGCGGTTGATACTCATCGACCCCAAGGTCGTCGAGCTGAGCGTGTACAACGGCGTGCCGCATCTGCTGATACCGGTCGTGACCGATCCCAAGAAGGCGGCCAGCGCGCTCAACTGGGCGGTGCTGGAGATGACCGAGCGGTATCAGAAGTTCGCCGAGCGCGGCGTGCGCGACATAAAGGGCTTCAACCACAACCTGAAGGATGGCGAAAAGCCGCTGCCGCAGATAGTGGTCATAATCGACGAGCTGGCAGACCTGATGATGGTCGCGCCGGGCGAGGTCGAGGACGCCATATGCCGCCTGGCGCAGCTGGCGCGCGCGGCGGGCATACACCTGGTCATAGCCACGCAGCGCCCGTCTGTCAACGTCATAACCGGCGTCATAAAGGCCAACATACCCTCGCGCATAGCGTTCACGGTGGCGTCGCAGGTCGACTCGCGCACGATACTGGACGGCGCGGGCGCAGAGAAGCTGCTGGGGCGCGGCGACATGCTGTTCTTCCCGCAGGGCGTCAGCAAGCCGCAGCGCGTGCAGGGTGCCAACGTGACCGATGAAGAGGTCAACGCTGTGACTGAGTTCATAAAGAGCCAGCACGAGGCGGTGTACAATCCCGACATACTCGAGCAGCTCGAGTGCGAGGATCAGTCCGACGCCGAAAAGGACGAACGCAAGGACGACGAGTGCGACCCGTTGCTGGCGCAGGCGGTCGAGATTGCGGTCGAACTGGGCCAGGTATCGATATCGATGTTGCAGCGGCGCATGCGCATCGGCTACGCGCGCGCGGGCCGCATAGTCGACGAGATGACGCGCCGCGGCATAATCGGCGAGGCCGACGGCGCAAAGCCGCGCATGGTGCTGATGTCGCGCGAGGAATTCCGGCGGCTGTACGGCGACAATGCGGGCGCGAATTCATAGGCGGCGCCTGGCGGAGTTGGGCCAACCGGCAATCCGGAACATGCGCCGCGCATGCCGGGCCGTGGCCGAACTGGAATTGATGACATGATGTTTAAATGCACTGGAGGCGCATGTTCGCCGGGCTGCATTGCACGCGGGGCGGCTGCCGCCCTTAGATAAAACTTGAAAGGACTGATATTATTGCTCAAGACAGTCGGCATGGTGTCGCTGGGCTGTTCCAAGAACCGCGTGGACAGTGAGCTGATGCTGGGGCGGCTCGCGGACGCGGGCTTTGAGATAACCCCTCAGCCGCGCGACGCCGATGTAATAATAGTCAACACCTGCGGCTTCATCGATCCGGCCAAGGAGGAATCGATAGACACGCTGCTGGAGATGGCCGAGTACAAGCGCACCGGCCGGGCGCGGCTGCTGATAGCGACCGGCTGTCTGGCGCAGCGCTATTCGGGCGAACTGGCGCAGGGCCTGCCCGAGGTGGACGCGTTTGTGGGCGTGCGCGACTTTGACGCGCTGGTGGAAGTGATACGCCGGGCCGAGGCCGGTCAGCGGCCGGTCGAGACGGCGGGACGCTTTGGCGGCTGCGACGGCGGGAGGCGAGTGCTGACCACGCCGCCGTATTCGGCATATGTGCGCATATCTGAGGGCTGTGACAACCGGTGCGCGTACTGTGCGATACCGCTGATACGCGGGGGCTATCACTCGCGGCCGTACCGCGACATAGTCGACGAGTGCCGGCGGCTCAGCGAGGGCGGCGCGTCGGAGATAACGCTGATTGCGCAGGACACCTCGCGCTATGGCAACGACTTTGAGGGCGGGCGCACGCTGTTGCCCGAGCTGATGCGCGATGTGGCGGCGCTGGACAGCGTGCACTGGCTCAGGGTGCTGTACACGTACCCCGACACGGTCGACGCGAGGCTGATTGAGACGCTGCGCGACGAGCCCAAGATCTGCGATTACCTGGATCTGCCGCTGCAGCACATAAGCGCGCCGCTGCTCAAGCGCATGAACCGGCGCGGCAACCCCGACTCGATACGGGAGCTGTTGCGCCAGTGCCGGGCGCGGGGCATGTTCCTGAGGACCACGTTCATCGTGGGGTTCCCGGGCGAGACAGAGCGCGACTTCGAGGAGCTTATGGACTTCACGCGCGAGATACAGTTCGACCGCATGGGCGCGTTTGCGTTCTCGCGCGAGGAGGGTACGCCCGCGGCCGACATGCCCGATCAGGTGCCCGACGAGGTCAAGCAGGAGCGGCTCGACCGGCTGATGGCGCTGCAACAGCAGATATCGCGCGCGCGCAACGAGCTGCGCGTGGGCGAGGAGTGCGAGGTGCTGGTCGAGGGCTTTGAGGGGCTGACGTATGTGGGCCGTTCGATGCGCGAGGCGCCCGAGATAGACGGCAAGATATACTTCATAAGCGAGCGCGAACTGACGCCGGGCCAGTACGTGCGCGTGCGCATAACCGCGGCCGAGGAATACGACCTGCAGGGGGTGTGCATGTGAATCTGCCCAACAGGCTTACGCTGGCGCGGGTGATAGCGATACCTGCGATAGTGGCGCTGATGATGATAGGCGGCCGCGTGTGCGGGTTGACGGCGGCAGTGCTGTTTGTGGCGGCGTCGCTGACCGACTATCTGGACGGGCACATCGCGCGCTCGCGCGGGTTGGTGACCGACTTTGGCAAGTTTATGGACCCGATCGCCGACAAGCTGCTGGTGACGGCGGTGATGATAATGATGGTCGAGCGCGCGCTGATGCCGGGTTGGGTGTTGGTGGTGTTTGTGGCGCGGGAGTTCATAGTGTCGGGGCTGCGGCTGGTGGCGGCGGGCAAGGGCCGGGTGCTGGCGGCGGGCAAGCTGGGCAAGCTCAAGACGGCGTCGCAGATGGCGGCGCTGACGGTCACGCTGGTGGGCTACTATGCGCTGGACGGGCAGATGACGCCGTGGTTGAGCGCGGTGTCGGATGCGCTGATATATGTGGCGCTGGTGCTGGCGGTGTGGTCGGGCGTGGACTACCTGGTGCGCAATCGGGAGTTCATAGCGCAGATGTGAGGTTGCGCGCATGTGAATTTGGGCTAATGTGGGAATGTGCGGACGCGGGTTTAAGCGGGCGCGAGTTTGGCCAATCAGGTTGGCTGACTATATGAGCCGGCGGTGCGGCGGGGCGCACAGTCGCGATGCTGTTAGCGACGGATGCGCTGTGCCGGAGCAGTCGGCGCGCAGGGGGTGCTGATAAGATGATTGCTGAGATACTGTGCGTGGGCACGGAGCTGTTGTTGGGCCAGGTGCTCAACACCGACGCGCAATACCTGTCGCGGCGGCTGTCGGAGCTGGGCATAGAGCTGTACCGGATAGAGACGGTGGGCGATAACCCGGGGCGGGTGCGCGAGGCGGTGCGCGCGGCGCTGGGGCGGTGCGACCTGCTGATAACGACCGGCGGCCTGGGCCCCACCGAGGACGACCTGACCAAGGAGATGGTCGCCGAGGAGCTGGGGCTGGACATGGTCGAAGACGCGCAGGCCATGGCGCACCTGGAGGAGCAGTTCTCGCTCTGGGGCCGCCAGATGACCGAGAACAATCGCAAGCAGGCGCTGTTCCCGCGCGGCGCGCACATACTCAAAAACGCGCGCGGCACTGCGCCGGGGTGCGCCGTGGAGGCCGACGGCCATATCGTGATAGTGCTGCCCGGACCGCCGTATGAGCTCAAGGGCATGTTCGAGGCCGAGGTCGAGCCGTATCTGCACGACAAGCTGGGCTATACGATAGCCTCGCGATTCATACGCACGATAGGCATAGGCGAGAGCGACCTGGAGATGAGCCTGCGCGACATGATAGACGCGCAGACCAATGTTACTATAGCCACGTACTGCTCGCTGGGCGAGGCGCAGGTGCGGCTGACGGTCAAGTGCGCCGCGGGCGAGGATCCGGCGGCATACCTCGACCCGGTCGAGGCCAGGATACGCCAGCGGCTGGACAGGTTCATATACGCGATAGGCGAGACCGACATGCCGCAGGTGGTGGTGGGGCTGCTCAAGCGCGCGGGGCGCACGCTGGCGCTGGCCGAGAGCTGCACCGGCGGCAAGATAGCCGACTGGCTGGTGGATGTGCCGGGCGTGTCCGAGGTGTTGCTGGAGGGGCATGTTACGTACTCCAATGCCGCCAAGCAGCACACGCTGGGCGTCAAGGCGCAGACGCTCCAGAGCGTGGGCGCGGTGTCCGAGCAGACCGCGCGCGAGATGGCGCAGGGGCTGCATGAGTTGTCAGGCGCGGACTACTGCGTGTCGGTCACGGGCATAGCGGGGCCGGGCGGCGGCACGCCGGACAAGCCGGTGGGGCTGGTGTACATAGGACTGCGCACGCCCCGGGACACGCAGGTGCATCGGTTCGTGTTCACCGGCGACAGGTATCGGATAAGGTCGCTGGCGGCGCTGCGGGCGCTGGACATAGTGCGGCGCGCGCTGGTCGAGGCCGACGAGGTTATGCTGGTCGAGTGAGAAAGGAGGGCGGGCGCGGCCCGCGCATGATATATGGCAAAGAAGGCAACGGGCAAGTCCAAACTGCAGACGGCGTCTGAAGTGGGCAAGGAGCGCGCGCTGGAGATGGCGCTGGCGCAGATAAAGAAGGAGTTCGGCGAGAGCGCGCTGATGAAGCTGGGCGACCAGAAGCACATGCAGGTGGATGTAGTGTCGACCGGCAACATAGCCGTGGATGCGGCGCTGGGCGTAGGCGGACTGCCGCGGGGGCGCATAATCGAGATATATGGGCCGGAGTCCTCGGGCAAGACGACGCTGGCGCTGCACTGCGTGGCGCAGGTGCAAAAGGGCGGCGGCACGGCGGCCTACATAGACGCGGAACACGCGCTGGATCCGCAGTATGCGCAGAACCTGGGCGTAGACATAAGCGAGCTGTTCGTGAGTCAGCCCGACAGCGGCGAGCAGGCGCTGGACATAACCGAGGCGCTGGTGCGTTCGGGCGCGATAGACATAGTGGTAATCGACTCGGTGGCAGCGCTGGTGCCGCGCGCCGAGATAGAGGGCGACATGGGCGACAGCCATGTGGGCCTGCAGGCGCGGCTGATGTCGCAGGCGCTGCGCAAGCTGACGGGCGTGATAGCGCGCACCAACGCCATTGCGATATTCATAAACCAGCTGCGCGAGAAGGTCGGACAGATCGGCTACGGCTCGCCCGAGACGACTACGGGCGGCAAGGCGCTGAAGTTCTATGCGTCGGTGCGCATAGACGTGCGCAAGCTGGAGACGCTCAAGGGCACCGACGGAATGCCGATAGGCAGCCGCACCAAGATAAAGATCGTCAAAAACAAGGTGGCGCCGCCGTTCAGGCAGGTCGAGGTCGACATGATGTACGGCGAAGGCATATCCAATGTCGGTTCGATACTCGACATGGCGCTGGAGCGGGATATCGTCAAAAAGAGCGGCGCATGGTTCTCGTACAACGACATGCGCATAGGTCAGGGCCGCGAGAACGTCAAGAAGTTCCTCAAGGATAACCCGACGGTCTGCTCCGAGATAGAGAGCAAGCTGCGCGCCGAGATGGCCGAGGCGCTGGCCTCGAATGCGATGCCGGTCGGCGTGACGTCCAACGACGACGATGACGACGATGAGAGCACCGAAGCCGAGCGCATCATGGACGAGACCACGATATCCGACGACGAGCTGGAGGACGACCTGGGGTTCTGAGCCGGCTGCGGCGTTGCGGCGGCGCGTTCGGCGAGCGGAGCATGCGATGGGTAGCGCCGGGCGGCATGGCGGCGGTATGCGCGCGTGCATGTAAGGACGCCACGCAGACCCGCCAGCGCGTGCCGAAGGTGCTTTATTCGGCGATATGCGCGCGTGCATGTGAAGACGTGGACGCATTGGGGACGCGTCGCGCGGCGCTGTTCCGCGCATTCTGACCTAAGCAGAAAGGGGTATGCGAAATGCCAAAACTGACTCCAAGGGCCGAAGACGCAATGCGCGAGCGCTTTGGCGGAGACAGCGTGATAGCGCTGGCCACCGCGCAGGACGGCAAGCCACATGTGCGCTATGTCAACGCCACATACGACGACGGCGCGTTCTACGTGATAACGCATGCGCTGTCGGGCAAGATGAGCCAGATAGCGGCCAATCCGGCCGTGGCGATAGCGGGCGACTGGTTCACGGCGAACGGCCGCGCGCACAGCATGGGTTGGGTCGGGCTGCCGGCCAACGCCGCGCGGCTGGACATGCTCAAGCAGGCGTTTGCGGAGTGGATAGACAATGGTCACACCGACCTTGACGACCACAACACCATTATACTGCGCATAGACCTGACAGACGGATTGCTGCTAAGGCATGGCGAGCGGTTCGAGCTCGATTTCACCTGAGCGCAATCGGCATAATTGGCGCGTGATAAGGCGCGGACGGCATGCTGTCCGCGCCTTGCTGGTGCCCGGCAGCTTGAACGCCGCAGCTTGTGCGGTGCAAACTGCAAATAGCTGTTCATGCGCCGTTGTCAGTTAGCCGCAATCAAATATCACTATTCATGAGCCGTCGTCAACGAGCCGCAATCAAGTAACGCAATTCATGAGCCATAGTCAGCGAACCGCAATCAAGTAACACTGTTCATAAGCCATCGTCTATAAGCCGCAACCAAATATCACTATTCATGAGCCATAGTCAGCAAGTCGCAACCAAGTATCGCTATTCACACGCCGTCGTCATTAAGCCGCGACCGGACACCGCGCTCAATGAACCCACGGCAAACAACCCTCCATCTGTGGCAACGCCATCGGCCGCGATGCGCGGCGCCGTCTGCACAACGTCAGCCAAGCCTGGAGCGCGTCCGCAGACGGCAGACTTGCGGCGTTGGGCCGGCCTGCATTCGCCCAAAGGTATACCTGCAACACCATACCCAAAAACCGGACCGGCGCAGACAGCATACCGCTGCCTGCGCCGGTGTCTTTCAGTTATGCATTATTGGATGGAATATGAGCGTCGGTCGCCAGGTCTCAGCCCAGCTCAAAGCGCAGCACGTTCCAGCTGTACGCGCCCAGCACGGCGGTGAATTTGCCGCCGTCGACCGCTGCCTGCGCACCGGCGCCCGGCTTTACGGTGTCGGGCTGGGCCTCGGTGTTCACGGCCTTGAGGTCGTCGCTGTGCAGTGCGCTGGAGTCCTTGAAGCGCAGCTCGCCGAACGCGCGCAGGTCGCCGGTCAGCTCGACGGCCTCGTTCGAGCGGTTGACGGCGAACACCGTCAGCGTGCGCTCATCCTCGGACAGCACGCACGCCGCGTCCACTACCTTGACGCCGTCGCGTGCCTTGCAGTCGTATGTGGGGGCGCTTATGACCGGGCGTATCGCGGTGCCGCGGCCGAAGTTGGACGCCTGCATGAACGGATAGAATATCGTCTGTCGCCACACGCCGCCGCCGTTGCGGGTCATGATGGGCGCGATGACGTTGACCAGCTGCGCCAGGCACGCGACCTTTACGCGGTCGGCATTGTTTATCAGCGTTATCAGCATCAGACCCACCAGCAGCGCGTCCTCAAAGTTGTACACGTCCTCAAGCAGCGGCAGCGCCAGGTTCCAGCGGCCCTGCTTCCAGACCTCCTGATCCTGATCGTGCGAGTGGAACCACACGTTCCATTCGTCGAACGAGAGGTTGATGTACTTCTGCTTGCGATAGCGCGCGCGCACGTAGTCGCACACCGACACTACCTTGCGTATGAACTCGTTCATGTCGTCGGAGCGCGCCAGGAACGAAGCGGTATCGTTTTCGCGGTTGCCGTAGTACTGATGCAGCGACATGTAGTCCACGGTGTCATAGGCCTCGGTCAGCACGGTGGACTCCCACTCGGCGAACGTGGGCATGTTGAGGTTGGACGAGCCGCACGACACCAGCTCTATCGTGGGATCGATCCACTTCATGGCCTTGCCGGCCTCATTGGCGAGGCGGCCGTATTCGAGTGCAGTCTTGTGGCCGATCTGCCAGGGGCCGTCCATCTCGTTGCCCAGGCACCACAGCTTTATGTTGTGGGGCTGCTTCCAGCCGTGGCTGATGCGCAGGTCGCTCAGCTGCGAGCCGGACGGATGATTGCAGTATTCGACTATCTCGCGCGCCGCGTCGACGCCGCGCGTGCCCAGGTTGACCGCCATCATGACGTCGGTGCCAGCCATGCGCGCCCAGTCGCAGAACTCGTTTATGCCGACCTGATTGGGTTCGGTCGTGGACCATGCCAGGTCGAGCCGCTTGGGCCGCCTGTCGCGCGGACCCACGCCGTCCTCCCAGTTGTAGCCCGACACGAAGTTGCCGCCCGGGTACCGCGTTATCGGAACGTTCAGCTCGCGCACCAGCGCCGCCACGTCCTGACGGAAGCCCTGTGCGTCGGCCGTCGGGTGATCCGGCTCATATATGCCGCCGTACACCGCGCGGCCCAGGTGCTCTATGAACGAGCCGAACACGCGCTTGTCCACCGCGCCTATCTGAAAGTCCTTGTCCATTATCAGCTTTGCCTTTTGCATGACTTCGCCTCCCATGTGCATATTCTCTGCCGTAATTATATACTCGCCCTCAGCCCTTGTCAATCAGCAAATATCAAAATCGAGTTTTAAAACTCAATTAAGCACTTGAATAGTCGGGCGAGCGAAAGGGCCGCGCGGAATATACCGCGCGGCCCGGACCGTTGACGAAGTACCAGCAGCTGGACAGAACGCATCGTTATTAAGGCCTCTCTGAAATGACGCATGGACGCTGCCTCAAAATACGTTTGATATAACGGGCGTTATGGCATGGTTTGCAGATGCCATTTGCCACTGTTAGCCAGGCTGACAGTCTGCGCAATACATTGTCAGTAAACTGAGGGCCGCGCGGAATATACCGCGCGGCCCGGCCGCATCGCGCCGCAAGTCGGCGCGGATCGCGTCATGATGTGTGCGCTCCGGCTCAGATGAATCCCAAGCTCTTGAGCGCGAACGTGAAGCCGAACACGGTGAACATCGAAAACGCCGTGGTGAACACGACCAGCTGCCCGGCGAGTTCGCCGTCGCCGCCCATCTGCTGAGCCATGGGGTAGCTGGACACCGCGCAGGGCGCCATGAAGGCCACGCACATCGCGTACAGCTCCATGCCGCGGAAGCCCATCAGCACGGTGGCGGTGATGCCGACCACCGGCACCACTATCAGTCGCCCGATCGTGCCTATCAGCAGCGGGCGCATGTTGCAGCGCACGCGCGAGAACTCGAACGCGCCGCCCAGCACGAACAGCGACAGAGGCGTGGCGATGCTGGAGGTATCGTCTATCGCGGTCTGAAGGAACTGAGGGAGCTGTATGCCGGTCACGAGCCACACAAAGCCCAGCGCACAGCCGATTATCAGCGGATTGGTGACTATGCCGCGCAGTATCTTGAGCACGTTGAGCTTGCCGCCGCGCCAGGTCTCCAGCGCTACCACACTCATCACATTGAATACCGGTATCGATATCGCGACCAGCATCGAAGCGACGGCGATGTCCTCGCCGGGATAGAGCAGCCCCACCAGCGGCAATCCAAACAGCGCATAGTTGGAGCGGCCCAGCGCCTGTATCAGCACGCCGCGGCGCCGGTTTTCCTTTTCGATCAGCGGCACGACTGCAAACAGTATCAGGAACAGCGCCATCTCGGATACGAATCCAAACACGAACACCCACGAGCCCGACAGCGCGTCCAGGCTGGATGTGGATATGTTCTTAAACAGCAGTATCGGCAGGAACAGCTGGAATATCAGCTTGTTCATCTTTTGATGGGTGTGCTCGTCCATCAGCGGCGTGCGGCGAATGCCGTAGCCCAGCGCCATTATCAAAAACAGCGGCAGCACCGCGTTGACAGTGGTTATAAAATTATCCATCGTTAATTGCGCCTCCATGCGCGTTGGCCGGCGCGCCATATGCCGCGCGGCCTGATCCGCAGCCGACCGGGGGACATCCGCCCGCATCGGCCCATCGTCCGCATCGAGTGACATGCCCTGCGCAGGCCGTAACGCGCAGGGCTGGTTGCGGCAGTGCGTCCCGAGTCGGCGTCAGGCCGACTGCGCGCGCCTTATGCCGGTATTGTTGGTCTTCCAGCGCCCGCTCAGCAGGAACCATATGCCCACGATGAGCGAAGCCAGCGAGGCCGCCGGCGCCGCCGCGCCCACGCCCGCCAGGCCCAACGCCGTGCGCGACACCAAAAACGCCACCGGCACGCGCAGCAGTATGGCCGAGAGCATGTTGTTTATCAGCGAGAACATCGAATGGCCCGCGCCCAGCATCAGGCCATTTATGCAGAACACGAACGGCACTATCAGATAGTCGAAGCTGAATGCGCGCAGGTACGTTTCGCCGTATGCCATTACATCGGCTTCAGCGTTGAACATCTTCAGTATCAGCTGCGGGCACAGCTGGGTAAACGCAAACACGGCCAGGCCGATCACGATCGATATCTTCAGTCCGGCCTTGAGCGCTTCGACTGCGCGGTCGTGCTGGCCGGCGCCTATGTTCTGCGCCGCCACCGACGAGACCGACGACGACATCGCTATCGCCGGCATTATGCCGAAGCTGTTGAACTTGCCGCACACCGCGACCGCCGCGCTGGCGGCCACGCCAAACCCGTTGGTTATCGTCGTCATCATCAAAAACGACAGGTTGGTCACGAAGCTCTGCACCGACGAAGGCAGGCCGATGCGTATCAGCAGCTTGACCTTTTCAGCATCGATGCGGAAGCTGGACAGCTTGAAGTCAAACACAAAGCCGTGGGTGCCCAGGTACACCGCGCACAGCACCACACTCAGGCCCTGGGAAATTATGGTCGCCAGCGCCGCGCCGGCCGCGCCCATGCCCCATGCGCCGACCATCAGCAGATCCAGGCCCACGTTCACCACGCACGCCACCGCCACAAATATCAGCGGGCGCTTGGAGTCGCCCATGCCGCGCTGTATCGATGACAGCGCGTTATACCAGAACACGCACAGCGTGCCCCACAGCGATATGACCAGGTAGTTGTGCGCCTCGGAAAACGCCTCCTTGGGCGTGTTGAGCAGCCGCAGCACCGCGTCGCTGGCTATAAGCATTATGGCCGTCAGCGCCACGCCGAGTATCGTCAGCAGGCTGAGCATGGTGCCGATTGTGCGCTTTACCTCATCGTCCAGGCGCGCGCCGTAGTACTGGCCCACCAACACCGTGCCGCCCACGGTCAGGCCCGATACCAGCATCATTATCATCTGGGTTATCTGGCCGCCTATGTTGACGCCCGACATCGAGTTGGTGCCGCAGATCCAGCTGACTATCATCATGTCGGCGACGCTGTACAGCGCCTGCAGCAGGTTGGCCAGCAGAAACGGCAGCGAGAACCGTATCAGGTGGCGCGATATGCTGCCCTCGGTGAAGTCCTGTTGTAGCTTGCTCATTTGTAGCTCATCACCCATCCCTCGCAGAGAATTTTGTCTGTAAAGTAAATCATACCATCCTTTTGTAAAGAAAAAGCCGCATACAGGCCACTTTACGAAAAAGTCAATTTGCCCCGACGGGCCGGCAGGGCCAGGGCGCGGCAGTCCGCGCCATGCGGCAAAAACTGCCGCAATACGCCGCGCGGCGGCGCGCATATCTCTTGCAAATTCGGCTCAGTCACAGTATAATGATATGTAAGGGGGCGCAACCGCCCCGCAGCACTCTCAATGAACGTGCCGATGAGCACGCTGTGGAGGATAGCACTATGGCATCAAAACCCGATTGGCAGAACCTGGACCTGCTGCACATCAACCGCCAGCCCAACCGCACGAGCCTGATACCCTATGCGTGCCGGAAGTCGGCGATGGTGGGCGAGCGCGGCGCATCGCCGTTTTACAAGCTGCTCAACGGCGTGTGGGACTTCTACTTCGCGGCCGTGCCCGAGGTGTGGCCCGAGGGATTCGAGAAGGAGGACTACGAGTTCGACGACGTAGAGTGGGACTCGATAAACGTCCCCGGCAACTGGCAGATGGAAGGCGACTATGATGTGCCTCAGTACACCAACGTCAACTTCCCGATACCGTACGACCCGCCCTATGTGCCCGATGACAACCCGGTGGGCTTCTACCGGCGCGAGTTCACGCTGCCCGCCAGCTGGGCCGGCCGGCAGGTGTTCATCAACTTTGACGGCGTCAATTCAGCCTACTACGTCTACGTAAACGGCAAGCAGGTGGGCTTTAGCAAGGTTACCCACATGCCCGCCGAGTTCGACATCACGCCCTATATACACGAGGGCGAGAACACGCTGGCCGTCAAGGTGTTCAAGTGGTCGGACGGCACCTACCTGGAGGATCAGGACTGCTGGCGCTTCAGCGGCATATTCCGCGACGTGTATCTGCTGGGCGTGCCCAAGACGCACATTCGCGACGTGCGCGTGACGTCGCTGCTGGACGGCGAGTTCAAAAACGGCCTGCTGGACGTCGAGTGCGACGTGTTCGATTACGACACGGCCGGCGCCGAGCTGGAACTGGCGATATCGCTGATAGGCGACTGCGGCAGGGCGGTGCTCGAAAAGACGCTGCCGGTCGCGCTCAAGGGCAACGACAATACGACGCTCAAGCTCAGCGAAGTCATAACCGACGCGCTCCATTGGACGGCTGAGACGCCCAACCTGTATACGCTGCTGTGCGAGCTCAAGCGCGCCGGCGAGGTCATAGAGGTGCAGCGCGTGCGCGTGGGCTTCCGCACCGTCGAGATACGCGACGGCCAGCTGTATGTCAACGGCGTGTCGATAAAGCTCAAGGGCGTCAACCGCCACGACACTCACACCGAGCTGGGCCATGTCACGCCCATGGAGACCATGCTGCGCGACATAGAGCTGATGAAACAGCACAACATCAACACCGTGCGCACCTCGCACTACCCCAACGATCCGCGCTGGCTCGACCTGTGCGACGAGTGGGGCATGTACGTGATGGACGAGACCGACCTGGAGTGCCACGGCATAGTGTGCGCCGACGTCAACTCGACCTACGCCAACGGCGCATATGACCGCATAGCTACCGACCCGAAGTGGGAGAGCGCGTTCGTCGACCGCGGCGTGCGCATGGTCATGCGCGACCGCAATCACCCGTCGATCATATTCTGGTCGCTGGGCAACGAGTCGGGCTATGGCTGCTGCCACGTGGCGATGGGCAAGGCCGTGCGCGCGCTGGATCCCACGCGCCCGATACACTACGAGCGCGACGCCAACGCCGAGACCGCCGACGTCTATTCGCGCATGTACACCAACGTCTACGACCTCATCAAGGAGGGCGAAAAGACCGATCCCAAGCCGTTCTTCCTGTGCGAGTACGCGCATGCGATGGGCCTGGGGCCGGGCAGCTTCAAGGACTACTGGGATGCGATATACAAGTATCCGCGCCTGATCGGCGGCTGCGTGTGGGAGTGGTGCGACCACGGCCTGACCGCGTACACCGAGGACGGCGAGCTGTACTACAAGTACGGCGGCGACTACGGCGACGAGCCCAATGACTCCAACTTCTGCGTCGACGCGCTGTGCTATCCCGATCGCACGCCGCACACCGGCCTGCTGGAGTACAAGAAGGTAATTCAGCCGATGCGCGTAGTGGCGGTCGATATCGAAAAGGGCGAATTCGACATAACCAACCTGTATGCGTTCCGGGGCTTTGACGGCATGGAGGCCACCTGGACGATAGAGGTCGACGGCCAGGCCGTACAGCATGGCGACCTCAGCCTGGACATCGCGCCGTATGCCACCAAGCGCGTCAAGATCGACTACAAGCTGCCCTGCTGCGGCAATGCGTATCTGACGATATCGCTGCGCGAGAAGTACGACACGCGCTGGTGCGCCGCGGGCCATGAGGTCGCGTGCGAGCAGTTCAAGCTGCCGGCCGAGCCGGTGCGCATAGTGCGCAAGGCTGCCGACATGCCCGAGCTGACGCTGTTCAACGACGAGGAGAGCGGCGCGCTGATACTGGGCGAGGACTTCTCGGTGATGTTCGACCGTCGCGGCAACATAATCGAGTGGCAGCAGGATGGCCGCAACATACTGGTGGGTGGCCCGCAGGTCAACCTGTGGCGCGCGCCGACCGACAACGACGTGCATCTCAAGGAGTACTGGAAGCGCTTTGGCCTGGACAAGCTCCAGGTGCGCGTGGCCGAGTGCGCTGTGGAGCGCATAACCGGCTCGGCGGTGCGCGTGCGCGTGACGCAGGTGCTGGCGCCGTATTCGACGCGCGCGGTGGTGCGTGCGGAGCTGACGTACACGATATTCGGCGACGGCTCGATCCGCCTGAACGTCAAGTACACGCCTTTGACCGACTTCAAGGTCGAGGTGCCCGGCTCGCATTGGGCGTCGCCGGACAGCGTCGAGGCGCGTCCGCATATGAAGGAGATCTACCTGCCGCGCGTGGGCGTGCGCATGGAGGTGCCCGAGGACTACGACCGGGCGATATGGCTGGGCCGCGGCCCGCAGGAGAACTATCAGGACATGTGGGAAGGCGCGCTGGTCGGCCTGTACGAAGGCGATATGGACGACCTGCACGAGCCCTACGTGCGTCCGCAGGAGAACGGCGCCCGTGGCGAGACCCGCTATCTGGCACTGGTCGACAAGCGCGGCGACGGCCTGATGGTCATCAACGAAAAGGCACGCTATGACGGCTTCAGCTTCAACGCGCATCCGTATACCGACAAGGCGCTCGACAAGGCGACCCATACCTGCGAGCTCGAACCCGACGACTGCATCACGCTGTCGATAGACTACTCGCAGGGCGCGCTGGGCTCCAACATCTGCGGCCCCGAGCCCATGGAGCACTACCGGCTCTACATGCGCGACACGCTCGAGCAGCAGTTCGTCATCAAGCCCTATACCCGCCAGACGTTCAAGGTGGCCAGCGCCGCCGCGATCGTACCCGAGGAGCTGTAATTCCACTTCTGGCTGAGAACCCGATATATCGCGCCCCTGAGGCTGTGCCTTGGGGGCGCTTTTTCGGCTGCAAGGGAGCGCGGCGTCCAGCTCAGTCGGCGGTACGCGGCGCGGCGTAGCGCGCGCGAGCCGTTGCCGGGCGGACTTGGCCATTGATGCGGCCGTGTTGAGCGCGCAGACCGCTGCCTGAGCGGGTCGACCACAATTGATACGCAATGGTTGCCCATATCTTACAAAACAATTAAATGTCAAAGACGGCGCGGGTTTTCGGCGGATTTCTATTCGAAAAAATATTTGTTAAACATGTGCTTGCTTGACAGTTTCAGCGCGGGAGTTTAAAATAAACCTGTTACTGTGAAAATGATTCGAAATGTGGAAGAGCGACATGGCGCGCCGCAATGGCGGGCAAGATATATATGAAGGCTTATACTGGGACAAGCGCTGCGCCGGCGGCGGGAATGCCGACGGGCGGGGCGTGTTAGCGCTGCGTGCGCGCGGTTTGCGCGTGCGGGCGTGGTCTTGCGCGCTGCGCAGGACCTTTATAGCTGCATAGCATCGGGTCGCGCGACGCCCCCGTGTTGCCGACTTTCCATTCGAGCTCCGGCATGATCGACATGTGCCGGTTCGGTAAATTTTTAAACAGAGGGGGGACTGACCAATTTGCCGGTTTGGGCTAGTATACTGATTGCATTGGTGACACTGGCGGCGGGCGCCGCGTTCGGATACTTCTATCGCAGAAACGTGACCGAGAAGAAGATCGGACGCGCGGAAGCCACCGCTCAGGAACTGCTGGACAAGGCCTCGCAAAAGGCTGAGGCCCAGCGCAAGGAAATAATGCTGACCGCCAAGGAGTCGATGCTGCGCGAACGCGCTGAGCTCGACAAGGAGATCCGCGATCGCCGCAATGAACTGCAGCGCACCGACCGCCGCCTGGTGCAGCGCGAGGACGCGCTCGACAAAAAGACCGAAAGCCTCGAATCCCGCGAGCGCTCGCTGGAGGATCGCCAAAAGAACATCGCTCGCCTGGAGAGCGAGGCTCAGGCGCTGCACGATCGTCAGCAGGGCGAGCTGGAGCGCATATCCAACCTCACCAGCGAAGAGGCCCGCGACATAATCATGGACCGCGTAAAGAAGGAGGCCTATCACGACGCCGCCGTAATGCTGCGCGAGATAGAGTCCCACGCCAAGGAGGAGGCCGACAAAAAGGCCCGCAACATAGTATCGCTTGCGATACAGAAGTGCGCCGCAGACCACGTCGCCGAGACCACCGTGTCGGTCGTGGCGCTGCCCAACGACGACATGAAGGGCCGCATAATCGGCCGCGAAGGCAGAAACATACGCACGCTGGAGACCGCGACCGGCGTCGACCTTATAATAGACGACACCCCCGAGGCCGTTATCATATCGGGCTTTGACTCGGTCAGGCGCGAAGTCGCCCGCATAGCGCTCGAAAAACTGATAATGGACGGCCGCATCCACCCCGCGCGCATCGAGGAAATGGTCGAAAAGGCCCGCAAGGAAGTCGACAACTCGATACGCGAGGCCGGCGAACAGGCCGTGTTCGAGACCAATCTGCACGGCATACACCACGAGCTGGTTAAGCTGCTGGGCCGCATGCGGTACCGCACCAGCTACGGCCAGAACGTGCTCAAGCACTCGATAGAGGTCAGCCACCTGGCGGGCGTAATGGCCGCCGAGCTGGGCGCGGATGTACAGCTCGCAAAGCGCGCAGGCCTGCTGCACGACATAGGCAAGGCCGTTGACCATGAGATAGAAGGCACGCACGTGACCATCGGCGCCGACCTGGCCAAGAAGTACCACGAGTCGCCGGCAGTCGTGCACTGCATAATGGCTCACCACAACGACGTGGAGCCCGAAAGCGTCGAGGCCGTGCTGGTACAGGCCGCCGACGCGATATCGGCCGCACGTCCGGGCGCGCGCCGCGAGTCGCTGGAAAACTACATCAAGCGCCTCGAAAAGCTCGAGGAAATCGCCAACTCGTTCGACGGCGTCGAAAAGACCTATGCGGTGCAGTCGGGCCGCGAAGTGCGCATAATAGTCAAACCCGAGGACGTCGACGACGCGGGCACGCTGATACTGGCGCGCGAGATCGTAAAGCGCATAGAGCGCGAAATGGAATACCCGGGCCAGATAAAGGTAAATGTGATCCGCGAAACCCGCGCGGTCGATTTTGCAAAGTAGCATAACAGCCTGAGCCGCCCGATGCCTCGACATTGGACGGCTCTTTTATGGAGGTAGGCAATTATGGTTGATTTTAAAAATGCACCGCTGAGCGAGCTGTTGCGCGAGGAAGGCTACGATTGCGACTGTGGCAAGCACCACTCGGTGCGCCTCAAGCGCGTGGTAATAGATCAGGGGGCGCTGTTCAAGGTCAGCAGCGTGCTGCGCGAGCTGGGCGTGAGCCGGCCGATGGTCGTGGCCGATCAGAACACGTATCGCGTTGCAGGACGTCAGGTGCACGAGTTGCTGCGCAGCGCGGGCCTGGAGTGCGCGCTGTATGTGTTCCCGCAGGCGCATGTCGAACCCGATGAGTTCAGCGTGGGTCAGGTGATAATGAACTTCGCGCCGGGCACCGACTGCATGGTCGCGGTGGGCTCGGGCACGATAAACGACGTGTGCAAGATGGTGTCGCGCGCGACCGGCACAAAGCAGGTGGTCGTGGCGACCGCGCCGTCGATGGACGGCTACGCGTCCAACTCGTCGTCGATGATATCGGCCGGCGTCAAGACCACGATATACTCGGTGTGCCCGGATGCGATAGTGGCCGATATAGACGTGCTGCGCCAGGCGCCGCTGAAGATGCTGCAAGCCGGCCTGGGAGACATGCTGGCCAAGTACATATCGGTGTGCGAGTGGCGCATGTCGCACATAATAACCGGCGAGTACTATTGCGAGGAGGTCGCGGGAATGATGCGGCGGTGCGTGAAGCGCATTGTCGAGGCCGCGCCGCATCTGACTCAGCGCTCGCCTCAGGCCGTGATGCAGGTGATAGAGGGGCTGATAATATCGGGCGTGGCGATGAGCTTTGCCGAGGTGTCCCGTCCGGCCAGCGGCCTGGAGCACTACTTCTCGCACATTTGGGAGATGCATTCGCTGATGGGGCGCTGCCCGGGCGAGCTGCACGGCATACAGGTCGGCGTGGGCACGGTGCTGACGCTCAAGCTGTTCAGCTGGCTGCGGCAGGAGACGCCCGACCGCGAGCGGGCGCTCAAGTACGCTGCGGCGTTTGACATGGCCGCGTGGGAGCGCGAGATGCGCGACTCGTTTGGCCCGACTGCCGAGGCGGTGATAGAGATCGAGCGCCGCGTGGGCAAGCACGATCCGGTAAAGCATGCACAGCGCCTGGAGCGCATAATCGCCAACTGGGACGAGCTGACGCGCGTGATGGACGAGGAGCTGCCCGACCTGAACTCGATTGTGAATCTGATGAAGGCGCTGCAGGAACCCACGCTGCCGCGCACGCTGGGCCTGAGCGACGGCGAGGTCATATCGGCGCTCAAATGCTCGCAGGAGATACGCGACAAGTACATACTCAGCCGGCTGCTGTGGGATCTGGGGCTGCTGGACGAGTACGCCGAGCGGCTGCGCGAGAGCCTGGCGGCGGACATATGATAATTGCGCCGCGTGTGCGTCCGATATGGGCGTGCGCGCGGCGCTTGACTTAAAATCGGGCGCATTTGGGCGCAATGATTGCATGACGATGTTGATATTGCGCGCCGGAGCGGGTTATAATAAAAAGGGAACTCATAGGCAGCATATAGGGCGCCTATAAGCATTTAAACGGGTGTTTACATACAAAAGGGAGTTGATCGCATGAAGGCGGTAAAGTATTTCTATCTGGCAAACTGCCCATACTGCCGCAAGGCCGACGATTACATAAAGAGCCTGTGCCGGCTCAATCCGGACTACGGCAAAATCGAGATAGAGCGCATCGAGGAGTCAGAGCAGCCTGAACTGGCCGCGCAGTACGACTACTACTACGTGCCCACGTTCTATGTGGACGGCGTCAAGCTGCACGAAGGCGTGGCTACGCTCGAAAAGGTCAAGGCGGTGCTGGACGCGGCGCTCAGGTAGTGCGCAACAACTGACCGGTCGGTGGCGTGCATGTGTGCGCTGCGGGCCGGTTTGTGCGCGCAAAAATCAGATGTGCAGGTATAATAAATGCGTATTACGAATAAATACGCCGGGCGAATATCGCCGGGTTGCTGGATGAAGCGCTCATAAAGCGCTGTCATCCATGCGAGCGCGCAAACCAATGAGCAATTCGCCTACCTACGCGCAATGCCGAGCAGCATGGCTGACGCGCAATACATTGAGCCGCCCGCCTCGATGCGAAAAGTAAGATTCCCACGGACAGCGCAGATACTTGAAAACCGATGATGCCTGCACCGGCATGACCGCAAAATGCGAGGCGCGCTACCTCGAATGCGAAAATACTGTTGCGCAAGGCACGCTGTGCGCCGCACCAAAGCGCGCGGATATGCATAGAGTATATCGAGCCGGAGATACCGGACGGATATGCCGGACGGATATATCGATAGTATATACCGGGCGAGCATGTCGCGGACAGAGCGTGGATGACCGGTCGAACGGCCGGCGCGGCTCCGGCAGCAATGTATTGGAGGTAGAACTATGCTCAATGCCAAGAACGGGTGCTCGGGCGTAACTTCGGGGAGCGCGCTGGGTTTTATCAATACCGTAAACAGCGGCTGCAACAGCTGCGGCAACACCTGTGACAGCTGCTCAAGCTGCGACACCTGCAACACCTGCAACAGCTGCGGCAACGGCTGGTGGAGCAATTGGGGTGGCGGTTGGAATGGCGGTTCGCGGTTTGCGCGCAGCCTGGCCACTCAGCTGCGCATGCTGTACAACACGCGCGTGCATATAACGACGTTTACCTGCACGCTGGACGTGGTACTGCTGGACGTGGATTGCGAGTTCATTCGCGTGTTGGATTACTGCACCGGCAAGATCTTCCTGCTGCGCATAGACTGCATCTGCATGATAGAGCAGCCGATAGTACCCAACTGCTGACGCGGACTCTGAAACGCACGAGTGTACATGAGGACATATGCGGCGCAAGCTGCGCCGCGGTCGCCCGGGGGGATGGCATGCTGCCATCTCCTCGGGTCGTATGTGGAATATCCACAATTGTTAGCGGTGATTGAGGTTGCGCCGCCGCGCAGATATGGTAAAATGAAATTGATACCATGCCGCGCGGCATTGAGCGCGACAAGTGGACAGGAGGTATGCCGATGGGTTACAGCCAACTGATATCCCAGCGCCACTGGAATCTGCCCGACAAGGGCGAGCGCGAGACGATGCGTGAACAGACGTTCATCGATGACATTGTGCTGAAAAGCCATATCGAAAAGGAACTGCTTGCCAACCTGGACGGCATAAAGACGGTGTTTGACGGCGGCGGCGGCGCGGGACGGTTTTCGATACTGCTGGCGCAACGCGGCTGCCAAGTGACGCATTTTGACATATCCAAGCCGATGCTGGACAAGGCCGCCGAGTTGGCGCGGGCGGCGGGCGTGCAGGACCGGATTGAATTCGTGGAGGGCGCGCTGGAGGATCTGTCGGCATATTCCGATGGCGCGTTTGACCTGGTGATGAGCTTTGACGCGCCGATCTCGTACACATACCCCAATCAGGAGAAGGTGATAGCGAATCTGGTTCGCATATGCGCCAAGCGGATTATGCTGAGCGTATCGAGCCGGCTGGGGTCGCTGCCATACTGCGCCAACCCGCTGCCCAAGAATCAGTTCATACTCGATGACGATTGCGACGACCCATGGGTGCGCAGCTGCATTGAGGGCGCGCAGGCGGCGGTGGATGGCTTTACGTTCAATGGCGCGGTCTGCGAGCAGCTGTGGCGCACTGGGCTGATGGGCGGCGATGCCGAGCGCGAAGCATATGACCGGGGCGAGGCGCCATGGCCCATAACGTACGCGTTCATGCCGGACGAGCTGGAGCGAATACTGCGGCAATGCGGCGTGCACGATATTAAGCTGGCCGGACCGGGCGCGTTTGCGCGCACTTTGCCGCGAGAGATACTGCGCAAGATAATGCGCGACGCTAAGCAGCGGGCTGAGTTTCTGGAGTTTTGCCATGTATATGACCAGAACCCATACGTCTGCGGCATGGGCAAGGACAACCTGTTTGCCAAAGGGCTTGTCACATGAAGCCGGCTGTGCGTAAATACACATCAAAACTCTGCGGCACTTGTAGAAGTAGCGTTAGCACGCAAGCATGGACGTGGCAATGCCCCAAGTGAACGCGGTCGCGGTATAAGCCCGCGGTGCACGCGAAAGTGGCAAAATTCCACAGCAGGTACGGACGCGGCAAAGGCCGTGGCACACGCGAAAGCGGCGAAATTCCAAAGCAGGCACGGGTGTGGTAAATGTCCACGGCACATGCGAAAGCGGCGAAACCCCAAAGCAGGCACGGTGCGGCAAAGGCCAACGGCACACGCGAAAGCGGCGAACCTAAAAACAGGTACGAGTGCGGCAAAGGCCCGCGGCACATGCGAAAGCGGCGAAATCCCAAAGCAGGCATGAGTGCGGCAAAGGCCCCCGGCACATGCGAAAGCGGTGGAATCCCAAAGCAGGCACGGGTGAAGCAAAAGTCCACGGTACATGTGAAAGCGGCGCCCCCCCAAGGCGCGCACAGACACGGCAAAGGCCCACAGTACGCACAAATACGGTAAATTCCGCAGTGCATGCGAAAGCCGCATAATCCCACAACGCGCGCATACGTGGCAAAACTGCAATGCACGCAAAAGCGGCAAGGGCCAGCGATGTACGAGAACATATCAAAAGCCCGCGGCGTACACAGCCGCGGGCAAATAAAAGCAGGGGGATGGCGCCGGGCCATTCCCCCTAAGAAGCCCCGATCAGACCTCGGGTGAAGAATCGTTTTCAACGGTAGCGTTTTCAACGCTGCGTATGGCCCACTTTGCCATGACCATGCGGCTCTTGTCCGAGCCGACGATGATGGTCACAGTGTCGTCCTTGAGGCGGTCGACGGTGCCATAGATGCCGCCTATTGTGCAGATGCGGTCGCCGGGCTTGAGCGCGTCGAGCATGTTCTTGACGGCCTTGTCCTTTTTGCGCTGCGGACGTATCAGGAAGAAGTAGAATACGACGCCCATCAGCAGCAGCGGCACGACCAGTGAGAGTATGCTGCCGACCGTGTTGACCTCGCCTGTCGCATCAGCGGGCGTAGAGGTTGCCGTGCCCACTTGAGTACCGGTATCATCCGCGGTGGTATCGCTGGCGCTGGTATTGCTCTGGTCTAAGGGCTGGTTTGCCGTCAGCGGATCGAAATATATTACAGTATCGTTGATGTGCATCGAACTACCTCCAATATTTGGTGCATAAATTCCTTTATGATTATACCCTGCCTTGGTTGATTGTACAAGTAAATTTTATGACAATTCGATGAACACTGAGGGCGCGCACCGCAAAAAAACGATTGACAATGCGCGCAGGGTATGAGATAATACAATATGTACGCGATATGGCGTACAGCGTGTGGGCTTATGCCCATGTCGCATCAGCCACGGCGGGTTTGCAGGTGATAGATCGATGCATCGCGCTTTGGTTGGCGTGCACGACGGTATACTTCTTATATCTGCCCCCGTAGCTCAGTTGGATAGAGCGGTCGCCTCCTAAGCGACAGGCCACTGGTTCGAACCCAGCCGGGGGTGCCAAAAGCACCGCTGCAAGCCATTTTTTGCTGGTTTGCAGCGTTTTTTATTTTTCTTCTCCCGGCCTGCCGCTCGTTTGAGGCCGGGAGGATTTTATGCGCTGCTATGTATATCCTGCTAAGAAGAAACGAACGATTTCCACGTCCTTGCTAAGAAAAATCCCATCTTTGCTAATTGGAGTTTTCGGACTTACCTGCCGCCCGGTGCCGTCGAGAGCAACGCAGCCAGGGTATTTGCCAGTTCCGGTGACTGCCGGAGCTGTTCCACCAGGGCCTCCAGGTCGAGCGTCGCCGGTGCCGGTTCCTTCGGCTCCTCTGGGGGACGGACCGCGCGCAGGTTGGGATTTGCGTAGAAGGCGCTCTCAAACTTCTGGGCGTTGATCTTGCGGTCCTCGTCCAGGATATGGGCATACACACTGGTAATCATGTCAATCTCC
>DVNK01000036.1 GCA_018714445.1 Candidatus Fimadaptatus faecigallinarum | reverse complement strand
TGCAACACCCGAACGATCAGTCCGGGTGCGCATATCTAAACATAACACTTATCACATCTTCCAGCACGCGAACTTCGCGCTCTCGCCGTTGATGTTCCACTCGGCGGTGTATGCGCCTTCGGGTATCTCGTCGCTGTACTCAACTGCCAGCACGCTCTTCATTATGGATTCGCGCTGCGGCAGTATCATGCTCATAAGGCGCTCGGTGCCCGTGAGGCTCACGCCTATGCGATCCACGACCTCATAGCCCGCATCCTTGCGCATCGTCTGGAGCTTGCTGATGACCTCGCGGCCAAAGCCCTCGCTTATCAGCTCGTCGGTCATGCGGGTGTCCAGCACCACCGTCATGCCTTTGGCGCTCTCGGCGTCAAAGCCCTCGACCTGCATCGGCTCTATCAGCGTGTCTTCCTTGGCGAGCTCGACCGGCTGGCCGTTCACCTCAAAGCACAGCTTCTCGCCGCGCTCGAACGCCTCCACGACCGCATTGCCGTCGACGGTCTCCAGGCACTTGCGTATGCCGCCCAGGAGCTTGCCGTACTTCGGGCCCACGGTGCGCAGCTGCGGCTTTATGCGGTAGCCGGTGAACGCGCTGGCGTCGTTTACGTACTCTATCTGCTTTACGTTCAGCTCGTCGGCTATCAGCGACGCAAAGTCCGCCGGCAGCTCCTCGCAGCGCATCAGCAGCTTCTGGCAGGGCTGACGGGTCTTTATGTTGGCGCTGGAACGGCATGCGCGGCCCAGCTGCACCGCCAGTATCACGCGCTCCATATTGCGCTCGAGCTCCTCGGATATCAGGCTCTCGTCGGCCACCGGGAAGTCGGTCAGATGCACGCTGTCGGGCGCATCCGGATCGTTAGCCACAACCAGATTCTGGTACATCGACTCGGACATGAACGGCACGAACGGCGCGCACAGCTTGGTCAGCGTCACCAGCACGCGGTACAGCGTATCAAACGCCGCCAGCTTGTCGCCCTCCATGCCCTTGCCCCAGAACCGCTCGCGGCACCGGCGCACATACCAGTTGGACAGTTCGTCGACGAAGTCGCCCAGCGCGTTGGCCGACTCGGTTATGCGATAGTTCGCAAGGCCGTCGTCCACGGTCTTTATGAGCGTCTGGAGCTTGCTGAGTATCCAGCGGTCCATCAGCGTCAGCGTCTCGGGCGCAGCGTGGTGCTTGAGCGGGTCGAACGTGTCTATCGACGCGTACAGCGCAAAGAACGCATACGTGTTCCACAGCGTGCCCATGAACTTGCGCTGGCTCTCGGCGACCGCTTCCGGATAGAACCGGCTCGGCAGCCACGGCGCGCCCGCCGTGTAGAAGTACCAGCGAACCGCATCCGCGCCGAACTTGTCCATGACCTCGAACGGATCCACGACGTTGCCGGTGTGCTTGCTCATCTTCTTGCCGTACTTGTCCAGCACATGGCCCAGCACCAGGCAGTTCTTAAACGGCGCGCGCCCGAACAGCAGCGTGGATATCGCCAGCAGCGTATAGAACCAGCCGCGCGTCTGGTCGATGGCCTCGCTTATGAAGTCGGCCGGGAAGTTCTCCTCAAACTTGTCCTGGTTCTCAAAGGGATAGTGCCACTGCGCAAACGGCATCGAGCCCGAATCGTACCAGCAGTCTATGACCTCGGGCACGCGGTGCATCACGCCGCCGCACTCGGGGCAGGTCAGCGTCACCTGGTCGATGTAGGGCCGGTGCAGCTCTATGTCGTCGGGCACATTGTTGCCCATGCGCTTGAGTTCCTCTATCGAACCTATCACGTGCATGTGCCCGCATTCGCAGGTCCATATCGGCAGCGGCGTGCCCCAGTAGCGCTCGCGGCTCAGGCCCCAGTCGATGACGTTCTCCAGGAAGTTGCCCATGCGGCCTTCCTTGATGTTGTCGGGCAGCCAGTTGACCGAGCGGTTGTTGGCGACCAGATTATCGCGCACCGCGGTCATGCGTATGAACCAGGTCGAGCGCGCATAGTAGATCAGCGGAGTATCGCAGCGCCAGCAGAACGGATAGTTATGCGAGTGCTTCTCCTTCTTGACCAGCAGGCCCTTTTGCTCGAGTTCATCCAGTATCGTGGGATCGGCCTGCTTGACGAACGTGCCCGCCCACGGCGTGCCCTCGACGAACTTGCCGTCCGGACCCACCAGCTGCACAAACGGCAGGTCGTTTTGATGGCCCACGCGCGCGTCGTCCTCGCCGAATGCCGGCGCTATGTGAACTATGCCGGTGCCTTCGGTAAGCGTTACATAGCCGTCGGCCACGACATAGAATGCCTTCTTGCCCGCGGTATCGGCGCAGTTAAACAGCGGCTCGTACTCCATGCCGACCAGCTCCGCGCCCTTGACGGTCTTTATCTCCTCTATTTCGGCGTCGCCCACGACCTGCTTTATCAGCGCTTTGGCCATTATGCACACGCGGCCATCCCACTTGAACTCAGTGTAGTCCTCGTCGGCGTTGACGCACAGCGCGACGTTGGACGGCAGCGTCCACGGCGTGGTCGTCCATGCCATCAGGTACTTATCCTCGCCGCGCACCTTGAAGCGCACAAACGCCGTCATGTCTTCGACGTCCTTATAGCCCTGCGCGACCTCGTGCGAGCTCAGCGCCGTGCCGCAGCGCGGGCAGTACGGCACTACCTTGTAGCCCTTATACAGCAGGCCCATCTCGTGTATGCGCTTGAGCGACCACCACACCGACTCGATGTAATTGTTGTCATAGGTCACGTAGGGGTTTTCCATATCGGCCCAGTAGCCTATGCGCTCGCTCATGCGCTCCCACTCGTGCAGGTACTTCCAGACCGACTCCTTGCACTGCTTTATGAACGACTCCATGCCGTAGGCTTCGATCTGCTTTTTGCCGTCAAGGCCGAGCTTCTTCTCGACCTCCAGCTCGACGGGCAGGCCATGGGTATCCCAACCGGCCTTGCGCAGCACCTTGTAGCCCTTCATCGTGCGGTAGCGCGGAATCATGTCCTTCATGACGCGGGTCAGTATATGGCCGATGTGGGGCTTGCCGTTGGCCGTGGGCGGGCCGTCGTAAAACGTAAACACGTCGCAGCCCTCGCGCTGGTCTATCGAGCGCTTGAACACGTTGCGCTCGCGCCAGAGCTTTTCAACCTCCTTTTCGCGCTCAACGAAATTGAGCTCGGTGGAGACCTTTTCAAACATAGCGTACAACTCCTTTTACTGTGTCGTGGCGGCGCATGGGGGCGCGGGCGGGTAAATTAAAAAGGCCCTTCGCTCCCATATGGGACGAAAAGCCTTCGCGGTACCACCCAAATTGGCGCATGTTCCAGCGCCCTCCTCACGCGTACACTTGCGCATACGCTGCCGCTGTACCGGGCGGCGCCCGTTCAAGCCTAAGCGCGATATGCGCCTCAGCCGACCGCTCCGGGGTGATGGCGCTATGCCGCGGACAGACCGGGCTTCCACCTGCCCCGGCTCGCTTTGCCGCCCTTGCGCGGATGCGCGTCCCCATCCAAGCGTTGATGCGCGCAGCGGGCGTGCGCCCACTTCGCTACATATTGTATGCTAATTATATGCCGCGCGCGGGTTTTGCAAAAGCACTATCGCGTTAAATCTGCCGTCCAGCCCGATGGCCGTGCGTCAAACCAGACCCAGCGCCTCGTCCTCGCCCAGCATTATATTCATGCACTGCAGCGCTGCGCCGCTGGCGCCCTTGCCCAGGTTGTCCAACCGCGCGGTCAGCGTCGCGCGCCCGTCGCCGCCGCATACGAATATCTGCATCATGTTGGTGTCGCGCAGCGCCTGCGCGTCTATATAGCCGCCCTCGGTGTAGTTCAGCGGCATCACCTCGACGAACTTCGCGCCTGCGTAGTGCTTTACGTATACGTCGTGCACCTGTTCCAGCGTCGCGCCGACCTCGTCCAGGAACAGCGGCACGCTCACCAGCATGCCCTGCGGGAAGTCGCACACCGCCGGTTCGAATATCGGCGTCACGTCCAGGCCGCATATCGCGCGCATCTCGGGCAGGTGCTTGTGGCTGAGCGTCAGCGCATACTTGCGCGGGCTGTCAAAAGCCGCGGGACGGTCGGCGCTCTCATACGCCTCTATCGCCTTGCGGCCCGCGCCGGTGTAACCTGACACCGCGTTGCACTTTATATGCGCATCTGCGCCCAGCAGCCCCGCCTTGCGCAGCGGGTATACCAGCGCGCAGAACCCGCTGGCGTAACACCCCGGCACCGCCACGCGCGCGCTAACGGCTATGCGCTCGTACTGGCCTTCGATCAGTTCCGGAAAACCGTACACCCAGCCCGGCGCGGTGCGGTGCGCGGTGCTGGCGTCGATTATGCGCGTGTTGGGATTCGTGCACAGTTCTACCGCCTCGCGCGCCGCCTGATCCGGCAGGCACAGAAACACTATATCCGCCGCGTTTATGCAGCGCGCGCGCTCGGCGCTGTCCTTGCGCAGCGCCGGATCTATCTCTATCACTTCGACGCCGCCGCGCTTTGCAAGCCTTTGGCGTATTTTAAGCCCGGTCGTGCCCTCCTGGCCGTCCACGTATACTTTTGTCATCGCTTTGCGCCTCCAATTGCATAGTTATGCCTGTTTCAGTGTCTATTTTGTATATTATACATCATGTGGCGCAAATGTGCAATGCCCTATGCCATTATTAACCTGAGCTGGCAGTGCAGCCGGCCAAATCGCAGCCGGCATCAGCGGCGGAGGCGCGGATTGAGCCGGCGCAAGCGACGCCCTTGCCTCAGGCGAAACGGGCCGGCGCAATCACAAACAGCGCAACAGCCGCAATAAGTTGGCGTATCAAAGACAGCCGCGCCATATTCAGGCGAGTTACGATACATGGCCGCATCGCAGACCTGGCATACAGCATGAAACCGCGCCCGCGCAACAGGCGGCGTTCGCGATATGAAACTGCGCTGACGCCTTAGGCAATCCAACGCCGTGCCAGCATGCGCGCCACTATCACACAAACACGAACTGCACCAACAGCATGTACGCCAGAGTTCCGCCGAATATGCTTATCAGCGCGTTGCGCCGCCATATATGCAGCGCCACGACCAGTGCGCACGCGATAAGCTCCGGCAGTCCATGCGCGCCCGAAAAGAAGTTGACATCCTTTAGGCAGTACACGACCAGCATCGCCATGATGGCCGGCGGCAGCATCCGCCCCAGATACAGCACCACGCTCGGCGTGCTTCGGCTGCCGAACAGCAAAAACGGCGTGGCGCGCGTGGCAAACGTGACCGCGCCCAGCGTCAGCAAGACCAGCCCGTACTCGGCCGGTGACAGCGTATTCATCTTACCGCCCCCTCCTGATAGCGCTCGATGCCGCGGCGCGACGCGATGAGCACCGCCAGCATCAGCAGCATACCGCCCAGCAACATGTTATCCGGCAACAGCCCGCGCATAACCAGCGCGCACGCCGCGCCTATGATCGCGGGCAGCCGGTTGTTCTTGAGCCGCAGCTGATCCAGCAGTATGGTTATGAACAGCGCCGTCAGCGAAAAGTCAAGGCCCTTTGTGTTTATCGGCAGCAGCATGCCTATCGCCGCGCCTATCACGCTGCCCAGTATCCAGTACGCGTGGCACAACAGCTGCACATGCGAATTGTATTTTGCCCGATCCGCACCCGGCGGCACATTGCCCGCCGTCAGCAGCGCGTATGCCTCGTCGGTCAGCTCGAACATTAGCTGAAAACGGTACTTGCCCGCGTGCGCATATTCGTCCAGCAGCGACAGTCCATAGACCATGTGCCGCGCGTTCAGAAAGAACGTCGCCAGCGCCATCTCAACCAGCGTCGCGCCCGATGCCAGCATCTGCGCTGCCAGGAACTGCCCCGAACCCGCGTACAGCACCACCGACATCGCCCCCGCCGCCAGCGCGCCATACCCCGCCGCGTTCAGCAACAGCCCAAACGCCGACCCCAGCGCCAGATACCCGCACAGCACCGGCACCGTAGCCCGAAATGCCGCACGCCACAGCGACGTCGATTGCCGCGCCGCCTGAGCGCCGTTTACCACTTCCGCGCCGCAGGACCGGTCAGGTACGGATGCCTGTGCCGGCTGTGCGGTGTCGCATTTGTTTTGGGGTGCGTTCGCACTCACGCTTTGAGGGGTATCTGACTGTGCGGGTGTGTTTTGTGCATTTTCCTGCATATCTGCCTCCTGCGCGCCGTTTGCGCGCCTTCTGTTCAGTTCGCATTATGATATACCCCGCGTATTATGCTCAAGTGCAAACAATTGCTAACTTTTCGCGAACCGCCGCACATATTTATGCACAATTTCCGAACATTTCTGTTATATCGCGCATACTCGTTCAGCATTTATGCAATATTTTACAGAATCGGTAGACTTTTCGCACGGCCCTTAACCTGCGTACGCTGTACTCGGAGCGCGGGATTGTGGTATAATTCCCGCACATAATCAGACACAGAAAGCGTGGTTATATGTTTATATATGATGTTCATGCCCATGTATTTCCCGACAAAATAGCGCTCAAGGCCGCTCAGAGCATAGGCGATTTCTACTCGCTGCACATGGACTGTGACGGCACGGTAAACCAGCTGATTGACAGCGCCCGCCAAAACGGCATAAACCGGATGTGCATATACTCGGTCGCGCTGAACGTGCACGCGATGCAGTCGATAAACTCATTCATAGGATCTCAGCTCCAGGCGCATCCCGATCTGTTCACCGGCATGGCTGCGATACACCCCGACTGCCCCGACTTCGACGCGCTGATAGAACAGGTGCGCGCTCAAGGGTTCAAGGGATTCAAGATCCATCCCGATATGCAAAAGTTCGCACTCGATGAAAAGCGCGTGATGGACATGTTCGCGGCCATCGAGGGCAAAATGCCGATAGTAATACACACCGGCGACAGCCGCTATAATTACTCGCATCCGTCGCAGATGAAGCATGTGCTGGACGCGTTTCCCAGGCTGGTGTGCGTGTGCGCGCACCTGGGAGGTTGGAGCGAGTGGGACGACGCTTACAAGCTGCTGGCCGACTACGAAAACGTATACGTGGACACGTCGTCGTCGCTGTACGCGATGACGCCCGAACACGCCGCGCAGATAATCCGCCACTACTCCCGCGAGCGCGTTATGTTCGGCACTGACTATCCTATGTGGGACGCCCGCGAAGAACTCGCGCGCATAGCCGCCGTGCCGCTGACCGACGACGAGCGCGAACGCATAATGGGCTTAAACGCACTGGAGCTGCTGGGTTGACGGGCGAGCCGAACGGCCGGGCAGCAAGGCCGTATATGCCTGACGCATCGCCCGTCCGCCCTGTCCGCCATAATGCAATCCCGCCGCGTCAATCCTGCCAGTACGATAAGCTACGACCAGTATAAATTAAAACGCAAAAGAGGCTGCTGCTCCACTTCCGTTTTGCAACAGCCCCTTTTCTGTTTTGCTCAACTGCCTAAAGGCACTAACAAAAATAGAGATAGGCAACCCTTTCAGGGAAGTCTATCTCTTTTTCTCTAGGTCTGTTTTGCAACAGCCCCCAATATATTGACAATTCAAGCGGCACACCTGAGCCACGTTTGAGTGGCAATTAAATCAATCGGCAACCAATGTATAGCCGTGCGTATGTGCAAAGACTTTGCCGCGCGTTATGTTATAGTACACAGGCAGCTCAATGTAACCGCATCGCGCTACCCTTTAAAATAGCGCAACCCAAAATCCGGCAAAAGCACCGCACATGCCTGCGAACCATCACGGCCCGCCGCACATTTGGAATACTTTTCGCAAAGCGGTTTGATAGCGGAAGCGCCGCGGTTGCGTCCGGATAGTGCCGGCTAATCGCAACTCAACCCGCTCTTTCGGCGCTGCCCGACTTAGCACTTGGCCCGTCGCAAACCAATCCGCCCGCGCGGCGCTGCCCGACTTAGCACTTGGCCCGTCGCAAACCAATCCGTCCTTGCGGCGCTGCCTGACTTAGCACTTGGCCCGTCGCAAACCAATCCGTCCTTGCGGCACTGCGCGACTTAGCACTTACCCCAGAACAAACCAGTCTGCCCGCGCGGCGCTGCCTGACATAGTACTTGGCACATCGCAGCTCAATCCACTCTTGCGGCGCTGCCCAACTTAACACTTGGCCCGTAACAAACCAATCCGCCCTCACAGCACTGCCCGACATAAAGCCAGGCTGTCCGCAACTGTGACCGGCTTGTGCGTCGACTCGTCATAGCCCCGACCGCAGTTCCGCTCAATCCGCCTTAAAACAGCCCCGATATCACGCCGTCGTCCGACACGTCGATGCGCTCGGCCGCCGGAGATTTGGGCAGACCCGGCATGGCGATTATCTCGCCGGTGAATGCGACCACGAATCCCGCGCCGGCACTTAGCCGCACGTCTCGCACATTGAGCGTAAAGCCCTCAGGCGCGCCCAGGCGGCTCATGTCGTCGGTCAGCGAGTACTGCGTCTTGGCGATGCACACCGGCGCGCTGGCATAGCCCATCTCGGCAAACTGCTTGAGCTTGGTGCGCACGCCCGGCGCAAACTTGACTTCGGCCGCGCCGTAAATCCTGCGCGCGACTGCGGTTATCTTCTTGTCCAGCGGCAGCTCGTCGGGATAGGTAAACTGCAGCGGCCGCGGATCGGCGCACAGCTGCTTCACATGCGCGGCCAGCGCCAGCGCGCCTTCGCCGCCCTTGCCCCATACGTCGCAGGGGATCGCATCCGCGCCATGCGCGGCGCATTCGGACTGCACCAGCGCTATTTCGGCATCGGTGTCGCTGGAGAAACGGTTTATCGCCACTACCGCGTTGAGACCCCACACGCTCTTGACATTGTCTATGTGCTTGAGCAGGTTGGGCAGGCCCGCACGCAGCGCGTCCAGGTTTTCAACGTTCAGGTCGGGCTTTTTCACGCCGCCGTGGCTCTTGAGCGCGCGCACCGTGGCCACTATCACCACGCAGTCGGGCTGTATGCCGGTCAGGCGGCACTTTATATCTATGAACTTTTCCGCGCCCAGATCCGCGCCGAAACCGGCCTCGGTCACGGTGTAATCCGACAGCCGCATCGCCGTATCGGTGGCTATGAACGAATTGCAGCCATGCGCGATATTGGCAAACGGCCCGCCGTGTATCAATGCGGGCGTATGCTCGAGCGTCTGCACCAGGTTGGGCATCAGCGCGTCCTTGAGCAGCGCGGTCATGGCGCCCTGGGCATTTATGTCGCGGGCGTACACCGGGCGCTTGTCAAACGTCCAGGCCACGAGCAGCCGCCCCAGCCGCTGCTTGAGATCGGCTATGTCGCGCGCCAGGCACAGCGTGGCCATGACCTCGCTTGCGGCGGTTATGTCGAAGCCGTCCTCGCGCGGCATGCCGTTTGAGCGCCCGCCCATGCCGTCCAGCACATTGCGCAGCTGACGGTCGTTCATGTCCATGCAGCGCCGCCATACCACGCGCCGCGGATCGATGCCCAGCGCGTTGCCCTGGAATATGTGGTTGTCCACCATCGCGGCGAGCAGGTTGTTGGCCGCGGTTATCGCGTGCAGGTCGCCGGTGAAGTGCAGGTTTATGTCCTCCATCGGCACGACCTGGGCATATCCGCCGCCTGCCGCGCCGCCCTTTACGCCGAACACCGGCCCCAGCGACGGCTCGCGCAACGCCAGCATTGCGTTTGCGCCCAGCCGGCACAGTCCGTCCGCCAGTCCGACCGACACGGTGGTCTTGCCCTCGCCGGCGGGCGTGGGGTTTATAGCGGTGACAAGTATCAGCTTTGCGCGGCGTGGGCGCTCGCCCAGCGCACGCATGTCTATCTTAGCCTTGTAGCGGCCGTATGGTATAAGCGCCGCATCCGGTATGTTCAGGTTCGCGGCGATTTCGGTTATCGGCAGCATTTGCGCCGCCTGGGCTATCTCTATGTCAGTTGGCATTTGCACACCTCTCCTCGCTCCGTCATATTGGCTTTATTATACCATGAGCGTGCCGGGTTTACAACCGCGCCGACTGAGCATATGGCATGCCTTTTGCGCTTTTGACCGGCATGCGCCGCCGCCAGCTCCGAGCGCCCGCGATTACATGGTTCGCATATCGCATAATGTACGCGGACAAGGTCTTCGGCTCAATATGCTCACGTTTGCTCTACCTTGCGTTTCCTGCGTTCGCACTTGACTTAACGCGCGCGTAGGCATACAATAACATCAATACGAATGACCGCCGCGCGCGGCCAAATATACATCTGGAGGTCATGTAAATGGACACAAACCGCGTCGTCGACTGGATACGCGCACTGTGCGCAATCGAAAGCCCCACTGGCATGGCAAACGCCGCAGCCGATTACGTCGAGGCCGAACTGACCGCGCTGGGCTATGAGCCGTGGCGCACGCGCAAGGGCAACGTACTGGTATGCCTGGGCGGAGAAGGCGCGCCGATAGCGCTGTGCTCACATGTGGACACGCTGGGCCTGATGGTCAGCGCGATAAAGCCCAACGGCCGGCTCAAGTACTCGCACATAGGCGGCTTCTCCGAGCACACCGTCGAAACCGAAAACGTGCGCGTGCACACCCGCGACGGCCGCGTATACGACGGCACCGTGCAGTGCGTAAACGCCTCGCGCCACATATTCGGCGACAAGTGCGACATAGAGCGCAACCCCGACACCATCGAAATAGTGCTGGACGAGATAACCCATTCGGCCGAGGAGACCCGCGCGCTGGGCATAATGAACGGCGACTTCGTGACGCTCGACCCGCGCACCCGCGTCACTCAGTCGGGCTTCATAAAGAGCCGGCACCTCGACGATAAGGCGTGCGTGGCGCTGCTAATGGAACTGGCGCGGCGCGTGAAGATTGGCCAATTCACACCCGCGCGCAAGGTGTACCTGGTATTCACGACCTACGAAGAGGTGCTTCACGGCGCGTCAGCCGGCCTGCCCGACGACGTGGTCGACTTCCTGGCGGTGGACATGGGCTGCGTCGGCGGCGACCTGATGGGCGACGAGACACGCGTGTCGATCGACGCCAAGGACGGCTCTGGCCCCTGCGACTACGCAATGACCACGCGTCTAATCGAACTGGCGCGCGAGCATGGCCTGGACTATGCCGTGGACGTGTTCAATTCGTATTCGTCCGACGCCATAACCGCACTGCGCGCCGGACGCGACCTGCGCCATGCCGTGATAGGCCCCGGCGTATTCGCCTCGCACGGCTACGAGCGCACCCACATACGCGGACTTGAGCAGACATACGCACTCATCGAGGCGTTCCTGGGAGATCCGGCATGAGCGCGCGTGGTATGAGCTGGTCGCGGGCCGAGTTGGGTCGCGTCGCCCATATCGCCTGGCCCACGATACTTGAAAACATAATGGTGATGCTGGTGTCGTTCGTGGACACCGCGATGGTCGGTCAGCTTGGCGAGGACGCCACCGCCGCAGTCGCCGTAAACGCATCGCCGGGCTGGCTGCTCAACGGCGCCTGCGCGGCGATACAGGTCGGCGCGACAGTGCTGGTCGCGCAGGCGGTAGGCGCTGGCGACCGCGAGGGCGCTAATCGCGTCGCCCGTCAGGCGCTGACGCTGGGCGCGCTGCTGGGCGCGACGTTCATGGTGCTCATGCAGGCGATAGGCGGCGTGCTGCCGGTATTGCTGCGCGCCGAGGCGCACATAGTGCCGGTCGCCTCACAGTACATACGCATTGTCTCGTTGGGCTATATACCGCACTTCATGGGGCTGGTGCTGTCGGGCGTGCTGCGCGGCGCGGGCGACACACGCACGCCCATGAAGGCCAACCTGATGGCCAACGTAATAAACGTCGTGGGCAACTTCTTTCTCATCTACTCGCCGCGCACGGTCAGCGTGTTTGGCCTGAACGTGCCGATATGGGGCGCGGGGCTGGGCGTGATAGGCGCCGCCATACCCACCGCGATAGCCACGGCCACGGCCGGCATGTTGATGCTGCTGCGGCTCAAACGCGGCTGCGGCGACATACGCTTTGAGAGGGGCCAATCTTACAGGCCGCGCTGGAGCGTGGCCAAACACATGTTGCGCATAGGCATGCCGGCCGCGCTGGAGCGCGTGTGCGTCAACACCGGCCACATGGTGTTCCAGACCATGGTCGCCGGGCTGGGCACGGCGTCGCTGGCCGCGCATCATCTGGCCACGACCGCCGAATCGCTGTCGTATATGCCGGCGTACGGCTTCAGCGTGTCGGCCACGACGCTGGTAGGTCAGGCCGTGGGCGCGGGCGATCTGCGCTCTGCGCGCAAATACGGATATCTCACGATACTTATCGGACTTATAGGCATGACGCTGACCGGCCTTGTGCTGTTCTTCTTCCCGGAGTGGCTGCTGGGCATATTCACCGGCGCACAGGATGTGATAGCGCTGGGCGCGCCTGCGCTCAAAGTGGAGGCGCTGGCACAGCCGTTCTTTGCGCTGTCGATAGTAGCTTCGGGCGCGCTGTCGGGCGCGGGCGATACCCGCACGCCCATGATAATCGGGCTGTCGTGCATGTGGGGCGTCAGGCTGTTGGTCGCGGCGCTGTGCATATACGGTTTGGGACTGGGGCTGACCGGCGCATGGATTGGCATGGCCACCGACCTGACTGTGCGCGGCATACTCACCAGCCTGCGCTTTAAGTCGTCACGCTGGGAAAGGGTCGCGCTGGCTCGCCGTATAACGTAAAATTATCCTTATAGATGCGCGCAATGCTTGAAATGTTGCGCGGAATATGGTAAACTATAAGGCGTGTCTAAAAGACCTGTTAGCCCCGGGTCTGACATATATGGCCACAGGCGACTGACCACCGCCGGGCCGGGCGCGTAATTTGCGCCATAAGCGCGGCATGTGCCCGCGCTGTTTCAGGGCGACATCGCCCGCAACCTCTATCAACGACCTGAGGAGGAGTAACACGTGAAAACGTTTATGGCAAAAAACGAGACCCTGCAGCGTCAGTGGTATGTGATAGACGCCGACGGTCTCATACTGGGCCGTCTGGCCAGCCAGGTGGCTTCGATACTGCGCGGCAAGAATAAGCCGACCTTCACGCCCCATGTGGACGCGGGCGACCACGTCATCGTTATCAACTGCGACAAGATCAAGCTGACCGGCGCCAAGCTGGACAAGAAGTTCTACCGCTATCACACCGGCTATGTGGGCCATCTCAAGGAGATCCCCTACCGCAAGCTGATGGCCACCAAGCCCGAGTTCGCGCTTAAGGAAGCCGTGCGCGGCATGCTGCCCTCCGGCGCGCTGGGCAACCACATGCTGACCAAGCTGCGCGTATACCGCGGCCCCGAGCACGAGCATCAGGCCCAGAAGCCCCAGGAGCTCAAGCTCAGCAAGTGACGTATGACGCCATGCGGCGTCGTTTCCGGCGGACAGGCTCCGCAGGCCGCGCAGAGGCGTTTGCCCCGTGCGGCGCAGTATGAAGGGAGGACTTTCAATGGCTCAGGTATGCTACAATGCCGTTGGCCGGCGCAAGAAGGCTGTTGCCCGCGTGCGCCTGGTACCCGGTGATGGCAATATAATCATCAACAAGCGCGATATAGACAACTACTTCGGCGTTGAGACGCTGAAGATGACCGTGCGCCAGCCCCTGACGCTGACTCAGACCACCGGCCGCTTTGACGTGCTGGTAAATGTGTACGGCGGCGGCTTCACCGGTCAGGCGGGCGCTATCCGTCATGGCATAGCCCGCGCGCTTATCAAGGCTGACGAGGACCTGCGTCCCGCGGTCAAGAAGGCCGGTTTCCTCACCCGCGATCCCCGTATGAAGGAGCGCAAGAAGTACGGCCTCAAGGCTGCCCGTCGCGCGCCGCAGTTCTCGAAGCGCTGAAAAACTTCATTTCCATTGGGCGTTCAGACCCGGTTTCCGATCTCGGAAGCCGGGTCTGTTGGCGCCTTGGCGGAGGGGTGGAGGCCGATAAAGTGCAGGCGAAAATCCGGCGAGACCTGTGCTCCGCATGAGATGCGCCGCGGGTTGGGAGGCGCGGCGGAAGTGCGGGCAGGGGCGCCGGAGCCCCGGCGCGGCTTCGGGCGTGCGGTCCAAGATTTCACCTTGTTTTCACAGAAAAAAGGTCAAATGTTGTGTTGACAATCCAGCATTCGCGCGCTAGAATATTGTTTGCTTCCGAACAATTCGCGCGGGCCTGCGCGGACGCCGCGCTGCCCGCTGGCACGAGAGGAGGGAACTCTGAGTGGAGAAAGACTGTGGGGTCTGGATCAGTGTCCTGTCCCACAAGCTCGGAAAGCGCATGAATGCCGACATGCAGAGCCTGGGTCTCACAGGGGTGCAGAGCAGGGTGATACACTACATCCTCGTGAAATGCGCAGAGGGTCCGGTGTATCAGCGCGATGTGGAAAGCGCGCTCAGCATGAGCCGCTCCACCGCCACCGGCGTATTGCAGCTGATGGAGAAGAACGGCCTGATCCAGCGCAGGAGCGTCGCGAGCGACGCCCGGCTGAAGAGCCTGATTCCCACCGAAAAGGCGATCCGGCTCGACGCAGAGGTCGGCGAATGCCTACGCCGCACCGAACGGTGCCTTACAGAGGGCCTGTCGAACGCACAGCTCGCCGCATTTATGGAAACCGCCGCGCTCATGTCCGCAAATCTGGACAGGTGAATGCCGGGGGCGAAAGACATTGGAGACAATGTGACGCGCGCTTGCGCGATCAGGCGATGAGGAGGAATGTCACTTATGGTAAAAACTCTGGCTCGCAGCATCCGCGAGTTCAAAAAACCGGCGATGTTGACGCCGCTGCTGGTTACAGTTGAGGTCATTCTGGAATGCATCATCCCGTTCACGACCGCCAATCTGGTGAACGAAATGCAGGCAGGCTGCGGCATGGACGTCATCGCCCGGTACGGCGTCCAGCTGGTTGTCATGGCCGTGCTGTCGCTG
>DVNK01000035.1 GCA_018714445.1 Candidatus Fimadaptatus faecigallinarum | reverse complement strand
GAACATGATAACCGGTGCTGCGCAGATGGACGGCGCTATACTGGTTGTGTCGGCTGCTGACGGCCCGATGCCCCAGACCCGCGAGCACATACTGCTGGCGCGTCAGGTTGGCGTTCCCTACATCGTTGTGTTCCTCAACAAGTGCGACATGGTCGACGACGAGGAACTGCTCGAGCTGGTTGAGATGGAAGTGCGCGAACTGCTGAGCAGCTACGACTTCCCGGGCGACGACACCCCGATCATCAAGGGCTCGGCGCTGGTAGCGCTGGAGTACATGACGACCGGCGCTGGCGCGATCGCCGATGCGGAGACCATCCGCAAGGCGCCCGAGACGCAGTGCATATTCGAGCTGATGGACGCCGTGGACAGCTACATCCCGGATCCTGAGCGCGCGACCGACAAGCCCTTCCTGATGCCTGTTGAGGACGTGTTCACGATAACCGGCCGCGGCACCGTTGCCACGGGTCGTGTTGAGCGCGGCACCGTCAAGGTCGGCGACACGGTAGAGATCGTCGGTCTGCAGGACAAGCCCAAGAGCACCGTCGTCACCGGCGTTGAGATGTTCCGCAAGACGCTGGACTTCGCCGAGGCGGGCGACAACATCGGCGCCCTGCTGCGCGGCGTGCAGCGCACGGATATCGAGCGCGGCCAGGTTCTGGCTAAGCCCGGTACGATACATCCGCACACCCACTATATCGGCCAGGTGTACGTGCTGACCAAGGAAGAAGGCGGCCGTCATACCCCGTTCTTCAACGGCTATCGTCCGCAGTTCTACTTCCGCACGACCGACGTTACCGGAACGATCAAGCTGCCGGAAGGCGTCGAAATGGTCATGCCGGGCGATAATATCGACATGGAGATAACCCTGATCACGCCTATCGCTATCGAGGAAGGTCTGCGCTTCGCTATCCGCGAGGGCGGCCGCACCGTTGGCTCCGGCGTCGTCAGCAAGGTCATCGAATAATTGATGCATGTATGCGTCTCTGCCCCTTGTGGGCGGAGGCGCTTTTTTCATGTGGCAGGATCAGCGCATGCGCCGGCGGCGCGTCAGGCATCGGATATTCGACAAATAGCGCACTTAAATATGGCAACAAGTTGACAACAATGTATAATTACGCTATAATGTGTGACAACTGCATGCACCGGCATGCGCCGGCGCTCGGGAGGAATGGCATGATAGCGTTTGGGTTGAAGAAGCTGGCGGCCAAGTACGGCATGAACATTGAAAGCGGAGTTGCTTATGGCATGGTCAAGGACTGCCTGATATCGCTGAGCGAGGGCGCGGGCTACAAGCGCCTGAGCATATACGTGGGCCAGGGCGAGCTGCCGCAGGCCGGAACGCAGGCATCCGCTGACCAGATAGTCGTGGCGCAGTCCAGTCAGACTCCGGCGCAGTCCAGTCAGACTCCGGCGCAGTCTGATCAGACTGAGGCGCCGCTCGGTCAGACTCCAGCGCAGCCCGGTCAGACTCCGGCACAGCTCGGTCAGACCCCAGCACAGCAGCGGGCCGACGCGCTGGCTGAACGCATAATAGAGCTGGCCAGCGACTATAAGCGTTACCGCCTGATGCGCAGCGGTCAGCGCCTGAACGGTATCGAGATTGAGGCGGACGGCAGCGCATTGGAGGTCAACTTCTTCGACAACCCCGGCACGTTGAAGTGCGTAGAGGCGTTTATAGAGGAAGTGCTGCCGCAGATCGCGGAGCTGACGCACCCGGGCGAGTGCATGCTGTGCGGGCGAGAACTGCATGGCGATGCGTGCGCGGCATTGTTGCCGGGCGAGCGCGTGGTGGCCATGGACGCCGACTGCATAGGCCGCGTCGAGTACGTGTGCGCGCTGCATCAGGGCGGCGTGGCGCGCGGGATGATTGGCGCAGTGGTGGGCGCGCTGATAGGCGCGGCGCTCTGGTGCGCAGTGGGGCTGGCCGGGTATACGGCGTCCATTGTCGGCATGGTGACAGCGCTGCTGGCGGGCAAGGGTTACGATTTGCTGGGCGGTCGCCCGGGCAAGGCGCGCCTTATATGCATAATCGCGTGTACATTGATGGCGGTGGTCGTGGGCGACGCGGCCGCGCTGGGCGCCATGATATGGCGCGAATACACGCAGGCGGGCGCGGAGCTTATGCAGGCGATTGGATTTAATGAGTACCTGGGCATGATGATCGAGATTTTGATAGAGGATGGCGAATTCGTGGGCAGCGTGGTGCGCGACCTGTTGCTGGGCTGGTTGTTTGCGATAGTCGGTTGCGTGGCTGTGCTGCGCAAATCCAGCAAGAACAGCGATCCGTCGCGGATAGTGCGGCTGCATGGGCGCATCTGACGCCGTCAGGATCTGCCGGAAGTGCGTCGCGCGCGGCGTGGTATGCGCGGCGCCATATTATGCGCGCGGCCATCATGACTGTGCCGGCTTGACGCGCGGGGCAACAATGAGGCGGTGCGCCTTCAGCGTAGCCCCGCGCATTCGCCAGATTGGTGTTCATCAAAAAATAACAATCGACTCGCGGCACAATTAACACTAAATGCGGGAAATAACTTGCATGAATTATGGCCGCGTGATATAATAATCAAGTCTGCGCGGGATAGTCATGCCCGCCCGGGCACAGGGATGAACCGGAAGGTTGCGGCGCAAGGCCGGGAATTTTCGGGGACCAGTCCGCAGGATCGGACGACCGGAATTCGTGCAGGCGCGCTCGCGTCGGGGTGGAGAGCCCCGGCGTGAGGAAAAGGTTAGGGACACACCCGGCGGCGTTTGCATGGGTTTCAGCTAAGGAGGAAGAAAGATGGCATCTCAGAAGATCCGCATCAAGCTCAAGGCGTACGAGCACAACGTAATCGACCAGTCGGCGCAGCGCATAGTCGAGACCGCCAAGCGCTCCGGCGCGCGCGTGTCCGGCCCGATACCGCTCCCCACGGAGAAGGAAGTCGTGACGATACTGCGTGCTACGCACAAGTACAAGGATTCCCGCGAACAGTTTGAGCAGCGCACTCACAAGCGCCTGATAGACATACTCAATCCCACGCCCCGCACGGTCGATCTGCTGACCAAGCTGGATCTGCCGGCCGGCGTTGAGATCGAGATCAAGCTGTAAGCGGTTCAATCAATTCAGGAGGTAGCAACATGAAAAAGGCAATTCTCGGTAAGAAGATCGGCATGACGCAGGTTTTCCTCGATGACGGCCGCGTTGTACCGGTTACCGTCGTGTTGGCCGGCCCCTGCACCGTGGTGCAGAAGAAGACGGTCGAGAGCGACGGCTACGAAGCTGTTCAGGTCGGTTTCGGCGAGCTCACGGAAACGCGGGCGAAGAAACTGAAGAACAAACCCGAGCTAGGCCATTTCAAGAAAGCCGGTGTTGAGCCCATGCGCGTGCTGCGCGAGTTCCGTCTGGACGACATCAGCTCCATCGAAGTGGGTCAGAAGATCACGGTCGCCGAGTTCGCCGCGGGCGAGCGGGTGGACGTGTCGGGCGTGAGCAAGGGCCACGGGTATTCGGGCGTCGTGCAGCGCTGGAATCAGCACACCGGCCCGATGAAGCACGGTTCCAAGTACCATCGCGGCGTGGGTTCCATGAGCGCTAACTCGGATCCTTCGCGCGTGTTCAAGAACAAGCATATGCCTGGTCAATACGGCCATGAGAACGTCACCGTACTCAATCTTGAAGTGGTTCGTGTTGATGCCGAGCGTAACCTGCTGCTGATCCGCGGCGCGCTGCCCGGCGCAAATGGCGCGACGCTGATGATCCGCAATTCGGTTAAGGCTTGACACAATATCCCGGAAGGAGGAACACGATAATGGCTAAAGTAGCTCTTTACAATACAAAGGGCGCTGCGGTAGGCGAGATTGAGCTGTCGGATAACACGTTCGGCGCCCAGGTGAGCGAAAGCGCGATGCACCTTGTGGTGCGCGCACAGCTCAACGCGCAGCGTCAGGGCACTCAGAGTGCCAAGACCCGCACCGAAGTCCGTGGCGGCGGTCGCAAGATCTATCGCCAGAAGGGCACCGGCAACGCGCGCCATCACTCCAATCGCGCGCCTCAGTTCAAGCACGGCGGCGTGGTGTTCGCGCCCAAGCCCCGCGATTATCACATCTGCGTGCCGCGCAAGGTTCGTCGCCTGGCGATGAAGAGCGCCCTGACCACCAAGGTTCAGGAAGGCTCGATAATCGTGCTGGACAGCCTGACGCTGGAGCAGGGCAAGACCCGCCTGATGGCTGAGATAATGAAGAACCTGGGCAGCCCCCGCAAGGCGCTGGTCGTGATACCCAGCCGCGATGAAAACGTCGTGCGTGCCGCCAGCAATCTGCCCGGCATAAAGACCGCTTATGTGAACACCATAAACGTGCTCGACATACTGGGTCACGACAAGTTCATCATAACTCAGGATGCCGTAAAGCTCGTCGAGGAGGTGTACCAATAATGAAGGATATGCATGACCTGATTCTTCGCCCGGTACTTACCGAGAAGAGCTACGACCAGATGGCCGATCGCTGCTACGCTTTTGAAGTGGCGATAGGCGCCAACAAGGTCGAGATCAAAAAGGCGATAGAGCAGATATTCGGCGTGAAGGTGGCCAAAGTAAACACCCTGCGCACGATGGGCAAGCTCAAGCGCCAGGGCCGCACCCAGGGCCGCACGCCCGAGGTCAAAAAGGCCTACGTAACCCTCACCGAGGACTCCAAGACCATCGAGTTCTTCGAGGGCATGGCTCAGTAATCCCGGGATTGCGGAGCCTCCGAGCTGACAATAGTCCGGTATTATAGCACCGGAACGCCGGCGTCATGCCGGCGGCATTCAAGGAGGATATATTAAATGGGCATTCGCGTTTATAAGCCGACTTCCGCCGCGAGGCGTTTTACGTCGGTACTGACCTTTGAGGAGCTGACTCGCAAGGCTCCTGAAAAATCGCTGCTGGCGCCGCTGAAAAAGCACGCGGGCCGCAACGTGTCCGGCAAGATCTCGGTGCGCCATCAGGGCGGTGGCAATCGTCGCAAGTACCGCATAATCGACTTCAAGCGCAACAAGGACAACATCCCCGCCAAGGTAGTGGCGATAGAGTACGATCCCAACCGCTCCGCGTTCATCGCGCTGCTGAACTACGCCGACGGCGAAAAGCGCTACATACTGGCGCCGCTGGGCCTGAAGGCCGGCGACACCGTGGTCTCCGGCGAAGGCGCCGACATAAAGCCTGGCAACTGCCTGCCGATAGCCAATATCCCGCTCGGTACCTTGATCCACAACGTCGAGATCAAGCCCGGCAAGGGCGGCCAGATGGTGCGCTCGGCCGGCAACGCGGCTCAGCTGATGGCCAAGGAAAACGGCGTGGCTCAGATCCGCCTGCCCTCGGGCGAGGTGCGCAAGGTGCCGCTGAACGCCCGCGCCACCATCGGCAGCGTCGGCAACAGCGACCACGAGAACGTGCGCATCGGTAAGGCCGGTCGCGTGCGCCACATGGGCATCCGTCCCACCGTGCGCGGCGTCGTCATGAACCCCTGCGACCATCCGCACGGCGGCGGCGAGGGCAAGAGCCCCGTTGGTATGCCTGCGCCTATGTCTCCGTGGGGCAAGCCCACTCAGGGCGTCAAGACCCGCAAGCACAAGAAGTACTCTGACAAGCTCATCGTCAAGCGCGCTGGCTCCAAGTAAGCCTCGCGCCGCGTAAGGCGGCTTGTCTCAAATAAAGGCCGGCCCCGCCGGCCACCCCCTCGGGGGATAGTCAAGGAAGGAGAGCCTGACATAAATGAGCAGATCCGTAAAGAAAGGACCTTTTGTGCAGGAAGCCCTTCTCAAGCGCGTCGAAGAGATGAATGCGAAGAATGAGAAGAAGGTGCTCAAGACCTGGTCGCGCGCGTCCACGATATTCCCGGATTTCGTGGGCCACACGATCGCCGTGCACGACGGTCGCAAGCATGTTCCGGTATATATAACTGAAGATATGGTAGGTCATAAGCTCGGCGAGTTCGCCCCCACCCGCACCTTCCGCGGCCATGCCGGCGAAAAGGCTGCGGCGCGCAAGTGACGGAAGGAGTGAAAGTATGGCAACTCGGATGAAGGAAAAGGCTGCGGCGCACAAGGCCAATCGCGATATGCGGCCCAAGGCCCACGCGCGCTATATCCGCATCTCCTCCCGCAAGTGCAAGATCGTGCTGGATCTTATCCGCGGCAAGAATGTGGACGAGGCGCTGGCGATACTGAAGTTTACCCCCAAGTCGGCATCTCCCGTGCTGGAGAAGCTGCTCAATTCGGCGATAGCCAATGCCGAGAACAACCTGAACATGGACCGTGGCACTCTGTACGTGGCTGAGGTGTACGCCAATCAGGGCCCGACGCTCAAGCGTTATCGCCCCAAGTCTCGCGGCAGCGCGACTCAGATTCTCAAGCGCACCAGCCACCTGACCATAATCCTGGATCAGGCCAAGTAACGGAGGAGGTAATCAAATGGGCCAGAAAGTTAATCCGCACGGCGCTCGCGTTGGTGTCATCCTCGACTGGAGCACCAAGTGGTTTGCCGAGAAGAAGGATTTCTCCAATAATCTGGTGGAAGACTATGAGCTGCGCAAAATGCTCAAGAGCAAGCTCAAGGATGCCGGCATAGCCGATATCGACATCGAGCGCAGCGCCAGCAAGCTGGTCGTGACGATCCACACCGCAAAGCCCGGCATCGTCATCGGCCGCGGCGGCAAGGACGTCGAAGCCATCAAAAAGCAGATCGAGCAGATGACCGGCAAGACCTGCTCGCTCAACATCGTCGAGATCAAGAGCCCCGACACCTGCGCTCAGCTGGTCGCCGAGAACATCGCCCAGCAGCTCGAAAAGCGCGTGTCTTTCCGCCGCGCGATGAAGCAGGTGCTCACCCGCGCCACCAAGGCGGGCGCCAAGGGTATCAGGACCAAGGTGTCCGGCCGTCTGGGCGGCGCTGAAATAGCCCGCAGCGAAGGCTATCATGACGGTTCGATACCGCTGCAGACGCTGCGCGCCAACATAGACTACGGTTTTGCTGAGGCGCACACCGGCTACGGCCGCATCGGCGTCAAGGTTTGGATCTATAAGGGACAGGTGCTGCCCAAGTCGAAAAAGCCGCTTCCTGTCAAGGCGGAAGGAGGAAGATAAGCCATGTTGATGCCCAAGAGAGTAAAGCGCCGCAAGGTGATGCGCGGCCGCATGAAGGGCAAGGCCCAGCGCGGCAATTTCCTGGCTTACGGCGATTACGGTATCGTGGCGCAGCAGCCCGGTTGGATAACTTCGAATCAGATAGAGGCCAGCCGTATCGCAATGACGCGTTTCATCAAGCGCGGCGGTCAGGTCTGGATCAAGATATTCCCCGACAAGCCCATCACCGAGAAGCCCGCTGAGACCCGAATGGGTTCCGGTAAGGGTTCGCCCGAGTACTGGGTAGCGGTCGTAAAGCCCGGCCGCGTGCTCTTCGAGATGAAGGACGTGAGCGAGGCCGATGCGCGCGAGGCGCTGCGTCTGGCGGCTCACAAACTCCCGATAAAGACCAAGTTCATCAAGCGGGAGAATATCACAGAAGCGGGTGGTGAGGGTTAATGAAAGCTAAAGAGCTGATGGAAAAGACTACGCCCGAGCTTAATGAGCAGATAAAGGAACTGAAGGCCGAACTGTTCAACCTTCGCTTCCAGTTGGCCACCGGGCAGCTTCAAAACACCATGGCGATAACCGAATGCAAGCGCAATATTGCCCGCGCAAAGACCATAGTGCGCGCACGTGAATTGAAGGCACAGGCCTGATGGAAGGAAAGGAGGCTCGTCAAGTGTCCGAGCAGAGAGGTATCCGCAAGAGCCGCGTAGGCGTTGTCGTTTCTGACAAGATGGATAAGACCATAGTCGTTGCGATACGCGAGCGCGTTCAGCATAGCCTGTACGGCAAGATAATGAACCGCACCGTAAAGCTCAAGGCCCACGATGAAAACAACGAGTGCGGCGTAGGCGACAAGGTGCGCCTGATGGAGACCCGCCCGCTTTCCAAGGAAAAGCGCTGGCGCATGGTCGAGATCATAGAGAAGGCCAAGTAATTACCAGGCAAATATGCCCTGAACTCGGGGCGCGCCTGCAAACATAGTGCGGGCGTTACCTGCTGGCGCGTCGCGTATTTTGTGCGACGCCGAGCGTAAGGAGGGACTAAGAGCAAATGATTCAACCGCAAACGCGTTTGAAGGTGGCCGACAACACTGGGGCCAAGGAAATCATGTGCTTCCGCGTACTGGGCGGCTCGTTCCGTCAGAGCGGCAGCGTGGGCGACGTAATAGTCGCGTCGGTTAAAACGGCGACACCCGGCGGCGTTGTAAAGAAGGGTGACGTTGTCAAGGCGGTCATAGTGCGCACGCACAAGCAGTACCGTCGCCCCGATGGCTCGTATATCCGCTTTGACGATAACGCGGCCGTCATAATCAACGACCAGAACCAGCCCAGAGGCACCCGTATCTTCGGGCCTGTGGCGCGCGAGCTGCGCGACAAGGACTTCATGAAGATAGTGTCGCTGGCGCCGGAAGTGCTGTAAGGAGGCGCCGCAAGTTATGAATGCTAAAAAGAAAATGGGCATAAAGACCGGCGACACCGTAGTGGTCATCACCGGCAAGCAGGCGCCCAAGACCGTCGATGGCAAAAAGGTTTACACCACCGGCAAGGTGACCAAGGTCTTTACGCAGACCGGCCGCGTGATAGTGGAAGGCGTAAACATGGTGACCTGCCACCAGAAGCCCCGCGGACAGGGCATGCCCGGCGGCATAATCCACAAGGAAGCGCCCATCGATGCGAGCAATGTGATGCTGCTGTGCCCTAAGTGCAACAGGCCTACGCGCATAGCATATAAAGTTCTCGAAGATGGCAAGAAGGTTCGCTACTGCAAGCATGCAAACTGCGGCGCGACCTTCGAGAAGTGATCGAGAAGGAGGATAGCACAGTGGCAAGACTGAAGGATAAATACCTCCAAGAGGTAGTCCCGGCGCTGAAGCAGAAGTTTGGCTACACAAACGTGATGCAGATACCGCGCCTTGAAAAGATAGTCATCAACATGGGTCTGGGCGACTGCAAGGATAACTCCAAGTCGCTTGAGATAGCCGTAAACGAGCTGGCCACGATAGCCGGCCAGAAGCCGCTGGTGACCAAGGCCAAGAAGTCCATCGCAAACTTCAAAGTGCGCGAAGGCATGAACGTGGGCGCCAAGGTCACGCTGCGCGGCGAGCGCATGTATGAGTTCACCGATAAGCTCGTTTCGATAGCGCTGCCGCGCGTGCGCGACTTCCACGGCGTATCGGCCAAGGCGTTCGACGGTCGCGGCAACTACGCGCTGGGCGTGCGCGAGCAGCTGATCTTCCCCGAGATCGAATACGATAAGGTCGAAAAGATCCGCGGCATGGAGATGATCTTCGTCACCACCGCTAAGACCGACGAGGAAGCCAAGGAACTGCTGCGCCTGCTGGGCATGCCGTTCGCTCAAGCGTAATATAGGAGGTAGAACAAAGTGGCTAAGACTAGCATGAAGATCAAGCAGCAGAGGACGCCCAAGTTCTCCACCCGTGCGTACACGCGCTGCCGCATCTGCGGTCGCCCGCACTCTGTCTTGAGGAAATACGGCATCTGCCGCATCTGCTTCCGCGAACTGGCTTACAAGGGCCAGATTCCCGGTATGAGAAAGGCCAGCTGGTAAGAAGGGTCTTACGGAAGGAGGTTACAACATGCTCGTAAACGATCCCATAGCAGATATGCTTACTCGCATCCGCAACGCCCAGATTGCCAAGCATGACCAGGTAACGCTGCCCGCTTCCAATATGAAGAAGGCGATTGCGAAGATACTCTTCGATGAGGGCTATATAAAGAATTATGAGCTGATAAACGACGGCCTGAACGGCCAGATCAAGCTCACGCTCAAGTACACCGGCGGCAAGACCGGTACCGTGATACAGGGCCTCAAGCGCATATCCAAGCCCGGTCTGCGCGTGTACGCGCCGTCCGATGCGCTGCCCAAGGTATTGGGCGGCCTGGGCATCGCGATAATCTCGACGTCCAAAGGCGTCATGACCGATAAGGACGCCCGCAAGCAGGGTGTGGGCGGCGAAGTGCTGGCTTACGTCTGGTAACTTGCGCCACACATAAACGCTTTATAGCACGAACTTTGGAGGTGCACACATGTCTCGTATAGGCAGACTTCCGATCACAGTGCCCGCGGGCGTTACCGTGACCATAGCGGCTGACAACACCGTGACGGTCAAGGGCCCCAAGGGTCAGTTGAGCCAGAAGGTGGATCCTGAAATAACCGTGACCCAGGAGGGCGGCATGCTGCACGTAGCCCGCCCGTCCGATGACAAGAACCATCGCGCGCTGCATGGCCTGTATCGCAGCCTGATCCACAACATGGTGGTGGGCGTGACGCAGGGCTTCACCAAGGGCCTGACGATGGAAGGCGTGGGCTATCGCGCACAGCTGGAAGGCACGACGCTCGTGCTGACCGTGGGCTATTCCCATCCGGTCAAGTTCGAGGCCAAGGACGGCGTGTCGTTTGAGACCCCCGCGCAGAACCGCATAACCGTAAAGGGCATAGACAAGCAGAAGGTCGGCGCAATGGCAGCCGATATCCGCGACGTGCGCAGGCCTGAGCCGTATCTGGGCAAGGGCATCCGTTACGACGATGAGCATATCCGCCGCAAGGAAGGCAAGTCCGGTAAGAAGTAAGAAAGGGAGTGAACGCTTATGTTTACAAAGCGGGATCGCAATGAAATCCGCAGGATACGTCACGAGCGTGTCCGTAAAAAGATCAGCGGCACGCCCGAGCGTCCTCGCCTGTGCGTATACCGCAGCCTGAACCATATCTACGCTCAGGTGATAGACGATGTGGCCGGCAATACGCTGGTCTCCGCCTCGACGCTGGATCCGCAGCTCAAGGATAAGCTCAGCGAGGTCGACAAGAAGGGCGCTTCCAAGCTGGTTGGCCAGCTGGTAGCCGAGCGCGCCAAGGCCAAGGGCATAACCAATGTTGTGTTCGACCGCGGCGGCTATGTGTACACCGGTCGCGTAAAGGAAGTCGCCGATGGCGCGCGCGCCGGCGGGCTGGACTTCTAAGCTGAGAAGGAGGAAAATGGGATGCAACGCTACGAACAGGCTAGCGAATTCCAGGAGAAGATGGTCTCCGTCAATCGCGTAACCAAGGTCGTCAAGGGCGGACGTAATTTCCGCTTCGCGGCGCTGATGGTCGTGGGCGACGGCGCGGGCCGCATTGGCACCGGCATAGGCAAGGCCACCGAGATTCCTGAGGCAATTCGCAAGGGCGTCGACGACGCCAAGAAGCACCTGATTAAAGTGCCGCTCAAGGGCACGACGCTGCCGCACGAGACCACCGGCCTTTTCGGCACGACCAAGATAGTACTCATGCCCGCACCGGAAGGCACCGGCGTTATAGCCGGCGGCGCAGTGCGTGCCGTGCTGGAGCTGGTGGGCGTCAAGGATATCCGCACCAAGTCGTATGGCTCCAACAACCCCATTAACATGGTCAAGGCTACGCTGCAGGGCCTGAGCCAACTGCGCAGCGCCGAAGACATAGCACGCCTTCGCGGCAAGTCCGTCGAAGAGCTGCTGGGCTAAGGGGGTAGACGATATGAAACTCAAAATAACTCTGAAAAAGTCGACCATAGCGTGCCTGGAAAACCAGATCCGCACCGTGCATGCGCTGGGCCTCAAAAAGCCCAACCAGACCGTCATTCATGAGGACACGCCCGTCATCCGCGGCATGATCTTCAAGGTCAAGCACATGGTCGAAGTCGAAGAGATCGCGTAAGGAGGTCCACGAATGAAACTGCATGAACTGAAACCCGCTATCGGATCCACGACGGCTCCGAAGCGCCTGGGGCGCGGCGTTGGTTCGGGCTTGGGCAAGACCTCCGGCAAGGGCCACAAGGGCGCCAATGCCCGTTCGGGCGGCGGCAAGCGCCCGGGCTTTGAAGGCGGCCAGATGCCGCTGGTGCGCATACTGCCCAAGCGCGGGTTCTATAACAGGTTTGCTACCATATACGCAACCGTGAACGTCGAACAGCTCGACGCGTTTGAGGACGGCGCGGTGGTTAACGCCGAGGCGCTCCTGCGCGCTGGCATAATCAAAAAGCTCAACGACGGCGTCAAGATTATGGGCAACGGTGAACTGACTAAGAAGCTGACCGTTCAGGCGGCGAAATTCACCCAGTCCGCGAAGGAGAAGATTGAGGCGGCAGGTGGGAAAGCCGAGGTGATCTGACGATGTGGGAGACCCTGCGCAACGCGTGGAAAATTCAGGATCTGCGGAAAAAGATTCTCTACACGGTCGGTATGCTGCTGGTTTACAGACTGCTCTGCTACGTCCCCACGCCGGGCGTAGATCTCCAGGCCGTCTCCGAGGCCATGAGCAACTACTCGCTGCTCGGCTTCATTGATTCCATCACCGGTTCAAACCTGGCTAACTACACCATCATGGCTATGGGCATAACGCCCTACATCAACTCCTCGATAATCATGCAATTGCTGACCGTGGCCATACCCAAGCTCGAAGAGCTGCAAAAGCAGGGCGAGGAAGGCCGCAAGAAGATAGCGCAGATAACGCGCTATGTGACGGTCGTGCTGGGCTTCCTGCAGGCGATAGGTATAACTGTCGGCATGCAGGCCGCTCGTAACGGCAGCGCGCTGAGCTACATAACGATTGGCGTGTGCCTGGCAGCAGGTACTGCGCTGGCGATGTGGATCGGCGAGCGCATCAACGAAAAGGGTCTGGGCAACGGTATATCGCTGCTGATATTCGCGGGTATAATCTCGCGCGTCGGCCCGATGATAATCAACACGCTGGCCGGTATAATCAATGGCACCGAGAGCGTGCTCACCGCGCTGATAGTGGCCGTTGTGTCGCTGGCCATGATAGTCGCCGTCGTGTACGTCGACCAGGGCGAGCGCCGCGTGCCGGTTCAGTACGCCAAGCGCATGGTCGGCCGCAAGATGTATGGCGGTCAGTCCACTCATATACCGATGCGCGTCAATGCTTCCGGCGTGCTGCCGCTGATATTCGCCTCGGCGATAATGCAGTTCCCCAGCACGATACTTGCGATCGTACCGATATTCTCGGATGCGCGCATATGGTGGGACACTCACTTCTACTACGCGTCTTGGGGTTATCAGCTGATATTCGCGCTGCTGATAATCGGGTTTACGTTCTTCTATAATACGATATCGTTTAACCCGATAGAGATGTCCAAGAACCTGCAACAGAACGGCGGCATGATCCCCGGCATACGCCAGGGCCGGCCCACCAGCGATTACCTGGCGCGCATATCGCGCCGCATAACGCTGTTTGGCGCGCTGTTCCTTGCGGTGCTGGCAGTGGTACCTACGCTGCTGGCCGCGAGCGCGGGTGTATCGATTGCCTTTGGTGCTTCTTCGCTGCTGATAGCGGTCAGCGTGGCGCTTGAGACCACGCGCCAGCTCGAAAGCCAGATGCTGATGCGCCATTACAGGGGCTTCCTTAAGTGATCTGCCGGGCACAGGTGGGCAGTGGGCCTGAGCGCGCACTGCTTGCTTGGCCGGCGCTAATATGGAGGTGCAACCTATGAAGCTGGTATTTCTCGGCCCTCCCGGAGCGGGCAAGGGCACGCAGGCCGACAAGGTGTGCGCTGAAGTGAATATACCGCATATCTCGACCGGCGATCTGCTGCGCCAGGCGATAAAGTTCGAAACGCCGATAGGTCTGAGTGCCAAGTCGTACATCGACAAGGGTCAGCTCGTACCCGACAGCGTCGTCATAGCCATGGTGCAGGAGCGCCTTGCACAAAAGGACTGCCAGGGTGGGTTCCTGCTGGACGGGTTCCCGCGCACGATAGAGCAGGCTGAAGCGCTGGAAGGCATAACCGGACTGGATGCGGTCATAGACATAGAGGTTCCTGATGAGAACCTGGTGCGCAGGCTTTCGGGCCGCCGCGTGTGCATGCGGTGCTCGGGCACTTACCATATCGACGCCCTGACCGGCAACACCTGCCCCAAGTGCGGCAATGAGCTGACGCAGCGCGCCGACGATGCGCCTGAGACAGTGCTCAATCGCCTGAGCGTATACCATAAGCAGACCGCGCCGCTGATAGAGTACTACCGTGGCAAGGGACTGCTGCGCGAGGTCGATGGCGCGCAGCCGCTGGAGACCGTGTTCGCCGACATTATGAGCGCGCTGGGGCAGATTAAATGATAACGCTTAAAAATAGTATGCAGATCGAAAAGATGCGCGTCGCGGGCAAGATGCTCTACGACGTGCTGGGCGAGCTGCGGGCGGCCATACGCCCGGGAGTCACTACGCTCCACCTGGATTCGCTGGCACACAAGCTGATTACGTCGATGGGCGCGCAGCCCACGTTTCTGGGCGTCAAGGGTTTGTACACGCCGTATCCATATACGCTGTGCTGCTCGGTTGACGACATGATCGTACACGGCTTTCCCAATGACCAGCCGCTAAAGGAAGGGCAGATACTCTCGATAGACTGCGGACTTATGTACCAGGGCTGGCAGTCCGACAGCGCGTTCACGGTAGGCATTGGTGAGATCGACGACGCCAAACGGCAGCTGATTGAGGTTACAGAGCAGTGCTTCTGGCGCGCGTTCAAAGTAGCGTGCGTGGGCAATCGGCTTGGCGATATCGCAAACGCAGTGCAGACCCACGCTGAGGCGCACGGCTACGGAGTGATCCGCGACATGTGCGGCCACGGAATAGGCAGGGAAATGCATGAGGATCCGTCGGTGCCCAATTTCGGCCGGGCCGGGCATGGGCTCAAGCTCAGGCACGGCATGACGATAGCCATAGAACCCATGATAGCCATGGGCGACTGGCACGGCACGCTCGACAGCAACGGCTGGGGATTCAGAACCGCGGATCACAGCGCCTGCTCACACTACGAGCACACGATAGCGATATTGGATGAAGGACCGCAGGTGCTTTCAATGCCCGAGGCCGAAGTCCAAAAGGCGCTTGAAGGAGTGAGCTAAGTTGACACAGGCTCCAATAAGGCTCGGCAGTGTGGTGCGCTCGCGCGCGGGGCGCGACAGGGACAGGTTCTTCGTAGTGGTGGGCATAGTGGACGAGCGTTACGTGCTGATCGCCGACGGCGACCTCAGAAAGCTCGCTTCGCCCAAGAAGAAGAAGCTGCTCCACTTGAAGGTCACTCCCGCATGCATGAGCGAGATCCAGTCCCGACTGGAAAGCGGCGAGCAATTGCAGGATGCTCAGATAAGAAGGTTTCTGGCGTCAAGCGGATATGGACCGTGCGATAAGCAGGAGGATTGATATTTTGTCCAAGGCCGATAACATAGAGATAGAAGGCGTTGTAACCGAGGCTTTCCCGAACGCGATGTTCGAGGTTGAGCTGCAAAATGGCCATAAGATACTGGCCCATGTGTCGGGCAAGATGCGCATGAACTTCATACGCATCTATCCGGGCGACAAGGTGACCGTGGAGCTCTCGCCCTACGATCTGACGCGCGGCCGGATAACCTGGCGCAGCAAGGGCTGAATCACAGGACGCAGCCGGGCGTCGAGTCGCCGGGCTGAATCCGCATAAAGCGGGCCGCGCGCGTCATGCGCCGGCGACAATGTTAAGGGGGAATTCGCGTGAAGGTAAGACCGTCCGTAAAGCCGATGTGCGAAAAGTGCAAGATAATCAAGCGCAAGGGCCGCGTAATGGTCATCTGCGAAAATCCGAAGCACAAGCAAAAGCAAGGCTGATAAGAGGCGCGGCACCCAAGCCGGCTCATACGCCACGCGGCGCGGTCGCGCGCTGGGCAGACGCCCGGCGCAGGACTGGGCTGCATGGCGCAGTCGCGTTTGAGGGCGTATGCGCCACGAGGTGACAAGCCTCAAGCCGCGCGTCGATTTTTGTTAAAAAAGGCGCGCTCATCCACTTAAAATAACCCTGCCTAAACGAATATATCACGTTTGAGTGCTATAATGGATAGGCTTGAGCGATATTTGTACAGCAAGGGTTCAAGCAGAATCTTGGAGGTGTGCAAAACAGATGGCACGTATTTCTGGTGTAGACCTGCCTCGCGAGAAGCGCATCGAGATCGCGCTGACCTATATCTATGGCATAGGCCGCACGGTCGCCGATGAGATACTCGCCGCTACCGGCATCAATCCCGACACCCGTGTCAAGGACCTGACCGAATCCGACGTCAGCAAGCTGCGCGAGTACATCGACCACAATCTCAAGGTAGAGGGCGACCTCCGCCGCGAGGTGTCGCTGAACATCAAGCGCCTGATGGAGATCGGTTGCTATCGTGGCGTGCGTCATCGCCGTGGACTGCCCGTGCGCGGCCAGAACACCAAGCAGAACGCGCGTACCCGTAAGGGCCCGAAGAAGCAGGTGGCCGGCAAGAAGAAGGACGCCAAGTAATTTTTAGATACTTCCGGTATGGAAATTTCTATGCGGCGGGTGTCGCATAGGAGCGTTGGCAGCCCTCCGGCTCTATGCGCCACCGAGCGCAAATGAGACCGGCCGGGGAAAATTGCGTCAGGGCCTGGGGCCTATGACGGATGATTGCGCGGCATATGTCGCCCGATGCGTTCCGCATGAATGCGGTGGGACAGAGTCAGCGGCGAGTATGCCAGGCGCAAAATTGTAGGAGGGAAATAAATGGCTAAGGCGAAGCTGAAGAAGGTTACGCGCAAGCGCCGTGAAAAAAAGCTCGTAGAGCGCGGCGCGGCTCATATCCGCTCTTCGTTTAACAACACCATAGTGACGATAACCGATACGGCGGGCAACGCGCTGAGCTGGTCCTCTTCTGGCGGACTGAACTTCCGCGGCAGCAAGAAGTCCACGCCGTTCGCGGCGCAGATGGCGGCTGAGACCGCTGCCAAGGCCGCGATGGAGTTTGGTCTCAAGACCGTTGAAGTCTATGTCAAGGGCCCCGGTTCCGGACGTGAGGCGGCTATCCGCTCTCTGCAGGCCGCGGGACTTGAGGTTTCCATGATAAAGGACGTGACGCCGATACCGCACAACGGTTGCCGTCCGCCCAAGCGCAGAAGAGTGTAATTCAAGGAGGTTTACAGTTATGGCTAGATATACAGGTCCCGTTTGCCGGCTGTGCCGCCGCGAAGGCACCAAGCTCTTTCTGAAAGGCGATCGTTGCTATGGTCCGATGTGCGCGTGCAATCGCCGCGCGGCGTCGGTCGGCGGCGAGCGCGGCGGCCGCGGCGCTAATGCAGAGCGTCGCCCCACTACCCCCGGCGAGCATGGCCAGGCACGCGCCCGTAAGCAGAGCGAGTATGGCATACAGCTTCGTGAAAAGCAGAAGACCCGCCGCACCTACGGCATGATGGAGAGCCAGTTCAAGCGCACGTTCGGCCGCGCCGAGCGCATGAAGGGTATCACCGGTGAAAACCTGCTGGTGCTCTTGGAGCTGCGCCTGGACAACGTGATCTATCGCCTGGGCCTCGCGTCCAGCCGCGCTCAGGCGCGTCAGCTGGTGCTGCACGGCCATTTCCGCGTGAACGGCCAGAAGGTCACCATTCCTTCCTACCAAGTGAAGGTGGACGACGAGATAACCCTGCGTACCCGCAGCCAGGAGATCGAGCATTTCAAGGCGCTGCGTGAGGGCACCGGCCGCGTCGTTCCCAAGTGGCTGAGCCTGGATGCCGAAAATCTGAAGGCCAAGGTTGTGGCGCTGCCCGTGCGCGAGGATATCGATGTCTCGCTGCAGGAGCACCTCATCGTCGAGCTCTATTCTCGTTGATGATACCCGCTTTCGCGGTAGCCCAGCTCGCACCGTGCTATTGAGGAGGGTTTGCTGTAATGATCGAAATCGAGAAGCCGAGGATAGAGCGCGTCGAGGTTGGCGAAAACGGGCGCTATGCCAAGTTCGCCATAGAGCCGCTGGAGCGTGGCTTTGGCCAGACTCTGGGGAATTCGCTGCGCCGCGTACTGCTCTCGTCGCTGCCGGGCGTGGCCGTGACGAGCTGCAAGATCGAGGGCGTGCAGCATGAGTTTTCAACAGTGCCGGGCGTCAAGGAGGACGTAACCGAGATCATACTTAACCTGAAAAAGATCTCGGCCATACTCCACTGCGACGGCCCCAAGCTGGTTACGATAGATGCGAGCGGTGAATGCGAAGTTACTGCCGGCGACATAAAGTGCGACGATGAAGTTGAAATCGTAGACCCCAATCTTCGTATTGCAACGCTTAATGCCGACGCACATCTGCAGATGCAGATCACTCTTGAAAAGGGCCGGGGCTATGTGGTCGCAGATCGCAACAAGACCCCTAACATGCCCATCGGAGTGATACCGGTGGATTCGATTTTCACCCCCATCCGCAAGGTAAACTACACGGTCGAGAACACCCGCGTCGGTCAGATAACCGACTATGATAAATTGACCCTTGAGGTGTGGACCGATGGCTCTATCGCCCCCGACGAGGCGACCAGCCTGGCCGCTAAAATACTCAGCAGTCATCTGATGCTCTTTGTCAACCTCACCGACAATGTGCCCACCGTGGACTTGACGCCCGCACAGGACGACAAGCAGGAAAAGGTGCTCGAAATGACTATCGAGGAACTCGACCTGAGCGTGCGCGCTTACAATTGCCTCAAGCGCGCCGGCATCAACACCGTGGCCGAACTGGTGCAACGCAACCAGGAGGACATGATGAAGGTGCGCAACCTGGGCAAAAAGTCGCTTGAGGAAGTCGAGCAGAAGCTCATGGCGCTGGGCCTCAACCTCAGGTCAAACGATGAATAAACGCCGGTTATACCGGTTTACTGCCTGCGCCGGATCGCTGCGGCGCAAGCCCGTCCCCCGACTTGGGGCGGCGCAAAAATAAAGGAGGAGTAACCCATGGCCCATCGCAAGCTTAGCAGGCCGTCGGATCAGCGTCAGGCTATGCTGCGCAACCAGGTGACCAGCCTCATCTGGCATGGCAGAATAGAGACGACGCTCCAGCGCGCCAAAGAGGTAAGCTCCATCGCTGAAAGGCTGATTACGCTGGCCGTGCGCGAGTGCGACAACAGCTACGAGATCACCAAGAGCGTGACCAACGACAAAAAGCAGATAGTCGAGCTCAAGATCCAGAACGACAAGCCCAGCAAGCTGGCCGCTCGTCGCAAGATGCTGTCCTATCTGTACTTCGTGCCGATGGCCCGCGAGGAGAAGGAGACCAAGAAGGAATACCATCAGCGCACCCGCGTGGTAAATGATCCCGTCATCGAAAAGCTGATGCGCGAGATCGGCCCCAAGTACAAGGCGCGCAAGGCTGAAAAGGGCATTGGCGGCGGTTATACCCGTATCATCAAGATCGGCCCCCGCCGTGGCGACGCCGCCGAGATGGTCGTACTCGAGCTGGTCTGAGTTTGATATGAAGCGGAATGCGGCGTGCGCTGCATTCCGCTTTTGTTTGCGATAAATTAATGATAATAGCCGGACGCCGGGATTGCCTTGCGCCCGGCTGCGTTGTATACTGAGTCGGAGGCGATGGCAGTGGATATAGTCAAGGCGCTCAATGCGAGCTATACTTATCAGGACGACGCACCCGATCAGCCGGCGCCGGCCGAAGCCGCGCTCCCGGCCGTCGATGGCGTCACGTTTGACATAGCGCAGGGCAGTTTTGTCGCTGTGCTCGGACACAATGGCTCTGGCAAGTCCACGCTTGCCAAGCTGCTCAATGCGCTGTACCTGCCCACCGGCGGCAAAGTCGTCGTGTGCGGCATAGACACATCCGATCAGGAACGCACCTGGGAGCTGCGCGCGCAGGCGGGAATGGTGTTCCAGAATCCGGACAATCAGCTGGTGTCGACCGTGGTCGAGGAGGATGTCGCGTTTGGGCCCGAGAACATGGGCGTTGAGCCGAGCGAGATACGCACGCGCGTAGATGAGGCGCTCAAGGTCGTGCGCATGAGCGAGTTTGCGCTATCGGCGCCGCACATGCTGTCGGGCGGTCAAAAGCAGCGCGTGGCTATCGCCGGGGTACTGGCGATGCAGCCCCGGGTCATGATATTTGACGAGTCCACCGCGATGCTCGACCCGTCGGGGCGCGATGAGGTGCTCTCGACGGTGCGGCGCATAAACCGCGAGCAGGGCATAACCGTGATCTGGATAACCCACTTCATGGAGGAGGCCGCGCAGGCTGACCGCGTGATCGTGATGAACGATGGCCGCATAGTGATGGACGGCACGCCGAGACATGTGTTCCGGCATGTCGACGAGGTCAAGGCGTTGGGGCTGGATGTGCCGGAGATGACCGAGCTGGCGCTGATGCTGAACCGCGCCGGGCTGCCCGTGGCGACCGATATACTTACCGTGGACGAGATGGTGGAGGAAATATGCCGATTGAAATCAAACACCTAGACCATGTGTACATGCCGGGCAGCCCGTTTGAGACCAAGGCGCTCGATGACGTGACGCTGGATATACACGACGGCGAGTTCATAGGCCTTATAGGTCACACCGGTTCGGGCAAGTCGACGCTGGTGCAGCACCTGAACGGCCTGATGAAGCCCGACCGCGGCACGGTAAAGGTTGACGGCATGGATACGGCATCGCGTGAGACCGATCTGCGCGAGGTGCGCCGGCGCGTGGGGCTGGTGTTCCAGTACCCCGAGCACCAGCTGTTTGAGGAGACCGTGCGCAAGGATGTGGGATTTGGGCCGCGCAATCTGGGCTGCGATGAGGCCGAGATAGAGGAGCGCGTGCGCGAAGCCTGCGCGCAGGTCGGACTGGGCGAGGATATGCTGGACAAGTCGCCGTTCGACATGAGCGGCGGTCAGAAGCGGCGCGTAGCCATCGCGGGCGTGCTGGCGATGCGGCCCAGAGTTCTGGTGCTCGACGAGCCTACCGCCGGCCTGGACCCGCGCGGCAGGCGCGAGCTCATCGAACTGATACGTCAACTGCATGATGATGCCGGTAATACGATAGTCATGGTATCGCATTCGATGGACGACATTGCGAACCTGGCTCAGCGCATAATCGTAATGAACCATGGCCGCGTCGCTATGGACGGCACGCCGCGCGAGGTGTTCTCGCGGCCGGCCGAACTGCTGGAGATGCACCTGGGCGTGCCGGCGGCGGCACGACTGGCTATGGCGCTGCGCGCGCGGGGCTTTGAGCTGCCCGCCGACGCGTACATGCTGGACGAACTGCGCGATCTGATACTGCGGCTGCCCGACAAAACTCAGGAGGTAAACAGGTGATACAGAACATCACATTGGGCCAGTACTTTCCGGGCGATTCGTTCCTGCACAGACTGGACCCGCGCATGAAGCTGATAATCACTCTGGCGCTGATAGTGCTCGTGTTCTTTGTCAAGGGGCTGATAGGGTACGCACTGCTCTATGGGCTGATAATCGGTTGCGCCGCGTTCAGCCGGATAAGCCCCAAGTTTCTGATAAAGGGCATGAAGCCGATTCTGTTTATAATTGCGCTGACGTTCGTGCTGAACGCGCTGTTTGCCAGCGGCGACACGGTTTGGCTGAGTTGGGGATTTCTCACGATAACGCGCGAGGGCGTGACCAATGCCGTGTTCATGGCGCTGCGGCTGGTGTTTCTGATGATATGCACTCAGCTGATGACGCTGACCACGTCGCCGATAGCGCTGACCGACGCGCTGGAGCGCCTGATGAAGCCGCTCAAGAAGATAGGCTTTCCGGCGCACGAGCTGGCGATGATGATGTCGATAGCGCTCAGATTCATACCGACGCTGCTGGAGGAGACCGACAAGATCATGAAGGCGCAGTCGGCGCGCGGCGCGGACTTTGAGACCGGCAACCTGCTCAGGCGTGCCAAGGCGATGGTGCCGCTGCTGGTGCCGCTCTTTGTGAGCGCGTTCCGGCGGGCGGACGAGCTGGCGCTGGCGATGGAGGCGCGCTGCTATCATGGCGGACGCAATCGTACCCGCATGAAGCAGTTGCATATGTCGCGGCTGGATGTATACGCGGCGCTGGCGGTTGCGGGGCTGGCCGTGCTCGTGGCGCTGGAGGGCTTCCTGTATGCCTGAGCGCATAAAGCTGATACTCGAGTACGACGGCACGAACTACTCGGGCTGGCAGCGCCAGATAAACGCGATCAGCGTGCAGCAGCGGCTCGAGGAGGCGCTCAATAAGCTGACCGGCGAGCGCATTACGACGACGGGTTCCAGCCGTACCGACGCCGGCGTACATGCGCGCGGCCAGACGGTGCACTTTGACATGGCGACGCCGATACCGCCCGAGAAGGTCGCGTTTGCGCTCAACACGCGACTGCCTGACGACATACGCGCTCAGCACAGCTGTGCCGTGCCGGGCGGCGAGCACGGCTTTCATGCGCGCTTTGATGCGACCGGCAAGGTGTACAGGTATCTGATACACAATGCGCCGCACGCCAGCGCGCTGGCGCACAACTATACCGCGCATGTGTCCGCGCACCTTGACGAGGCGCTGATGAATGCCGAAGCACAGGCGATACTGGGCAGGCATGATTTCAGGGCGTTTGCGGCATCGGGTTCGGTGGCAAAGGATACCGTGCGCGACATGTACCGGGTGAGCGTCGTGCGTCGCGGCGCGCGCGTTATGCTGCTGGTGCACGGCAAGGGCTTTTTGTACAACATGGTGCGAATCCTTGCGGGCACATTGATAGAGGTCGGCGCGGGCAAGCGCGAGCCGGGAGCAATAGCGCGAGCGCTGGCCAGCGGCGACAGGCTCGACCTGGGCATAACCGCTCCGCCGCAGGGGCTGACGCTGATGCGCGTGTTCTATGGCGACGATGCGCAGGCAGAGGAGCTGTTCAACGACCCGGATACGATACTGTGACGCTCATATCGGCATGGGGAGGCGGAAGGCCTCTCCATGTTGCGTATATGCGATAGGTGTCGAATGCGCGCCACGTCAATGAGTCAATTGTGAAGCAAATGTGGGTTTTGCGCGCGGCGTATTGACAGCATGCCGGGCGGGCTTATAATATAAACATAGCATTATTTGGATTTGTAGGGGAAAGAGGGGATTGCAGTTGGAACGCATGACGGCGTTTCTGCTGCGCCATAAGCGCGCGGTGCTGCTGATAACCTGCGTGCTGCTGGCGCTGAGCGTATGGGGTATGCTGAAGATGCAGATCAATTCAGACATATCCAGCTATCTGCCCGACAACATGACGTCGCGGCGCACGATGACGGTGCTGTCGGAGGAGTTTGGCATAAATGGCGACGCGCAGTGCGTTATAGAGGGCGGGCCTGACGACTATGAGAACATAGCGCAACTGGCGGACGACATAGCCGCGCTGGATGATGTGAGCGCGGTGGTGTGGCTGGGCACGTATGACGGACTGTTCGAGTTTGCCGACGACGGGTTGGCATCGGCGCTGGACATAATGTCAGATGAGAGCGTAAACAAACTCGTGGCCGACTATATGGCCCAATACGAGGGCAAAAGCTACTATCTGTTGACGCTGTCGCTTACAGTGCCCAATTCGGGCGGGCCGGCAGGCGAGGTCATGGACGAGGTCATGGCGCTGGTCGACGAGTATGAGGCGCGCACCGGCGCGGACTGCTTCGTGGGCGGCAACGCTATGCAGTCCAAGAACATGCTGGACAGCGCGTTGGGCGAGCTGCCGCAGTTCATGTTGGCGGCGTGCCTGGTGATAGCGGTCATACTGCTGCTGACGAGCAAGTCGCTCATGTCGAGTGCGATATTCCTGATGACGATAGGTATATCGATACTGCTCAACATGGGCACAAACTTCATAAACGGCGAGATATCGTCGATAACGTTCTCGGTGGCGGCGATATTGCAGTTGGCGCTGTCGATGGACTATTCGATATTCCTGACGCATGCGTATGAGCGCGCTTCACAGCAGTTGGAGCCTGAGCGCGCCATGGTGCAGGCGGTCAAGCGCACAAGCTCTGTAATACTGGCTTCGGCGCTGACGACCGTCGCGGGTTTTTGCGCGCTGTTTGCGATGCAGTTTGAGCTGGGGTTCGACCTGGGGCTTTGCCTGGCCAAGGGCGTCGTGTTGAGTTACCTGAGCGTCATCATCGTACAACCGTGTTTGATGATGTTCTTCCGTCGCGCCTGCGAGCGCACGCAGCATCGCACGCTCGCGCCGAGCTTCAACTTTATGGTCAAGCTGCCAGAGCGGTTGCGGTGGGTGGCGCTGGTATTCTGCTGTGCGGTTGTGGTGCCGGCGGTGCTGCTGGCCAATGGCCTTCAGTATTACTATCTGGATAGCAACTACGACGCTTCGGCTACCGGCGCGCAGGCTTTGGCACAGAACCTGGGCAATCAGACGGTGTTCGTGACGCGCCACGGCAGCTCGGAGCAACAGCTTGAGTTGCTTCAGCAGCTGCGCGCCGAAGAGGAGTCCGGCAACGTGAGCGGCATAACCGGCTACTACGCGCTGCTGGACAACATAGCGAGCGGGCTGAGCATACCGATAGCCGACATAGAGGAAAATGGCGGCGGCGAGCTGATGACGCTCCAGTTCACGACCGAGGAGCTGATCTCGTTCATAGAGGGCGAGATCCCCCAGAGCGTGACCGACCGCGTACAGGCCGCGATCACCCAGAAGGCTCAGAACCTGATAACCTCGGATGTCGCCGCGCGCATACTCGTTGAGAGCATAGGCGGCAGCGTCGATGAGGCGCGCCGAAATGAAATAACTCAGCAGGTCGTGGCGGAGTATACCGCCAAATACATCGAGTCGATAGGCGCACAGATGAGCGAGTATATGGGCGCGCTGGGTGCGCTTACAGGCGGCACGGCGGTTGACGCGACTGACGGCACGGCAGCAGAGGACGCGACCGGCGAAGCCACCGATACGACGGACAGCACCGCGGCAACCGACGATGCAGCGAGCGGCGAAGCAGCCACGACGGCGGACAGCACTGCGGCAACCGACGATGCAGCGAGCGGCGAAGCAGCCGCAACGACGGACAGCGCTGCAGCAACTGACGCTGCGGCGAGCGATTCGACAGCGGATCTGGATCTGAGTGGGTTGATGCCCGATATGTCGGGCCTGAGCGAGGCGATCAAGTCGCGGTTCTTTGCCGATATGGACGGCGAAGAGTACACATACTTCATCGTGCGCATAAACGGTCAGCCCGAGGGCGAACAGGCGCGCGCCACCGTAGAGCGCATATTGGGCTATATCGATACAGCGCTGGGCGTGAGCACGCACTACGCCGCCGGCAACAGTCAGGTCGTGACCGATCTGAGCGAGATAACCCGGCGTGACTTTGCGGTCGTGTCAGGGTTGAGCGCGCTGCTGATATTGGTGATATTGATATTCACGTTCAAGAGCGTGGTGCTGCCGGTGGTGCTGGTAGCGCTGATAGAGCTGGCGGTACAGATCAATCTTGCGATACCGGCGCTGCAAGGTGTGTCGATAAACTTCATGTCATATGTGATAATATCGGCGATACAGCTCGGTGCGACGATAGACTATGCGATACTGTACACCAACAACTTCCGCGCAAGGCTGCGTGAGTGCGAGTACAAACTGGCGGCAGGTCGCGCGGCTCAGGACTCGGCGTATTCGATACTGATAAGCATGGCCATACTGGCCAGCGCCTGCCTGAGCGTGTTCCTGATATCCAGCGATACGATAATCCGTGAGATAACCGCGCTGATAGCGCGCGGCTCGCTGATTAGCGCGGTGCTGGTGCTGTTGATATTGCCGGCGCTGTGCTGCCTAAAGCGCCCGAGCGAGCGCTGGACGCACGGCGCGAAATCGGGCGATGCGCAGGGCTGACGGCGTTTGAAGCCCGGCAAGCGGATATACGATACCCATTAACCAGGGCGTCCCGTCATATGGCGGGACGCCCTGGTTATGTAATACATATCGCGCGAAATATCGGTCAGCGGCGGAATATCATCCCGGCGCGCGGCATAACCTCAAATGAAGGAAGCGCGACAATTGCCTATACGGGAGGGTGTTGTATGGATTCAACTGCGTATCCGGGCGTGGGACCGGAATTATACCGCGATATAGCCGAGCGCACGCAGGGCGACATATACATGGGAGTGGTCGGCCCGGTGCGCACCGGCAAGTCGACGTTCATAAAGCGTTTCATGGAGCTGATGGTGCTGGGCGGGCTGGAGTCCGACACTCCGGTCGGCGCCAGCCGAACTCAGCGGATCATCGACGAGTTGCCGCACAGCGGCGCGGGCCGCACGATAATGACGACCCAGCCGCGCTTCATACCCGACGAGGCTGCCGAGATAGTGTTGCCCGACGATACACGGCTGCGCGTGCGGCTGGTAGACTGCGTGGGGTACATGGTGCGCGGCGCGCTGGGCACCAGCGAGGGCGATGCCCGGCGCATGGTGCGCACGCCATGGTTCGATCACGACATACCGTTTGACCAGGCCGCAGAACTGGGCACGCGCAAGGTCATAACCGAGCATTCGACGCTGGGCATAGTCGTCACGACCGATGGCAGCATAACCGATATACCGCGCGCCGCCTATGAGGAACCCGAAGAGCGCGTGATAAACGAACTCAAGCAACTCGGCAAGCCGTTCGCCGTGGTGCTCAACTGCGCCCAGCCCGATACGCCTGCGGCGCGCGAACTGAGCACAGAGCTGAGCCGGCGGTATGACACGCCGGTGGTCGCGCTGAACGTGCTGGAGGCCACGCAGGACGACATGCGCGCGCTGCTGGAGCAGGTGCTATACGAGTTCCCGATAACGCGAGTGCACTTCGACACGCCGGACTGGCTGGGCGCGCTGCCCGACGGGCATCCGCTGCTCGAGGAGATGACGCAGGCTGTGCGCGAGGCGCTGGAGGGCGCCAGCCGCATGCGCGACCGCGACGCGATCGCGGCCAGTCTGGCTCAGCATGCCAGCCTCAATCCATCGCGCGGTGAGGCGCGCCTGGGCGAGGGCGAGCTGCGGTTTGAGCTGCCGCTGGATAAGTCGGTATACTACCGGGTGCTGGGCGAGATGAGCGGCTGTGAGATCGCCGGCGAGCGCCAGCTGATGAGCATGATGGGCGACATGGCCCGCGCCAAGCGCGAATACGACAAGCTGGCTGCGGCGCTGGATGAGGTCGAGCGCACGGGATACGGACTGGTCATGCCCACGCGCAATGAGCTTCACCTCGAGGCGCCTGAGACGGTCAAGCAGGGCAGCCACTACGGCGTGCGCATACGCGCCAGCGCGCCCAGCCTGCACATTATCCGCGCGGAGGTAAACACCGAGATCAGTCCGCTGGTGGGCACCGAAAAGCAGTCCGAGGAGATGGCCCAGTTCTTAAAGAAGGAGATGGCCGAGAATCCCGAAGGCGTATGGGACACCAACATGTTTGGCAAGACGCTGTCGGCGATGATAGGCGACGAGCTGACCAGCCGCGCCGGCAACATGCCTCAGGATGCGCGCGACAAGGTCAGCGAGTTGCTCGGCCGCATAATGAACGAGGGCAATGGTTCGATGCTGTGCATCCTTCTTTAACGCGGCGGCAACAGCAGTCTTTGCCAATGGGATCGATAAGAGCGCGAGCGCCGTGCTCGCGCTCAAACCGCTTATGAACCCTGCCATATCTTTTGAGTGGCGGGTTTTTGTTTATAAGGCTGCTGATCGCAGAATCGCGCGATTCTAATGCATGCGTGCATGAGTTGCTGCGCCGGCGAAACCGTGTTTGCTGTTGCCGGTGCAATACTGTAGTTTGTGGGTTGGGGTCGCTTGACCCGCAAGTTGGTTTGAAGCATGGATATGTGGTTCAATTTGTCAATAAACGGAAACGGGTCGGAATAGCCTTTTACTGTGACTGGGCCAGATGGATATGTGGTTCAATTGTCAATAAACGGAAACCCTGCCGCAGCATTTGATTGGCAGGGTTTGAATGCGTTCCGGTTACATTCAGTAAAGCCGTAGCCGTTCTGTCAGTATGAATGCCGGCGGAGACATTCAATGCGCGCGGCATGCGGAGCATTCGATCATGCTTCCGCCAGCCATTCGTGCCTGAACGCCTCGTCGCGCAGCAGCGCTTCAGGCGCGTCCAGCTCATGGCATTCGCCGCTGACCAGCGCATATGTGCGCGCCGCAATGCTCAGCACACCGCCTACGTCCTGTTCAACGACCAGCAGCGTCACGCCCAGACTGGCGATGCGCCCCAGCAATCCAAACAACTCGGCGACGGCCTCAGGCGCAAGGCCCAGCGTCGGCTCGTCCATGAGCAGCAGTCGGGGCTCGCACATCAGCGCGCGCGCTATCGCCAGCCACTGTTGTTCGCCGCCTGACAGCGTGCCGGCCTGCTGGCGCAGTCGCGCCTTCAGCCGCGGGAACAGCTCCAGCAATGCGTCCATGCGGGCTACGACTTCGCGGCGCGGCAGTGCGTAGCCGCCCATGCGCAGGTTCTCGGCCACGCTCATGCGCGGGAATACCTGCCGCCCCTCGGGGCACAGCGCCAGTCCCCGCCGCACGCGCTCCAGCGTGTTGAGCGCAGTTACGTCCTGACCGTCAAACGTTATGCGGCCGGCATCGGGCATGGTCGCGCCTATTATGGCGCGCAGCAGCGTGCTCTTGCCGGCGCCGTTCAGGCCTATCAGCGCCGTGACCTCGCCCTCGCGCACGGCAAGCGAGGCGTCGCGCAACGCCCTGAGCGCGCCGTAGTTGACGCTCAGACCTTCCACTTCAAGCAGTGCCATATACCAGCCCTCCTTAGCGCTCGCCGGTCACACAGTAGCGCTGTGCCTGGCCGTGTCCGCCGAATATCAACCACTCGCCTGCGCCCAGCCGCCGCATCAGCGCGGCGCGCTCAGCAGCGGCCAGGGCCTTGTCGGTGTCCACCGACGTCATCAATATGGGTGCGTAGCGATTGTATTCAGCCTGTTCGGGCGTCATGCCCTTCATGTTTACGTAAATGTCTCCGGCGAACGCTATGCCATGCGCGTAGTCTATCAGCACTATTTCGCCGAGGAGATGGCCGCCCGCGCCTTCGAACACGTCAAAGTTCAACTCGCCAAACTCAAATCTGCCCGCCGGTTCCAAGGGAGACTGTATGCGCTCCGCGCCGCAAAACGCCTTCAGGCGCTCAGGCGTGGATGGCGCGTAGCCGGTCAACACCTTGCATATGCGTATGTATGGCGCGTGCAATGCGTTCTGCTCGCGGTAGGCGTTGCGGCGCTGGTATTCGAGCAGCAGGCTCTCATGGCTGCGCGCGCTCATCAGCACCTGGTCGAATAGCGGCAGCAGTCCGCAATGATCGACATCGGCATGGGTTATCAATGCGACTTTCTCGAGCGAATCGAATCCGGGTATCAACTTGCGCAGCAGCGCCAGCATCTCGTCGCGATAACACGCATAGCCGGTGTCTACGCAGAGGTACTTGCCGCGGCTGGATATCACGGCGGTGTTGCTGCCGCAGGGCGGTTCTATTAGCGTTATCGTGGTTTCGGGAGCGACGTCGTAGCGCGTTATGCGGGGCTTGAAGCCCTCACCGCGGCCGCGCGCCAGCAGCTCGGCGAAGTGGCTGATGCAGTCGAACGTGGTCTGAGGCGCGAGATTGCGCTCGTCAAGCGTCTGCATGGCGCGATTGACGTTAATCATCAGTTCGCTGGTGCTGTCGGGGCCCAGCCCCATGCACCGCGCCAGCCCGCCCACAAACGACGCATAGAACACGCTGTTGTCATAGTTGCGCCCGAACTGGCTCAGGTCGAGTATGTGCGTGGGGCACAGCGCGTTGGCCTGATGTACGAATTCATCCAGCGGCGTGTCGGCGTCGGTCAGCAGGCCCATGCGGAATCGCTGATAACCGCTGCCGTCCTCGTGCGAACTGATGTAGGATATGTTGAGATTATAGCGGGCAATCAGCTCCAGCACGGTGGTCACGCTGCCGGGCTCGTCGCGCAGTTTGAATTCCAGCAGCACTATGCCACGCCGCGTGGCGGGGCTGTTGACGTAGCCCAGCTCGGCGAGCTGAGCGTCTGCGATGCGCAGTTTGTCCTCATCGGCGTCCAGCTCTATGAACAGCGTGTGCAGATCGACGGCCTTGTCGTAGCTGACGCGGGTTATGTTGATGCCGAGCGCGGCTATGCGGCGACTGGCTCGCAGGAATGCGCCGACATTGTCGGGCATCGTGGTGACGTAGGTCTTTTTCATTTGGTTCTCCTGATTGATGACTGGGTATGGGGAACAGATCCAGATCTGGCGGCGATCGGGCCAGTGCAGCTCAAAAGCCGGCCTTGCTATCGCGTTGAGCCATGGAGGCATGCCTGAGCGCGATGCTCGCATTGCGGGTTGCTAAAGCGCCGACTGCTCAAAGCGGTATGGCGTTGCGCGGCCTTGTGCGTGCGCGCGACGCGGTAGCCGCTTGACTGCATGCGTCCTAATGCCTGTGCATGACGCGGCAACTGCTTGACTGTGTGCGGCCTAATGCCTGTGCGTGACGCGGCAACTGCCTGACGGCATGCGTCCTAATGCCTGCCCATAATGCAGAACCGCCGAACCGCGAACAGCCTTATGCTAGCGCGTGACGCGGAACCGCTTGACTGTGTGCGGCGTAAAGCTAGCGCGTTACGCTGCAACCGCTTGACTGTGTGCGGCGTAAAGCTAGCGCGTTACGCGGTAGCCGCTTGACGGTACGCGTCCTAATGCCTGCGCGTGACGCGGCAACCGCTTGACTTTGTGCGTCCTAATGTCTGCACGTAACGCAGCAACTGCTTGACAACATGCGTCCTAATGCCTGCTCATAATGCAGAACCGCCTAACCGCGCGCAGCCTTATGCCTGCACGTAACGCGGAAACCGTCTGACTGCATGTAGCCTAGCGCCCAACCATAATGCGTCAACTGCCTCTGTACAGGCGCATTTGCAATATTATACAGCACTGGCAATCGTGTTTGGCTAATAAACTGCCCGTCCGGGAAGCTGCCATTGCGCATCATGCGGTTACCGGTTGCGCGCGATCCAATCGTCGCGGCTCAACGCATAGCGCACCTTGCCGCCGTCTATGTGTATAACGCGGTCGGCGATCTGGCGTACCAGCGCCATGTTGTGCTCGATAACTATCAATATGATATTGCTGCGGTCAAGGCTAAGTATCGCATTGCCCAGCTCCCAGGCCTCCTGTGTGTTCAGGCCGCTTGCGGGCTCGTCCAGCAGCATCAGCTTGGGCCGCATGCACAGACAGCGCGCTATCTCCAGCGACTTGCGCGCACCGTAGGGCAACTTGCCGGCGGGCATGTCGGCATACCGGTCGAGCGCGAGGCGGCTGAGTTGCTGATGTGCGAACTGTTGTGCGCTGTTGAGCGCACGGGCACGTGCACGCGTGGGCAGCAGCGTGTCCAGCAGCGAACCGTTGAGTTCCGTATGCATCGCTGTCGTCAGGTTGTCCAGCGCGGTCAGCTCGTCCAACAGGCGTATGTTCTGGAACGTGCGCGTCACGCCGGCGCGGGCGCGCGCAGCGGGCGGCAATTGGGTTATGTCGTGATCGTCCAACAGTATGCGTCCGTCGTCGGGAGTGTCGAATCCGGTCAACAGGTTGAACACGGTGGTCTTGCCGGCGCCGTTGGGGCCGGTAATGCAGGTCAGCGCGCCCGCATGCGCCTCGAAGCTCACGCCATCGACTGCGCGCAGTCCGCCAAACGACTTTATAAGGTTATCAGCTTTAAGCGTCATGCTTCCTCCCCGTGGTCTTGAGCAGCATCAGCGCGACCAGCAGCGCTCCGTAGATCAGCATCCTGACATTGTCGAAACCGCGCAGAAATTCGGGTATCACCGTGAGCAGGTATGCCGCCAGCACGCTGCCCGGCAGATTGCCCATGCCGCCCAGCACCACCATGCACAGCACCGTTATCGACTCGTCAGACCTGAATGATCCGGGATCGATGAACCCTATGAAATGTGCGTACAGCGCGCCTGCCAACGCCGCTATCGCGCCGCTGACCGTGAACGCCAGCGCCTTAACGCGATCGGGGTATATGCCCATGCTCTGCGCGGCGATGGGGTCTATGCGCACTGCGGTCAGCTTGCGCCCGACGTTTGAGCGCTGAAGGTTTATAAGCAGCACCAGCGCCAGCGCTGCCAGCGGCATCGCCAGCAGGTAGTACTGATACGGCGAGGCGAGCGTTATCCCGGCCACCTGCGCCTGGGGCACGCCCGGCAGGCCCATTGGGCCTCGGGTCAGGCTCTGCCAGTTTATAAGCGTCAGCCGCACGATTTCACCTATGCCCATCGTAACTATCGCCAGATACCCGCCCGACACTCGGCGCGACGGCAGGAACGTCACAAACCCCATCGCCGCGCCCATCAGCATTGCCGCGGGCATCGACAGCCACAGCGGCGTGCCCAGTCGCAGCGCCAGCAGCGCCGATGTGTACGCGCCCACGGCGTAAAACGCCGCATGGCCCAGCGATACCTGACCCGCTATGCCGGTCAGCAGGTTGAGGCTCAATGCCAGCAGCGAGTATATCGCGCACATCACTGCTACGCGCATGGGGTATGCGCCTAGGTTCACCAGCGGTATTATCAGCACCGCCAGCGCCGCAGCCAGCGCGTGGCGCCGGTACAGCGTGTTCAAGCGCCTGAGCGCCATGGGTACGGACCTGACTGATCTGGTCATGTTCACACCCTCCTCTGCGCGCGAGCGCCCATAAGGCCGCTGGGACGGATTATCAGTATCGCGATAAGTATGATATAGGCCGCCATGTCGCGCAGCGATGCGCTAATGTAGCCGGCCACCAGTACCTCGCTGATGCCGATTATCAGCCCACCCAGCGCCGCGCCGCCGACCGAGCCGATGCCGCCCAGCACCGTGGCCGCAAACGCCTTTACGCCCATTGACGTGCCGATAGATATGTCGACGCTGCGGTAGTTCATGCTGGACAATATGCCGGCGACCGCCGCCAGTACACCGCCCACAAAAAAGCATAGCGCCACTATGCGCCCTGCGGGTATGCCCATTAGCGTTGCGGCGAACCGGTTCTGAGCGGTAGCGCGCATCGCCTGCCCCAGCCGCGTAAGCTTCAGGAACAGGCTCAGCGCGGTTATCAGCGCGATCGACAGTCCGATTATAAACAGCGTCAGCACCGATATCCTGAAGTCGGCCACGTCCCAGAACATGCCCTCAAACAGCGTCGGGAATCGCCGGGTCTCCGAGCCCATAATCAGCAGCATGGCGTTTTGTATGACTATCGACAGCCCTATCGTGGCTATCAGCGAGTACACCAGCGGCAGCTGTTTGCGCGCAAACGGCGTCAGCGCGACCTTCTGTATCACAAGCCCGGTTATGCCCGCTGCAATCAGCGCGCCCGGCACGCTCAGCCAGAGCGGCGCGCCACATATCTCAAATAATATATAAAAAATATAGGCGCCGAGCATATACACGGCGCTATGAGAAAAGTTGACCAGCTCCATAACGCCGTATACCAGCGAGTAGCCGATCGCCGTAAGCGCGTACAGCCCGCCCAGCGCGATGCCGTTTATCAGTTGCTGAATGAATTGCTGCATAATACACTCCTGTGCGTCGGGCGCGGCGCATGGTATGGCACGCGCCCCGGGGATGATCCGCGGGGCGCGCGCTATACGCTTTGTGCGCGCTTATGATACGTATACGAACTTGCCGTCTTCTATCTTGAGCACGACCTCGTCCTTTATGACGTCGCGGTTCTCGTTGAAGCTGGCGTTACCGGTGACGCCCTGGTAGTCCTTTATTGCGGCGAGGTTGTCGCGCAGGCTCTGGCGATCGGTCGCGCCGTTGCGCAGCGCCTCGACTATCAGTCCCACGCCGTCGTATACCGACGCCGCGAACAGATTGGGCTCGCTGCCGAACATCTCGGTGTATTCGCTTACGAATTGCTGCACGTTCTCGGCGGGGTTGGCGGCGTAGAACGACGCGGTTATGTACATGCCTTCGGCGTTATCGCCGGCCAGTTCGAGGAATTCATCGGTGTAGAGCGAACCGGTGCCCTGGATCTTGAAGCGGCCCTCATAGCCCAGCTGCTTGAGCTGTTCAAGTATCATTGCGGAGTCGTTGTACATCGCGGCCACGAACAGCAGCTCGATGTCCTCATTGGCTATCTTGGTCAGTATAGGAGTGAAGTCGCGGGTGGAGCCGGAAATGTAGCTTTCGGCGATTACCACGGTGCCGCCCAGCTCTTCGAGCTTGGCCGCGTACTCCTGCTCGGTGGTTATGCCCCAGTCGTCCTGGGTGTAGATTATGCCCACGCGCTTGGCGTCGAGCTTATTGAGCGTAACGTCGGCGAATATCGGGGCCTCAAGCTCGGAGGTTATCGCGCCGCGGAATATGTAGTCGCCCGTCGCGGTCAGATCGGGATGGGTGCAGGTGGGGCACATCTCTACGATGCCGGCGTTTTGCAGTATCGGCGCGCAGGCCAGCGCGCAGGTGGACGCAAACGGTCCGACCACCGCGATATAGCTGTCGTCAGCGGCTATGCGACCGGCGAGCGTGGCGCTTTCGCGGGCGTCGTTCTTGTCGTCAAAAATGTCGTATGCCAGCATTTTGCCGTCGATGCCGCCGGCGGCGTTGACCTGGCTCACGGTCAACTCGACTGCGGTGCGGTATGCCTCGCCGTACTGAGCAAAGTCGCCGGTCAGCGGCGCTATTACGGCCAGCTTGATCTCGCCGTCTCCCTCAGCCAGTGCGCTGGTGCAGCTCAACGCCATGAGTGCGCACAGCATCAGTGAAATGATTTTTTGTATAGTTTTCATCTCATATTCACCTCCGTACATGATAAGCCCATTATATTCACCGGTTGTTAACTGGTAAGCGCGCGCATGTAAATACGCCGTCAAAATGCGAAAAGTGCATAATGCATGCATACATATGCCCAAAACCCAGCCGAAACAGCGTAAAACACCGCCGGAAATATGCAGGCTTTATATCGCAAATATGCAAATGTCGGCCAGACGCAGTGCGGCGTTGCGCTGCGCCGCGAGCTACTGAGGCATTACTGGAATTAACATAATAATTGCTGTGAACGCTGGCATTTGGCTGTATGGCCGAACGGCAGGTGCAGCTATGCGTGGCGGGTGCATGGCGGCAGATACAGCTATGTGAAGCGTTGGCCGTCCGCGGATGCCGCATGGGTTGCCGCGTCATGGCGCCATTGACATCAACTGTGCCGTGCGCTATAATCAGCTCAACACACGCAAGGAGGCGGCCTCAAATGATACGAAATGCGACAAAGGTGATACTGCTTAACCAGGGATGCGCGCTGTTAAACCGCTGCGCGCATGCCGATGGCCGGATATATTACGATCTGCCCGGCGGCGGTCAGCACGAGTATGAGTCGATAGAGCAGGCGGCGCTGCGCGAGGTGCGCGAGGAGACCGGCTATGAGGTAGAACTGACGCGATTTGCGGCGCTGTCCGAAGAGATATACACCGATGCGGAGCTGCGGCGGCGCTATCCCGACTATACGCATCGCGTGCTGCACATATTCGTTGCGCGGCTGACCGATGCGCCGCGTGACCAGCCCAGCGAGCGCGACTTTGGGATGATTGAAAGCGTGTGGGTGCCGGTGGATGAGGTGGCGGCGCTGCCGGAGCTCTGTCCGGATAACCTGCGCGGGCGCTTTGGCGAGATCGTGCGCGGCGCCGGGCCGGTATGGCTGGGTACGATGTACATCGATGAGCGCGATGCATGAGTCAGGGCATGGCGCGCCATGGCATAAATTTGGAATAAACTGCCTGCTTAAACGCCCGCACAGCAATTGTGCGGGCTGTTTTGTCGTGTGCGCGCGCGGGCAGAATAAGCGGTGCACGCAAGCTGAGCGAGCATATCCGGCATATAAATATGAAGACAATCGCAGGCAGCATGGCAGAATGCGTCCGATCAATGCGAGTTGGCTAAGGCCTTCAAATAAAAATTACCAGTTTTGCGGCGCGCCGGACTGCGCAATATATTGGTGCGCGGATGCGCGGCGCAAAGCCGCTGCGAGCGCGCGGCGGAGGCAGATATGAAGCGGATGAGCGGGCTGATAGGCACGGCGGTGATAGCGGACGGGCGGCGCGCGGGCAGGGTCAGCGGCGTGGTGCTCGAGGACGGGCGGCACATATCCGGCGTGCTGATAGAGGGCGCGTTGGGCGGCAGCCGCATCGTAGCGCTCGGACAGATCGATGTTATAGGCGATGTGTCGCTGCAGTGCACGGGCAAGGGCGCGCGCTCGGGCGGGTGCGAGCCGTTTGCGCCCCGGCGCGCGGTCACTACGGCGGGACGCAGACTTGGACGCGTCAGCGACCTGATGATAGATGAGCGCACCGGCCGCATTGAAGCCATTGAGATATCGCGCGGCTACATCGACGATATGCTGAGTGGCCGGCTCATCTGCGACGAATTTGCGCTTGCGCCGCAGACAGGCGACGCCGTGGTGCCGGATGCGCTGAGCGCGCAGACAGTGCGCCGGGGCGGCGATCAGTTGGAAGGAGGACGCAGATGAACGGTTTGGCAAAGGGTATGATAGTAGGTTCGATGTTGGGCGTGGCGGCCATGACGGCGCTGAGCGCCACCTCGCCGCGCACTATGCGCCGGCTGGGCAGAAACGCGATGCACATGAAGCAGGACATGTCGCGCCGCTTCGACAAGCTCATGATGGGCAAGTGACGGCTTGAACAGGGCAGGCGAGGGCCGCGCACGCGTTATGCGGCGCGGCCCTCGGCGCGCCTGCGCGGGGAGGGGATGCATTGGGCATGGAGTGGCTGAGGCGCAGGCGGCCTCTGATTATACTGCTGGTATTGGTTGGCGCGGTACTGCTGGCGTTTGGCAACGTGGTAGGGGCGCTGCTGCAATTGTGCATAGGAGGCGCGGCATTGGCGTTTGTGTTGTTGCCGCTGGTCAAGATACTGTCGCGGCGCATGAAGCGCAGTGTGGCGATACTTACTTCATTTGCAATAGTATCGGTAGCGCTGATAGGCGTTGTGGTGATGCTGGTACCGGTGCTGGCCGGGCAGGTGCAACTGCTGATGCGTTCATTGCCGGGCATGGGTGCGAGCATAAGCGCGCTGACGGATCGATTGAGCGAGCTGCTCGCCAACGCGGGAGACAGCGGACTGCTGGATGCGCGCGGCACGCTGGCGCAACAGCTGAACGCGCGGCTGGAGGAGTTGCCGGGCCAGGTCGTGGGCGCGCTGGGCGGATTGCTGGGCGGCACGGCGACTATGGTCAGCAGCATCGCCGACGGCGTGGGGCGGTTTTCGCTTATGATAATACTCTGCTATTACTTCCTGAAGGACCGCGAGCGAATGCTGATGCAGTTGGAACTAATGCTGCCGAGTTCCGTGCGCGCGCGCGTGATCGCCGCCGGCAGCCTGATACAGCGCGAGCTGAGCGGCTATGTGCGCGGACAACTGTTGATATCGCTGATAGTAGGCGTGATAACGGCTGCGGGATTGGCTGCGCTGAGGGTGCCATCGTTTCTGGTGTTGGGGCTGATAACGGCTGTGTTCAACCTGATACCGTACTTTGGCGCGATACTGGGTACTATACCGATAGTGTTGCTGACGCTGAGCATGGGTTGGATAAAGGTGCTGGAGGTCGGCATAATGCTGTTCGTGGCGCAGCAGATAGAGAACATGGTCATAGCGCCGCGCGTGACTGGCCGCACGACCGGATTGCATCCGGTGGCGGTGATACTGGCGCTGACGGCGGGTGGCTATCTGGGCGGTGTTATGGGCATGGTGTTTGCTATTCCGGGGGCAATAGTTGTGCGCGGGGTATTGCGCGATGCGGTGCTGCGCGGCGATATGCGCGAAGATGCCTGAGATTTGTGATTTGATATGTGTAAGCGCCCGTTGGGCAGTGATTCGCAAATACAAAAGCAGCACAGAGCTGTGCGCATAGCGGACGGACATGCGCTCGCTTGTGCACAGCTCAACAAGAGCCCAGATAGGCGTAAAAATCATCAACAAACAACAAATTAGACATGAAATTGCCCCAAATATAATGTACGATAATGGTGAAACTTAAAATGAATAATTGATAAGCAGCTTTTGACTGAAACAATTTAGAAGGAGATTGAAGAACACATCAACAAGTCAATAAGATAACTGCGAAATGCACTGAGCCCAGATATATATGGTGGAATTTACTTAGATAAAGATCAGCGCAATGTTGATGTAACAATCAATATATAGGGAAGGTA
>DVNK01000034.1 GCA_018714445.1 Candidatus Fimadaptatus faecigallinarum | reverse complement strand
GTTCAATTCAATCGCTCGATGCTCGCTAAAACACCAAGCTCTCGCTCTCTCAAAAAACTGACTGTTCTTCGCTTCTTTCCAACTCAGTCCTTCCGGACTTCGTCGTTCATACTGTATCGTTTTCAAGGATCGCTCCCTGCTCAACTCCCGACGCACTCTTGAGCATCTCTCGCTCATCTCGTGCGCCGCTCGCTGGCAGCTCATATATAATACCACACCCCCACGCCTTTGTCAATACCTTTTTGGACTCTTTTTTCGGTTTTTTTGAACTTTTTGCACGGAAGGCCACTTACGGCCCTTCGGGGGGGCGCTCTGAGGCTATGAGAAGTAGGCTGATATCATTTTCTCGAGCCTTATCCATAACGGCGACAGCGCCTTGCGTGCCCGCAAAACGCGTCTCAGCCGACATGCCGCTCCGGCATCTCAGCGCGCGGATATCAGCGTCAGCGATATATTGCACCCATGCGCATATTACCGGCATTTCAAAAATCCTGCGGCTCACCTTCAATTCACGAAGGCGCGCCGCAGGACTTTGGCAGGGCGCTACTCCCGCGCAGCCGCATTTCGGTATTCGCATTCCACAATCGGACAGCGCTCGCACGCCGGCTTGCGCGCCGTACAGCATCGCCGCCCATGCCATATTAGCAGATGATGCGTATGGCTCCAGCGCTCCATAGGCACGGCCTCCATAAGCTGCTGCTCGGTCTTTTCGACGTTGTCGGCGTGCGCGAGTCCTATGCGGTTTGACACGCGGAACACATGCGTATCCACTGCAAACGCCGGCTTGCCAAACGCATTGGCCAGCACTACGTTAGCCGTCTTGCGTCCCACGCCCGGCAGCCGCATAAGTTCCTCGCGCGTATCGGGCACGCGTCCATCGTACTCACGCACCAGCATCCGACTCAGTTCGACTATATTGCGCGCCTTGTTGTGGTACAGCCCGCATTCCTGTATCATGGGCTCCAGCTCCTCGGGAGTGAGCTGCGCCATCGCGCGCGCATCGGGGTATTTGGGAAAAAGCCGCGCCGTTACCATATTGACGCGCTTATCGGTGCACTGCGCCGCCAATACCGTCGCCACGACTGTCTCATATGGATTTGTAAAATTCAACTCGGCGCCTGCCTGGGGGTAAAGCTCCTCCAGCTCGGCCAGCACGTTCAATACAGTTTGCGCATCCATCTGCATTTATCCTCCGCAATTCGATGTACATATTATATACCATCTTTGCCGCAGCGTAAACCGTCAATATCCGCGCGCACCCGCAACCGGTGTGAACCTTACCTTGAACCGTCCGCCGTCTCCGCGGTCAGCCCGGTATATGCCTATCATGTTTTGCGGCGGCACAGCGCGGCAAAGTTCCTTTACCCGCGAAAGGTCGGCCATGTCAAACTTTACCGACAGCCCGCACCCCACCGCGATATCGCGCGGCGTAGACACGACCTCTGCGCGTATCCCGGCGCGCTTTAGCTGACTTTCAAAGTTCATCACCTGCTGGCGCGAGCGGAATGAAGCAATCGCAATTGCGTTATCCATAAATTCATCCTCCCTGAACGCCGGAATCTCAATGCACCGGCGGTAATATAGTATATGGTGACGGCGCGCTGCGAGTGCCGGACTAAATCTTGTGGGTGATTATAATGATCTATCTGGACAATGCGGCGACGACCTTCCCCAAGCCGCGCGCAACCGTCGAGGCAGTTGCCCGGGCCATGATGCTGTACGGCGCAAACCCGGGACGTTCGGCGCACAGGCTGAGCCTGCGCGCCGCGCACGAGGTATGGGGCTGCCGCGAAAAGCTGGCGCGTCTGATCGGCGCATCCGATCCGACGCACATCATATTCTGTCTCAACTGCACCGACGCGCTGAACATGGCGATACAGGGCAACATAAAGCCCGGTATGCACGTCATAACGACCGCGCTTGAGCACAATTCAGTGCTGCGTCAGCTTGCGCCGCTCAAGCGCTCCGGCAATATTGAACTGACGATACTCCAACCGGATCAAAATGGCACGGTCACAGTCGAGCAGTTTGAACAGGCGTTCACGCCGCAGACCGGCCTGGTGGTATGCACTCATGCCTCCAACGTGACCGGCGCAATACAACCCGTAGCCGGTATAGGCGCGCTGTGCCGCAAGCGCGGCGTGCGCTTCGTACTGGATGCGGCTCAGACCGCCGGCATGCTCGACATCAACGCTTCCGCAATCGGCTGCGACCTGATAGCCATGCCCGGCCACAAAGGGCTATATGGGCCGATGGGCACAGGCGTATTGTATATCAGGCCGGGCATCGAAGTCACGCCGCTGCGCCTAGGCGGCACTGGCTCCAGCTCGCAAAGCGTATACCAACCCTCCGACCTGCCCGAACGCATGGAGAGCGGCACGCTGAACCTGCCCGGCATCACAGGGCTGAGCGCCGGGCTTGATTTCGTAATAGAACAGGGCGCACTCATACGCGAGCGCGAGCGCATGCTGACGGCGCAACTGCTGGACGGTCTGCATCGCATACCGGGCGCGCGCGTACTCGGCCCGCAAACCGCCGACGCGCGGGCGGGCGTCGTTAGCTTCAACATCGGCGCGCTGCCGTCGACCGACGTGGCCGACGCGCTCAATACGCTGAGCGATAACGAAGCGCAGTGCATAGCGGTGCGCGCCGGACTGCACTGCGCACCGCTGGTACACGAATATTACGGCACGCTCGAACAGGGCGCGGTACGCGTATCAGTAGGCGCGTTCAATAATTCAGCGGATATAGAAACGTTGCTCGCGGCACTCCTCGATATCGCCCGTAACGCATGATGCCCTGCATAAAGCGGTTCATAAATGAGATAGTGCGGCCGTGCGCATACCCTGCGAACGGCCGCATTACTGTGTCCGATCTGCTGTTATGTCACGCATACTGAAATTTTAAAAGTCATTATTTAGTAGGGACACTTGTATTTCGCACTTTACAATGATATACTCTTGTTACACTATTTACATTGGAGGATGCTGAACATGATGTACCGCAAGATCATTGCAGCACTTATCTGTCTGGCGCTTTGCCTATGTGCCTCGGCTTCGCTGGCCGGGCCTGATTATCAGTGGACAGCCGATGATTACATCTGGTCGTTTCAGAGCAAACGCGTAAATGGCATTCCCATAGGAGACGCGCTCGAATACGTATATTCGGACGCCAGCTGGCAGGCCGGCGTGGCCAATGATGGCAGCGGCGACGTACTCGGAGTGTTCCAAGGATACGCCGGCCGTCAGAGCGTGATGCTGATGGTACGCTTCACCAGCTACTTCAGCTTCACCATAGAGCGCGGCGAACTGGATGGCGCGCAGATGGATGATCCGTCGCAATGTATCGTCAATGCGCTGCAAACCTATCTCGACGATCATATATGTCCCGCGTGCGCAGGTCTTGGTTACGTGGATACATGTCTCAACTGTGCAGGGTCCGGATACGCATACGGCAAGACCTGCCTTGCCTGCGGCGGCAGCGGCATGTACGACTGCAATAACTGCTCCGGATATGGAGCAATCACCACTGACTATACGCGAAGCTGTCCGTTCTGCGACGGCACAGGCAGCGGCGGCGTATGCGCCACATGCGGCGGCAGCGGCTATGAGATGGTCAGCGGCATGCTGATGATGTGTACTTCATGTATGGGCAGCGGCGAACAGACATGCAGCTATTGCAGCAGCGGCGGTATGATAAAACTCGGATACCTGACCGGCAGTTGAGCATATGAAAAGCGCCGCCGTGCTTTCTGACAAGCGCGGCGGCGCAGTCTGTCTGGATTTATACGCAGGCCATGCTTTAAGCGCGCTCTGAACTCAGATGCGGCAGGGCAGGCCGTGCTTGACCTCTTCGGATTCGAACATCAGGTCAATCACCTTCATAACGCGCAGCGCCTGCTCGGGCTTGACAATCAGTTCGGCGCGGCCGTCCAGCACGTCCAGTATGTTGCGATAGTAATCCGACCAGTCAGTCTCGACCTCGGGCAGCGGCAACTCCTGAGTGGTCTGCTTGGGGCGCGGAGCCATCGTGCGCGTGGGGCCGGCTTCGGTGTAGACTATGTCGTCCTCCCAAGCCATCTGCTTGTCGGTATTGAGCTTGACTATGCGCCCGTCGCACTTCCAGTTTTCCACGACGCATGTGCCGTCGCTGGCGCAGACATGCCAGCGCGGATGGTTGATAAAGCAGTTGGTCGCCATTTCCATAAGCGCCGACACGCCGTTTTCAAAGCGAATCAGTATCTTTATGTTGTCGTCTACGCCGGGCGTAAACAGGCTCAGCAGGTGGGCGTCCACCGATACCACCGGCGAGTCTATCATATTCATAAGCTGATCGAGCAGATGCACGCCCCAGTCGAGCAGCATGCCGCCGCCATTGACCTTGTAGCCGCGCCAGCCGTGCATCGCGCCGCGAGAGCCCTGAACACGAGTCTCTATGAAATAGGGCGCGCCTATCGTGCCTTCAGCCAGCACGCGCTTGATAATCTGGTAATCCTTGTCCCAGCGCCGGTTCTGGTGCACCGAGAACAGCTTGCCGGTCTCATCGCGCACTGCAATTATGTCCTCCAGCTCTGACGCGTTCAGCGTGACCGGCTTTTCGGATATCACGTTCTTGCCCGCGCGCAGCGCCTGTATCGCCAGCGGCTTGTGGAAGTTGTTAGGCGTTGCGATAGTCACCAGGTCGACCTCGGGGTCGCCCAGCAGCTCTTCAAGCGAATTGTACGCCACAAGGTCCATATCGCGCGCCTTGTCCAATGCCTCAGAGCGTATGTCGAACGCGCCCTTGACATTGAGTTCGGGCACGCGTTCGATTATGTTGCGGGCGTGCCAGCTGCCCATTCCGCCAAAGCCTATGATCGCCAGAGTATGCATATATCATCCTCCCTTTCTCAATCGGGGTTTATTTTGATCGGCCGCAGCGCCTCCCGTGGCGCGACGCAAAACATGTGTATATCAAATTCCCGCATGCTCCTTGAATTGCCGATTACATCCCATAGTAGTCTGCCGCAGTTTGCGCACCCTCATGCGCACGCGCCAGTGGCAAGCGGCGCGCCGCACTCCAGCCCTACGAGCATATAATAGCATAACTGCGCTCAAATATCCTGACATAACGCCGCAATTTATTGACAAAACTTGGCCTTTTGGCAATGCCGGAGGCCGCAAAATTGGCTGTTGCGCTGCACGGTAAAGTGTGGTATAATGACTAAGCTGTACATATGCCGCTGTGGTGGAATTGGCAGACACAAGGGACTTAAAATCCCTCGGAGCGATCCATACCGGTTCGATCCCGGTCAGCGGCAGTTTTTGTTAAACCGAACCCATCTTTAGCCAGAGATGGGTTCGGTTTTTTCTGTGCGGCCGGACTTTGGCGCGCACAGCTTAGGGCCGGGAGCCGCGACCGAATCGGATGAACATGCAGCGTCGATGGCCTGTACTCTGCGCCGGGCAATCGCGTGTTAACATTGCTGCCCTTGACTCAAGTACGATTTCGTACTATCATAGCAAGTACGATTTCGTACTAGAGGTGATACACATGGATCGCACAATGTTTGAAAAGATGCATCAGATCAACTATCTGACCAGCGAAATGGACGCGCTGTACCACCATGCCTCGCTCAAGCTGGGCATCAGCGACAGCGTTTGCCGCGTGCTGTACACGATATATGATTCGGGCGGCAGTTGCCCGCTCAGCGACATATACACCAAATCCGGCATAAGCAAGCAGACGGTCAACTCGGCCATGCGCAATCTGGAGCGCGACGGCATGCTTTACCTTGAGCAGCTCAAAGGCCGCGCAAAGCTGGTGCAATTGACCGACAAGGGCCGCGAATATGCCGCGCAGACCGTGGCGCGCATATACGATGCCGAAATAAGGGCGTTCGAATGCTGGACTGAAGCCGAACTGGACGAGCACATACGCCGCATGGAACAGTACGCCAACGCATTCCGACGACAGATAGACGCCTGGTAGTCGCAACGTACAATTGTGCCAATACACATTATAACACGGGAGGGTTCAAATGCGCATTCGGCTTTCAGATCACTTCAGCTATGCAAAGTTGATAAAATTTACGCTGCCATCGATCGCGATGATGATATTCACATCGATATACGGCGTCGTAGACGGCTTTTTCGTATCCAACTTCGCGGGCAAGACGCCGTTTGCCGCGGTGAATTTCATAATGCCGTTTCTGATGATACTGGCCACGGTCGGATTCATGTTTGGCACCGGCGGCACGGCGATAGTCGCAAAGACATTCGGCGAGGGCGACAGCAAGCTCGCCAATGCGCGGTTTTCACTGTTTGTATACTCGGCGGGCGCGCTGGGCGTGATATTCGCGGTACTGGGGATAGTGTTCATACGTCCCATCGCCGCGTGGCTGGGCGCGGAGGGCGAGCTGCTGGAAAACAGCGTGATATATGCGCGCATAATACTCGCGGCATTGCCGTTCTATGTGCTTCAACTGCTGTTCCAGAGCTTCTTTGTGACGGCCGAAATGCCTCAGCTCGGGCTGGCGGTCACGGTCTCGTCCGGCGTCACGAACATGATACTGGACGCGGTGCTGGTCACGCTGCTGCCGCAACAGCATAAGCTTGCCGGCGCGGCCGTAGCCACAGCCATGAGCCAGGTCGTGGGCGGCGGGGTACCGCTGATATACTTTGCGCGCAGAAACAGCAGCATACTCCGGCTTGGCAGAACGCGGTTTGACGGGCATTCTCTGCTCAGGGCGTGCACCAACGGCTCGTCCGAGTTCATGAGCAATGTGTCAATGAACATAGTGGGCATGCTGTACAACATGCAGCTGCTCAAATTTGCCGGTGAGAGCGGCGTGGCGGCGTACGGCGTGATGATGTACGTGAGCATGATATTCTCGGCCGCGTTTATAGGGTATTCCATCGGCACGGCGCCGGTGGTAGGCTTTCACGACGGCGCCGGGAACATAGCCGAGCTGAAGGGACTGCTGCGCAAGAGCCTGATAATGACGGGAATATTCGGGATATGCATGATCGTGGCGGCTGAGTTGCTGGCCACGCCATTGGCGCGCATGTTCGTGGGCTATGACGCCGAACTGATGGCGCTCACCGTATCAGGTTTCCGCGTATTCGCGTTGTCATTTGTGTTCATGGGCTATGCGATATTCGGCTCAGGTTTCTTTACCGCGCTGAACGATGGCGTTACATCGGCGATAATATCCTTTGTGCGCACGCTGGTGTTTCAGGTATCCGCCGTGCTGCTGCTGCCGCTGGTATGGGGCATCGATGGAGTTTGGATATCGATAGTCGTGGCTGAAGTCATGGCTGTCATAATCACCGCGCTTTTCCTCGTGGGCAAGCGCAACAGGTATCATTATTTCTAAGCCCGACGGCATCAGTCCTGCGCGCCGTCAATAGATATGTCTGAACATGGAATTCCGCGCTTATCGCTGTCGCTACTTCTGATTTGAACGTGGCGACAGCTTTATTTTTATTGATATTTGAGCCATGAACGCCTTGCTGCTTTAGGCATGAACGGCTCAGTGCATCCGACTTGCCTGGGCGTTTGCCGCTATCATCGGTATACATAATGCGCTTTTTAGCATACATTAACCAAAACTTGACGCAGTGGCATTGCCGATATATAATACCCTCAGAACACGCCGCGCACCTGGCAACGCCGTGCTGCCGGCAGTAAGGAGCAACACATGACAAGACGGGAAAACTACCTGTCGCTTGTGCGGCGGCAGGGCTACGAACGCATACCGTATTCGTTTAGCATGTGCCCAAGCCTGAGCGCGCGCTATAACGAATACTGTGCGCGCACCGGCTTTAAAGCTGAATTCTGCGAGACGTACATACCCGCGATAGCGCCGCGCCGCGTTGAGCATGAGCGGTACAAGCAGTATTACGCCGGCATAAACTTCAAGCCCGGCACTGTAATAGACGACACAGGCGTCGCGCATGAGCCGGGCAGCGAAGCCGCATTCCACATGACCCGAATGTACCATCCGATGGAGAACTTCGACAGCGTTGACCAGGTGCTGGACTATCCGTTCCTGGAATACGCAGGCGCCGACGAGACGCCGCTGCGCGAAGCCGTCGCCGCCGCCCGCGAGGCCGACCTGATCGCCGTAGGCTCCATGCAGTGCACGATATGGGAGACCGCCTGGTACCTGCGCAGCATGGAATCGCTGATGATGGACATGCTCAGCGACGAACGCATGGCTGCCGCCGTGCTCGACAAGGTCACTCAAACCGCTGTGCTGCGCGCCTGCGCGTATGCCCGCGCGGGCGTGGACGTGCTGTTTCTGGGCGACGACATAGGCATGCAGCGCTCGGTCATGATGAGCGAAAACATGTACTGCGAGTGGCTCAAACCCCGTCTCAAAGCAGTGATAGCCGCCGCAAAGGCGATCAAGCCCGACCTCATAGTGTTCTACCATTCCTGCGGATACGTACTGCCGTTCATCGGCCACCTGATAGATGCCGGCGTGGACGTGCTCAATCCGGTACAGCCTGAATGCATGGACTTTGCTGAAGTGCACGCGCGCTATGGCGATCGCCTCTCGTTCCACGGCACGATAGGCACGCAGACCACGATGCCGTTCGGCACGCCCGACGAGGTGCGCCGGGTTGTGTTTACGAACCTCGACATCGCCGGGGCCAAAGGCGGACTGCTGCCCGCCCCCACTCACCTGCTTGAGCCTGAAGTGCCGGTCGAAAACGTGATAGCATACATCAAAGCCTGTGAGGATTACGCGCACTGAAATTTGAATGGCTTGAGGCCAGGCGCTCGAGTTGCCTCGGTCATTTAAACCATTATTAACTCAATCGCCTCAAAACCGCTTATGGTAGCCTGTGCGCGGACTTGACATAGACGCGCGCAGGCTGTATAATATGATGATAGCGACGCATAGTATGTCAGGGAGGTGTTTCCATGCCGTCAAAGGGAGTCAAGGTGCTCGCGCAAAACCGCAAGGCGCGCCACGACTACTTCGTGCTGGAGACGCTGGAGACCGGACTGGCGCTTTTCGGCACCGAGGTAAAGTCGATGCGCGCAGGGCGGTGCAACCTCAAGGATTGCTATGCGCAGGTCAAGGATGGCGAGTTGTGGGTCTTTGGCATGCACATAAGTCCATACGAACAGGGCAATATATACAATCGCGACCCGCTCAGGCCCAAAAAGCTGCTGGCGCACAAGGCGCAAATACGCAAACTCAATGCGCAGCAGATGCAGGAAGGTCTGACGCTGGTGCCGCTGAGCGTGTACCTGAGCGATGGCCGCGTGAAGCTCGAACTGGGAGTGTGCAAGGGCAAAAAGAACTACGACAAGCGCGACGCGCTCCAGCAGCGCGACACTCAACGCGAGATGCAGCGCGCAATGCGCTCCGCACGCCGCGACGACTATTGACGCACTGATTGCGCGACGGCTATCGATTCGCGGAGCATGCGGCGGACGTCGATTTGCAGACCATGCGACAGCTGTCGATTCGCGGGGCATGCGACGGACGTCGATTTGCAGATCATGCCTCGGCTATTGATTCGCGGATCTCGCAGTAGCCGTCCATTCGCGGGTCATGCCGCGGATATCTGCGCGCTGGCTTACCGGTCATCTGATCGCTTTTTCATGGGGGCGTACTGGTTTCGACGGGGATCGTCGGGGGTTTGAGAAGCGAGCCGCGGCCCTGAACCGCGCAACAACGGGAAAAACAATAACTGCGAATAGCAACGATTCCAGCGTAGAGCTGGCCGCGGCTTAATGCCGCCCGTCGACCCCGGACTTCCCACGGCCCGGGTAATCGGCGTCATTAATGTGGGGAACCAGCCCGCGTAAGCTTTGCCGCGGGTGGGATCTATGAAGCTACCGAGTGCGTGAGCTCGCCTGTGGGCGCGCGCATGAGGGAATTCTAAATCGCAGGCTGCGCTCGGAGAAGCTCAGGTCTCTGAATCTTCGGACAGGGGTTCGACTCCCCTCGCCTCCATTCACGCCCGGTACTTTACCGGGCGCGTTGCGTTTTGGCGAATGCGCACATTGCACGCGCCGCCAATCCGCCGCGCGGCGTCCATGCGCGCGCCGCGCCTGCATATCGCACAATCCAGTCAACTCTGCGGCAAGCGCACCCATACGCCGCAAGCAAAGGAGGCGCTCACATGATAGAATATGGAATGCCCACGCTGCTTGAATTCAACGATATAGAGGAATGCGCACAGTTATGCGCCGAACTTGGACTGCGCTTCATAGAGATCAACATGAACCTGCCCCAGTATCAGCCCGACCGCCTGTCTCAGGATAAGCTCGCGCTCGTGGCTCAACAGTACGGCATATACTACACTATACACCTCGACGAGAACCTCAACGTGGCCGATTTCAACCGTCGGGTGGCCGCTGCATACTGCGCCACCGTCGCTGACTCCATACGCCTGGCGCGGCGGCTGAACGCGCCGGTCATCAATATGCACATGGCAAAAGGCGTGTTCTTCAAGTTGCCCGAGCGCAGGGTTTACCTGTTTGACGAGTACAATGCGCGCTACATGGACGCGCTGCGCGAATTCCGAGATGAATGCACAAAGCTCATAGGCGCGGATGATATAACGATCTGCGTCGAAAACACCGACGGCTATGCCGACTTCCAGCTGCGCGCGCTGGACATGTTGCTTGACAGCCCCGTGTTTGGCCTGACGCTTGACATCGGCCATGACCATACCGCCGGCGGCGTGGATCTGCCCGCGATACTTGCCCGCGTCGATCGGCTGCGCCATATGCACATACACGACGCCGATCAGCAGCACGATCACCTCGTGCTGGGCGCAGGCAATATGGATCTTGATGACAGATTGCGCCTGGCCAGGGAGCAGAACAGCCGCGCGGTCATCGAAACCAAGACCGCTGTGGCATTGCGTCAGTCGGTAAAGTGGCTGATTGCGCACGACTGGTTCACACCGGTGGAAACCCCGCCGGACGGCATGCTCATCACACCTACGCGCGGCGTGGCCGCCGGCGTATAGCCCAGGAGGCATGGCATGGAGTTCAAAGGCGCTATGGACTATCCCCTGCTCGAGCTGGGCATGAGCCAGCTATATCTGAGCCGCGACAAGCTCAACGGCGTACATACCTGGCTGAACCTGAACAGCGCCGCGCGCATGACGCCGCTGCCGGTGCACGACTTTGGCGACGGCCGATATACGCTGACCGACGGCCACACGCGCGCGTACGCCGCCTGGCAGCTGGGACTTGACCGCATCCCGATAACATATGACCGCGACGACATTGTCGCAAGAGGCATGGGCCCGGCGCTGTACCGCATGGACATAGAATGGTGCGCGCGCTTTGGCATACGCGACGTGCGCCAGCTGGCCGGGCGCATAGTGGACGGCGCGGATTATGAGCGGCTGTGGATAAGGCGCTGCGAACGCGGATACAACCTTATAAAGCACACCACCCCGGCTCAGCGCGCCGCACTCGTGCGCAGTCAACCGGCGCTATATCTGTACGGCGCAAGTCCCGACGCGCTGTGCTTCTATTTTGAAGACATACGGGGCGGATTGTACGTGTTTGACCTGATGCATGGCGATGCGTTGCGCGCTGAGCACGATTGAACGCGCCGGCGCACAATCCGGATATGGTTCATATATGATACAATGGCGAACGCAGAAAGCCGCGGCGCTTTCAGTGCGTTCGCCGTTTGCATTTATCCCGCACCTTATCGCTACATATCCGACTTTATACTCCATACACGTCAATGGCCGAATTGCGAGCCGGCAATCGCACACAGACTACCACCTGTGCGCTTCAGACGACCACCTGTCGCAAATCGCTGGAAATGAACACCGCTCATTGGTATAATGGGATTGCGACGGGAGGTGAATTGTGTGCGAGTTGAGATCAAAATCGACAGCGCCTACGTAGAACCGCTGGTGGTGGTGCTGACCGCACAGATGACGGATGAGGTCAACGCACTGGTCGCGCGGCTCAACGCTACGGGAACGCGCTCGCTGGCCGGTTTTCGGGACGACATGGTGGAAGTGCTCGCGCCGGATGACATAATGCGCATCTATGCCGCCGCGGGCCGGGTTTACGCCGCCAGCCTGCGCGGTGAATTCGCACTGCGCCAACGCCTATACGAACTGGAAACCCAACTCGAACCATACGGCTTTGTGCGCATATCCAACTCCGAGATTATTAACCTCAAGCGAGTAAAAAGTCTGGATCTGAGCCTTGCAGGCACGATTTGCGTGCACATGGCCGATGGCAGCGTCACATACGCGTCGCGGCGCTATGTGTCGCGCATAAAAACCGCATTGGGCATCTGAGCAGCAGGAGGTAATATCATGAAAAGACAGATCTTACGCTATTGCCTGATAGGCGCGCCGATAGGGCTTGCCTTGAGCACGCTAATTACGATATGCATATCGCTGTGCATAGGCGATGGCAACTACTACCCGGTCGTGCCCACGCTCGCAGCTGCATGCGGCAGCGAACTGAACGCTGTGGCGTTACAGGCACTGTGTTCAATGCTATACGGCGCGGCATGGTCCGGCGCGTCGCTTATATGGGACCAGGAGCACTGGAGCATGCTCCGCCAGACCGTGACTCACCTGGCGATATGCTCGACTGCCACATTGCCCACTGCATACCTGATGCACTGGATGGAGCACAGCGCCGCGGGCATACTGAGCTACTTTGGCATATTCATTGCGATATACGCCGTAATATGGCTGAGCATGTATCTGCGCATGCGCCAGCGTGTGCGCCGGATTAACGCGCGCCTGGGCGACAATGCCTGAAGCGGCACGCATACAAACAGGCCCCGGACCAGCGCGCATAAAACGCGCCGCATCCGGGGCCCTGTCGCATTCACATCAAAGTATACCCAGGCGTTCAACCTTCGGTCGCTGCTTCGGCGTCTTCGCCGGACTGCATTGACGATATTATGCCGCTGACCGGAGTGCCCGTAGGTTCGCTCGAATTCGCCGACGCGCTGTTGACCATGTCGGCGTACTCCCACGGCGTAAGCAGCGTATAGGTTATGCCGGTCGCGGTGTTGGCGGCGTGCAGCCTGAACGTGCTGCGCGAGGACGAATCCTGCTCCAGCACGCAGATGCTGTCGCCCAGCCAGCCATACATGTTGTTCACCGTGCCGGAGGAGATTATGTCCAGCACCGGTATGTCGGAGTATGAGCCGTCGCCCATGTACAGCCTGTACCGCTGCGATGCCTCGTCGAGTATCGGGCAAGCTCCGCTGCGCCCTATATTGTCCGAGCTGTGTATGACCTGCGGGTAGTCGACAATCGCGCCAGTCGCATACACATACGCGCGGCTGTACGAGCCGTCGGCGCTGTCAAACAGCACGCAGTTGCGGTTCATGCCGGCCAGCACCCAGTTTTCATCATTCAGCAGCGCCTCAAGCGCTTCAGGAGTGGGCGCGGGGTTCAGCCACTCCAGCTCATTGGCGACCGGGGTTATTACGCGGCCCGATATCAGCAGCTCGCGGCCATCCAGCATGAACACATGTATTTCGCTGTCCACTATGTACGCATATGACTGCGAATCATCCGCCCAGATCATGCGCCCGGGCGCGGTGCCAGGCGGCGCCACCTGCTCAGTCACGTCCGCGCCCAGCAGATACACCGAGCCATCCGAAGGCATGACCAGCGCATAGTTCCCATCCGGCGAGACGTCCACCGACGGACTGGACGCGCCTTCGCCCAGCAGTTCCGTCAGATGGCGGTACCACTTGAGCTCCATCACGCCGCTTTCCGGGTCGATGTCCCACACTATCAGTTCGGGCATAGTCACCATGGCCAGCGTGCTCTCGCCGACGAACTGCACATGCCAGCCCTCGGCCGGCACAGTGCCCTGCAGGCGCTGATACAGCTCCTGCTCCAACGCGCCGAGTTGATAGGATGTCGCCTGCCCAGCATCGCCCGTTGCACCCACGCCGGCAGTCGTCTGCGGCGATACGGTAGTCTCACCGATGCCCAGGTCTATCGTCGCTCCGGTGGCCGGATCGGCGCCCGTCTGTGCGCCATCCGTTGGCGCGCCGAGCGCGTTGTCATACGATTCTTCGGCGGTCAGCTGACCCTGATTGGCCGAGCGCACATCCTCGCCTTCGTTCACGCCGCTCACGCTGCCTATCAACCCGCTGGCCAGCGCCTGCGGCCCAAACGCCCACAGCGCCACCGCGGTTATCAATGCCGCTATTCGCCTCGACCTCACAGCGCCACCTCCATTCTGACACACCGGCCTATAAACGTCACATCGTGATTGCCCACGGTCACAGCCTTGAACTCGCGGTCAAAGCTCTGAAGCATCGCGCGGTTGCCCTCCAGCCGCTTGACCTTGCGCGCCACGCGCACGCCGTTCATCTCAATTATCATTATTGCATCGTCCACAGGCGTGGCCTGGGGCACAGCCAGCAGCAGATCGCCCGCCTGCATCCTGAAGCCGCGCATCGAATCGTCCGGGCAGCGATAGTAGAACACCTTGTCGGGCTGACCGCCTTCTATCTTGCCGCCTATCACCGGCAGCATGCGATGTTCTATCACTATACCGCTCTCATCCATGACCGGCACGCGCTTCATGACGCCACCCAGCGCATCCAGCCATGCATCCGACGGCGCCTTGTCCTCGGGCAGCGGCTTGCCCGGCGTCGGCGCTGCCACCGGCTCATATCGATACGGCTTGGGCGGCCGCGGCGGCGCTGTCATCGCCTCGGCAGAGGCGTCCAATTCCATGCCAAACGCGCTGGCCGAATTCACGTCGCCCAGTCCCAGCACCTTGGCTATCACGCGCGCCTGCACATCCGACAGTATGCGCGTTCCGGCTTCCACATCGAGTATCACGCTCTCCGCCAGGCCGCACTTCTTGCCCAGCTGCTTGGGCGTCAGCTTTTTTTCCAGCCGCGCCTTTTTTATATTATCGCCTAAACGACTCATTTTTAATTTTCCTCCCGACGGTTTATAGGATTTATTATAATACAACCGCGCCGATATGGCAAGCACTTAGCGCGCGGCGACCCGTTGTGCAGGCTGCATTGACTGACGGCTAATTCAGCATCGCGCGCGCCGGATGCAATCATGCGGTTTATCGCCTGTATTTGAGCGCTACGGCCGGCGTGGCCGCCTAAATGCCGCTCATTTAGGCCAATTCAGTGCCACGGCGACTTAATTTTGACGCGCTTTTGCAGCATCAACGCCAAGTAATGAAATAGGATTCTTAGAGGTTTTAACAAATTTTGCTCATAGCGGCTCCAAATCGCAAATTTCTATTGCATTTCGTACAACTCTGCGCTATACTGTTACTTGCTTAAATTAATCAAGAAGGAGGCGTGCAGATCATGTTGAACCGAGTATTTACAATGGTCGCCATGATAAGAGTACGGGATACCCTTGCCCAAAATGGGTCTGGCTCTATGTCTGCATGTGTCTCCGCAGCCGGAGTGGGATTGTAGCGCAATCACGCATTAATTCGGCCGCTGAGCACATCGCTCGGCGGCCTTTTTATGTGTCCGGACGCACTGTCCTGACTCAGCCGCCGGGCTCGACCGCCCGCCATGCGCGGGCAATGGGGGTAATATGCAATCCAGAAGACTCAAACTCTGCCTAGAATTCATGCGCGGCACGCGACTTAAGTACATAGGCTCCATAGTCACCGTGATAATCGCGGTTGGCGTGGCGTTCATAAGTCCGCTGCTGCTCAGCGAGATAATCGACTCGGTTATAGGCAACGCGCGCCCGCTAGAGCTGCCCGGCGTGCTGCAGACCTGGGTCGACGCGCGCGGTGGCCGCGAGTTCCTGGCCAACAACATGTGGATATTGGCCGCAGTGCTGATTGCGATCAACATAGTCAATGGCGTCGTCATGTTTCTGCGCGGCAAGTGGACCGCGCAGGCCAGCGAGTCCATTGCCGAAAAGATGCGCAACCGCCTCTATCGCCACCTGCAGACGCTACCCTATGACTACCACGTCAAGGCCGCAACCGGCGACCTGATCCAGCGCTGCACCTCGGACGTTGAGACCGTGCGCCGCTTTCTGTCCGGCCAGCTCGTTGAGATATTCCGCGCGGTATTCATGCTTGTGATCGCGCTTATCATAATGCTGCGCATGAACGTCACGATGACGTTCGCTTCGCTGATACTCGTGCCGGCACTGTTTGCATATGGCATGGTGTTCTTTAAGCTGACAATGCGCCGCTTTCGTGAAACCGACGAGGCCGAGGGCCGCATGAGCGCCGTGCTCCAGGAAAACCTGACCGGCGTGCGCGTGGTGCGCGCGTTCGGGCGCGAACGCTTTGAAGTAGAAAAGTTCAACCGCGTCAACGACCGCTACCGCGACCTGGCGGCACATCAGGCCAATCTGCTGGCTTACTATTGGTCTATCAGCGATTTGCTTACGATGTCACAGTCGGCGATATCGCTGCTGGTGGGCGTCGTGATGGCCGCAAACGGCGAGCTGACCGTGGGCGATCTGCTGGTGTTCACCAGCTATGTGGGCCAGCTGCTCTGGCCGGTGCGCCAGTTGGGCCGCATACTCTCGGACATGGGCAAATCCTTCGTCGCACTTGACCGCATAGACGAGATACTCTGTCAGAAGAGCGAACCCAATTCCGAGGCAATGCTCCATCCGCCGATCAACCGCGACATAGTGTTCGACCACGTTACGTTTGGCTACGACCGCTCAAAGCCCGTGCTGCAGGACATATCGTTTACCGTGCCGCAGGGCGCGACAGTCGCAATACTGGGCGCGACCGGCTCGGGCAAATCGTCGCTGATGCATCTGTTGCAGCGCCTGTACGATTGCACGCAGGGCCGCATTACAATCGGCGGAGTCGACATAAAGGACATCGACAAGGCCTGGCTTCGCTCTCGCGTGGGCCTGATACTGCAGGAGCCGTTCCTGTATTCGCGCACGATAGAGAGCAACCTGGGCATAGCCAAGCCCGACGTTACGTTTGAGGAAGTGCGCGAAGCCGCCCGCACCGCCCGCGCCGACGAGTTCATTACCGAATTCGAAAACGGCTACGACACGCTGGTGGGCGAGCGCGGCGTCACGCTGTCGGGCGGACAGAAGCAGCGCGTCGCCATAGCCCGCACGCTGTGCAAGGAAAATGACGTGCTGATATTCGACGACTCGCTCAGCGCTGTGGACACCGAGACCGACGCCGCCATTCGTGAGGCGCTCAAGGAACGCAAGCAGGGCATAACGACGTTCATAATATCGCATCGCATAACCACGCTGTCCCAGGCCGACTTCATAGTAGTGCTCGAACAGGGCCGCATAATCCAACAGGGCACCCATGACGAGCTGATCAAGCAGGAAGGCCTCTACAAGCGCGTCAACATGATACAGAACTCGCTCGAGGATGAGCTGGAACAGCTCGCCTAAGCCCCGACGCTGCGCCGGACCGCCACACGGTTCCGGCGAGTCGGGCCCCTATATCCATATAGATAGGAAGTGATTTGACCATGCAATTCCAGGAGGAGCAGGAATATACAAAGCGATTTGACGCAGGCCTCTGGAAGCGACTGCTGTACTATGCGCGTCCGTTTTACAAGTACCTGATCGGCCTGTCGCTGTGCATGATGTGCTCGGCCGGCATGGACACCGTATTCCCGCTTATGAACCGCTACGCGATAGACACTTTCGTGCAGCAGGGTTCGCTGGACGGCATCACCGGTTTTGCAGTGCTGTACGTGCTGCTGGTGCTTTTCCAGGTGGCGTGCATATTCATGTTCATACACTTTGCCAACCGCACCGAGATAGGCATGTGCCACAGGATACGCAAGTTGGCATTCGCGCGGCTTCAGGAACAGCCGTTCTCATACTATGACCACACGCCGGTGGGCTACCTGATCGCCCGCATGACCAACGACACTCAGCGCCTGGGCGACACCGTGGGCTGGACGCTGGTCGACCTGCTGTGGGGCAGCTGTTACATAGTATTCACCGCGATAACCATGTTCACGCTCGACTGGCGGCTGACGCTGGCCGTGCTGGCCGTCGTGCCGCCGCTGGCCGTGATATCGCTCTACTTCCAGAAGAAGATACTCGCCAGCTACCGCAACGTGCGCAAGACCAACTCCAAGATAACCGGCGCGTTCAACGAGGGCATCATGGGCGCCAAGACCACCAAGACGCTCGTGCGCGAGGACGCCAATTTTGAGGAGTTCAAACAGCTGACCGGCACGATGAAGTACAACTCGATACGCGCCGCGGTGCTGTCCGCGCTGTTCATGCCGCTGGTCATAACGCTGGGATCGTTCGCCACTGCGTATGTGCTGTGGAAAGGCGGCTACGATGTGTTCTCAGGCACTATGACGATAGGTACGCTGAACGTGTTCATATCGTACAGCGTGTCGATATTTGAACCGATACGCGAGATCGCCCGCATATTCGCCGACCTGCAGTCCTCGCAGGCGGCCGCCGAACGCGTCATAACGATGATGGAGACCGAGCCTGACATACAGGATACCCCCGAGGTTATCGCCAAGTACGGCACCTCTTTCGAGCCCAAACGCGAAAACTGGGAGCCCATAATTGGCGACATAACCTTTGATAACGTGTCGTTCCAGTACAAGAAGGGCGAAAAGGTGCTGCGCAACTTCAATCTGCAGGTGCGCCACGGCCAGACGATAGCGCTTGTCGGCGAAACCGGCTCGGGCAAATCCACGATAGTCAACCTGATCTGCCGCTTCTACGAGCCGACCGAGGGCCGCATACTGATAGACGGTCGCGATTACCGCGAGCGCTCCCAGCTGTGGCTGCACGCAAACCTGGGCTACGTGTTGCAGACGCCCCACCTGTTCACCGGCACGATAGCCGATAACATTCGCTACGGCAACCTGGACGCCACCGACGAACAGGTGCGTCAGGCCGCGCGCATGGTCGGCGCCGAGGAGTTCATCATGAAGCTCGAAAAGGGCTACGACACCGACGTCGGCGAGGGCGGCAACCGCCTATCCACCGGTGAGAAGCAGTTGTTGAGCTTTGCCCGCGCGCTGGTCGGCTCGCCGCGCATATTCGTGTTGGACGAAGCCACGTCGTCGGTCGATACTGAGACCGAGCAGGCGATACAGCGCGCGATAGCCTCCGCGCTCGAGGGCCGCACCAGCTTCATCATCGCCCACCGCCTGTCCACGATTCGCACCGCCGATCGCATACTGGTCATACATAACGGCGAGGTCATCGAGGAGGGCACGCACCGCGAGCTGATAGCACTGCACGGCCACTACTACGACCTGTATACCAACCAGTTCCGCAATGAGAAGGAGGCCGATCTGCTGGGCGTGAAGCTGGCTGAGGAGGGCGTGTGATGCCCGACCCGCCGGCGCTTTCTGCAGACCGCAGTCGCTCCGTCAAGCGCATTTATATAGAATAGGAAGTTTCCCTGTCCGCCGGCGGCGCCATGTTCAAAGCGCTGCCGGCGTTGGCATGCCGGCGCCGTGCAGTCTGCGCCCCTGCCTGTACACGAACATCAGCGCGAGCGCGAGTGCCGCCACATCCGCTATCACGCCCGCATACATCAGTCCGTACAATCCGCCCAGCATGTTCGTTATGTAGAGGCATGGCACGAACACTATCCCCTGTCTCAACACCGACAACAGCGTCGCGCCCGACGCATCGCCGGTCGCCTGCAAAAACGCCGTGCACATCTGATATATGCCGCTGAGCGGACAAACTATCAGCGATACCGACAGCATTACGACGCCCAGCTGCACGACCTCGGGCTCGCGCACGAACGCGCCCACGAATCCAGCCCGACCGACCGCGCACGCCAGCGTCAGCGCCGCACTCAATGCAAACGCCATCAGGCCGGTATTGCGCGCTATCCTGCAGGCGCGCTTTGCATCGCCCCGCCCGCACGCTATCGATATCGCCGGCTGTATGCCCATGCACACACCCATCGCGACCATCGACACCAGCATGCCCGCCTTGCTGGCCACGCCGTTGGCGGCTACCGCCACTGTGCCATAGCCCGACAGCAGGCCATTGCCCAGCGCGCCGGCACAGCTGCCCAGCAGCACGCTGAGCGCCAGCGGCAGTCCCAGCGCCAGCACCCGCCCACATACGCGCGCATTGCCGCGCAGTGCGCGTGGGTCGAACGAGTTGCCCGGCCGGCGCGCCAGCCGCGTCAGGAGTACCGCGCCGCCGATCAGGTTGCCCAGCACCGTCGCCAGCGCCGCGCCGCGCACGCCCAGGCCCAGCACCTCTATCAGCAGCGGGTCGAGGACTATGTTGAGCACCGTGCCCAGGCCATTACCCAGCATCGCGTCCTTCATGGAACCGTCGGCGCGCGCCATGTTCGCCAGCACGCCGGTCGTCAGTATCGCCGGCGCGCCCATCGCCAGTATGCGCAGATACTCTGCGGCATATGGCTGTACAGCGCCGCGCGCGCCCAGCAGCTGCCCTACCTCAGTCGCATACACCGCCCCGGCAATTCCCAGCGCCGTCCCCACTGCAAGTGAGCCGTACAGGCAAAAGCTGGTCACCGCTGCGAGCTCCACGCGCCGTCCGCGCCCCGACGCCAGCGCCGCCGCCGTGCACCCGCCCGAGCCCAGCAGCGTGCCCAACCCCTGTATCAGGCCATATGCCGGCCCCGCCAGCGATATCGCCGCCACCTGCGCCGCATCACCGACGCGCCCTATGAAGTAAACGTCCGCCATGTTGTATGCCACTATCACCAGCATCACGAATATCGTGGGCAGGCTCATGCCGAGCCACAGCCTCCATACCGGCCCCCGCATTATCATATCGTCCCTGTTCATGTGTCCCCCTCCTGTCGCCGATTAACAAGACACTTGATACTTTATTGCATATACAGTATAATGCATGTGGATGGAGCGGACAACCATCAATATATCATCATATGTACAGTTAATGACTTTTCAAAGGAGCATGCCATGAATACCCGAGGCAACCAACGCTACAAGGCGACCGAGCTGGCGATACGCCAGGTCGTGATGGCCATGCTGGAGGACTGCACGCCCACGCAACTGAACGTGCGGGAGATATGCCAGCGCGCAAACATAAACCGCTCGACGTTCTATCTGCACTTTAAGGACGTGTACGACATGCTTGACAAATTCGAGGCCGACATGTCCAGCGAGATGGTCGCGGCATTCACGCGCGAGGGCACGCGCAACATAGTGGAAGGCTTTGAGAACATGTTCGAATATGTGCGCACCTACGCAAGCTTCTACCGCGCGCAACTGCGCAATCCGGCCCGCAAGCACATATTCCCGTTCGTGCTGCCGGCGGACTATGCCGAACGCGTGGCGCGCATGCGCGATGACATAGGCCCGGCTTCCGACGCCCAATGGAGCTATCAGGAGCGCTTCATGCTGGCGGGCATAGCCGAGGTCACGCGGCTCTGGCTGGACGATGGCTGCCCTGAAACGCCGCAGCAGCTCACGCAGATGCTGTTCGACGTGTTCAGACAGCCGCGCGGCCCATGGTTCAATTGGTCAGACTGAGCAGCGGTACACCGCCTGTTATACATACTTCGTCAACACTTATTCACCAAGGGCCCAGAAATTGCGCCACAGGCAAACAATTTTTTCGACAGCTACTTGCTCAATCGGCCGGTGGGGTATATAATATCAAGTACAAACAAAATCTTTACAGGGGGATGTCGAAGTGAAAATATGCGTTTCATCATACAGCTTCACCCGGTATATCGCCTCCGGGAAACTCACCCAGCTCACCGTGCTCGATAAGGCCAAGGAACTCGGCTTTGACGGCATTGAGTACGCCACCGACAAGCCCACGATAGAGCCGTATGTCGCCCAGATCGCACAGCGCTCGCGCGAGCTCGACCTGCCGATAGCCTGCTACCTGACCGGCGCCGACTTCGTCAACCGCGACTTCGAGGCCGAGGTCGCCCGCGTCTGCGAAGAGGTCGACATCGCCGCCGCACTGGGCGCACCGCTGATGCGCCACGACACTACCTGGTCGTTCCCCGCCGGCGCGACGTTTGAGGACATACTGCCCATCATCTCCGAGGGCTGCCGCCGCGTGACCGAGTACGCCAAGACCAAGGGCATACGCACGCTCGTCGAAAATCACGGCACGCTCGTGCAGGACAGCGCACGCGTCGTCGCGCTCTACCGCGCCGTGGGCAACCCCAACTTCTCGCTGCTGGCCGACATGGGCAACTTCATGTGCGCCGATGAGAACAGCGCCGTGGCAATGGGCAATGTGCTGCCCTACGCCGCCCATATACATGCCAAGGACTTCATATTCAAGTCCGGCGATGGCGAGGCTCCGGGCGAGGGCTTCTTCTGCACTCGCGCGGGCAACTATCTGCGCGGCACGATAATCGGACACGGCGTGGTGCCGGTGCGTCAGTGCGTGCGTCTGATTAAGCGCGCAGGATACAACGGCTGGCTGTCGCTCGAATTTGAGGGCATGGAGGATTGCATCGACGGCTGCCGCATAGGTCTTGCCAACCTGCGCCGCATCTGCGAGGAGGCTGGATTATGACATTGTTTGAGGAAATACGGCCGTTTAACGCGCCCGATGAGCGCACGCGGCTGGACAACCTCTCGCAGGCATTGGGAGCGCTGCCCAAGCCCAACCCCAACCGCGACGTAAACAACCACATCCACACGTTTTATTCGTTCTCTCCGTACTCGCCCACTGCGGCCGTGTATATGGCGCGCCGCTCGGGGCTCATAACCTGTGGCATAATGGACCACGACACAGTGGCTGGTGCGCGCGAATTCATAGAGGCCGGCCGCATCGCCAAAGTCGCGACTACCATAGGCATCGAATGCCGCGCCAAGTTCGCAGCACCCGGACTGAACGGCCATCGCATAAACAATCCCGATCAGTCCAACGTGATTTACATGGCGATGCACGGCATACCGCACGATGCCATCGACGAAGTCGACGCGTTCTTTGCACCCTACCGCGCGCATCGCGCTGAACGCAACCGCGCAATGGTCGACAACATAAACAAGCTGCTCGCTCAATACGGCCTGGAACTTGACTATGCGCGCGATGTGGAGTCGATCAGCATGTGCGCTGCCGGCGGCACCGTTACCGAGCGCCACATAGCATACGCGCTCGCGCTCAAGCTGCTGGAGCGCTTCCCGGAGCGTGACGCACTGATAACGTTCCTGCGCGAGACCTTGGGCCGCCCGGTTTCGGCCAAGATCGAGAATCTGCTGCGCGACGCTGACAACCCGTTCATAACATATGACCTGCTGGGCTGGATAAAAAGCGATCTGGTCAGCGAGTTCTACATACCTGCGGACGCCGAATGCCCCGACGTGCGCGAAGTGCTGGCGCTGTCCGAGCGCGTCGGCGCGATAAGCGCGTACCCCTATCTGGGCGACGTTGGCGACAGCGTGACCGGCGACAAGCGCGCACAGAAGTTTGAGGACGACTTCCTCTACGTGCTGTTGACCCAGCTGAAGCAGTTGGGTTTCCGCGCGATCACCTACATGCCGTCGCGCAACACTTTCAATCAGCTCGAACGGCTGCGCACGCTGTGCGACAATCTGATATTCTTCCAGATATCGGGCGAGGACATAAATTCGCCGCGCCAGCAGTTCATCTGCGAGCAGCAGCGCAACGCCGTATTCAACAACCTCCACGATTCGACCTGGGCACTGATAGCGCACGAGTGGCTGTCTACGCAGGACCGTTCGCGCGGCCTGTTCAGCCCCGAAAGCGAGGCCGCCGAACGCGACCTGGTAAAGCGCACCGAACACCTGGCCAAGCTCGGCAAGCGCATGTTCCTGTAATGTGCTTTACAACTTGACGCGTATGCGCAAAGAAGCCGGACCGCTTCCTCCACGGAAGTCGGCCCGGCTTCTCATTTGACCGGTTACTGCGCGCCGTCATCGGCTGTCGCGTGCCGTCAGGCTCACAGCCGCGCGCATTGCGCGTGCAAGCTCAATCGCGCGCCTTATTGCGTATCTCCTCCTGGATGCGCGCAAGTATTTCATCCAGCGTCATCGTACCCAGATCGCCCTTGCGGCTGCGCACGGCTACCGTGCCGTTCTCGGCCTCCTTGTCGCCCAGCACGAACATGTACGGTACCTTTTCCATCTGCGCCTCGCGGATCTTAAAGCCAATCTTCTCGTTGCGCAGGTCGAGTTCGTAGCGTATGCCCAGTTCGTCCAGCCGCTTGGATATGGCTATCGCGGCGTCGTCGGCGCGGTTGGTTATCGTCAGTATCTTGACCTGCACCGGGTTCAGCCACAGCGGGAACGCGCCGGCAAAGTGCTCGGTAAGTATGCCGATGAACCGCTCGATGGAACCGAATATAACGCGGTGTATCATTACCGGACGATGCTTCTCGCCATCAGCGCCGGTATACGTCAGATCAAACCGCTCGGGCAGGTTCATGTCGAGCTGTATCGTACCGCACTGCCAGGTGCGCCCTATCGAGTCCTCCAGGTGGAAGTCTATCTTGGGGCCATAGAATGCGCCGTCGCCCTCATTTATCGTGTACGGCACCTTCAGTTCGTCCAGCGCGCCCTGCAAGCCGTTGGTCGCCTGCTCCCACATCTCGTCCGTGCCTATCGAGTCCTCAGGCCGCGTGCTCAATTCTATCGTATACTTGAAGCCGAACATGTCGTACAGGTCGGTCGCCAGCTTATACACGCCCATTATCTCATCCTTGATCTGATCGGGCGTCATAAATATGTGGGCATCGTCCTGCGTGAAGCAGCGCACGCGCATCAGGCCGTGCAAGGTGCCGGACAATTCGTGCCTATGCACCAGGCCCAGCTCGCCCATGCGCACCGGCAGCTCCTTATAGCTCCACGGCTTGCGCTTGTAGGCCAGCATCCCGCCCGGGCAGTTCATCGGCTTGATCGCGTAATCCTCACCATCGATCTTGGTCGTGTACATGTTGGAGCGGTAATGGTCCCAGTGACCCGAGCGCTCCCACAGCGAGCGGCTCAGTATCATCGGCGTCTTGATCTCCTGATAGCCAGCCTTGCGGTGTATCTCGCGCCAGTAGTCCTCAAGTATATTGCGCAGCACCATGCCCTTGGGGAAGAAGAACGGGAAGCCCGGGCCTTCATCCATTATGCCAAACAAATCCAGCTCGCGGCCCAGCTTGCGGTGGTCGCGCTTCTTGGCCTCCTCGAGCCGGTCGAGGTAAGCCTGAAGCTCTTCCTTGGTGGAGAACGCCGTGCCGTATATGCGCTGGAGCATCTTGTTCTTCTCGTTGCCGCGCCAGTACGCGCCGGCTATCGACATCAGCTTCACAGCCTTTACCTTGCCGGTCGACGGCAGGTGCGGGCCCGCGCACAGATCGGTGAAATCGCCCTGCTTATAGAACGATATTACGGCGTCCTCGGGCAGGTCGCGTATCAGCTCGACCTTGTACGGCTCGCCCTTCTCCTCGCACAGCGCTATCGCCTGCTCGCGCGGCAGCTCAAACCGCTCCAAGCGTATGTTCTGCTTGATTATGCGGTTCATTTCCTTTTCAAGCTTGCCCAGCAGCTCGGGCGTGAACGGCTCATCGACGTCAAAGTCGTAATAGAAGCCGTTGTCTATCGCCGGACCTATCGCAAGCTTAGCCTGCGGCACCAGGTGCTTTACAGCCTGAGCCAGCACATGCGACGCGGTGTGGCGCATCACGCGCTTGCCGTCGTCGTCGGCAAATGTCAGTATCTCCAGCTCCAGCGGCTCATCGCCCTGCGGGTTGATGGGCTCGACCAGGCTTATCACCTTGCCGTTGAGCTTGGCGGCGAGCGCCTGCTTCTTGAGCTCGCTGTCCACCGCCGATACCATGTCCAGCGCATTCATGCCATCCGCGAACTCGCGGATCTGGCCCAGTAGATTGATCTTCATATATATCCTCCTATACCTTATCGGGCGCGCAACGCAGCGCTCCGGCGCTTTCCGGTAAATAAAAAAAGCGCCCACGACGCCAAGGGACGAGCACACGGCCCGCGGTTCCACCCTCGTTGTGAAGCACCACCTTATTTGAGCTCTAACGCGCTCACGCGCCCCCGGTCGCGGGTTGGTGTTCGGCACTGAATCACTCCATGCGCGCGCTTTCAGCCGCTGGCGCACGCTCTCTGCAAGGATTTAGATTCGCCTACTGCCCGGTCTTTCCGGAAGATTATCTGTATTATATGCCGCATCATGCGTTTTGTCAAGCGCATTTTCGCGCAAAGTAAGGGCGGCGAAGTTATCCACAACTTCGCCGCCAAATGAGTGTCCGGGGCTCGCGCCGACCGTCGTGATCTGCCGCATTATCCACAGCATGCGCACTTTTATTTCGCATTGTAGTTGACAAACGATCTGTCAATCGTGGGCACCACGTACAGATTGGGATCATGCTGATTAAAGCGCTGCTCAAGCTGCTCGGTTATCTGCGCATCGCTGAGCGCGCAGTCGTATGGCGAGAGCACGTCAAATATGCAGTTGGTATGCGTATTGCCTATCACGACGCGGAAGTCATGCAGCGTCAGGCGCGGATCTATCTCATGCAATGCATTCGCTGCGAATTCGCGCAGCTCGTTTACACGCGGATCATCGGTGACAATCGGATCCATGTGTATAACTGCCTCGATATCCAGTTCGCGTTTTATGCGGCGTTCGATGTTGTCAATCATGTCATGGCTTTCCATGATGTCTGCCGCGGCGGATACCTCAACGTGCAGCGACGCAAAGCATCGACCCGGGCCATAATCATGAACTATAAGGTCATGTATGCCCAGCACACCGGGGTATTCGTGCACCACGTCGACTATGCGCTGCACAACTTCAGGACTTGCCGGCGCGCCCAGCAGATCATTGAGCGCCTCGTTAATTATCTTTATCGCCGTAAATACTATGAACGCCGCCACTGCCACGCCCATGTAGCCGTCAAGCTGGAAATTGATGAGCGGACTGATGATGGTGCTGAGCAGTACCGCCGTGCTGGCCAACACGTCCGATATGGAGTCCATCGACGCGGCCTCCAGTACAGGCGAACCAATATGCCGACCCACGCGCCGGTAAAACAGATAGAGCCATAGCTTAAACGCTATCGCGCCGATAAGCACGCCCACGTTCAGCGCTGAAAAGCTGACCGGGTCGGGCGAGATTATCTTGTCTATCGACGAGCGCGCCAGCTCATAGCCCAGCAACAGTATCAGTATCGCCACGGCCATGCTGGCCAGGTACTCGTAGCGCGCGTGACCAAACGGATGTCCACGGTCTGCGGGCCGGCTCGCCAGCTTAAAGCTCAGCAGCGATATCACCGACGAACCTGCGTCCGACAGGTTATTGAGTGCATCCGCCTGCAACGCTATCGAACCGCTCAGTACGCCCGCAGTGAACTTGCCCGCAAACAGCAAGAGGTTGATAAGTATGCCGACTACACTGGCCGCATTGCCACCGCGTTCGCGCGTGACAGGGTCTGCGGGATTGTCCCAGCCACGGATGAGTTTTCTGCAAATTGATTCCATTTTGCTCACCTGCTCCGCCCATTCGGGCGACAAAATCCGGCCGCACCAATGCAGCCGGTTGAATTCTTTCTATTATATCATATGAATGTGCGATGCGCGTGGTCATACTGTTAAACGCGCATAAATTGTTTGAGCGCTAAATTTACGAAAATTTACAGCGATAATTAAGCGCGGTTCGCAACATAATATGACCGTTCCAAGGCGAAATAGCAGTAAGTTAGCTAAACCGCGCAGGAGCGCAGAAATTTGGAGGTGAATCGACAGATGAGCAAGAATAGCAGGGTTAATGTTCCCGAGGCGCGCGATGCGCTGTCCAACATGAAGTACGAGATAGCGCGTGAGCTGGGTGTGAACCTCAAGCAGGGCTACAATGGTGACCTGACCTCGCGTGAGAACGGCTACGTCGGCGGCTACATGGTCAAGAAGATGATCGAAGACTATGAGCGTCAGGCGTCCGGCAACGCGCAATAATTCCCAACAAATATTTGGAGGTTGACGACAATGCAGAACCAGAAACCCAATCAGGCTCAGAACCAGAATCAGGCTCAGTCGCAGAGCTCTTCCAGCCGCATAAACGTGCCGAGCGCGCGCCAGGCTCTCAACACCATGAAGCAGGAGATCGCGGGCGAGCTGGGTGTGAACCTCAAGCAGGGCTACAACGGCGACCTGACCTCCCGCGAGGCCGGCTCCATAGGCGGCGGCATGGTTAAGCGCATGATCGAGCAGCAGGAGCGCCAGATGAGTGGCCAGCAGGGCAACATGCCTCGCTAACCCACCAGGCAATATATCTCTAAGCGCCTGACGCGGCATTAGCCGCAAAGCGCGCGGCCGCGCCCCGGAAGATGAGTCCGGGGCGCGGTCGTGTTTTAGCCGTAAACGCGCCGGACGCTGCAACCTCTCATATGCCAAAGCGCACTATTCACTAGCCGTGATATAGGTGATGCCGATGCCACCCTTACAATTTGCCGTCATGCCGCCCCGCGCCATATGCCCCGCTGGGCATACGCTCATTTTATTCGGCCATAATCCAAGTTTAAACTTTTTCGCCTATAATAAACAAAATATAACGTCAAAGGAGAATCCCATGGCTCACTTAAAGATAGCACTGCTGCAAATCGCGCCGACGGGCAGCCTGGATGGCAACCTGCGCAAGGGCATTGACGCCTGCCGTCAGGCGCGCGCACAGGGCGCTGACATAGCGCTTTTCCCTGAAATGTGGAGCAACGGGTACGCGATAGACCGGCCCCCGGCCGAGTGGACGCATGAGGCGATCGCGATTGACGGCGAATTCACTTGCGCATTTGGCTCGCTGGCCGCCCAACTCGACATGGCGATAGGCATAACGCTGCTGGAACAGTGGCCCGGCGCACCGCGCAATACGCTGGCACTGTTTGACAGGCATGGCCGACGCGTACTGACGTATGCAAAGCTCCACACCTGCGACTTTGACGCCGAGCGCGCCCTGACGCCCGGCGACGACTTCTACGTCACCGAGCTGGATACCGCCAGCGGTCCGGTCTCCATCGGCGCGATGATCTGCTATGACCGCGAGTTCCCCGAAAGCGCTCGCATACTGATGCTCAAAGGCGCTGAGATCATACTCACGCCCAACGCGTGTCCCATGGAGCTCAATCGCATCGCCCAGCTGCGTGGCCGCGCATACGAGAACATGCTGGGCATTGCGACCTGCAATTACCCTGACGGCGTGCCCGACTGCAACGGTCACTCCAATGCATTTGACGGCGTTGTATACATTCCCGGCATGTCCGGTTCGCGCGACACATGTCTTGTCGAGGCAGGCGGCGACGAGGGCATATACATGGCCGACTTTGACATGGACATGCTGCGCGCTTACCGCGCACGCGACGTGCATGGCAACGCCTATCGCCGACCTGGACGCTATCACCTGTTGGTCAGCGATGAGGTTCGCCCGCCTTTCGTGCGCGAGCGGCGCCGCTGACTCGGTGTGTATTTCGCAACAGTTAAGGACGGAGGCCAAATCGCCTCCGTCCTGTTATTTTAAGGATGCGGTATCTATCCGCCGCGTCTGCGCAGATATTATGCTCAATCGCCTGCGTTCATTGATGCGCTTGGGATAGCGCTTAGACTGTACGTGTTGAACAGATGCAACGCCACATACGACAGGCTATATTCCCGACCTGCTCGTTCGGATCAGCTCTAATGCGCAATCCCCACACGCCGGCTCACCGCGCTCCGGCTCAGCCAGCGCGACCGCTGCATAGGGTTATATTTAGAGTCCGCAATCGTTGCACGAGTCGCACGCCGGGGAATCCGACTTCGGCGCTGCCGCACAAGGCACCGTGCACAGCCAGACGATGCTCCAAGTCCGGGCGATATCAGCAGCGAATACAGTCCTGTCGCACACAGACTGGTTGCCTGTGCCGCATGTTTGAGCAAGGACATTCAGCCAATGAACTGTTGCGGCGTCTCACCTGCTCTCCATCGCCTGCACCGTCGCACATGCCGCACCACGGCGTTCCGGCGCACCGCGCAGTTCCAGCCATACCGTCGACGCTTGCGCCTGTCGGCTTGCGCGCACGCGTATACGTGATATCAGCCGTGCACATCCGCGCGCACACCAGAAATCGGCAGCCTAATGCCACAGCCAACTCGCGCTCAGGCATTACATCCTGCTGCTCAAACCCTTCCGGCGCTGCATCAAAGCTGCCGGTACGGGCCATGACCCGGATATCCGCGCCTGGCCGGCGCGCCATGCGCTTTACCGCGGCACTGTTGAGCCCATGCCCTTGTGCAGCTATTCATTCACCTCAAGCAGCCTCACGCCGCGCTCAAAGCCGCCGCGCTCGGCGCGCTTTGCCAACCTTACCGCTTCCAGTTCCTGCCACGACACGCCGCTGTGGTAGGCGACGCCGTGCATCACCTCCAACAGATCAGCCAGTTCTTCCAGGCTGCCGCTCTCGAGATACTCCGCCAGTTCTTCGCTCAGTTTGCGCTTTAAGCCTTCAAGCGCCGTCTCATGGTCTACGAGTTCATATATTGCGTGTTGCCCCGCGGCTTCTATCACCTCGGGTATGCGGTCGCGCACTATCTTATCGTACTTGCGCATCATTTTTCGCCCCTCTCAAACTGCGAATGCAGCTGCCGCGCATGCGTCAGGCCTGCCGCCGGCTCATCAAGCGCCCAATACGCACACGCCTGAGCAATAGCTCTCGCGTATGAACCTTATGCCGGGGAATGCCTGTGCCAGTTGCTCGACGACTATGTACTCCTCGTCGCCGTCCCATGCGTCGCCTGTATCGGCCCGGCATGCGTCGCGCTCCGCCGCGGTCGCAAACGCTACATCGCCCAGCAACAGCTCGCCACCCGGTTTAAGGCAGCTCAGCAGTTCACGTATGAAGCCCGGCTTTTGCGCGTCGGTCAGATGGTGTATTGCGTACGTGCATATTATGAAGTCGAACTTCTCGCCCGCAATTTCGGCCGGCAGGCCCTGGCTGAAGTCATGCTGTATCAACCGCGCATCAGGCAGTTTGCGCCGCGCTATTGCAAGCATCTCGCTTGAAAAGTCGATGCCCGTCACCTCTATGCCATCGTCATACAGCCGCTTGGACAGCGTTGCCGTACCTATACCCACATCCAGCACGCGCCGCGCACCGCCCTCGCGCACTCGGGCATATATATCGCCCAGCACCCGGCGATAGCCTGCAAATGGATACGTATCCGTCTCATCGCTGAGTTGCACATCGCCGTCATAGCCGTTTGCCCACAAATCGAATCCTCTATCGCTTAGCATAAATGCCCTCCTGCGGCCGGCTACGCGCCAAGTGACGTTTCCGGCATTTGTGCTCATTTTACCACAGCTCCGGTTTTGACGCAGCATACGGCTTCCAGTGAGCGATAGCGATTCGAATGTCGGTTTGGGGCGCGCAGTCCAGCCTCGAACGCGCAAGTTCAAGGCCAAGCTGGCCGTCGCACACTATCTATCGGCTTGCCGGTCTGCTCCACAAGCAAGATATGCACATGCGGCGTCGGCCTAAATTTCTAAATCTGCATCCGCCTCACGAGCTGCGCCGCACCACGCCAGCGAACCAGTTGCCTTTTACTGCCACCGCGGCTAAATGCGCTTTAAAATATAGAAGCCGCCCCAAGCGCTCCCGCTCAGGACGGCTCCAGCCGCCTACACCGCGGCCTATATAGAACTGGTCGACTTATTGGTCCACGCCGCCGCCGCCCATAAGGCACATACAGCGCTGCACATCGTCGGTAAAGTAGCCATAGCCAAACAGCGCACAGCCGCAAGGCTTAATGTCATCGCCGCCGGTGCCGCCGCCTTCGCTGATGCACGCGCACTTGCCACCGCCGCTGACTGCGCTCAGCTCGTCATCGGACATAGCCCGGTTCTGCTGCACCGCTTCTACATCTGCTTCGGTCAGCGATATGCCCAGCTGTTGCGCCGCACTTACGAGTTCAGTCTTGTTCATCTTGCTGAAGCGCTGCGCCAGCTCGCCGTCGGACGTCACCTTATCCAGGAATACCTTCATATTGTCCGTCATATTCGTCAACACCCCCTCATATTCATTCTGCGCTTTGCCATCCGAGGCTCAGGGTTTGCGTCACTTGTCTACGCCGCCGCCGGCAAACGAACAAGTACAGCGTTCGCAGCCGTCTTCAAACTCACCTGTACCCGTGATCGAGCACATGCACTTTTGCAGGCCGGTATCGCCCCGGCCGGGCTGGCCGCAGCCCTGCACCACGCAGCCGCACTTATCGCCGCCACCCACCGCGCTCAGTTCACTATCGGACAGTTCGTCGCAACCCTCCGACGCCGAAAAGTCCGAATCCGAGAGGTTTATGCCCATCTCACCTGCCAGCTTCACTATATCCTCACGGCTCATATGTTCAAGGCGCTTGGACAGTTCTGCGTCGGCTAAAACTTTCTCAAGGAACTGCTTTACTTTCTGCGTCAATATATTCGCCTCCTATCAGGTATTGCGCATTTCAAAACATATCCTGTGTTGTAATGAAATGCCTGATACTATTATACTCACCATTCCAAAAGCTGTCAAGCGAGTAAATACATCGGCGCGAGTCGGTGTGTATGACCAGACTTGACGCCCGCGCGCGCACATAATATAATGTTATTATTGTCAACATCAATCAATTCGCGCATAGCGCCGGCGCACTGCCGCGCGATGTGCCGACCAAAGGAGCAGCACAACATGAACATAGGCGGTGGCCTCATCTAAGACCACGATGGGGGCGTCTTTCAAAATGGCGCGTGCAATCGCAATGCGCTGTGTTTCGCCGCCGGAAAGATACACACCTTTACTGCCTACCACAGTGTCGATGCCATCCGGAAATTTCTCCAGAATATCATCACACTGAGCCAGATG
>DVNK01000033.1 GCA_018714445.1 Candidatus Fimadaptatus faecigallinarum | reverse complement strand
GTGGTGCTGCGCATAAGCCATAGCGCAAGGCCATGCGCGTCCATAGCGGAATATGGTTATACACATCATCCGCAAAAACCATTATGTACAATCATTCGCAAATAAAATTAAGCGCTCCCCTTGGGCGTTTGCCCATGAGGAGCGCTGCAATACTCATGTGTCGGTTTTACATCTGAAGGTATTGTGCCATGCAATACCCGGTATGGCCGTTGTAGCTTATCTTGCACCATGGATCGCCCGGCGTTATAACGGTAACCGTAGCGCCATTGGGGATCATCGTCAGCGCCGTGGACGCCTGAGACGCCGCTGAGCGCAGATACATGGCCGACGAATTCTCCAGCTTGACCTTTGCACTGGTACCTGTGCCGCCTTCGGGCTTGATTACGCCGTCCTTCAAGTACTTGCTCTCGACGTAGCCCACAGTGCCCTCATACGACACATGCGTCCACGAGCCGTACACGTGCAGCACTTCAACTACGCCATAGTTGGGTATCGTGCGCACCGTTGCGCCCTGTTCGGTCTCGTGCAGCGCCAGGCCGTCCGACTTTATGACGGTGGCATATTTGGCGGTGGATGTCGCGGTCGGCTTGGGCGTCGACGTGGGCCTGGGCGTCGCGGTTGGAGATGTCGCGCCACCCAGCACTACGTACTGCTTGGCCACGTAACCGGTCTGACCCGAGTACTGTATCCTGTAGAAGTCGCCCTCGCTGCCCAGCACCGTAACTTTGGTATTGTGAGCAAGCCGCGTAACCTCGCCATAATTCGTGCCCGGGCCGGAGCGCACAATCAGCTGCGAATTGGGATTGCTGAGCGTCACTGTGCCAACCTGTGCAGACGGTGTGACCGTGGGGCGGACGGTCGGTGTCGGCGTAGCCTCGGGCGTCGTCCCGTTCAGGACTATGTATGCCTTGGACGCGTAGCCTATCGCGTTGCCATAGCGCACTTTGTACCAGCTGCCGGTCTCACCAAGTATCTCTACCTTGGAATCCTTGGGCATGTTGGTAAGAACTCTGGCGTTGCCGTCGGGTTCTGCGCGCAAGCGCAACGTGCCGTTATTCAGCGTCACGGTGCCGTATACGGGCTCGCTTGAAGGCGTAGGCGTCGCCTGACCGGGCGTAGGCGTGGCCTGAGGATCCAGCGTCACATATTCACCCTTAATATAGGCCGTAACCCCGTTAAAAGTGAATTTGTACCATTCCTGCGACCAATCCTCTATTGCCAGCTTATCGTTCAGCGAGACCTGACCCAGTATTGAAAAATTGGTGCCGGGGCCGCTGCGCACGTTAACGCGATTGGCGTTTACCACGCCCTGACGCGGTTGAGCCGGGTCGGGAGTGGCAGTCGGCGCAGCAGTAGGCGTAGGTTCACTAGTTGTCGTAGGCTCAGCGGTAGGCGTGGCCTGACCGGGAGTGGGCGTAGGCGTGGGTGCGGATGTGGGCAATTCGACCGCGTCCAGCGTCACGTACTGGCCGCTTATGTAGGCCTTGGTGCCGTTATAGGTGAAGCTGAACCACTCCTGAGTCCAGTCGTTTACGGTCAACCTGTCGCCGCGCTTTAGCTGGCCAAGTATAGTCGAATCCATGCTGGGACCGCTGCGCACATTCACGCGTTGAGCGTTCACAAAGCCCTGCCGCGGCTGCGTGGGATCAAGCGTGGGCGCGGGCGTGGGCACTACGCCCGCCGCATCTTCTATGCCCAGCATGACCGTCTCGCTGGCTGTACGTCCATCGTCCAGCTTTGCGGTGAACCGGAAGTAATACATACCCGGCACGCGCGTCGTCGGCAGGTTGAATATCGTATAGCCCGTCGCCGCGTCGGTCGTCACGCTGCTGAACGCCGCAGCGCTCGCGCTGTTCACCGGCTCGCAGGTCCACTGCACATCGCCCTTATAGTCCTCCCACACGCCTTCAGACGCCTCTATAACTACGCCGGGCGCACTGATGACGTAACTTAGATACTGTTGCGGCACCGAATAGCTGCTGCGCAGGCCATCTATGCGCGGCGCGCTGGTGCGCACTGTCAGCGGCGCAGTCAGCGTCTTTATCGCGCCGCGGAAGTTCACCGTCGCGGTGATTACATACTCGCCGGCCGCAAGCGTGCCAGTGGGACGCAACACCGCACTATTGCCATGTGAATTGCCGGTGGTGTCCGCCTTAATGTTCACGCGATTGCCGTCCTTATCGGTGACCTGCCAGGCCGTGGAATAGGTCGAGCTGCCCGCCACGGGGCTGGAATACGCTATTGATACCGTGCCCAGCGAACTGGATTCGGCATAGAGAGTGGTCTCCAGCTTTGCAGGATTGAGCGTGAACAGTCCGTCGGGCAGCTGGTTGTCAGCGTCTGACACTATAAGATGCACGTTCTTGGTAAACTTTGCACCATCTATCACGCCGGGCACATCGCTTATTGCGGTTATCAATACCTGATATATGCCGGGCTTGGTCGCACCTATCGACAGACCGGCCTCAGGCGAGAACGTGGTCGTAGTCAGCTGAGCGTCGCTCTCACCTATCAGCTCTGCGGTCACGGTCATTCCGCTGGTCAGCGCGCTGCCAGCCTCGCCGGTTGTCAGGTCGACTGGCGCTACATTGCCCAACTGCGCTACGACTATGTCGCCGGTATACTTAAAGCTGGTGGGCACCTGTGCGCGCACTTCGTAGTTGACCGGTATCTGACGCGTGAGCTGTTCGCCGCCGGGCAGCTTCACCACAAGCGTAACGGTCGCGTTGACGTTGGCGACGTTGGACTTGGTATACAGTATCGGCGGCTTTTGGATACTGCCGCTGCGGGTCAGCTTTATAGTCGCATTGCCCTCGCCCGACGTCGTGGATATGCTCCAGGTCGCGCTGTAGCCTTCGGGCATCAGCGCCGAATTGACCTCCAGCCGCGTGCTGGGATCGTCAGCGCGCACGTAGTCAACCTTCTTTATGCCCTTGCCCACCAGATCGGAGCAGATTATCGGTATAGCGAAGTTGTCCACATCGCTGGCGCATATTAACAGCAGATCGCGCTGATAGAGCACAGTGCCATTTGCGTCGCTGGCAGTCAGCTTTGCGGTGTACACGCCGTCGCTATCGGCATGCACGCTGAACGTAGCTGCCTGGCTGGATGTTAGCGTCAGCTTTTCCGGACTCACTTCCAGTCCGGTGGCCTTGAGCTCGAGCACCGTACCCTCGGGTAAAGCGCCGCCTCGATTGAGCAGATTCACGTTCTGGTCGACGCCGGGCTTAATTATCTGATAGTTATATCCATTGCCCAGCGTGAACACGGCCGTGACCGCCTGCTGCTCCACCGAAACCGCAGTTGGCGCAGCGGTCTCCGCCGGCACGGCCGACCCGGCTGGCGCTTCGGACGCAGTCGGCGCAGCTGTAGCGTCAGCTGAAGTCGCATTCGGATGCGCCGTACGATCATCCGACTGTCCATCAGGCGCGCCGGATTGCTCCATTGGCGCGCCGGACGCCGTTACATCGGGCTGAACAGTCGCGTTGAGCTGAGGCGTGGCGTCAGTAGCGTCGGTCTGGACCTCCACGCCGGTCTCAGCGTTCAGCGTCGCCTTAGCGGTAGCGCCGGCATCGCTGGCCAGCGCCGGCGTACCGCCGAACAGCATCGCCGCACTCAGCGCCACACTGAGCAGCGAACGCAGCCGCCTTGAAGCCTTTCTCCGTATATCGTTCATTTCGGTCATCCTTTCGCAATAATTGCGCAATCTATGGCACATCATTTGACAGATAAAAGTAACCTTTGGGTATTATACACCATCACAGTGCATATTTCAACCTCCGATTGCGCGCAACCCGTCACGCACATTGCGCAGTAACGGCCGACTGGGGCCGCTATGAGCTGCCGTGACCGGCGCATTGGGCTACTGCAAAGTCGCTGTGCCGCATTTGCCCAATCTACATATTAGACGCGATTTCGCACTGTTTTGATGCCACATTGTACCACAAATTCATTAAAGTACCATTAAAGTAGAAATGTAGACCTGTGATGATGGCGTGATAAACACATTATGCCGGATCCCGTAAAAATCATGTGGAACCTGCCACGCGGCTGTACTCAATCTGCACAGATATGCCCCTGCCATTCGCCGTTTAGCGCCAGAACGCATATGTGGACACAAGGTCTCCGCTTGACGCTCAGGCTGCAAATGTGATAAGCTAAAGCAGCGGAGGTGAGGCGATGTGAAAAGAAACGCAATAGCGCTGACTCTGGTAATACTGGCCGCGGTCATGGTCTGCGCGGGCGCATGGCGCGGCGAGGTGAGCACGGTATTCAAGAAGGCGACTAACATATGTCTGGAGTGTGTGGGCATTGGGTAAGCTGGCATGGATAAAGCGCAACGCGCGCAGATTGACGCAATGGTGCGCATTGCTGATAGGCAACGGCTATGCAGCCGGATTCAGCAGCGGCCGCATATACACCGGCGCAGGCAAGCGCATATGCCTGCCCGGACTCAACTGTTATTCGTGTCCCGGCGCACTGGGCGCATGTCCAATAGGGTCGTTGCAGGCCGTGCTGGGCAGCCACAAGTTTTCATTTTCATACTACGTGGCGGGACTGCTTATATTCTTCGGCGCGGTGCTGGGGCGATTTGTGTGCGGCTGGCTGTGTCCGTTCGGACTGGTGCAGGAGCTCATACACAAAATACCGCTGCCGCGCGCACTCAGGCGGCTGCGGCGCAAGAGCCTGCCCGGCCATCGTGTGCTCAAGTGGCTCAAGTACGCGATACTTGCATGGTTTGTGATACTGGCGCCGCTGTTCATAGTGGACATAGTCGGTCAGGGCTCGCCCTGGTTCTGCAAGTACATATGTCCGGCTGGCACCTTGGAAGGCGGCTGGACGCTGGTATTGCTCGATCCGATGTTGCGCGGCGCGATAGGCTTCCTGTACGCGTGGAAGAGCGCGATACTTGTCGTGCTGATACTCATGAGTCTATTCATATACCGGCCATTTTGCAAGTATCTGTGTCCGCTGGGCGCGATCTACTCGGTGTTTAACCCGGTAGCGCTGGTGCGATACAGGTTTGACGCCGGCAAATGCACCAGCTGCGGGCAGTGCACGCGCGCATGTCCGATGTCTATCGACGTAAAGCGCAACTGCAACAGTCTGGAGTGCATACGCTGCGGCGCATGCCTGCGCGCGTGCAAGCCGGGAGCGCTGGACTATGCCAATCACCTGCCGCGGCGCAAACCTGCCGAAGCGCAGACTGCGTCCGAACCCGATAACCTCTGACAAAAGTGCCGCTCCGTTGCGCAGTGCGCGGAGCGGTATTTTTATCGACCAGCACTGATTGGCAGTCCTGCCACTCTGTTTTTGACATGCGGCATTTGCATGCGGTTTGATTATCGTCTTTCCATGCAGTCTTTGATTTGGGGTTTGACTATACCTTTTGACACGCAGATTTGATATTCGGTTTGAATATCCCTTTTGGCACACGTTCTTGATACGCGGTTTTACTATCCCTTTTGACATACGGTCTTTGTATGCTGTTTGAATATCCCTTTTGACACGCAGACTTGATACACGGTTTGACTATCCGTCTTGCCGCACGGCCTTGATACGCGGTTTTACTATCCCTTTTGACACATGGTCTTTGTATGCGGTTTGACTATCTGTTTTGCATCGCGGCCTTGATACGCGGTTTGACTCTTAGCCTTGATACACAATCTTGATATGCCATCCAACTCCACAGCTTTTACATGCGTTTTGCCGCCAGGCTATGCCCGCAGTCATACTGCACAGGCAAATCAGCATGACTCACAGCCGATCCCATTCGCCTCTAATTGTATCCCCAAACCGCATGCAACCGCCAAACGCCTGGGTTGCTCAGCGCACATCGCGGTCAATATCCACTTAGTGGCCAAACTCCGCCCCTGCAAAGCGCAATGTATAGCAAGCACAAACAAAGCTCGATGATGCGCACGCAACCCCATGGGACGGCATGCCCGCCACCCCCAGTGACAACGCGCTACGCCGGCAAACAAACAGCCCCGCGGGCGTTGTGTTGAGCAACATCCCACGGGGCTTTATTGCGTTGATACGTCCGGCACTCAGCGCGGCCGGCTCATTCGTCCGCATCGGCGGCTATGAATTTGCAGCCGCAATTGGGACAGACGATCGGTTGGTCGCGATGGCACAGCATGCGCAGCGTTATGCCTATCTTGTGGCCACAATTTGGGCAATCCCGCTCCAGCAGCGCCTTGTCGAGCATTACCTGGCCGTGCTCGTGATCGCAATGCTCATGACCGCAGTCACAGTCGCAGTCGTCATCGAGATCATCGCCATACTCGACGTCGTCGTCATCGTCTTCCTCGTCGTCCTCTTCGTCTTCGTCGTCCTCATCCGCGTCGTCATCGTCCTCGCCGTCGTCATCCTCGTCGAAGTCGCCGTATATCTCGGACTCCAACTCGCTTATGTCGTCGTCAAGCACGTCCACGTATTCGCTCAGATCCTCATGCGCCTTGCGCAGCTCGTCCAGTTCGCCGGACGCCGATTGCAGCGCGTCCAGCAGCGCCTGTATCAGCCTGCACTCAGGCGAATCCGCCTTCAGGTTCATGCCCTCGAACAGGCCCCGGGCATATGCCAGCTTGTCGCTCAGCTCACTCATATTGGCCTCCGTTGCGCGATTATACGCGCTCCATGTACTCGCCGGTACGGGTATCTATGCGCAGCACGTCGCCGGTGTTGACAAACAGCGGCACATTGAGCGTATAGCCGGTCTCGACGGTGGCGGGCTTGGTGGTATTGGACGCGGTGTCGCCCTTGAAGCCGGGCTCGGTCTCGGTCACTTCCAGCTCGACGAAGTTCGGCGCTTCGACCGAGAACGGGCTGCCCTTGAAAAAGCGCATCGTCACGTTGGTGTTTTCCTTGATGAAAGGTATCGCGTCCTCGACCTGCTCGCGGTTGAGCGGGATCTGGTCGTAGGTCTCGTTGTCCATGAAGTAGTACAGGTCGCCGTCGTTGTACATGTACTGCATTTCCTTGGTTTCGATAATTGCCTTGGGCATCTTATCGGTGGGGTTGAACGTGCGCTCGAGCACCGCGCCGGTCATCACGTTCTTTATGCGGGTGCGCACGAACGCCGCGCCCTTGCCGGGCTTTACGTGCTGGAAGTCCACTATCGTCCAAACGCCATTGTCCATCTCAACAGTTATGCCCTTCTTGAAATCGCCCGCGGTAATCATTGAAAATCCCTCCACATAAACTTGATATGCCTTATAGTATAATGAGCTTCTTGGGCGCCTCGAGCGCGAGATTGCTCACTCCGCCCGGCTCAATTATCACCAGGTCCTCTATGCGCACGCCAAAGCGTCCCGGCAGATATATGCCCGGCTCCACGGTCATCGACATGCCGCTTTCGAGCACGGTATGATTGGCCCAACTGCAACCTGGCGCCTCATGTATCTGAAGGCCGGTCGCGTGGCCCAGGCTGTGCCCGAAGTACTCGCCGTAGCCCGCCGCTTCGATATGCCGGCGCGCCACTGCGTCCATGTCCGAGCACACCGCGCCGGGTTTCATCGCCTCCAGCGCCAGCTGCTGCGCCTCAAGCACCACATCGTACACATGGCGCATCTCGTCGGTCACGCTGCCCAGCGCCACCGTGCGCGTCATGTCGCCGGTGTAGCCGCCGTAGCTCGCGCCGAAGTCCATCGTCACGAACTCGCCCGCCGCTATGCGCTTTTCGCCCGGCACGGCATGGCACAGCGAGCCGTTCGGCCCCGACGCTATTATCGTTGAAAATCCAAAGCCATGCGCGCCCAGCTTGAGCATTATATACTCCAGCTCGGCCTTGAGCTCCAGTTCGGTCACGCCGGGCTTAATATGGCCCAGCAGTTCGTTAAACGCGCGCGCGGTAATCGACTCGGCGCGGCGCAGGCATTCGATTTCATGCTCGTCCTTTACCATGCGCAGCTGCTCGGGCTTGGCGCGCAGCGGCTCCACCGGTATGTCGCCGGCGGCAGTCTTTATCTGCTCGAACGCATCCACGGTCACATAGTCGGTCTCAACGCCCAGGCGTTCAGGCTTTGACTCGGCCAGCGCGTTTGCCAGCGCCTTGTACCAGGGCGTTTCGCGGTCGGTCTTTACGACCGTCCAGCCAGGCGCCTGTATCTCAGCCTGCTCGACGTATCTGAAGTCTGTGAATATATACTGCCGGTCCCGAGTCACGAGCGCACAGCCCTCGCCCGCGTAGCCGCTCAGGTACAGGAAATTCTCCGGCCTGTGCAGCAGCGCCGCCGGCTGGCCCTGCGCCTGCATCAGCTCGCGCATACGGGTTAAACGGTCTTTCATTAGTATTACTCCCTTCCGGCGCGATTAAACAGTGCCACATTAACCATTTGATTATACCACATCTGCATACGCTTTTCCAGCAAAAATTGCGCAAAGATGCCGCTTTGATCGCGGCGCAGCCGCCCAAAGCCGCATATTGTGTTGTATCAATGTAATTTAATATTCGCGCTTACTGCGTCTTCCGCTCACGCAGGCCATCTGCAAATTCGCGCCGCGCAACAGCGAACATATCGCGCATCGCCGCAGCGTCCTCGGTCTGAGTGTCGCGCGACTCGCATATGACCGTCGGCTCCAAACCGCGCCGCGCCAATACCCGCGCCAGTTGTCCAAAGTCCGGCCCATACCCATCGTCGGCAAACGACACGTGCTTTCGCTCGCCGCTGGCGGCGTACTGCACATGGCTGAAATGCGCGTGGAAGTTGCGCAGCCGCCAGGGCATGTCTCCGGTGTGCTCGGGCCACAGTCCCCGTTCGAGCTGTGCCAGTACGCGTTCAAAATCAGCTTCGGTGTTGAGCGCGCCCTGTCCCCGCGCGTGTATGTGCGCAAAGTCCAGCGTGGGCACGACGCGCGCATCCACGCCGCACAGCGCTATAACATCGTCCAGCGTGCCCAGCGTGTTGCACTTGCCCATCGTCTCGGGACAGAGGTTTATGTGGCTGTACCCCTGCGCATCCAGCCGCGCTATGCATTCGCGCAGGAACTCCAGCGTGCGTTCCAGGGCCTCGTCATGGCCGCCCTTCTCCGAACCCGGATGGAACACCACGCGCGTGCCGCCCATCAACGTCACGACGCGCGCCGAATCCATAATATACCCAAACGACTTTTCGCGCTTTTCAGGGTCGAGCGCGGCACAGTTTATGTAATATGGCGCATGTATGCTCACGCTTATGCCCCATCGGCGCGCCTCCTCGCCTATTGCGCGCGCGGTATCGTCCGACAGCGCCACGCCTCTGCCGGCAGCGTACTCATATGCGTCCAGCCCGCGCGCTGCCAGCCACGCCGGCGCCTGCACCGACGCCTTGAACCCCGCGTCGTAAAAGCTGCGCGAATTGCCTGCCGTGCCAAATTTCGCCATATATATCTTCCTCCGAATAAGTCAGCGCGCGCGCCTTACGCCCATCAGCCGCATCACAGGCCTTTCCAGTGCGCGGTTCACGTATGTGCCCACGAATTCGCGCCCGCCTATCGGGTTAACCAGCACCGCGCGCAGGCCGTTGCGCTTTGCGCCAAACACGTCCGTCAACAGCTGATCGCCAACCGCGGCAACGCACTCGGGCGCCGCATTCAGCAGCCGGCAGGCGCGCCGGTACGCCGCGCTGGCAGGCTTGCCGGCATCGGCGATATAGTCCATGCCCAGCGCCTCGGCCACGGGCCGCACGCGCGGCGCGTGATTGTTTGAGCATATGCATACCGCAAACCCCCGCGCCCGGCAGTCATACAGCCACTTTCTCAGCCCGGGCACGACGTCAAAGCTGTTCCAGCGCGCCAGCGTATTATCCAGGTCGAACATCAGCGCGCGCACACCCAGCCGCTCCAACGCGTCCAGGTCAATGGATATCACATCCCGGCACACCATATCCGGCCGCAAGCCGTCAAGCATCGCACACGCACCCCCGAATGAATACTATTTTACAATACACCAATCCATCCATGCAAGCGCCGGTCATGTGAGGCGTGTAAAGTTTTATTTGACAATATCTGGATTACATCAGCTTTTCAGCGCTCGTAAATCAATGCGGCGGCTCGCACCGGCGACTGTATTGTGGCACGCAGTATTAAAAATCCCCCCGGCAATGCCGGAGGGATGAGACGTCATATCTGTGGGAAACGCAAAGCGCCATTTACGGCCTGATCGTCGCGCCGGGCAGTTCAATAGAACCGCGTTCAGCCGTCTCAGGCGCAACCAGCCGAAACTGCTTTGTCAGCCATTTGCGGCGCCGCTGTCTGCTGCGGGAGCGTTGGACTGCGCCGCAGTGGCGTCGGACTGAGCCGCAGCGTTGGCCTGCGCCGCCGGTTCGGCCTTGCGCGTGCCCAGGTACTCGGGCAGCTTCATGCCCGCCATGTCGAACATGTCGCTCATGGGCGGTATCGACTTCATAAGCCCCGACAGAAAGCCCGCGGTGCCGCTCTTGTCGCCCGACTGGCCGTCCCAGACGGTGACCTTGTCGATCTTTACGCCCTTTATCGCGTCGACCTGTATGCGCATCAGTTCTTCCATCTTGTCGGCCAGCATGAGCCTGAGCGCGTCGCTGGGATCGCCGCCGGCCGCGCGCACCATCTCGGCCATACCTACCGCCTGACGGCTGAGCTGTTCCTGCATACCGCGCGCTTCCGCGCTCATGCGGGCGAATATGGCATCGGCCTCGCCCTGTGCGCGGCGGCGTGCCTGCTCTGCCTGAGCTTCGGCCTCTATCTCGAGGCGACGCTTTTCTATTTCGGCCTTGACTATGACGTCGGCCTCCAGCGTCGCGCGTTCACGGGCAGCGCGGGCGGCTTCGGCAGCCTGTTCGGCGGCGTATGCCGATTCCAGCGCGTTTGCGGCCTGTATCTTTTCGGCCGACGTGGCCACGCGCAGCGCTTCGGCCTCGTTCTCGCGCAGCATCGCGTTGGACTTGGCGACCTCGATGCGGCTGATGTTTTCGCCCTCTATTGCGGCCGCGTTGGCCTGAGCGACCTGTATGCGCTGGTCGCGATGAGCATTGGCCTCGCCTATCGAGCCGTCGCGTTCCTTTTCAGCCACCGACTTTTTGGCATCGTTGATGGCCTTGGCGGCAGCTTCCTTGCCCAGCGCGGTTATATAGCCCGACTCGTCCGAAATGTCGGTCACGTTGACGTTTATCAGGCGCAGGCCGATCTTCTTGAGCTCGGTCTCGACGTTGCGGCTGACGGCCACCAGGAACTTATCGCGATCGGTGTTTATCTCCTCAATGTCCATCGTAGCTATGACCAGGCGCAATTGGCCGAAGATTATGTCCTTGGCCAGCTCCTGGATCTCGGTAAGCTTAAGTCCCAGCAGGCGCTCGGCAGCGTTTTGCATGACGCCGTTCTCAATCGATATGCCCACCGTGAACCGCGACGGCACGTCTATGCGTATGTTTTGGCGTGACAGCGCGTTTTTCAGGTCGACCTGTATGGACATCGGCGTCAGGTCCAGAAACGCATACGACTGTATGACCGGCAGCACAAACGCCGCGCCACCATGTATGCACTTTGCAGAGCGATTCGAGCCGTCGGCGTTCTGGCCCACGCTGCCGTATATGACCATCACTTTATCGGACGGGCACTTCTTATAGCGCCTCAGCAGCATCATAAGCAGCACCAGCACTATCAGCGCAACCACGGATACCAGTCTAACTTCCATCGGCATATTGACTCTCCTCCTGTCGTTTAGTATATCTCCCCTCGGGTCAATTGTCCCCCAACACATGCCACGCGCGTCGGACAGCCGGCACAATCGGCCAATATCGACCGATCCGGCACGCCCTGATGGCGCATGTCAAACCCGGCCTGGCGGTTACGCTTCGCGTGCAGGCCGCACCAGCACCGTCGAGTCGTCCGCCAGTCCGATTATGACCACACGCGCACCCGTCGGAATCGCGCGCGTCGCATCGGTCACGGCATCCAGCACCAGGAACCGCCCCTGCAACGTCAGCGATACCTTGCCGCCCTCGGCGCGCTCAGGCCCAATCGGCAGATACGCTTCGGCAAACTGGCCCACGGCGCCCGCCAGCGATACATTGCCCGCTTCGCCCAGCCGCCCGAACCAGCGCATCACGACCGCACACAGATACATCGCCAGCACGCCCAGCCCCACGCCCAGCACGACCGCCAGCATGTCGGGCAGCGCCGCGTCTATCAGCGCCAGCCCCGCCCAGCCGGTTATCGCAAAGAACGACAGCATGCCCACCAACGTGAACCAGCGCAGTTCGCCATGCGCATGTTGCGCCTCGTGCTCACCACCGCCGATGTGTGCCGCCATGTGCGCGCCATAATCCAGCGACGAATCCGGGTTATGCGCATCGATGCCGCCAATATGGGCATGGCCTGTGTCAAGGTCGACTGCGTCAGGCGCGTTCATATCGATGCCGCTCGCATCCGACACATCCATATCCATGCCGCTCGCGTCAGGCGCATCTATATCGATGCCGCTCGCGTCAGGCGCGTCCATATCAATTCCATCCGTGCCCGTATGCGCGCCTATGTCTGCGTCGCCTGCGCCATGCGCCAACCCAACCAACATAAGCACCAGCTCAACTACCAGCAGCAACGTGGCCGGCACAGCCATGCACAGCAGCACCTTTTGCACCAGGTCAAACGCGTTCCACAGCTCGAGCACCGCCATCACCTCCACATGCGCTCGCGCTCAATTGGTTCTGCTGATATTATACAATAACTCCAATGCGCCGGCAATAGAATTGCGTACGACATGTCGCTTTTAATGCGCCATTACCGCACGGCGATGTCCCAAAGCTCACCGGCAACCGCAATGGCGTCAGCGCATAAATCGACGGCGGCGCAAACCCCGGTCTGCATCGGGAATAGCACCGCCGTCGCCAACATGCCCGCAATCGTTCACTTTTCAGCTGCCGCTTACACGCCAAAGCCGACCATCAGCGCGGCATCTGTGAGTTGGGCTGTCTGCGCATTCAACAAGCGCCGCCGCTCGGACGATATCTACCCAGGCGCAAGGCTCGGCCTCCAGGGTTATTTATTCCTCCGCGCCAGGCACCGCCCGGCTTGCAATATATTGCTCTGCGCCGGATGAGATACCGCCGGTAATTGCTTCCGCAGCATCGGATACAACCCTGCCGATCATCTTGCCATGAATCATATACGGCCCAGCAAGTGATTTCATTTGCGCCGCCGCGTTGGCATGCACGTTTTACGCATGTCGCTCAGACCACGCCGTTGTCAAACAGTTTGAGTATTGAGGCCTCAACGCCGGTCTGGGCATCGATGTATACCAGATACCGGCTCTGGCCCAGCGAACACGTAAACTCGTAGCACAGCCGTTCGCCATCAAGCCGCCCGTAGCTGGTATCCGAAGGTATCAGCGCCAGCCGCGCGCTGATGATATTGAGCCGCGAATTGACCGCCTCCAGCGCCTGCTGATAGCTGAACGTGACCTCGGGCAGGTCGCGCTCGACGTGATTGCGCCAGTAATTGCCGGCCTCCAGCCCCACGACGCGTCCGCCCGACACCTGCACCTTTACAAGGTCCGGGTACAGCGTCACGCCTTCCTGAAGGCACGCGAAGTTTATCACTATCACGCCCTCATTGCGCTGCGTAAAGTTGGCCGTCATGTTTTCAAAACCGCGTTCGCTCAGATAGCGCGTGGCTATCATGATTGCGCCCTGTACGTCGCTGGTGGCGTTGGCGTCGTCTATCTCGCTGACCACCATGTCGTACGACGGCAGCATGTATATCACCTTGCCGCCGGTCTCGCTGACGAACAGCTCCAGATTGCCTATGTCGGTCGCGCACGTGAGCTCATAACCCGGTACGGGCAGGCTTGCCCGGCCGGTCAGCGTCGCCGAGCCGCCGGTGAACTGCGCCGCTATCTCCAGCGCCTGCTGTTCGCTCACCTGACCCGAGCCCAATCCCTTGAACTCGCCGCGTGCGCCATCCGAAAACGGCCCGTCGTATATCAGCGTCGGATAGCTCATGTTTTCACGCGCTATGGCGCTTACATCAATCTCGATCACACCGCCCGCGCTCGCCCAGCTGTCCAGCGCGTCCAGATCATACATTATGTCGTTGAGCTCGCTCAGCCGCGCCTGTATCGTCTGCAGCTGATTGATATCGCCGTCGGATATCGGTCGGCCCTGCGTTATGCCTTCATTGAGCGCCGCGCTGTAATCCGCTATCTGATTTACGAACTTGAGCGCCGCACTGAGCCCGTCGCGCTCAACCGGCAGCTGCCCCAGGTTTTGCGATGCGCCGTCGGCCTGACGCGCTATGTTGGCAAGCCTCAGCGACGCCGCCTCGGGACTGTCGCTGATTATCAGCTTTTCCAGTTCGATCTCAAGCGATGCCATGCGCTCCACGCCCTCCCACCAGGCGCGCTTGTACATAGCGTCCAACTCGTTGCGGTAACCGGTCAGTTCGCCCTGGTACTCGTTGAGTCTGCGCGACTGTGCGCCCGCCAGCGCGCCCACCGCTATCAGCGCCACGCACAACACCAGCCCCACTACCCATTGCCACGTCTTCATGCGCCACCTCCTACACGGCGAAGCAGTGATTGCCTATCACCGTGACCGTAGTGCGGCTGAATATCCATGAGTCGGACGCGGTGTTGGGATTGTAGTAGTAAAGGCTCCCGCCCGACGGGTCCCAGCCGCCCAACGCATCCTGTGCAGCGCGCTTGCTCTCGGCATTGGGAGTCAGATTGATCTGCCCGTCGCTGACGCACGAAAATGCGTTCTTCTGGTATATGACGCCCGCGATAGTGTTGGGGAACTCCGATGAGCGCACGCGGTTGAGCACCACGGCCGCAACCGCCACCTGACCCTTGTACGGCTCGCCGCGCGCCTCGGCGTACACCAGCCGCGCCAGCAATGTCACGTCGCTGCTCGAATATCCGCCCGAGGACGAAGTAGACGACGCCGTGACCGAGCCCGACAGGCTCACGCCCAACTTGGCCGCAGTCGCCGGGCCAACCACGCCATCGGCAGTGAGGCCGTATTTCTTTTGGAACTTTATGACCGCCTGACGAGTCTTTTCGCCGTACACGCCGTCGGCGGTGCCGTCCATGTAATCGTACTGTATCAGCCTGCGCTGGATCTTCTTTACGTTTTCGCCGGTGTCGCCCGGCCCCACGGTCACCGCTGCGCGCGCCACCGGCATAATAGCCAGCACAAACATCACGCACAGCACCGCGCACCAAGTCCGCCTGCTCCTCATGTCATCCTCCTGCGTCACAGTCCAAATACGCCGCTGAGCCAGTCCCATATGACGCTGTGCAGCTCAACTTCGTCCGCCTCTTCGCACGTCAGATCCGGCGACAGCGCGCACACCGTCGGGTATATGACGCACCACCAGTTGCGTCCCTGCGCCCGTCCCAGCTCCAGACGCAGCGCCATATACCGACCCGCCGGCACAGCCTGTCCGCCGTATTCGCGATCGGGGAAGTCCTGCTCGCCCAGCACCGCGCGCGCTGTGTATGCCGCGCCCTGAGCGCGCAATTCCGCATCGGCTGCCTGTTCAATCTCGCTAAGGTGAGCATTCAGCCACTCAAGCGCCGCTTCGGGCGCATCCAGCGCGCTCAGTTCAGCGCTGAACCTGTCCAGCAGCACGTCGCGCACACAGAGCTTGATGCGCTGCGCCTCATCCGAATCGTCGTCAGCAACTATATGCAGCCGTATCAGCGCCCCATCCGCGAGCGCCTGAGCCAGCACGCCGGATTGCTCCTGTGCCGCGAACACGTCCTGCACGCCGCCCGCGCCGCTCAGCGCAAGTATCGCCAGTCCTGCCGCCAGTGTCAACGCGCTCAGCGCTCGTAGATATTTCATATATGACCGCCTCCATGCAACTGTTTACGGTTTAAGTTTTACCGCTTGCCTGCGAATTATACGGTCCACGCCTGCGCTTGGACGATTTTTATCGCTATGCAAAGCGCCAAAAACGCGGTATAATATATATGCGCAACTTGTAAGGCGCTTTAGGAGGTGCTGAGTTGACAGGCGATACCATGCGCGCGCGCATAACGGTGGTTGGCCGCATAGATACCGGCGATGGCAGGCCCGACCTGATACGCGCCGAATATGCCGGCCTTTACACTGAGCTGGACCACGGGTTCATGCTCGAATATGACGAATCCGAACCTCCCGCGCATGTGGCGCTGAGTTGTCATGCCGGCCGGGCGCTACTTGAACGCGCCGGCGAACCTCACAGCCGCATGGAATTCCTGCCCGGCACGACGCAGGCGGCGCTCTACGCGCTGCCCGAGGGCGAATTTGACCTTGCGACCGAGTGCAGCGCACTGGACTTGGACCAAACCGCCACACACGGCCGACTGCGCATCGCCTACCGGCTGCTCAGCGCCGGCGCGCTGGTCAGCGACAACAGGCTGCTGGTCACGTACAGGCTATGCTGAGGGAACAACTGCGCGACTGCGTGCGCGGGCTGCGCGTGGCGGGCGCACGCGAACCCATGGCGCTGTTTACGGCGCAAGCCGGCGCAATATCCGATGCTGTGGCGCTCAATCAAAAGCTGGATGAATTAGGACTGTCCGCCGAGGCGCGCGGGCCGATTATACTCATATGCCCCACGCGAGCATTGGCGCAGGCGCTGGCAGCGCATGGTGAATGCTGGGCTGCACAGCAGGCCCTTGAAAGAGAAGGCATGTGCGGCACTGAGGCAGCCGCCGCACGGCCGCACGGCTCCAAAAAATGCGCGCAGAGCACTGCGGCATGCGCGGCGCAGATGCTGCCAAAGTTGATCGAGGCATGCGGCGCGCCTGCAGCAGGACATCAGGTCTGGGCGCTGGTGCGGGAACTGGGCGCGCTGGCAAGGGGTTGGAACGAGGACGATTTGGCGCTGGTGGCGCGGGGACTGCGGCTGATAGAGGGCCCCTGCGACGCCGCACAGCGCTGGGCATATGCACGCGACGTGCGCCGCCGGGCCGCGTTGGCGCTGCGCACCGGCACGGCCGGCGACGCACTGCGCGCGTGCGCATACATAATGGCACTGGGAGGTATAGTGATATGAAGCTGGAATACCTGGGACATGCATGTTTCAAGATAACGCTGGCCAATGGCCTTGTATGGGTGACCGATCCATACGACGGTTCGGTGGGGTTGGCACGACCGGGCGTCAAGGCTGACGTGACGACGCTGAGCCACGGTCACTATGACCACAACTGTTTGGACGCGCTGGACGGCGCTGGCGAGGTGCTGTCCAAGGCGGGCACATATCAGGTCGGCGGTGCAAAGTTCACGCTCATCAAGCGCTACCACGACGACGTGCAGGGCGCAAAGCGCGGCGAGAACCTGCTGACGATTTGCGAAGCCGATGGGCTTAAGGTCTGCCATGCGGGCGACCTGGGCCATCAGCCCGACGCCGAGCTGATAGCGCAATTGAGCGGCTTAAACGCGCTTATGTTGCCGATAGGCGGCACGTACACGCTGGACGGCCCGGGCGCCGCGCGCGCCGTCAGGGCGATAGCGCCGCGCGCGGTGATACCGATGCACTATCGCGTGGACAAGCTGACGCTGAACATATCCGGCCCGGAGCCGTTCCTGAACGAGATTGGCGCGTATACCACCGTGGGCAGCGAGCTCGAGTTGACCGCCGATACGGCCGGCGTAATAATGATGAAACCGGCGCGCGGATAGCATCCGCGCCGGATGGCCTACAGCGCTGACATATGCAATATGAGCCGCATGGCATTGCGACTTTGATATTAAAGCAGCTCTGACCGCGCGAACGTTAGACTCTTTACGACCGCGCAGTCAGAGCTGTTTGTTTTGCGCACCGACATATATTGACCGCTCTACCGCCGCGTACGCAGCGCGTCCATAGCCAAGCGCACCCCGTCCGCTGCCAAAACGCATCCCGCCCCGACCAGAAGATCGATCTGGTCGGGGCGGGTGTTTTTTAATCATTACCTACGCCTAAGCAACTCAGCCGGCAATGGGCTCATCTACCGTTTCGGCATCCTCGACGGTATCTGCCCCGGTAGAGTCAGTCACGTCCACCGCGGCGTTGGTAGCAGTCGTCTCAACAGAAGTTGTGGTCTGCATCATCGTCATGATCTGCTGCACGCCCGGCACGTTCATGGCCTCCATAAGCAGCGACTGCAGATTGGTCTGCAAGTTGACGAGCACGGTCTGAACTTCCTCGGTGTCGGCTTCGGACAGGTCTATCGCGCCCTCGGTCGGCAACAGCGTCTCAGCACTCATGGGCATATTGCGCAGGGACAGCTTGCCGCTGGCGGTAACCATACCCATAACGTCGGCGCTGAATACGATGTCGGTGACGTCGGTCTCGTCGGTGCCGCTCTCGGTGGTGCTGTAATCTACGCTGGCCAGGGGCATCATGCCGTTGGTGCCATCGTCGTACTGCAGCGTCACGTTGCCCTCGCCGGTGTCGTCATCGGCTTCGGTGTAGTTGTAGCTCAGGCCCAGCGTAACGTTGGTTCCGCTAACGTCGCTCAGGTTGAGCGTGTACTCGGCGTTGTCGCCGGTATCCTTATCGACCGCGTTGCCGGTAAATGACACGCCGGCTTGCAGTACATCAGCGGTGTATACTTCAAACTTGGCATTGACGGTCTTGGCGTCGTCCTTGTCGCTCCAGTCAGCCGCGACCACCATGCTGGCCGAATCGCTGGCATCGCTCTCGGGCACGTCTATGTTCATGCTGAAGCTGCCCTCATCGTCGCGATCGGCGGCCTTGATATTCATCGAAACGCTCGCGTCGCCGCCCGTGGGATCGGAGACTTTCGCATCGACCTCGAGATATTCCACGTCTTCGTTGTCCATGTTGAGGTCCTCATTGAGCTTGCCTATCATGGCTATCGACTCGTCCACGGTTATCATGCTCTGGAATCCGGTCGTGCTCTCGTCCAAGCTGTTCAGCGCAGCCATGTACTCGCTCATGTCTATCGTCATCGGGCTGTAATCTATCAGTATGACGGACTTCTCGTCGTCATACGGCGCCATATAGGTATCAACCGTTATGCTCTCGGCGTACTTGATGGTGTTGACGGAGCTCATCACCATGGTCACAAACTGATCGACCGGCATCATGTCGCCGTTTACGTCAACGCTCGTCACGCCCATCTGAGCCGCCATCTGTATGATTATATCGCTGACGCCGGAGTAATAGGCCTGCATGGCCTCGCTCCCCATCACCTCATTGAGCATGTCGGCGCTGAGCGATATGCTTATCTTCTGACCTTCATACTCCGTGCCGTCCACGGTGAACGTGGCCGGTTCGGGTACAGCCTCGGCCTGCAGCGCGTTGATCTGCTGAACCAGTTCGTTGTTATTTACGCTGTTTGCGTACTGCTCCATCAGCTTGCCAATGCTGTTTTCAGCACCAGCGCCGCTGGCCAGCGCAGACCAAAACATATCCATCTGCTGAGTCATATCTCCCAGCTGATCGGCATCGGCCACGCCCAGCTTGGCCAGCGTCTCGCCCATTTTCGCATAGGGTACCTTGAGCAGCTGGTTGCCCAGCAGCATCAGCTCGCTATCCTCGTTCATCTGCACGACCAGACCCGCGCCATTGCCGCTGTCGGTCATCTTGGCCATAACGCCGCCCAGGGCATTGCGGTTCTCCGCATTCACACCCGCCAGCAGCGTCAGGTCTATGCCTGAAAAGTCAAACTCAGTGCCCGCATAGTTGACGACCAGGTTGCTGACGGTGATATCGGTGTAACCATTGTTCATATCATCCGCCTGCGCCGCGACCGGCAGCACCAGCATTATAGCCAGCAGCACGGCCATCAGCTTGCCAAACATACCAGACCTCATATCATATCCCCCTTATTGATATTCTCACCTTTAGACGATGCATTATTGTCTCCGGTTTCAATTATATCATTAAAAAATGCATTTGCAACCGTTTCGACTCACAAGCCACCTTTTATTGCCCGAATTGTCACAATCAGGGCCCGAACACCGCGTTCAATGCGCCGTGCGCGCGTTCAGGCTCATATCGGCTCCACGCGCAGCGCATCCAACAGCCGCGGCAACGCGTCCACGTCGATCAGTCGCGTGCCCTCGGTCATGACGCTGGCATTGCCGCACGCTGCGCCCCACTTCAGCGCAGTCGCCGCTGACCCGTCCAACGCAAAGCCGTGCATCAGGCCCGCGACCATCGAGTCGCCCGCGCCCACCGTAGATCGCACCGGCAGATCCAGCGCCGGCGCATAGTACGCCTCCTTTGCGCCTACCAGCACCGCGCCTTCGCCGCCCAGCGAAACCGCCACCCACATGACCCCCGCGGCGCACAGTTCGCGCGCCCGGCGCACAATATCGGCACGCGTGCCCAACTCGCAACCGCACAGCTGGCTAAGCTCTGCGCGGTTGGGCTTTATCAGAAAAGGATGGGCGAGTATGCCCTCGCGCAGGCGCTCGCCATCACAGTCCAGCACAAAGCGCGCACGCCCCGCATTGCGCTCGATTGCGCGCCGGTAAAAGCCGGCGTCAATCCCGGGCGGCAAACTGCCCGTCAGCGCTACAAAATCGCTCGTCCGCGCAGCATCGTCTATCAGCGCCTCAGCGCGCGCGACAGCTGAAGCGTCGACCGGCGCGCCCGACTCATTGATCTCGGTCACAACTCCGGTGCGCGTGTCGAGCGCCTTTATGTTCACTCGCAGCGCGCCCTCCAACCATACGAATTCGCTGGTCACGCCTTCGCCGGTCAGCCGCTGCTCTACCGCCTTGCCGCCGTCCGCATAGTTGACGCCTATCAGTCGCGCCTCATCGCCCAGTCGCGCCAGCACTATCGCCACGTTCACCGCCTTGCCGGTGGCATCGTACAGCGCGCGCCGCACGCGATTAAGCCCGCCGACATTGAGTCCATCCAGCTCGATCGTCTTGTCGAGCGCAGGGTTCATGCACACGCATGTCATCATACCGCATCACCTCATTTTGATTTGCGCACGCCAGCGCCCATGACGGCTGCAAACCGCCGACACGCCTTCAACTCCCATGGCCGTCCAGCTTACAGCATTCAGTATTCTCTGGTCGCGATACGCAAAATGCGAGGCGGCTCCTGAGAACCGCCTCGCCATGTAACTTAATTATTTTCGATTCTGAGCCTTGCGCAGGAACGCCGGCACATCGGGGTTATAGTTGCTGCGCCGGTTGTCGGGTTCGCGGCGATAGCCCGAGTCGCCATCGGTATCGCGGAATATCGGCGCGTTATCGTTATAGCGGGGCTGCGGCGCGGGGCGGTAATCGCCGCGGTCGTAGTCCGAGCTTTCACGCGTGTAATCCGGCCGCACATCGCGCTGATAGCTGTCGCGTTCATCGCGCATCGGCTGATAGCTGTCCATGACCGGCGGCCGCGATGCCGCACGCACGAACGTGGGTATCTTGGGCTCCTCGTCAGCCGGCTTGGTCTCGCCGCGCAGCTGCTTGAGTATCTCGGCCTGTTCGGGGCTGGGCTCCTCAGCGGGCGCGGGCTTGTCCTCGGCGGGCGCGGCTACGGCGTCCTCAGTCTTGGCATCCGCGGTCTCGGGGGCCTTGTCGAACCCGGTAGCGATGACCGTTATGCGCACCTCGTCCTCCAGCGACTCGTCGATGCCCGCGCCGAATATGATATTGGCATCGGGATCGGACGCCGCGGTTATGTGCTTTACAGCCTCGTTGATGTCGATTATGCTCATATCGGCGCCGCCGGTTATGTTAATAAGCACAGCGCGCGCGCCGTTTATCGAAGTCTCCAGCAGCGGGGACTCGACTGCGAGCTTGGCGGCCTGAGTCAGGCGCTCCTCGCCGTGGCCCACGCCTATGCCCATATGGGCCAGACCGCGCGACTCCATGACCGTGCGCACGTCCGCGAAGTCCAGGTTTATCAGCGACGGCACCGCTATCAGATCGGATATGCCCGCGATGCCCTGGCGCAGCACGTCGTCCGCTATGCGGAACGCGTCGAGCATTGAGGTCGCCTTGCTGACTACGGTCAGCAGCTTATCGTTGGGGACCACGACCAACGTATCCACGCAGGTCTTGAGCTGTGCTATGCCCTGGTCGGCATTGAGCATGCGCTTTTTGCCCTCAAAGCCGAACGGCTTGGACACCACGCCTATGGTCAGCACTCCCATGGCGCGCGCCAGGCCCGCAATCACGGGCGCCGCGCCAGTGCCGGTGCCGCCGCCCATGCCGCAGGTTACAAACAGCAGATCCGCGCCTTCTATTACCTTCTTGATTTCCTCCTGGCTCTCCTCGGCGGACTTGCGGCCGATCTCGGGCTTGGAGCCTGCGCCCAGACCCTTGGTAAGCTTTTCACCTATCTGAATCTTGGTCTCGGCATTGCAGCGCATCAGCGCCTGCTTGTCCGTATTTACGGCCACGAAGCGCACGCCGCGCAGACCTGAATCGATCATGCGGTTGACAGCGTTATTGCCCGCGCCGCCTACGCCAATTACGATAATTGAAGCGTAGTTGTTGATGTCGTTGTCGTGATCCATCACAATAAATCCCCCTCGTCTTTCTCCGCCAGTTCCCGACCCGACTCGCGCATCAGGGCGAAGGGCGGGATCCGCATCGCCGCGCGTTGCCCTCAGCGGGGGCAGCCGTCATTGCTTTTTGAATACCGAGCTGAACTTGTGCCCTATGCCATAGAACACATCCAGCACCTTGTCCATCGGGCCGACGCCCGTGTCGCCGTTTTGCATGTCGATCTTGTCAAACACCATATCTATCAGCCCCAGCGCGGAAGCGTATGGCGGACTGTTGAGCTTGCCGGCGCGCGCGGAGGGAATCTTTATGCTGCGCTTGAGTGTTTTGGCGATATACTCGCGACCGCCGCGCATCATCGATATGCCGCCGCCCGTCAGGTACAGCGGCGAATTGGCGTCGGGCTTGATTGCCGTGCTCTCCAGCGCATCGCGTATCATATCAGCCAGCTCGTCCACGCGCGCGGTGATTATCTCGGTCGTGAACGGCCGCTCAAAGCGCTGAGCGCCTTCGCCCTCGCCCAGCTCTATATCGCCCGAGCCGTCAAACGTGAACGCGCGCTTGACGCTCTCTGCGGTCTTAAACGGTATCTCCAGCCCATAGGCCAAATCGGCCGCTATATGGCCGCCGCCTATCGGTATCACGCGGTAATCTACCAGCGCGTCGCCCTGCATTATCATCAGTTCGGTATGCAGGTACCCCACATCGGCCATCGCCACTGTGCGGTCGCGCTCTTCGGGCGGCATCAGCAGCACTGCCTCGCCCATCGCCGGCGCCATGAACCCCTTTACCTTTATGCCCATGTCGCGCAGTCTGAGCTCCACGTCGTCCATGAAGTCCAGCGACGCGGTGATGACCGACACCTTGGCCGACAGCGTACGCCCGCGCATGCCCACCGGCGTCATCGTCGGCTCGCCGCCGTCCACCTGATAATATGCCGGTGAATACGACAGCACGCTGCCCTGGTTCGCATTTAACTGCGCCACTACCTTCTCCAGTATATCGCCGGCGTCGCCCAGCGTGACGCGACCTTCCTGGCCTATGTCCAGCTGAGCCTCGCGTATGTACACGCGCGCACATTCGCCCGGCACGCCCACATATATCTCCGTGACCGGTCGATGCGCTTCGCTCTCCAGCTGGCGGATGGCCTCCTTAATGGCGTCGTTGAGCTTGTCGGGCGTATTCCAACGGCCGTCGTCCGAATACCCGTCATATGCGGCCGTGCCCGAACCCAGTATGCTGCAGCGGTGATAATCGCCGCTTTCCGCCATTATGGTCACTATCTTCGATGTACCGAAGTCGATGGCGGCTGCCATTGTCTTCATAACAATTCATCGCCTGCCTTGCCATGGGATAAACCTTTCGATTTCACCCCATATTATATACCATTATACCTTATACCGCGCAGCTTGAAAAGAGGATTATTGTGATTTACTGTTGATTTTTTGAGCTAAACCGCGCTTTTTAACGCATATTATCATACAGCGCATTTGTGGCGGCTGTATGGCTTTGGTTGTTAAACCTGATTTTTCCGCTACAATTGTTCAAGCGGCGGGCGTGGCCGTGGCAAGCGGCACGAACTCCGGGCCCTGACTGGCCTTTGCCGTCGTGCCAGGCATCGGCGTGGGTGCGGGCGTGGACTCGGGCGGTATGTAGTCGGCATACTTGCCGCCGGACACGTCCACAGTGCCCGGCTCGCGCCCCTCGGCGCTGAGCTGCGCATCCACCGGCGCTACCAGGCTGAGCTTGGTCGCCATGTTTGTGCGGTCGCCCAGCCGGTAAACCTGTCCCGTGCGCGTAGTGAGCGTCAGGTTCTGCGTGTCGGCGATATTGATCTCGCTCACCAGCTCGCCCAGCCCGGCGCCGTATATCGCCTCAAGCAGTTCCATCGCCAGTTCGCGCTGACTTGCGTCCATGTTCAGCGTCATGCCCACCGGCGTCTGCTGCATGCTCGCACCCTTTATCAGCGGCACGCCGAAATCGGTCTGGCCATTGCTGCTCTCGAGCACGCTCAGCTCGCCGTCGACCAGGTACGAGAATCCCAAATGCTGCAGCGCGGCGGCCGGCGTGCGCATGGCGACGCTTATCCTCACCGTATCAGGGCGCTCTACCGCGACATCACACAGCTTAATATAGCCGTCTGCGCGCAAATTTATAGCGATCTGGCGGCTGTCGACGTCAAAAATGCTCTGTCCCAGCTTGAGCCCCGACAGATAGCGCACCTTCTGCGCGGTCGCATCGTCCACGCCGGCGACCTCGATATTCTTTATGACCATGACCCTGCGGTACGCGATGCCCAACGCGGTCGCTGCCAACAGCGCCACTATCGCCACCGCAATGAGTATCCGCGTTCCACGCCTCATTACTTCACTTCGCTTTCCGCGCTTCAGGCCGTCCGGTCGCGCACGACGCATCGCGCCATGTCCGCGCCCAGTTCGCCCAGCATGTTTTCAAAGCTCTCATAGCCGCGATCTATCACGCCTATATTGTCCACCACCGTCTCGCCCGACGCCGCCAGGCCCGCTATCACCAGCGCCGCGCCGCCGCGCAGATCCCGCGCACTCACTCTGGCGCTGTCCAGCCGGCCGCCACGTATCACCGCCGTGCGGTCGTGCACCCATATGTCCGCGCCCATGCGCGAAAGCTGCGCCGCATGCGCAAACCGCGACTCGAACACGTTTTCGACAATCATAGACGTCCCCTGCGCCACGCACGCCAGCGCCATCATCTGCGCCTGCATGTCGGTCGGGAAACCCGGATACGGCTGAGTGTACGCCCGGAATCCGCGCACAGCGGGCGTGGTGATCCGCACGCTGTTTTCGCTCAGTTCGAGTTCGCTGCCCGAGGCGCGCAGTTTGCCCAGCACATCGGTCATGTCGCCGGGGCGCACATTGGTCAGCGTTATGGCGCCGCGCGTGGCCGCCGACGCACACAGCAGCGTACCCGCCACTATCCTATCGGGCATCGGCGTAAACTCGCAGCCATGCAGCCGCGCCACGCCTTCAATCGTGACCGTGCCGCTGCCAGCGCCCGTCACATGCCCGCCCATGGCGTTTATGAAGCGCTCAAGGTCGACTATCTCGGGCTCGCGCGCGGCATTGAATATGCGGGTCACGCCGCGGCGCGTGACCGCCGCCATCATCACGTTCTCGGTCGCGCCGACGCTGGGGAAGTCCAGATGCACATCGCCGCCACGCATCGCGCTGCCGTCGCAGTGTATCAGGCCGTGATCCTCGCTTATGCGCGCGCCCAGCGCCTCGAGTCCCTTCAGGTGCAGGTCTATCGGCCGCAGCCCTATCTCGCAGCCGCCCGGATACGTAACCGTCGCCCGGTCGAACCGCGTGAGTATCGAACCCATCATGAATATGGAGGATCGCAACTGTTTGGACAGGTGCTCCGGCATCTGGAAGCAGTCGGCATCGCGCGCGTCTATCTCCACGCGCCGGCCGTCGCGCACGCAGCGCACGCCCAGTCGGCGCAGTATCTCCAGCATGTTTTCAACATCCAGTATGTAGGGCACGTCATTCAGCACGATCGGCTCGGGGCACATGACGCACGCCGCCAGCACCGGCAACACCGCATTCTTGGCGCTCCCCACGCGCAGGCTGCCATGCAGCGCCCTGCCACCCCTTATCCTGAATTCCTCCATATTATGTACACCTCCATGGCAATATGGCCTCATGTCCCAGACTATGCCATATCGCCGGTTTGCGTGTCTGTCCGCGCGCCGCGTGCGGCGACATTTTTCGCGCCCACGAGTCGCGTTAACCGCGCCCGGTAGATCCGGGCGCGGCAATGTCAGCAGTTTGTATACCGCGATATGTTGAGCAGTATGCCGACCGCTCCCATGAATATCGACACCGAAGTGCCGCCGGCACTGAAAAACGGCAGCGGCAGGCCCGTAGTAGGCATCAACCCTATCACGACCGCCACGTTCATAAACGCCTGTATGCCTATCATAAGCGTTATGCCGGCAGCCAGCAGCGACCCAAACCTGTCCGGGCAGTTCATCGCCACCCTGAGTCCAAAGTATATGAACGCCAGAAACAGCCCCAGCACCGCCACACAGCCCACCAGGCCCATATCCTCGCCCACGACCGCAAATATGAAGTCGCTCTCCGGATATGGCAGGAACCCGAACTTCTGCCGGCCCCGCCCCAGGCCCATGCCGAACAGCCCGCCCGAGCCAAACGCCAGCAGCGACTGGCTCAACTGATATCCCTCGTCGCTGAGCTTGGCAAACGGATCCCTAAACGACAACAACCGCTCGCGCCGGTATGGCTCCGACCACGCGTAGTACGCCGCCAGCACCGCGCCCGCTATTCCCATAAGGCCCAAATGCCGCCACTTCGCGCCCGCCGCCAGCACCATCACAATCGACACTATTATTATCGAACCCGCCGTCGACAGGTTGGGCTGCATCAGTATCAGCAAAAATGCCGTACCCGGTATCAGCATGAGCGGACATATGCCCGTCACCAGCTTTTCGATTCTCCGGCCGATATTGGTCAGCGCCGTCGCCATGAACAGCACTACCGCAAACTTAGCTATCTCCGAGGGCTGCACGCTCAGCGGCCCTAAATACAGCCAGCGCCGCGAGCCGTTTACGACCCGGCCTATGCCCGGTATCGCCACCAGCACCAGCAGCGCAAAGCTCAGTATCAGCAGCCCGCCCACCACTATCGGACGCTTGAGCTGCCAGTATGGAAAGTTCGCCAGCGCTATCAGCGCCACCAGTCCCATCGCCACGCCCAGCAACTGCTTTGCCACCGTGTCGAACGGACTGCCCTCGGCCGACGCGCCGTAATAGCTCGCCGAAAACAGCGTCACAAGTCCCACGCTCAGCAGCAACATGAGCGTCACCACTATGCGCCTGTCCACGCTCCCGCGCGGGCACAGCGGCGCAGTCTCGCGCGCGGCATGATTCCTACCCGGGTTTATACCCGTCATATATGCGCTCACCCCGGTCAACCCCTCGCAGTTTTGCTTTGCGGGAGTGCCTCGGCGACCCATGGCCACCTCGGGGGTGTAGCGCTGTCAGTTCAGCTCGCCGACTATCTGCTTGAATACCTCGCCGCGCTGTTCAAAGTCGCGGAACATGTCAAAGCTCGCGCACGCCGGCGACAGCAGCACATTGCCGCCCGCGCTCGCCATGTCGCGCGCGGTCAGTATCGCCTGCTTGAAGTCGCTTTCGCACTTGTAGTTGGTAAAGCCCGCGCGGTCGAGCGCCGCTACTATGTCGCGCTGCGTCTCGCCTATCACGACTGCGCCCACTATGTGCGGCCACTTGACCATCAGCTCAGCCATAGGCGTGTAGTCCGACTTCTTGTCCGAACCGCCCAGTATTATGATCGTCGGACGGTCCATGGTCTCTATCGCCTTGAGCGTGGAGTCGACGTTTGTGCCCTTGGAGTCGTTTATGTACCTTATGCCGTTCAACTCGCGCACAAACTCTATCCGGTGTTCCACGCCCGCGAAAGTCCTGAGCGTATGGCGTATCACCGGCAGCGGCACGCCTGCGCACACCGCCATCGCCACCGCCGCCAGCGCGTTTTCCAGGTTGTGCGGCCCGGGTATGCGCACCTCGTCCACGCGGCACACATTGCGCGGGAACTCGCGCCCGAACACTATCTGGCCGTCCTTGACATACGCGCCGTCGACCTGCGCCCGCCGCGAGAAGAACACCGGCTTGGCCAACATATGCCCGGCCATGTCGCGCGTTATGGGATCGTCATAGTTGAGCACGCACGCATCGTCGCGGCGCTGATTTTCGAATATGCGCATCTTCATGCGTATGTACTCGTCCATGGTGCCGTGACGGTTGAGGTGATCCTCAGTGACGTTAAGCACCGCGCTGATCCACGGCCGGAACATGTCTATCGACTCCAGCTGGAAGCTGGACACCTCGCAGGCTATCACGTCCTCGGGCGTGGTCTCGTCGGCTATCGCCGAGAACGGGAAGCCGATATTGCCCACGGTGTAGGTGAGCCGGCCCGCGTTTTTGAATATCTCGCTTATCAGCGTCGTGGTCGTGGTCTTGCCATTAGTGCCGGTCACCGCGACTATGCGGCCCTTGGACAGACGGTATGCGACCTCTATCTCGCCCAGCACCGGTATGCCGCGCTCGCGCGCCGCCTTGACCACAGGCGCGGTTATGGGCACGCCCGGGCTGATAACCAGCACATCCGTCGAGTCCAGCAGCGCGACCGGGTCCTCGCCCAGCCGCCACTCCATGTCCATGCCCCTGAGCTCGGCCAGCGCGTCGCCCAGCTCAGCCTCGGTCTTGCGGTCGTTTATGGTTACCCTGGCATGATGACGGCACAGCAGCGCCGATACCGCCACGCCGCTGCGCGCCATGCCTATCACAAGCACTCTCTTGCCGACAAATTCCATGTTTCAAGCCCCCTTTTGCGGCGCGACCTGCGCCTCGCCGCGCGCCCATATGAGCGCTCAAAAAATGATATATACACCCGCTCACAGCGCCAGCAGCGCCAGCAGACAAGTTACCACGCTCATCAAAGTGTACATGGCCACTATCCTGGGCTCGCTCATGCCGCACAGTTCGAAGTGGTGATGCAACGGCGACATCTTGAACAGCCGCCTGCCGCCGCTCATGTTGCAGTACGCGACCTGTATCATGACCGACAGGCTGGATATTATCATCGCAAAGCATATCGGTATCAGCAGGAACTCCAGCCGCGTCACGACCGCCACGCCCACGAACAGTCCGCCTATGAACATCGAGCCCGTATCGCCCATTATAACGCGCGCCGGGTTGGTGTTGAACCGCAAAAAGCCCAGGCATGCGCCCGCGCCCGCGGCGCACACCAGGGCGGCATTGCGCAGGTTCTCGGCATAGTACGCCGCGTCCACGCCCGCGGGCGCAGGTATGCGCGACGCCCCCAGCGCCATGGCCAGGCACGCCAGCGCAAACGCCGACAGCCCTACCACCGAGCACGACGCCAGCAATCCGTCCAGCCCGTCCAGCAGATTGGACGAGTTTATCATGAACACATACATAAGTATTATCAGCGGCACGTAGAACAGCCCCAGGTTCCACTCCACGTTCCAGTACGGCACCACGACCGCCGACCCAACGCACGGATTGAAGTACGCCCACAGCGTCAGCGCCAGACCGCTTATTATCTGAAGCGCTATCTTCTGCCACGGCGTCAGCCCCAGCGAGCGCTTCTTCGCTACCTTGATGTAGTCGTCGGCAAACCCTATTGCGCCGTGCAGCAATCCCGACAGCATAACGTACAGCGCGAAGTCCCAGCGCGAGTCGCCCCACGTCAGCACCAGCCCCACTATCGTCACCGCTATCGCTATCATCACGCCGCCCATCGTGGGCACGCCCTGCTTGGCCAGGTGGCTCTGCGGTCCCAGCTCGTATATCGTCTGGCCGTATTTCAACTTCTTAAGCAGCGGAATGCCTATCGGCGCCATGACCATCACGGCCAGGAACGATATAAGCACTGCCCATATCATCTGCTGCATACCGTATCCCCCCAAAGCTAGTTAGTGCGGCCGCCCGCGCAGCCAGTCCAATGCGGCGTCCCATAAGCTCGGGCAATTCGGCTGAGGTACACCTTGTCATTGGTATCATTAATACAGTTCGGCCAGCAGTTCCTGCACGACGACCTTCTCGTCGAACGGGTGTTTCTGGCCCATTATCTCCTGATACGTCTCATGGCCCTTGCCAGCCAGCACGACCACGTCGCCCTCGCGTGCTATGCTCATGGCGTGCTTTATCGCCTCGCGGCGGTTTTCGATCACGCTATACGGCTTGCCCTCAGGGCGCGTGCCCTCCTCAATCGCGGCGAGTATGTCCATTGGATCTTCGCCGCGCGGGTTATCGCTGGTCAGCACGCAGTAGTCGGCCAGGTCCGCGCCTATCCGGCCCATAACCGGCCGCTTCTCGCGGTCGCGGTTGCCGCCGCAGCCGAACACCACTATCACGCGACCCTTGGCGAACTGACGCACCGCCCGCAGCACGTTGTCCAGGCTGTCCGGCGAGTGCGCATAATCCAGTATCACCTGATAGGGCGTGCCTGTGTCCAGCACTTCCATGCGCCCCGGCACATTGGCCACAGCCTCCAGGCCCTTTTTTATGTACTCGGGCGCAACGCCCAGCGCGTCGCACACCGCCGCCGCGCACAGCGAGTTGTACACATTGAACAGCCCCGACAGCTTCAGGTGTATCTCCAGCTCATAGCGCTTGTGGAAGTGCAGCGTGAACGACAGCCCCCGCGCATCGAATTCTATGTCGCCGGCGTATATGTTGGCCTTTTCGCGTATCGCGTAGCGCTCATGCGGCACCTTCAGGTCGGTGAATATGCTCGCGGCATGTTCGTCGTCGCCGTTTAGCAGCGCCATCCGCGCAAACTCCGGCGTCAGCAGCCGCCGCTTGGCCGCAAAGTACTTCTCCGGCGTGCCGAAAAAGTCCAGGTGGTCGTGCGACAGGTTGGTGAATGCCACCGCGTCATAGACTATGCCGTCGAGCTTGTGCAGCGCCAGCGCGTGCGCCGACACCTCCATCGTCACTATGTCCACGCCCTCGTCGGCCATCTGGCGCAGCAAGCGCTCCAGCTCTATCGGGTCTGGCGTCGTCAGATCAGACGGCAGGCGCTTGTCGCCTATCATCGTCATTATCGTGCCTATCAGGCCGACCTTGTATCCCGCCTGTTGCAGTATCGACTTTATCAGAAAGCAGGTCGTCGACTTGCCCTTTGTGCCGGTTATGCCAATCATCTTCATGCGGCGCGCGGGATGACCGTAGAACGCCTGCGCTATGTAATTCATCGCCAGACGCGCGTCGCTGACCACGATCTGAGGCGCGTCCACGTCCAGCGGGCGCTCCACTACCAGCGCCGCCGCGCCCGCAGCCAGCGCCTGCGGCGCAAACTGATGCGCGTCGACCTTTATGCCCCGTATGCAAAAAAACAGCGCGCCGGGCTCTATCTTGCGTGAATCGGCGCTGAGCGAAAGTATGTCGGTATCGGCATTGCCGCGCACCTCTATGAGGCAGGGCAGATCGATGACAAGCTGCTTTATGTTCATCTTTGGTCCTCCCGGAAACTTAAATTCAGGGCAGTTCAAATTGCACCGCTATCTCAGTGCCCACCGGCACGCGCTCGCCCGCCGGGGGCGACTGCGCCACGGCCAATCCGCTGCCTTCGATATTGAGCTTGAGCGCGCACGAACCCAGCAGCCGCGCCGCCTCGACTATCGATTTGCCGACAACGCTCGGCACTTCGACGTCGGTCGCGTCCTGTTCATACGCGTCCTCCAGATACAACAGCACCTGCGAGCCCGCGTTCATCTGCGCGCCCGCCTGCGGCAATTGGTCCACCACCTCGTCGCCCGCGCCCTCCAGCAGGCTGTCCAGTCCGGCTTCGCGCAACGCCTGCGCGGCCTGCCCTACCGTAAGCCCCCGCACGTCGGGCACTTCGACGCTCTCGACCTTTTGTCCAGCCGCGTCGGTCTCGGGGTAAATGCCCAGGTATGCCAGCGTGTCCTCAAGTATGTCGCGCGCGTAGGGCGCCGCCGTGACCGAACCATAGTCCGGCCGCAATTGCGACTCGTGCACGACCACCAGCACCGCCACCTCAGGCGAGTCCGCCGGCGCGAACCCTATGAACGAGCCTATATGCGCGTCCTTGGATATCACGCCGTCCTTGTAAATCTGCGCGGTACCGGTCTTGCCGGCGACCTTTATGCCGGCTATGCGCGCGTTCTTGCCGCCGCCGTACTCAACCACATCGGTCAGCAGGCTGCGCATCAGCGCGCTGGTCTCCTCGGTTATCGGATTTCCGACCACCTCGGGCTGGGTGCTGTCCACCACATTGCCTTCGGAATCGGTTATCTGGCTTATAATGTATGGCCGCATCAGCTTCCCGCCGTTGGCGACGGCGCTTATCGCGGTTATCAACTGAAGCGGCGTCACCGCCACGCTCTGGCCAAAGCCTATGCGCGCCAGATCCACCGTCTTTACGTTGCTCTCGGATATCAGTATGCCCGCCGACTCGCCGGTCAGATCGACGCCGGTCTTGCTGCCCAGCCCGAACGCATGCAGATACGAGTACAGCCGGTTCGTGCCCAGCCTCAGCCCCAGCTCTACGAACACCGGATTGCACGAGTTCTGTATCGCCTCGGCCATGGTCTCGGCGCCGTGCGGGTTGCCCCAGCACCGTATGCGCGAGCCGTCGACCGTCACGCTGCCCGAACAGTAGAAGTTCTCCTCGGGCGTGGTCACGCCGGTCTCCAGCGCCGCGGCGGCAGTCAGTATCTTGAATGTCGAGCCCGGCTCATACACGTCGCTTATCGAGCGTATGCGCATCATCTCTGTCAGCGCCTGGACGTCGTCGCGGGGCGGATCGTTGGGATCGTAATCGGGCTTGGATACCATCGCGAGTATCTCGCCGGTATTCACGTCCATGACTATCGCCTGTACCGCCAGCGCGTCGTTTACCTCATAGCATTCGCGCATGGCCTTTTCGGCAAAGCCCTGTATCGCGGCGTCGATCGTCAGCGTCACATCGCCGCCATCGACCGGGGGCGTATATTCGCTGACCGAATACGGCAGCTCGTTGCCGCGGCCGTCGACCTCGCTGACTATGACGCCGTCCTTGCCGCGCAGGTAGTCGTCCAGCTGCTTTTCCAGCCCCGACTGGCCCACGCCGTCTATCGTGGTCAGGCCCAGCACCTGAGTCAGGAACGCGCCCATGGGGTACACGCGCAGCTGATCCTCCTCAAGGTACAGCCCGTCGAGCGACTTATCGCCCTGCGCGCGCAGTTCTTCGCGCAGCGTCAGCAGGCTCTGTGCGGTATCGCGCGGCACCTGGCGCTTGAGTGTGACGCCGCCCTTGGTGGTGTCGGAGACCTTTTCGGCCACCGATTCGACGTCTATGTCTATCACGCTTGCCAGCGCCTCGGCAAACGCCTCGGGATCCTTGACCTGGCGCGGGCTGGCCGATACGGCGTATGCGGTTGCGCTCATTGCCAGCACCGTGCCGTTGCGGTCGACTATCTCGCCGCGGCGCGCGCTCACGCGCGACTTTCCGGTCCACTGGCTCTGCGCGCGCTGCTGCAGGTCATCCGAGATTATCAGTTGCAGGTTAACAAGTTGCCCCACCAACACGCAGAATATAACGCTGAGCGCACACATTAGCGTCAGCAGCCTGCGCCTGGTGAGCGCGCCCGTTGGAATCAATTGCCCACGCTCCCACCCGGCTCAAGTCTTGTTGGCCTGGGTATCTGTTTCCGCCGCGCGGGGCGGACGCGTGTGCGCATGTGGCGCGGTCAATCGGGGGATACCGTGCGCACCTGGCCTTCGCCGGGATAGCTCATGCCCAGGCGATTGGCGCCCAGTTCGATATTCTGCCGGGAGGCGGCCTCGGCTATCTGGCACTCGTACGCCTCTGAATCCAGCGTTAGCTCGTGTATCTCATCGCGCAGCCGTGATATCTCGCGCGAGTTAGCCACCGCGCGCGACGTCTGGTAAATGCGCATGCCGCACAGCACCATCAGGCACGCCGCCAGCAGCACGCATACTGCCCAACGGCGGCGCACAGCTGCCTCACGGCGGTATTGCTGGCGCGCCACCTCCTCACGGCGACGCTGCATCCGCTCGCCGTAAACCGGTGCGGGGCGGCCCCGGGGGATGCGCCCACCGGGAAACTCGTATTCCCGCTGGGTATATCTGTCAGGCGCCATCATGTACTTAATATGTCCCCCTCTCTCCGCTTAGAACCTGCGCGGGTCGGCATAATAAAATTCGCCCTGGCCAGGGCGAGCTGACACCGCTCAAACCACGCGTAAGGCGCAGCACATCCGACGCGCCGCATTCAGCGCGCCTTCTGCGCCCGCCCATCCTGCCTAAGGCGTTGCCTGCTGCCTCAGGGAGCTTATGTACTTGAGTCGTTCGCTCATGTTGTCGCGCACCTGAGCGCTGCGCGCCTCGAACACTTCGGTGTCCCATATCTCGAAGTAGTCTATCACGCCCACAAAGCTGATGTTCTTGCCCAGCTGAAGCATCTGCCTGAGTGCGGCGGGCAGTATCGTCCGACCCTGACTGTCCAGCTCATAGTTTGAAAACGAGTTCCCGGCTATGAACCGCACGTAGTCCATCGCCACCTCGTCGGTCGACGGCAGGCGGCGCAGATCCTCGAGTATGCTGTTCCACTTTTCGCGGGGGTAGAAGGCTATTGCGTTTGCCGTGCTGTTCAGACCTATCATGAAGTCCTTGCCCAGCGCGTCCCGAAAGGCAGTTGGGACGATTACGCGGCCTTTAGCGTCGATTGACTGCGCGTACGTGCCAAAGAACTGCATACCATCCCTCCTATCTCCACTCGGTATCTTTATTGTACCACATCGTTCCA
>DVNK01000004.1 GCA_018714445.1 Candidatus Fimadaptatus faecigallinarum | reverse complement strand
CGGGGGTTTAATAACACCCGATAACGCCTCTCGGAAGGTGGTGAAATTTCAAGGGGCTAATTCTAGTTTTTGATAAAAATGTGTGGCTCTATAACTCGAAATAACCCATTCAAAAAACAAGGAATGGTGCAAAACAAAGAAAAATCCCCGAGAAATCGGGGACTTTTCTCACGCCGCACCGCTATCAGTGTGACGTCATAATATGATATGGCGTACTGTACTTGAAATATAGCACGGCGATATGGCATGCGTCTCCGGCATTGGCAGCGTTGTGTGTAAAGCTGTACCGGGCATCGCCCGGCCATATGGCATGCCTTTCCAATCGATATAGCGATGTAATGTGGCACGCTATTCCGATGATATGGCCCACAGCATAGCGCGCCATACCTGGCAATGCCGTATGATATGGCGTGCCGTACCGACGCACCGCGATGTCGCATTCAGCATCGGGCATATGACCTCGTGATGCGTCACGCCTGGCATTTGACTTTGCGATGCGCCATACCTGCAAGTAAAACAGCAAGCGCCCGTCCTCTGAAACTCGGAGGACGGGCGCTTTATTCATATCACGCGCGAACGTTCGCGCACAATTTCATCACTTGAGGTTGAACGCTACCTCTATATCGTCGACTTCCTTTTCGGATATCGTGACTATCTCGCCTATGTCGCGCGTGGCGATTATCGCCTTGGCGCTGTAATCCAGCACCTCAAGGCGGTCAAACGCATTCAGCAGCGTAGAACCGGTCACTATCACGCACTGGTTGCTGATTATCAGCACCGGCGAGCGGCGGTTTATAGCGGCTGCGGTGCCCTTTACGTCCATGGTCGACGCCGCATACGGCAGACGCTTTACATCGAGCAGGTTTATGTAGCTCTCGGGTATAGTGCGCGAGTCAAACTCGGTGTCGGTGCACGCAAACGCCATTATGGCCGGCGGATGCGCGATTATGACCGAGCCTATCTCGGGATGAGTGGAGTAGATCTCCTGATGCAGCGGCACCGAGCGGCTGGGCATCTTGCCTTCTTCGCACATGCCGTTCTTGATGCGCACCAGATCTTCGGGCTCAAGGTACTTGCGATCCTTCATGTACGGCGTTATCAGGAACGATCCGTCCGACAGGCGCTGCGAGAATGTGCCCTGAGTGGAATTAAACAGCCGCTGGTCGTACGCGCGGTGGATCATGCTGCACATGTCGCGGCGCGCGGCGCACTCCTCGGACGATATGTTCTTGGCCACGAATGCGTCCAGCTGCGGATGCGCCTTGGCCGAGTCGATATTGATCTGAGCCTGGGTCAGCTCGTTGGGCGTGCCCAGTTTGCGCGCGTCTATCTCCAGGCGGCCCGCAAAGTCCAGCGTCTCAAACGCCATGAACGCGCGGAACAGGTTGCTCGCGCCGCACACCACGCCGTGATTTTCAAGCATGACGGTGTTATAGCCCTTGGCAAACTCGCTGGATATGTACTGACCCAGCAGTTCCGAGCCCGGCACCTCATACTTTGCCATGGCTATCTCGCCGCAGATCTGGGTTACGCTGGGCACCAGCATGGTGTTGGGTATCTTGCGCGCCAGCGAGAACGCAACCAGCGTCGGCGGATGCGCATGCAGTATCGCGTGTATGTCGGGGCGCTGCTTGTAGATGTCGGTGTGGAACGGCAGTTCGACAGAGGGCTTGTGTATGCCTATCTGAGTGCCATCGGGCTTTACGCAGATCATATCCCTGCGCGTGAGCGTGCCCTTGTCTATGCCGGACGGGGTTATCCATATGTCGCCGTTGTCGTCGCGGATCGACAGATTGCCGCCTGACGTCGTCGTCATGCCATACTGGTAGATGCGGTCCATTATCATGACCAACTGGTCCGCCGGATGGAGCAGTTCAAAACGCATTGAATCCTACCTCCGTTTGCGCTTGTATGTATTTTGCGCGGCGCGCGCCTGACCGCCTTAAAGTACATTTGCGCGCCGTTACTTTTGTAATTATTCGCCGTTTGAACGCCATTTCCTGCCTGTATACCAAACCTAAACAATTCGCATGCGAATCATAACATTGCGCGCTATTCCGCCTCGCCCAGGTACGCGCGCACGCAGTTGGCCGCCGGGAATTCCTTAGTGCCGCAGCCATAACCTATCGCCTCAATGCGCATTAGCGGCATGGGCCCAAAGTCGTCCGCCAGCATGCGCAGCAGCGCCGCGCCCGTCGGCGTACACAGTTCGCCGCGTATCGCGCTGCCATAGACCGGCACGCCCCGCAATATGTACGCGGTAGCCGGCGCCGGCACCGGCACCATGCCATGCGCGCAGCGCGTCATGCCGCTGCCCAGATTGATCGGCGATACGACTATGCGATCGGGCGCGATCCGCTCTATCAGCTCGCACACGCCCACCACGTCGGCTATCGCGTCGGCCGCTCCTACCTCATGGAAGTGCACCTGCTCGACCGGCCGTCCATGCGCATGGGCCTCGGCCTGAGCTATAAGCGCATACGCCTCGTCCGCGCGCCGCTTAACCTCGGGCGCTATCGCCAGCGCATCTATCGCCGCGGCAACATCGGTCAACGCGGTATGAATATGGTGATGGGCATGTTCATGGTGATGGTTGTGAGCATGGCCATGCTCGTGGTTATGGCCGTGGTCATGCCCGTGGTCGTGGCCATGGTCATGCCCGTGGTCATGCTCATGATCGTGATCGTGGCCATGGTCATGCTCGTGATCGTGCTCATGCTCGTGACCGGCATCCGCTATATGCTCATGAGCCTCATCATGGTCGTGCTCATGTTCCTCCAGCCCGTCTATCAGCACGCGCATATGCGTGCCGACGATGCCGCACCGCGTGGCCTGCTCGCGCTCGACCTTTACGCCTTTGAGCCCCATCCCGTTCATGTGGCTGACGAACTCATCGGCGTCGTCTATCAGCTCACTCAACGCACCCATCAGCATATCGCCCGCCGCGCCCATCGCACACTCTATGTACAGTATCCTCAATTACAATCCACTTCCCTTGCAACATGTAGCGTTCCTGCGCCCGCTAATTCGATTATAACACGCTGTGTACGGCATCGCAACCGGCGCATTGCCGCCCACAACCAAAAGATGTATAAACTTAACGCATATGTGAAGAAACCTTAGCTGTCGGCATGGTATAATTCTAGTAGTTGGTACTCTTACCTATAAGGAGATGTGTAATATCATGGCTAATCGCATAGTGCTAAACGGCATATCCTATCATGGCAAGGGCGCGATTGCGTCCATAGCCGATGAGGTCAAGGCTAAGGGATTTAAGAAGGCGTTCGTGTGCACCGACCCCGATCTGCTCAAGTTCGGCGTGACCAAGAAGGTCACCGACGTGCTGGACGGCGCGGGCCTGGCTTACGAAATATACTCCAACATCAAGCCCAACCCGACCATCGAAAACGTGCAGACCGGCGTTGAAGCGTTCAAGGCCAGCGGCGCCGACTACATCATCGCCATCGGCGGCGGCTCGTCCATGGACACCGCCAAGGCCATAGGCATTATCATAACCAATCCCGAGTTTGCCGACGTGCGCTCGCTGGAAGGCGTGGCTCCCACCAAGAACAAGTGCGTATACACGATAGCGGTGCCCACGACCGCCGGTACGGCCGCCGAAGTCACCATAAACTACGTCATTACCGATGTGGAAAAGAAGCGCAAGTTCGTCTGCGTCGACCCCAAGGATATTCCTGACATTGCCGTCATCGATCCCGACATGATGTCGACCATGCCCAAGGGCCTCACCGCCGCTACCGGCATGGATGCTCTGACCCACGCCATCGAGGGCTACATAACCAAGGGCGCCTGGGAGATGACCGACATGTTCCATCTCAAGGCCATCGAGATCATCGCCCGCTCGCTGCGCGGCGCCGTCGCTAACGACCCCGCAGGCCGCGAAGGCATGGCGCTGGGTCAGTATGTGGCCGGCATGGGCTTCTCCAACGTCGGTCTGGGCATCGTTCATTCGATGGCGCACGGCCTGAGCGCGCTGTATGACACCCCCCACGGCGTCGCCTGCGCGATAATACTGCCCACCGGCATGGAATACAACGCTGAATTCAGCGGCGATAAGTACAAGTACATCGCCAAGGCCATGGGCGTTGAAGGCGTCGACAATATGACTCAGGCCGAGTACCGCAAGGCCGCTATCGATGCCGTCAAGCAGCTGTCCAAGGATGTCGGCATACCTCAGGATCTCAAGGGCATACTCAAGGATCAGGATGTCGACTTCCTGGCCGAGTCCGCTTATGCGGATGCCTGCCGTCCGGGCAACCCCCGCGACACTTCCGTCGAGGAGATCAAGGCTCTGTACCGCAGCCTGCTGTAATTCGGTTAATATCTGCTGCGCCGCCCCTCATCGGGCGGCGTTTTTTTGCCATAGACAGCCCGCTCAGTATTTTTGTACATAAGTCAGTTTTTGTTTTGCGCTCATGCGTGGCGCGCAAAGCATCAATTGCAATTGTTGACCAACGGTCAATAATGGCTAAGCGGCTTAGCGATATATGAGATGCTCCGCTTTCAATCGCGCTTCACCCACCCTTACATAACGCGAAGGTGATATTATAATGAAGGAACTCGTCATAACGCCTCAGGACGCGGGTAAACGCCTCGACAGATTCCTGCGCGCCCAGTTGCCGCTGCTGTCGCAGGGAGCGTGCCAGAAATTCATCCGGCTGGGCAAAATAAAGCTAAACGGTCGTGCTACCGAGGGCGCTGCACGCCTTGCTCCCGGCGACGTGGTACGGCTATACATAAATGATGAGCTGATGCAAAAGCCCAAGCCCGTCGACGCGCTGCTCAGTCGCTTCAAGTACAGCCTGCGCATAGTATATGAAGATGAAAACCTGCTGCTCGTCGACAAGCGGCCCGGCATTATGGTGCATGCTGACGCCAAGGAAAAGCTAAATACGCTCGTCACACACGTGCGCGCATACCTGTATCAGAAGGGCGAGTACGATTCCATGGAAAAAGGCGCGTTCGCCCCCGCGCCCTGCAATCGCATAGACCGCTTCACCGGCGGCATAGTGATATTCGCAAAAAACGCCCCTGCGCTTCACACTATGGATGCGCTGATACGCCGCCATGAGGTGTCAAAGCATTACCTGTGCATAGCGCTGGGACAAATGCGCACGCCCCACGGTACGTTGGACAGCTATATACTCAAACCCGAGGGCCGCCGCAGCGTGGTAGTCAGCGACCGGCCCATGCCCGGCGCACAGCGCGCCATAACTCGATATGAAACGCTATCGGCCAACCGCGATATGTCGCTGATCGACTGCGAACTCGTGACCGGCCGCACTCACCAGATACGCGCCCAGTTCGCTCACGCCGGTCACCCGCTGCTGGGAGATGGTCAGTACGGACGCCCTGAAGAGGGCGCGCGCTTTGGTCGAGAGTATCAGGCGCTATATGCCTATCGCATTGACATGAATTTCCAGGGCGACGCAGGCCCGCTCAATTACTTGCGCGGGCGCTCGTTCTCGGTGCGCGATGTACCGTTTGCGGTCGAATACTTTGGTGTTTCAATATGATATACAGCCGTCGCTCCCGTTGCGGCGGCTATTACCTTTTCGATATACAATTTATATGTCATGTTCGCAGTTCAATGATTGAATATTATTATGCGCAACGGTTGTGTTTACATATTTTCAATATTAACAACACTCAGCGCCGCATATGTAAATAACCTCAAGTTAATTATATACTCCATCATGTTTG
>DVNK01000032.1 GCA_018714445.1 Candidatus Fimadaptatus faecigallinarum | reverse complement strand
GGTATTACAATGAATGATTTAAACTAATATAGGAGGTGAAATTCCCCCCTATGCAGGAAAACCAAAAGGGGGAGAAAAAATTCCCCTTGTGGTTCGGACGCTTGTCTTTCGCCAAATTGTATCAAATCCTATCAAGGGAGCCACAGCATAATACATATCTCTTGCTGGGAATTTAAACTGCCGAACGGCATGTAAACGCTAACTTTTACAATTTCAGCAGTCATTTAAGCTTGCCTCCACAGCGCCTGATTTGCAGGCGAGTTCATTGGCATAACTCCGCCATTTGGGAATAAATTTAATGAGCGGCTCCCATGCAGGAGCCGCTCATGATTATCAGTTACCTGTGGGCATCGGCGTTGCCGTGGCGTAGATGCTGTCAGCCGTCGGCGGATGGCAGTACGGGCACGGCGGCTTGTTGTCGTCGATAGCCTCGCCCAGCGTATGGCGGGTTGCACCTACCATGCCCTGGCAATTGCTTACCGCGTGATACCACTGGCTGTCCGGACGATACCAGACTATGTGAATTATGGGTGTGGGTACCGGCGTGGGCGTGGGTACCGGCGACGGCGACGGCGTCACAGTCGAGCCGGGCTCGGGCGCGTTGCAGACCGGGCAGCGCTTCTTACCGGCGTCTATGGCCTGACCTATCGTGTAGTAGCCGGCATTCTTCATGCCCTGGCAGTTGCTTATGCTGTGGTAGTACTCGCCGTTGACGTTGAAGTAGACCATGACCGCGTACGGCGAAGTCGAAGAGGGCGTGGGCTGCGGCGTAGGCGTGACCACCACGGTAGTAGCGTTAGCGGTCGGACGCTGGGTCACGCGCGCGGTGGGGCGAGTAGTGGGCCGCGCCGTACGGGTGACGGTAGTATGCGTCGTCGACGAGCCCGAAGACGAGCCGGAGGACGAATCGCCGCGCGGCACGCCGTCATAGCAGTACGGGCAGCGCTTCTTGTTAGCCGCTTCCGCCTCGGCCAGCGTATGCTGGCTGGCTCCGCTCATGGTGCCGCCGCAGGTGCTGGTGCTGTGGTAGTAGGTGCCGCCCGAGGTATACCAGACCTTCTGAGACGAGTTTGTCGTAGAAGTGGGTCTGGTAGTGGCCGAAGCCGTGCTGGTCGAGCTGGGACGTAACGTAGTGCCGGGCGCAGCGCTCTGACCGGGCTGAGCCACGGTATTGCCAGCCAGCGCAGTGGACGAGGCGCTGGGCGACGCGTTGGGATCAGGCGTCACCTGCGGGCCTGCCGAGCCGCTGGGGCTGGTCGACGCCGACGCATTGGGATCGGCCGAGGGCATCGAAATATCTATGCCCGAAGTGGGCACGGAGTTGACGCCGTTTACGTCGCTGGAGGAGTTGTCGCGTGCGAACAGCGAGCTGAACAGCAGTATAAGTATTATAAGCATCCAGCACACGTCGATTGCGGATATCAACCAGCGATTGGTGAGGGTAAAGCGTTCATCCTTCCATATGCGGTATAGCGCATACGGCGGGCATATAACAAGGCAAACGCAGATGAACCAGAAGCTGTCATACCAGGGTGCGGGTTCATCGTAGTCGTCGTATTCATCGTATTCGGGGTCGTATTGATCCTGCTGCTCGTCCAGCTCATCGTCGTAGCGGATATCGTCATCATATGAGTCATTATCCATCTGAACGGGCGGGCGGCGCACCGGCTGGCGCGGCGCCTGATTGCGTGCGGTACTGGAGGCACGCGAATCGCTGGCTGCCTTGCGCGGCGGATCGTGGTCAAAGTTATCGGTTGTGCGCATATCGGACGCTCCTTTACTGTTTGGATTATTCAGGCTGCGGCTTCCGCCCGCAATAATCTGTCTTTGTCGGGGTTGGTATCAGGACACCTGTCCAAGCATAGCATCATTATATACCTTCTTGGACAAAAGTTCAACTCTTTATGGGACGAATGAAGTCCCGCCTTTGTTCACAGCTCGTGAAAAATGGCTGTTAAATCCACCTGTCATATTGCATGTGTAGCTTGTAAGCCGCCGCCGACCAATAGTTGCACTGCCCGCGCAAGCGCCTGGCAATGTACCGGCTAACCTAGTATACCACAAACAAAGTCACTTTTAAATGAGTTTTTTAATAAATTTTGAAAGTATTTCGTTTTTGTGTAGAATGTTACAATGGCAAGAGAGTAAGTGAGTCAGTGCGCGGCAAAAAAATTTCGCAAAACCTATTGACAAAGGTGGCTGAAAGTGGTATACTGAAAAAGTCGTCGGGAGACCGGCAGTATCGCGGGGTAGAGCAGTCTGGCAGCTCGTCGGGCTCATAACCCGGAGGTCGAAGGTTCAAATCCTTCCCCCGCAACTTTGGCGGCGTAGCTCAGTTGGCTAGAGCATTCGGTTCATACCCGGAGTGTCGTAGGTTCGAATCCCACCGCCGCTACTTTTAGCTCGGACATGGTCCGGGCTTTTTCTTTTGCTATGGAGGGCGCGGGGCATGCCGGTGAGGTGTCTTGAACTGGCAGCGGACTGACGCGGCGGGGTCATGGGCATCGCACGCAGGCGGGGCATTGGCCAGGTGAGCGCGGTCAATGCGCAAGTACGGACGGCTGCAATCTGCGCACGAATGCGGTTTCGCATGCACGGCTTTACGTTCAGTCGCGGCATGTCGCTGTGTGATCTCACACTAAAGCGCATACAATTAATGTGGCTTGACAGGTCGGCGATATGCTAAACCGCGGCATGACGCTTTCAATCACACACTCATGTACGGGCGAGTCATGCGACATCGAAGGCAAAGTATAGCACGCCATGGCATATGGCCTTGACGCGCTGCCGCTCCAGCTGCCCGGCGACTCAGATGAGCCGACGGACCGCGCTGTAAGAATACGGCAGGTATGGAATAAGCGCATATAAATTGGAAGAAACAGGATATGGCCGGCGTAAAACGCAACCAAAAGCGACTTGCGGCGCGCGCCCTGAATGCCGGGACGTGCGCCGCGCCTTGGAGCTTTGCATGTAATAATCTATGTCAACGCGCCGGCTACAGTGCGCAGGCGGCCAGCTGTTGTGTCTGGCACGCGTGGCCGCTCTGGTCAAGCGCGTAGTATTTGGCTCCGGGATAGCCGCCCTTGAGCCGCGTGCGCATCTGTGAACTGCGCCGGCGCGGTTCGCCCAGCAGCACATGACCAATGCCGTGCTTTTTGAAGCCGTCTGTCAGCGCCTCGAATGGGCGGTTGGTGTACATCACCAGCATCTGTGCGCCTGCGTGGGCGCTGCACTCGTACAGGTATTCCAGCACGCGCGCGGTGTCCTGGCCGTAGAGCCGTGGCAGCGCGCTCATTACCACCAGCGCGCCGCCGGTGCTGTCGGCCAGCTCGCGTCCGGCGCGTATCAGCTGGCCGCAATCGCGCTGTCCCGTCACGCATACGGCGACGTTCTTTATATTATCGTCATGACTGTCATGCATATTGGCACCTCTTTTCTAGGGGGGCGGCGTCTGGCAGGATGCGCCGCCGGTCGGGTTCCGGCGCTTGAGCCGGACTTTATTGCAAGTCGATTGTAACATATCGGTTTGACGTCATTGTGGCAAACCGGGTACTTACTGGGCCGCATTCAGGGCGCAGTGCGCAAGTTTGCGCGGGGCCTGCGCGAGGCGCGCGCGTCCTGCGGCCAATTGAGGCATTTTTGCGGTTTTTTAAGCGGTACGCCAAAGATACCATTTAAAAAAACCTTGCGATGTAGTATAATGGAATCAAGCTATGCAGTGGTTAAGGAGGCAACCGTATGTCGGACTATCGCAATAATCGCGGCCGCGATTCGGAAAAAAACGGGTCAGTGTGGCGGCCGGCGTATCAAGGCAATCGAAGGCGCAGAAGATACGTGGTCAAGCGCCCCGTATATAAGCAGCCCATAGTGTGGCTGCTCACCGCAATGGCGCTGTGCGTGGTGCTGATATGCGGTTCGGTCATGAAGTGGGGCGTGCGCAACCAGGGCACGACCGAACTGGACGCGCTGGGCGCAAACGCCAGCGCCACGCCCGCAGTGACCAACGCCGATGGCACGCTGGCGGATTCAAGCGAATCGCCTGCGCCTACCGCGACGCCCACTGTCGCACCCACGCCCGCGCCCACGGTCAATGAAGGCCCGCTGGTATGGGATACCGAAAATGGCGAGTCTTTCCACTTTGACGAAAACTGCCAGGGCATGCGCAACGCTACTCAGGAGACCATGCTGGTGGCGTATAACCGCGGCCTCAAACCGTGTACAGTGTGCGTGACGTCCGAAGAGGCAGTGGCCGAACGCCCTGACATAACCGTAAAGGCGCTCACGACGCTGCCCAGTACGCTGGGCAATGTGGTCATACAGGACCCGCAGGTGTTTGACATTTACGACGTCACGGTGCAGCTTGGCACGCTGACCAACTTAAACGGCGCGCCGGCGCTTATGGTTACGGGCACCACGACCGGTTGCCTGAGCCTGCTCTACACCAACCAGCCCGATCTGTACGACATCAAGATACACGCGCTGCTGACCAACGCCAATGGCGAAGTTATATGGGAGGCCGACGGCGACCCGGTGTCGTATACTCAGGCCGGCCTGGACATGCCGCGCGAGATCAGCCTGGTGTCGGCGATATCCGATACCGAGATCACCGGCTGCAAGCTGACGCTGCTGGTGTACGCTGTGGACGGGTTTGAAGGCGTGGACGCCGACATGGCCGTGCTGGGTATGTATGAACAGACGGTGAGCTGACCTAAGCCGCAGGACCGGGTTCGTCGTGTGACTGGCGCGCGACTATGGTCGTGCCCTGCTTGACCGCCTGGTGCCCGAACACCGCAGCCGCAGCGGCCAGTATGCCCTGCACCACGCTGTTGGCCGACGGCCCGTCGATCAGCACGCCGGCGACCGCGCCCAGCGCCGCCAGCACAAATGGTATCAGCGCATTGGGCAGCTTTGACTGCTTGAGCAGCCAGCCCACAAACCACAGCGCCGGTACCACCGCCAGCATGCGGCTGGTTACGAAAACCGCGAAATCCAAATCGATCTGCCTCCATTCAGCCGGCGGCCCAATCGCCGGCATTTTTATTTACGTTATAGTATATGCGCGTACAGGGCGCATTTTGCTCCGAAAACGCAACAAAACCGCGCGCGCCCGAGTCTTAATAAGCAGAGCATATTGGGGGGATGGACGCATGGACAATTCTACGCGGCGGGGGCCGTCGGGCTTTTTCATGGCGCTGCTGGGCATATGTGCGCTGGCATTGCTGGTGGTCATGATATATGGCGTGGCGATAAGCAATCCCGACATGGTAAAGCAACTCATGGGCGTATCCGATCAGACGGATGACGCGCTGGGCGGCGACATGAGTTATGGCGGCATGACCGGGGATATGTCCGGGAATATGACTGGCGACATGACCGGTGACATATCCGGTGATATGACCGGTGACATGACCGGCGACATGGCCGGGGATATGACTGGCGACATGGCCGGTGACATGACCGGCGAGGACGCCGGCAGCGACGATACGACTGACGGCGACGCGCAGGTCGGCCAGCAGCAATCAGAAGGCGAAGTGATGGACAGCGTCATAGCGGTCGGATAAGGCATAATTTATTAATTGAACGTATATGCGAAGCGCGCGGCGCGGCAACTGCATGAGTTGTCGCGCCGCGCGCTTATATGCGTCCGGTTGCGGCCAATTGGGTTTATAGATAGGCTCCGGCAGCCTCAAGGATGCGGGCTGCCGGTCAAGCTCTCAAAGCCGCCCCAATCTTGGCGGAGCGTTCGGCTGTGAAAGCAGTTTGGGCGCTTACGCGGATAACCGACTTGACGGGCGGATACTTTGTCAATGACATGCGGCGCCCGGCCGACTGGTTGAAGCGCCGAATTGTTTGCATCAGTATACGCCTGCCTGTATCCGGCAGCACGCCTTCAGCCCGTTAAGCCACTCGTCTAGCGGCGTGTCGCCGACTCGCACCAGGTACATGACCGAAGCGGTCTGACTGGTCAGCGGCGCGAGATCATGCGGGGCGTAATCCATGATCTCATATGCGGATTCGAGGTACGCGCTTGAACACGCCGCGTCGGCTTCCGGATCGGGCGTCAGGTAGGCATAGGCGGCAACGCTCTGCGCGCGCAGGTAGGGGTTGTAAAGCGGTATGTCCAGTGTGAGCAGCGCATAACCCTCGGGCTCGGCTAGCAGCGCGTCGAGTTGGTCGCGCCAGTCCTCGCCGTATACCATCGATAAATACTCATCATCCAGCGACGAGTCGTCGGCGCGGGCGCGCACGTAGTCCAAACTGGCCGGGTCGCTGAGCGGAGTCAGCGTCAGTTCGACCTCGCCAAGCGCCGCAGTCGCGGGCCAGCTGCGCGGCGTCAGGTCCTGTGAGTCGAGCGCAAGCGGGCCGAAAGTCAGCGCTGCGCTCAGCGCCATGCATATAAGCCTGTACTTGAAGCTCACCGGTTCGTCGTCGCGTTCGGCGCTTGTCAGCGCGCCTGCAGCCATGCCCAGCGCCAACGCCAGCGCTGCATCGATGTCCATGCGCGTGCACATGCCCATCAGCCAGCGCGCCGCGACCGGCAAGGCCACCGCCGTCAGGCAGGACAGCGCCAGCCCCATGCGCGTGCGGCATCTCGCCCGCGCCGCCCAGCCGTATATCGCGCCGCCCAGTACCGCCGTACCCAAGACCAGCGCGTATGCCGTCCACTCGTAGCCGGTCGCGCTGCTAAACAGCATGAGCCCCGGCAGTGCCGACTGCATGCCGACATCCAGCGCCGCGTACATCAACATGAAGCCCATGTAGCCCCCAAAGCCGGCGCTGATCCGCTTGTTCTGAGCGCCGTAGCCATCCGGGTAGCCGCGCAGCCGTTTCCATGATATCGTCATGGCCAGCAGCATCAGCAGTGCCCAGGTGCTGAGCCGCGGGACGAGCGGCACGCGCTCGCGCATCGCAAACAGCCGCTGCCATGTCAGCGAGAGCGGGTTGCTCACGTCGTTGCCATTGCGGTCTATGGTGTGTTGCACGGTGTCGTCATCGGGCAGCCATACGCGGGCATTGCCGCCCTCATCGGTAAAGCCGCTCATCACAAGGGCGTACTGCGGCTCAATGACCAGTTCGCCGGTCTCGTCTATGAAGCCGTACAGCGTGCTGTAATTGCCGGTTTCCGGGCTGGGCTCGACGGCGACCTTCACCGCCGCCAGTCCGCCGCCGAAGTTCTGAGCGCTCAGGTACTGCGGCTGGATGACTATGTTCAGGTCCATGTCGACATAGCCCCACAGTCCGGTCTCGATATCCTTGTACGGTATTGGCGCGTCGGTCAGGGTGTTTATGAACATGTATCCGAACTCATCCACGGTCATGAGCACATTGCCCGACAAATCCATTATGAGCGTGGGGCCGTAATCGTAGTCGATATACTCTGCACTGGTTGCCTCATCGTACTTTAACTCCAGCTCAGCGTATGTGCGCAGCATGTAATACACCGGCACGCTCCCGCCGTTGCCGGCCAGGTCGGCGTACAGCGTTTCCAGTTCGCCCGCCACGGGCTGGCGTACCCACTCGCCGCGCGCGTTGAGCACGCCATAACTGCGATATGCGCTTGCGCTGTATCCATCTAGCGCCGGCACTGACGCGACGGTTACGTCGTCGGTCGTAAAGCCGAATATGTCCACGCATTCAGCCGGGGTTATGAGTCCGTCGGCGCTTGCCAGCCCAAATCGGGACATGTCGTCATTTGACAGCTGCCGCAGCGACTGCACCACGCCCACGTCCAGTTCCGTATAGTAACTTATCCAATTCGATGGCGAACAGTCGGGCAGCCAGGTCACGACTTCGGGACGCGGCCAGAGCGCCTGGTAGAAGTAGCTGGTCACGTCGTCAGGGTTGTCTACGCCGTAGTACGCGCGGCCCTCGTCGGTGGCCAGCACTTCCTCAAGCGTGAGGAAGTACTCGTCGCTGAAATCCACGCTGTAAGCGTAGTAGTTCTCGTCGAATACCTGCAGCAGGTCTTTGATTATGTACGCGCGCCCCGCGTGGTCGTAGCCAACGAAGCATTCGTCGTCGCGCTTGCACAGCAGCGCGCTGTCGCGGGCAGTCAGCCTGCGCGCGGCGGAAGGCGACGCGGCGGGCGTTGCCGACGGCGACGGGGAATTTGTCGCAGCAGGTGCTGGCGATGGGGAAGGCGAAGCCGATGCGTAAGACTCGGATGTGATTATCGCCGTAAGCGTGGGGTTGGGCGTGCTCAGCGATTGGTCTAGGTCCGTTGGCATGGCGTCAGCCATCGTAGGTTTGGGCGTGCTCAGTGACAGGTCTAGGTCTGTTGGCATGGCGTCAGCCATCGTAGGTTTGGGCGTGTTCAGCGACCGGTCAAGCTCCGTTGGCATGGCGTCAGCTATCGTGGGGTTGGGCGTGTTCAGCGATTGGTCTAGCTCTGTGGGCATGGCGTCAGTCATCGTGGGGCTGGGCGTGTTCAGCGACAGGTCTAGCCCCGTGGGCATGACGTCAGCTATCGTGGGGTTGGGCGTGTTCAGCGATTGGTCTAGCTCTGTGGGCATGACGTCAGCCATCGTGGGGCTGGGCGTGTCCAGCGGACGTTCGGTGCCGAGCGGCACAACTCCGGTGAGCGGCCGGCCGTCGTCGGGCGAGTCGTGCATGCGCGGCGCGGGCAGGTTGAGCAGCGCCACCACTATCAGGCACGCCGCAACAACCGCTGCCCAGCCCAGCCAACTCATCGGCGACGGTTTATGGTTTACCTGGCGGGTCAGTCGCGCGCGGCCCTCGGCGCTGGGCTCCATGTTGCCTATATGGCGGTCGGCGGCGCGCTTGAAATCCTTCAGCGAATATTTCATGATAAAGTACCTGCCTTTCAGAAGGCGCGATCTGCGCGCATAGGTGTATGTCTGGGCTTGCTGCCGGCTAGAGTTCGACTTCCTCGCCCAACGCCTTACGCAGCAGCAGGCGTGCGCGCAGCAGGCGCGTGCGCAGTGTGCTGTCGCCTATGGCGAGTATGCGCGCGGTGTCGCGCTGGGAGACGTCGAAGTAGTAGTGCAGTATTATCGGTTCGCGGTACTTGAGCGGCAGATCCATCACGGCCTGATAGAGCGCCTCGTCGCGCTCACGGCGCAGTGCTTCGGCCTCGGGCATGGGCCCCTGGGCCGAAAGCTGGTTGAATACCTCGTCCGGACCGTGCTGCACGCGCCTATGCCACGGTGTGCGCAGCATATTGCGGCATGCGTTGAGCGTCACGCGCAGCAACCATGCGCGCATGCCGGCCTCATTAGTGGCGCGCGGCGGGGACTGCCAGAGCTTTACGAACACCTCCTGGCATACATCCTCGGCCATGCGCTCGTCGCGCAGGCACAGATATGCGCAGCGCTTGACCGCGCCTGAATGCGCGTCGATCAGCGCCTCTACATCCAGTTCGGTGTGTCCGGCCGTAAACACACTCAACAATATGAACATAATATCACGCTCCTAGTCCGCGCTGCGCGGCAAGCTGCGTGCCGGCGGAGCGGTAATCCGCGGTTCACTTGATAAACGCTTTTGGCGCGGCGTTTGTTGCAGATTTTGTGGGGCAAATGTGAAATGGTGTCGGAAATGTGGAATTATTTTCAAATCTGTCTTATGGCGCGCCGCAAAGGGCCGTGAACTTGCGCGACCGGGTAAACGCTGACGCGTGCTAACGCGGCTGTTGCGACTATATGGGATGATAATCCGGCGCGGTTGGACTTGAACGTTTATGCACTGGAGGGCGGCATTGCTCGTCGCTTTGATTGCCTGAATGGTGCGGAACGCCTCTGCGCAGCTGGGAGCCGTGGCCGCGATCTGCCGCTGGCCGAGTTCGCACGTCAAATACCCGCTGTGCGTGTGACCGAAAACCGCAATGTGCGCGCCGGGCATGTGCCCGAGCCCTGCCCGCGTGCCTGAGCATATACGTCAAACGGCGCGCCAGGCACATGGCCCAAACTTGCCATTCATACCAAATGCCCGCAGCAGATTGTGTATCGCTGGGCGATGGCGCACATTTGCACGGCTGTTGCCGCCTGCACGACGTTTAAGCCGCAATGGCGAACGCGATGCGGCGATGCTGTCAGGGGATGATGTGCCAATGCTGCCATGGTACAGGACGCATGGAATTGCAGGCCGTCATGTCAACAAAATCACTTGACAAAGCCGACTGATGCTGATATCATATACGCATACTGAGAAAGGACGGTCATTGCGCAAAGTGTTGAAGAAGTAAGGTTTGGGATAATGGCCGCGCGCAGCGCGGTTTGCCGGCGGGTCTGGTCGCCGGCGCGGTCGCACCGTTCAGGTGGCGACCTGATTATCCTGCCTGAAAGACGCTTTGCGCTGGCCATGAAATAGCCGCGCCTTCGGGCGGGATCAGTATGCGCGCGTCTTTCCGGCAGGCGGAGAGAGGCGTTTTTATTATGCTGCTTTTGCAGGCGAGTGAGATAATACAGGATTTTGCGGATAGACGGGTGCTGGACGTGCCCGAGTTTACGATATACGATGGCGATCGGATAGGCCTGGTCGGCGAAAACGGCGCGGGCAAGTCGACGCTTATGGGCATATTGGCGGGCCGGCGCGCGCCTGACCAGGGTCATGTGACTGTGAACTGCCCGATAGCGCTGGTGCCACAGTTCGGCAGCGGCGAGGAATACGCTGCAGCTATGGACGAGCAGGGCGTACAGGTCGACCTGGCTGCGGCGGGCGAGCTGAGCTCGCGCTTCAAGACCGGCGCGCTGCATGGCGGGCTGTCGGGCGGCGAGAGCACGCGCCGCCGCATAACCGGCGCACTGGCTCAGCATCCGCGGCTGCTGATGCTCGACGAGCCCACGACCGACCTGGATGCACAGGGTGTGGACGAACTGATGCGCCAGCTCAAGGCGTTCGACGGCGCGCTGCTGCTGATAAGCCATGATCGGGCGCTGCTGGACGCGCTGTGCACGTCGATAGCCGAGCTGGAGGATGCGCACATTGCCATGTATCCCGGCAATTACTCCGACTACATGGCCGAAAAGCATCGCCGGCGCGAGTTCCAGCAGTTCGAATACGACAGCTATCAGCGCGAACGCGCCCGCCTGTCCGAGGCGATAGACGCCCGCGAGCGTCGCGCCAGGCGCACCAAACTCCCCACGCGCATGGGCAACTCCGAGGCGCGCCTGCACAAGCGCAGTGCGACCGAGGTCGAGGAAAAGCTGCACAAGTCGGCGTCGGCGATGCGCACGCGACTGGATCAGCTTGAGCGCAAGGAGCGCCCGCGTGATCTGCCCGCGGTCAGCATGAAGTTGGGTGCGGCGGGCGGCGTGGTCAGCCGGCGCGCGCTGGAGGTCAAGCATCTGAAGCTGGACGTGCCGGGACGAGTGCTGGTGCGGGATGTGAACTTCGCGCTGCCCACGGGCAGTCGCACCGCGTTAATGGGGGCAAATGGCTGCGGCAAGACTACGCTGATAGGCCGACTGGTCGACGGCGCGCCCGGCGTGCGGCTCAGTCCGGGCGTGAAGATAGGTTACTTCAGTCAGCTCAGCGAGCGCACGCTGGACATGGATGCGACCGCGCTTGAAAACGCCATGGCCGACAGCGCATTGCCGCAGAGCGTGGCGCGTTCGGTGCTCAGCAACCTGATGCTGGGCGCGGACGACGTATTTAAACCTGTGCGCGTGCTGTCGGGCGGCGAGCGGGTCAAGGTTGAGCTGGCGCGGCTGCTGTTGAGCGAGAGCAATCTGCTGATACTCGACGAGCCGACGAACCATCTGGACGTGTTTGCGCTGGAGGCGCTGGAGAAGCTGCTGAGCGAGTACGCGGGCACGCTGTTAATGGTCAGCCATGACCGGCGCTTTGTGAGCGGCATAGCGCAGCGGCTGTTGGTAATTGAAGGCGGTACGCTGGCGGCGTTTGAAGGCACGCTGGCCGATTACGAGGCAAAGCGCGCGATACGGGACGAACAGGCCGAGCGCGCACGCCAGCAGGTCGAGCTGGGCGCGGACACGCTCCGGATGCGCATGGCCGCGATAGACGCGCGGCTGAATGGCAAGGGACTGTCTGCTGACCAGCGCGAGGAGCTGGAGCGAGAGTACTTCGACATTGCGCGCCGGTTGCGTGCGCTCAAGGCGCAGTGATGGCGCACGCGCAGAGTCATAGGCGCACAATGGAGCAAATATGACTGTCGCCGGCGATATATTAATATTGGGGCCGTCGGTTTTTACCGGCGGCTCATGTCGTTTATTTTGGTTTGGAGGGCACGCCATATCTGACTTGCAGCTTGGAGCTGTGGATAAAGCCGGCGATATTGCCAAGCCCGGCGCCATAACAGCTAAACCGGCTTAGCCCGGCAAGCCGTATCTGAATTGCAGCTTGGAGCTGTGGATAAAGTCGGCGATATGGCTGGGTCAGGCGATCCATATCAGTTAAACCGGCTTAGATCGGCAAGCCGTATCTGACTTGCAGCTTGGAGCTGTGGACGAAGCCAACGATATTGCCAAGCCCGGCGCCATATCAGTTAAACCGGCTTAGCCCGGCAAGCCGTATCTGAATTGCAGCTTGGAGCTGTGGATAAAGCCGGCGATATTGCCAAGCCCGGCGCCATAACAGCTAAACCGGCTTAAACCGGCAAGCCGTATCTGACTTGCAGCTTTGAGCTGTGGACAAAGTCGGCGATATGGCTGGGTCAGGCGATCCATATCAGTTAAAACGGCTTAGATCGGCAAGCCGTATCTGACTTGCAACTTGGAGCTGTGGATAAAGCTGGCGATATTGCCAAGCCCGGCGCCCCGTATCAAGTCCGACACGCTTGTCATAACTCGACGTCCACGCGTGCGCCACTGCCCAGCTTCATGCGCAGTACGTCGCCGCCGTGAGCACGTATACGGCCGTCTGCGACCAGGCGCTCAAACTCGCTGCGGCTCAGTCTCAGCCCCATGCGCAGTACGGCCGCCACGCGCACCGGCAGCGCGCATTCGGGCGTCAGCGCCATTGTGACGCGCTGGCCTGCGGGCGGCGTGACGCCGGTCACGCGCAGCTCGGGCATGTCAAGCGCGGCACCACTGCGCCGCATAAGTTCGCCGTCCAATGCGTACCTGCGTGCCAGCGCCGCGTCGTTGCGGTGGAAGCCCGCCAGCAACGCTGCCGGGACCGCCTGCGGCGACACGCGGCTGAGCACCGGCAGGTTCCAGGTGTCGTCGCATTCGGGGCACTTGTATATCAGCCACACATCCATCAGCCGCTTCTGCGCGTTGACCCGGAAGCAGCCCGAGCACTCGAATGCGCGCAGTTTGCCGCACTTTTTGCAGTGCCGCGTGACCGTGGGCAGCGTGGCGCAATCTATATTCCAGATTATTTCGTCCATATGGCGCACCGCCTTACCGTGTACTTTAGGCGATTGTACCATTGCCGGGCGGCGCGTCCAACCTAATATTCGGATACAAACTAAATATGATACATGAAAAAGCACGGGCTGGAACTCAGTCCATGCCCGTGCCGCCGTCTGCGGGGTCGTCAGCGGCGCAGCGCCGCAGTTGCCGCAGTATGCGTTGAATGCTCTTTTCGGAGAGAAAGTACTTTTCGGCTAATTGCCGCGTGTTCATGCCGGCGCGGTGGTCGGCCAGTATCAGCGCATTGCGCGCGGCCAGCTCGCGGCGTGTGGAGGTATCCTGCCCCCAGTCGCGCCTGTGGGCGTCCAGCCGGGGTATGTATATCAGCTCGCCATCGACGTACTGTTGGACTTTGCGCAGCAGTTCGTCGGGCAGCAGGTTCGTTGCCTTCTTGTAGCTCATGTCGCGCTCCTTATATGCTTATATATGGAACGGCAAAGGCCCTGTTCAGCAACTTCTATTTAATCATAGTATGGCTGCGCGGCCCTTGCTCAGGCGGCGCATGTGATGGGATCAAGCATGCAGTCTCAGCCTCCTCGTATGCGTAAATAAGCCGACGAGCGCGGCCGCCCGTTAAGCGACCGCGCCCGTCTGGGTACATGGACATTATATCATATCTATCGCGGATATGTACACTCATCCACGACTATTAATCGAATATGCGCCGGGGGAGTGGAGCAAGTCTGCGCGCCATGCATGCGAGCGCGGGGGCATGGGCCGGGATGCTGACCGAATCCGAACGCGCAATCAGTCCTGTACGTGCATAGATTGCGCAGGCTTAGCGTCTTGCTGAGTGAGGGCGTCTATTAACCCATGCGCGTCAGCTCTGAATTTTACCGAGCGCAAGGCGATAAAGACGACCAATCCGCACATGCGCGTCAGCTCAGCATTTTACCGAGCGCAAGGCGATAAAGACGACCAATCCGCACATGCGCGCCAGCTCAGCGTTTTGCCGAGCGCAATCCAATAAAGACGGCCAAATCACCCAAGCGTGCCAGTTCAGCATTTTACCGAGCGCCAGCCCACCGATGCCATATATCAGAACATGCGGGCACTATGGCGTCTCCATATCTGCCAGACAAGGCCCATCAGCCGTGCTTATGCGCATCCAGCCATGCAGCGCCCTCATCTATCGCGGCGCTGACGGCGTCGGGCGACGGTCCACCCACGGTCGAGCGCAGGTCGACGCACGCGTGCAGCGATATCGCCTCGTACACGTCCTCGTCGAACAGCTCCGAGTACTGCTTGAGCTCGCTAAGCGACAGGTCGAGCAGCGCCTTGTCGTGCTTTATGCAATCCAGCACCAGCCGCCCCACGACCTCGTGTGCCTGGCGGAACGGCATTCCCTTCTTGACCAGGTAGTCGGCGGCGTCGGTGGCGTTGGTGAAGCCGCCAGCCGCGCCGCGCTCCATGCGAGCCGCGTTGAACTTCACGCTCTCCAGCATCGCGGTGAACACCATCAGGCACTTGTACACCGTGTCGTGGGCGTCAAACAGCGCTTCCTTGTCCTCCTGCATGTCCTTGTTGTAGGCCAGCGGCAGGCTCTTCATCATCGCCAGCAGCCCCATCAGATCGCCGTACACGCGCCCGGTCTTGCCGCGTATCAGTTCGCATACGTCGGGGTTCTTCTTCTGGGGCATTATCGACGAGCCGGTCGAGAACGCGTCGTCCATCTCTACGAACCCGAACTCGTTGCTCGACCAGAGTATCAGCTCCTCGCAGAACCGCGACAGGTGCATCATCGTCATCGACGCATCCGATGCGTACTCTATTATGAAGTCGCGGTCGCTCACGCCGTCCAGCGAGTTCATGCTTATCGCGCCAAAGCCCAGCAGCTCGGCCACGCGCTGCCGGTCGAGCGGGTACGTCGTGCCTGCCAGCGCGCCCGAGCCCAGCGGCATCACATCCGCGCGCACAAACAGGTCCTCCAGCCGCTGCCAGTCGCGCCGGAACATCTGGAAGTACGCCATCATGTGATGACCCAGCGTTATCGGCTGTGCCTTTTGCAGGTGAGTGTAGCCGGGCATGACGGTGTGCAGGTTGGCGCGCGCAATGTTGAGCAGCGTGTTGAGCAGCGCTTCCAGTTCGGCCTGCACTTTAATGATAGCGTCTTTTACGAACATGTGCACGTCGAGAGCGACCTGGTCATTGCGGCTGCGCCCGGTGTGCAGGCGGCCGCCCGCCGCGCCTATGCGCTCGGTCAGCAGCTTTTCGACGTTCATGTGTATGTCTTCGGCGTCGATCTCGAATGTGACTTTGCCGGCTTCTATGTCGGCGAGTATGCCCTTGAGGCCCTCGACGATAAGATCGGCGTCGGATTTGGGTATTATGCCCTGTTCGCCCAGCATCGTCGCGTGCGCTATCGAGCCGAGTATGTCCTGCCTGTACAGGCGCTTGTCAAACGATATCGACGAGTGGAAGTCGTCGACCATGCCGTCGGTGGCCTTTTCAAAGCGGCCGCCCCATAGCTTCATAGCCATCCGCTCCTTTGCGCGGCGCAGTGCGCCGGTGTGTAAGTTTATGCGACAAACGGGCCGCGCGCCGCATATCCAATAATGCCGCGCGCGGCCCGGGTATTCACATGTAAGGCTTTCAGTCGGTTATGCCTGCGCGTTCCTTCATCATGGCGTCCACCTTGAGCGGCAGGCCGAACAGGTTGATGAATCCGCCCGCGTCCTTGTGGTCGTAGAGCTCCTTGGAGTCGCCGAAGGTGGCTATCTGCTCCATGTAGAGCGTGTACGGGGACTTGACGCCCGCGGGTATCAGGTTGCCCTTGTACAGCTTGAGCTTGACGGTACCGGTCACGTACTTCTGGGTGCTGGCCGCGAACGCGCTCATCGACTCGCGCAGCGTGGTGTACCACCAGCCGTCGTAAACCAGCTCGGCAAAGCGCACGGCCATCTGCTCCTTGTAGTGCGCGGTCTGGCGATCCAGGGTTATCGATTCGAGTATCGAGTGGGCCTTGTAGAGTATCGTGCCGCCGGGGGTCTCGTACACGCCGCGGCTCTTCATGCCCACCAGGCGGTTCTCGACCAGGTCGGCTATGCCAACGCCGTTGCGCGCGCCGATCTCGTTGAGCTTTTCGATTATCTCGACCGGGCCATAGGCCACGCCGTTTATCTTCTTGGGTATGCCCTGCTCGAAGTCTATCTCGACGTATTCGGGCTTATCGGGGGCATCTTCGGGGCGCTTGCATATCAGGCACAGATCCTCAGGCGGCTCGTTCCACGGATCCTCCAGGTCGGCGCCCTCGTGGGAGATGTGCCAGAGGTTGCGGTCCATCGAGTAGGGGCGCTTCTTGGTGACCGGCACGTCCAGACCGCGCGCCTCGGCGTAATCGATCTCCTCTTCGCGGGTCTTAATGTCCCATATGCGCCAGGGAGCGATTATCTTCATGTGGGGTGCGAGCGCCTTTATCGTCAGCTCAAAGCGCACCTGATCGTTGCCCTTGCCGGTTGCGCCGTGGCAGATCGCCGTGGCGCCTTCCTTTTTGGCAATCTCGACGAGGCGCTTGGCTATCACGGGCCGGGCAAAGCTGGTGCCCAGCAGGTATTCGCCCTCGTACACCGCGCCCATCTGCAGCGTGGGCCAGATGCAGTCGGTCACGAACTCCTCGCGCACGTCCTCTATGTATATCTTGCTAGCGCCGGACTTTATCGCCTTTTCGTTCAGCGGCGCGAGTTCCTCGCCCTGACCCACGTCCACCGCCACCGCGATGACTTCGCAATCGTAGTTTTCCTTGAGCCACGGTATTATTATCGTCGTATCCAGACCGCCCGAATACGCGAGCACGACCTTTTCCTTAGCCATTGTGATATACCTCCAGTTATATGTTTGCGCGCGCCCTACGGCGTCGCGTGTCCCTCAGCACACAAAGAGTATACAACTTCGTGCATAAAAATACAATAGCTCTGGTGTAAACTGTATGTATATTTTTGGACGGGCGCGGAAATTTACCGCAAAGCAACTTGGCGTTTGGGTTTGAGGGGTGCGGGTAGCTTGACATGGCGGGCCGCGGGGCTGTATTATTACAGTATGAGAATATGGGCAGGTATTGGCATATGAGGATACTGGGAGTGGACCCCGGGCTGGCGCTGATGGGGTACGGAGTTATAGACTTTGACCGGCAGAAGATAAAGCTGGTGCAATACGGCTGCATCGAGACGCAGGCCAAGTCGCCGACGCCGCAGCGGCTGCGCTCTATTTTTTTGGGCATGAACCAGCTGATAGACACGTACCGACCCGATGAGATAGCGTTTGAGGAGCTGTTCTTTGCGCGCAACGTGACCACGGCGATGAACGTGGGCGCGGCGCGTGGGGCGGCGCTGGTGGCGGCGGCGCAGCGCACCGAGGAACTGTACGAATATACGCCGATGCAGATCAAGCTGGCCGTGACCGGCTACGGCAAGGCCGACAAGGCGCAGGTACAGCAGATGGTAAAGATGCTGACGGGCATGAACGCGATAATCCGTCCGGACGACGCGGCCGACGCGGTGGCGGTGGCGATCTGTCACGCGCACTCGCGGCAGGCGCGCGCGATATACCGCATCAAGTGACGGCGCTCGAGCCCGACATCCGGCATCGGCATAGACGACGGGCAATTCGCGGGCGGCGCTTGCCAGCGTGCGGTGCAGCCTATCCCACGCGTCAACGCGTAGATTTCCGCCAGCGTTCGCCAGCGCGCGAAGGTGCCCATCCCATGCCGGGCGACGGCGCATCGGGCGGTTAAGCGCTCGCCAGTGTTCAGTGCGGCCTATCCCGCACGTCAACGCGTAGATTTCCGCCAGCGCTCGCCAGAGCGCGAAGGTGCCCATCCCATGCCGGGCGACGGCGCATCGGGCGGTTAAGCGCTCGCCAGCGTGCGGTGCAGCCTATCCCACGCGTCAACGCGTAGATTTCCGCCAGCGTTCGCCAGCGCGCGAAGGTGCCTATCCCATGCCGGGCGACGGCGCATCGGGCGGTTAAGCGCTCGCCAGTGTGCAGTGCGGCCTATCCCGCACGTCAACGCGTAGCTTTCCGCCAGCGCTCACCATCGCGCGGCATGGCAACGAAAGCGCGGCGGTTCAGCGCGCAGGTTATGCCGGTTCAGCGCGATGCGGCGTGCAAGTATAGGTTGAGCGCGGCCTGGCATGTACGGCGGCAATATCGCCGCACGCCGTGCCATTGCGATTTAACGGCGGCGCACAAAAGCGGGCCGTCCAGGCGCGCCATGCGACCGGTAGCGCGTGCCAGGCTGATGAATATTATCTCGACAGAATGCCCGCGATGGCGGACATGGGAGGTGGCGCGCAATGTATGCGCATATAGACGGCGTGCTGGCCGAAAAGGGAGCCGACTCGCTGGTGATAGACTGCGGCGGAGTAGGGTACGAGCTGATCTGCTCGCGCACGACGATAAGCGCCGCGCCGCGCGTGGGCGAGCGCATGAAGTGCTTTACGGTGCTGAGCGTGCGCGAGGATGCGCTGGAGCTGTTCGGCTTCGCGACGCGCGAGGAAAAGGCGCTGTACGAAAAGCTGCGCGCGGTGTCGGGCATAGGCCCGCGCACGGCGCTGAACATGCTGTCGGCGCTGAGCGTGCGCGAGCTGTCGGTGGCGATAGTGACCGGCGACGTGACGGCGATATCGCGCGCGCCGGGCGTGGGCAAAAAGACCGCGCAGCGCGTGGTGCTTGAGCTGCGCGAGAAGATAGACAACGCGGCGCTTGAAGGAACGTCGGCGCTGCCGGCCAGTGCGGTCACGGGCCCGGTCGGCGAGGCGATAGAGGCGCTGATGGCGCTGGGTTACAGCGCGCAGGATGCGCAGCGCGCGATTGCGGCGGTGTCCGACAGCGCCGACAGCGTGGACAAGCTCGTGCTTATGGCGCTGCGCGGGATGGACCGCGGCTAGCGCATGGACGGTCCGGGGCGCGCGCCCCGGCGGTGGGGAGGTATTATGCGGCAGGATGACGACAGACTTATTACCACGGCCATGCGCGAGCAGGAGGACGAGAGCGAGCTGACGCTGCGTCCGCGCGCGCTGGCCGACTACTTTGGCCAGAAGCGGCTCAAGGAGTCGCTGAGCGTGTTCATACAGGCGGCGGTCAAGCGGCGCGAACCGCTGGACCACCTGCTGCTGTACGGCCCGCCCGGGCTGGGTAAGACGACGCTGGCATGCATAATCGCGTCCGAGATGGGCCAGAACATACGCACCACTTCAGGCCCGGCGATAGAGCGCCCGGGCGATCTGGCCAGCATACTGACCAACCTCAATCAGGGCGACATACTGTTCATCGACGAGATACACCGGCTCTCGCACGCAGTCGAGGAGGTGCTGTACCCGGCGATGGAGGACTTCGCGCTGGACATAATGATAGGCAAGGGGCCGTCGGCGCGCTCGCTGCGGCTGGATCTGCCCAAGTTCACGCTGATAGGCGCGACGACGCGGGCGGGCATGCTGTCCTCGCCGCTCAGGGACCGGTTCGGCATATCGTTCAGGCTGGAGCTGTACACGCCCGAGGAACTGGCGCAGATAGTGGCGCGTTCGGCGCGCATACTCAAGATCGACTGCAAGGACGAGGGCGCGCTGGAGATAGCGCGGCGCTCGCGGGGCACGCCGCGCGTGGCCAACCGGCTGATAAAGCGCGTGCGGGACTATGCGCAGGTGCGCGGCGACGGCGTGATAACGCGCGCGGTGGCGGCCGAGGCGCTGAACCTGCTGGAGATAGACGAGCTGGGGCTGGATCGCACCGACCGCGCGATGCTGATGACGATAATAAAGAAGTTCGGCGGGGGGCCGGTGGGACTGGACACGCTGGCGGCGTCGACCGGCGAGGATGCCGGCACGATCGAGGACGTGTACGAGCCGTATCTGATGCAGCTGGGCTTTATGATGCGCACGCCGCGGGGGCGGGTGCTTACGCCGGCGGCGTACGAGCACATGAAGCAGCCCATGCCGCGCGAGGATGGCCCGGCGGTCGAACAGCTCAGGTTTGAATTTGACGACGAGGTGTAAGTGTGAATACGTCTGATTTTGTATACGATCTGCCCGAGCGGCTGATAGCGCAGACGCCGGTGGAGCCGCGCGACTCCAGCCGGCTGATGGTGTGCTCGCGCACGGGCGGCGCGCCCGAGCACCGGGTGTTTCGGGACATAATCGAGTACCTGGAGCCGGGCGACGCGCTGGTGATAAACGAGACGCGTGTAATACCGGCGCGGCTTTATGGCGTGCGCGAGGACACCGGCGGGCCGATAGAGTTTTTGCTGCTCAAGCGGCTGTCGATGGACACCTGGCAGGTGATACTCAGGCCGGGACGGCGGGCCAAGCCGGGCACGCGGTTCGAGTTTGGCGGCGGACGGCTGCATGCGCAGGTGCTGTCGATAGACGAGGGCGGCATGCGCACGGTCAGGTTCGAGTATGAGGGCGTGTTCGAGGAACTGCTGGACGCACTGGGCGAGATGCCGCTGCCGCCGTACATACACGAAAAGCTGGAGGACCCCACGCGCTATCAGACGGTGTATGCGCGCGAGGACGGCTCGGCGGCCGCGCCCACGGCGGGGCTGCACTTCACGCCCGAACTGCTGGAGCGCATAGCGGCCAAGGGTATAGATATTGTGCCGATACTGCTGCATGTGGGGTTGGGCACGTTCCGCCCAGTCAAGGAGGAGCACATCGAGGATCACGAGATGCACACCGAACACTGGGAGGTGACCCCGGATGCGGCCGCGCGCATTAACGCGGCGCGGGCGCGCGGACGGCGGATAGTGTGCGTGGGCACGACCAGCGTGCGCACGCTGGAGAGCGCCGCCACCGAGGACGGCATAGTTCACGCGGGCGCGGGCGACACCAGCATATTCATATACCCGGGTTACCACTACAAGGCGGTGGACGCGCTGATAACCAACTTCCACCTGCCGGGTTCTACGCTGCTGATGCTGGTATCGGCGTTCATGGGACGCGAGAATGCGCTGGCGGTGTACCGCGAGGCGGTAGAACGCGAATACCGGTTCTTCTCGTTTGGCGACGCGATGTTCATAAGGTAGGTTTTATGCGGCGCGGTCTTGCCGGCCGCGCCGCTGTGAAGCGCGAGCGGGTTTTCGCGTGACGGCGGCAGGGCTGCGCGGCATATCGCGCTCGGGCTGCTTGCCGGGAACTCATTGCCGCACAAGCGCGGCCCATTGGCTCAAGGCGCAAAATGCATTTCCCAGGATCGAATCACAGATTGCCGGCCCATGACGCAAAGCCGCACACGCGCGCATCGCCATGGGCTATCATGCCCGGCGGCAAATCCATCCCCAAAATCAACCGACAGGAGCCGACAGATGTTTGAATTTGAATTGCTGCACGTGGACGCGCAGACCGGCGCGCGCCGTGGCCGGCTGCACACGCCCCACGGTACGATAGAGACGCCCATATTCATGCCCGTAGGCACTCAGGCCACCGTAAAGACGCTCGAACCGCGCGAACTGATCGAGATGAACGCGCAGATAATACTCTCCAATACTTACCACCTGCACCTGCGCCCCGGCGAGGATCTCGTCGAGCGGGCCGGCGGACTGCATAAGTTCATGAACTGGCCGCGGCCGATACTGACCGACTCGGGCGGGTTCCAGGTGTTTTCGCTGGCCGGATTGCGGCGCATACGCGAGGACGGCGTGGACTTCCGCAGCCATATCGACGGTTCGCGCCAGCGCATAACCCCCGAAAGCTCCATGTACATACAGCAGAAGCTGGGCAGCGATATAGCGATGGCGTTCGACGTGTGTTCGCCATGGCCCTGCGATGAGAAGCAGGCGCGCGAGGCGCTGGACCGCACCCATCGCTGGGCTGCGCGCTGTAAGGCCGCGCATACCCGCGAGGATCAGGCGCTCTTTGGCATAGTGCAGGGCTCGATGTACCGCGACATGCGCATCGAGAGCGCGCGCAGGCTGGCCGACATGGATTTCCCGGGCTACGGGATAGGCGGCCTGAGCGTGGGCGAACCCAAGCCGGTGATGTATGAGATGCTGGAGGCCATATCGCCCGAGCTGCCGGTCAATAAGCCCCGGTATCTGATGGGCGTGGGCTCGCCGGACTGCCTGATGGAGGGCGTCATGCGCGGCGTGGACATGTTCGACTGCGTGCTGGCCACGCGCGTGGCGCGCAACGGCACTTGCTTTACGCGCGATGGCCGCGTGATAGTGCGCGATTCGCGCTGCGCCGAGGACTTCAGCCCAATCGATCCCGAGTGCGACTGCTACGTGTGCCGCAACTACTCGCGCGCGTACATACGGCATCTGTTCAAGGCGGGCGAGGTGCTGGGGCCGCGGCTGGCGTCGTATCACAACCTGTACTTCCTGCTAAAGCTTATGGAGGGCGCGCGCCAGGCTATCGAGGAGGATCGCTTTGGCGATTACAGGCGCGAATTCCTGGATAGACAGGGCTATTTGAAATGGTGATTGGCTCGCGATTATTTACGCGATTTTTGTAAGAAGCGCTTGAAAAACAGGTTTGAGTAGTATAAAATAATAATAAGTATACGCGCCGACTGCCGCAGCTGAGCGGAGCGGCGACGCAGGCGCGCGACATTGCGCGCGCAGGGCCAGTCATATTTTACGGATGGGAGAGTATGTACTGCTATGAATAATCTGCCTGATATCTTGAAGTACCTGAGGTCCAATGAGGCCGCAGGCAAGTTCCAGGAGCTTTACGGCAAGCGCGAGGGCGTGCTGCTGTACCAGATGGAGCGTTACAGCCGCATAGCCAAGCGATTCAGTGAGGAGTTCGGCACGGTGGAAGGCGTGAGCTTCTTCTCGGCGCCGGGCCGCACGGAGATAGGCGGCAACCACACCGATCATCAGGCTGGCCGCGTGCTGGCTGCGGGCGTCAACCTGGACACCGTGGCGATAGCCGCGCCTACGGCCAATGGCATAATCACCGTATACTCCGAGGGCTACAACGGCGCGCTGGTGGTGGATACCAACAAGCTTGACGCCGTAGAGTCCGAAAAGGAGACGTCCATGGCGTTGATACGCGGCGTGGCGGCGCGCTTTAAGCAGCTGGGCAAGCGCGTGGGCGGCTTCAACGCGATAGTGACCTCGAGCGTGTTCAAGGGCTCGGGCCTGTCGTCGTCTGCGGCGTTTGAAGTGCTGATGGCCGACATACTAAACGGCATGTACAACGGCGGCGAGCTGACCGGCCTGGAGCTGGCGCAGATCTCGCAGTATGCCGAGAACGTGTACTTTGGCAAGCCCTCGGGCCTGATGGATCAGGCGGCCAGCGCGCTGGGCGGACTGGTCACGATAGACTTCCGCAAGTCCACGCCGCGCGTGGAGAACGTCGACTTCGACTTTGCGGCGCGCGGGTATGCGCTGGTAGTCGTGGGCGCGGGCGGCAACCACGCCGACCTGACCGGCGAGTACGCGGCGATACCGATCGAGATGAAGCAGGTCGCGGCGCAGTTCGGCTGCAACGTGCTGCGCGAGGTGCTGCCCGAGCAGGTCGAGGAAGGCATCGACAAGCTGCGCGGCAAGGTCAGCGATCGCGCGATACTGCGCGCGCTGCACTTCTTTGACGAGAACGAGCGCGTCAAATGCCAGGTCGAAGCGCTCAAGCAGGGCGATCTGAACGAGTTCTTCCGGCTGATAATCGCCTCGGGCGAGAGCAGCTGGAAACTGCTGCAGAACGTGTACGTCGCGGGCCAGACCGAGGAGCCGCTGGCGCTGGCGCTGGAGATGTGCCGCCGGATGCTGGAAGGCAAGGGCGCGTGGCGCATACATGGCGGCGGCTTTGCCGGCACGATACTTGCGTTCGTGCCCAACGACATGCTGCCCACGTTCACGCGCAAGCTGGAAGCCGTTTTCGGCGCGCACAGCTGCACCGTGCTGGATATACGGCATTCGGGCGCGATACAGTGGAATATCTGATGCGACATACTACCGCGGGCCGGCGCTGGCTGGCTCGCGGCTGCGTTTTGGGCGGTATGGTGAAGTTGGCCGTGGCTGAGGCGCGGTTTGGGCGTTGGGCGTATCGATATGCATGGTCAGTGCATAACGCTTAATATCGGCGGAGGCTGCGCCGTCATCAGATCGAATCGGGATATGCGGCATGGGGACCGGCGTTGAACCGGGCCGTGGCATCAGCGGAGCGTGCCGCTGAGTTGGAAGCCGGTGCTGCGTAGCTCATTGGCGCAGCGTAGTGCCGTTGGGCTTATCGGGCGATGCTGAGGTTATTTGATCTGTTGAATGGCGCTGGCGCGTTTGGCCGCCGCACGGGCGATGCGTTGCAGCGCCGGGCCTCGCGCCCGGGCGAGCGAAAGGAGTATTCATATGAATTACTGCGAGAACTGCATGTTGCTTACGGAGGGCGAACGGTGCGTGCGCTGCAACCGGCGCAAACTGCGCGCGCCACGGCCGGGCGACTTCTGCCTGCTGGACGAGCGGCCGGCGATGTGGGCGGGCATGCTGATGGACGTATTGGGCCAGAACGGCATACCGTGCGTGACGCGCAGCGCGCTGGGGGCGGCGCTGTCGCAGGAGGTCGGGCACAACCTGGAGCGGCAGCGGGTGTTTGTGCCGTACGAGCAGCTTGACGAGGCGCGTGAACTGGTGCGCGAGCTGTTTGGCGACGGCTGACGCGTGCGCTGCATCGATATGCAGATGGCCAACCTGCGCGCATTCTGATGCCGTGCGGGCGGTTTGCGCCGGTCGGCCCGGGCGCCGTGGCTGAAGAAATATGTTGCAAACGCGCGCCAAAAGCGCTAAAATGCAATGGGAAGTTTACATTGCGACAAGGTGCGGGCCTCGCGCCCGGCGAAGGAGGATGCAAATGCTGCTCATCAAAAACGCAAAGGTGTACACCATGGCGGGCCAGTACCTGCCGCAGGGCGACGTGCTGATAGACGCGGGACGCATAGTCGCCGTGGACAGCGCGCTGAGCGCGCCCGATGCGCGTGTGATAGATGCCAAGGGCCTGTACGCGCTGCCGGGCCTGGTGGACGCGCACTGCCACATAGGCATGTGGGATGACTCGATGGGCTTTGAGGGCTCGGACGGCAATGAGATAACCGATCCGGTGACGCCGCAGATGCGCGCGCTGGACAGCCTGTACGCACGCGACCGGTGCTTCAGCGAGGCGCTGGCGGGCGGCGTTACGACGGTTGCGACCGGCCCCGGTTCGGCCAACGCGATAGGTGGCCAGTTCGTGGCGATGAAGACCGCGGGCAGCTACCTTGAGGACATGATAATCCGCGAACCGCTGGCGCTAAAGATGGCGTACGGCGAAAATCCCAAGCGCTGCTATGGCAGCAAGGGCAAGCTGCCCATGACGCGCATGGGCACGGCGTCGGTGATACGCGAGGCGTTCGTGAAGGCCCAGAATTACATGCGCAAGATGGACAATCCCGACCCGGACAAGCGGCCTGACCGCGATCTGGGACTCGAGGTGCTGGTCAAGGCGTTGAAGCGCGAGATACTGGTCAAGTGCCACGCGCACCGCAGCGACGACATACTTACGGCCATACGTCTGGGCCGCGAGTTCAACCTGAACATGACGCTTGAGCACTGCACGGAGGGCTATCTGATACTCGACCGGCTGGCCAAGGAGCAGATACCGGTCACGCTGGGCCCGCTGTTCACCGACCGCAGCAAGATCGAGTTGGGCAATCTGACGTTTGAAGCGCCGGCCAAGTTCGAGCAGGCGGGCGTGAAGTTCGCGCTGATGACCGACTCGCCGGTCATACCCGAGCAGTATCTGGCCGTGGAGGCTGCCATCTGCGTGCGCAACGGCCTGAGCGAGGAGGGCGCGCTCAAGGCGATAACGATCAATGCCGCAGAGGCGATAGGTCTGGCTGACCGCGTGGGCTCGCTCGAGGCGGGCAAGGACGCCGACATCTGCCTGTACGATGGCCATCCGCTGGATGCGCGCTCGCATGTGACGCATTCTATCGTGAACGGCGAAGTGGCGTTTGAGCGCTGAGCCGGCGGCGTGCCGTTTGGGAACGCGTTTGGAATGCGCGGCGCTTGACGGTTGAGACGTCGCAGGCAATGCGGCGCCAGGCTGCGCAGTATCATACGAGCGGCGCCTATGCGCGCCAAATGGGCCCATGCCTTGCGGCATGGGCCCAGCCCGTTGAATGCACGACAAACCCGCACAGCAGCGCGACTGCAAACCGAATGATTTAATAGGCGCGCTTAGGCAACGGTAAATGCGGCCCGTGGCGTGCCTGACGCAGAAATCAGTCATGCAATTACAATAAGCGCGCGATTCGGCTGCCTGACCTGTTGAAGGCGGTCTGAGACTTGCGGCAGGGGCTCAAACTTTGCCTGTGCTGCGCGGGCGTTGCCTGAGACGAGACATCACGGGATTTCGACAGTAATAAATGAAGGAGCGGATCCGACATGCAGTATGCCGACCTTATAGCCGCTATGCGGCGCTACGGCGCTGCGCCCGAAGCCGCCTGCCGACGCACGCTGGGCGTGGAGGCCACGCGCGTCCGAGCCGGTGTGATAGTCACGCCCGGCTGGCCACCCGAAAGGTTTGGAGCGCTCGGCCGAGCCGAACTTATGGGGCGCGGACTGAACTCGGTGCGCGCGTACGATCTGCCGGACTGCGGGCTGACATACGTCATGGCGGGGTATGGTGCGCCGGTCGTGCTGGATGCGGTGCTGGCGCTGGGGCTCACGGGCTGCCAGCGGGTGCTGTTTGTCAGTTCGGTGGGCGCGCTGGATCCGGACATGGCGATAGGCGACCTGGTCGTGACCCACAGCACGGTATGCGGTGACGGCGCAAGCCGGTACATTGCCTCGGCAGACCTGGCGTTCGATGCGTTTGGCGAGCGCATGACTCCGGACGCCGCATTGCTTGACCGGCTCGATGCTATCGCCGCGCGCCACTGCAGGGCCTGCGGCGTGCGGCTGCATGTGGGCCGCACGTTCTGCACGGACACGCTGTTTGCGCAGTATGCCCATATCGATGCGATACGTGCGCGCGGCTGCAACGGGCTGGACATGGAGCTGGCGGCGGCACTGCGCGCGGCCAAGCTGTGCGGGCTGCCCATTGCGGCATTGAGCTGCGTGTCCGACAATACTGCCGCCGGCCGCTCGCTGCTGAACGCGCATACCGAGGCGGATGAACGGCGCAGGGCGTACGTGCGCGGCGAGGTCATGCCGGGCATAGTGCGCGAGCTCTTTGAAGACTTGGTAAACGCGGGTTGACGTGGCGGCGTGGCATGACGCCATGTAAAAATAAATTTACATGCTCATAACGCCAATGCATTGCAGCTGAGGCGGGGTATGCATATAATTGTAGATGGAACGACGAGTTCCAGTGCGATCTTCAGGGCGGGGTGCGAAGCCCCACCGGCGGTGTAGCCCGCGAGCGTGCATGCGCGCAGATCCGGTCAGCGATCAGTATGCGTACCCGGCTCCCGGCGTTCGATAAAGGAACGCGCGGCAGCAAGGCGCAATCTGGCGATTCCGGAGCCGACAGTGTATCGGACAGGTGGTCCGGTGAGTCTGGATGAGAGAAGAGCAGCAGTTTGTTTGCCGTCTTTTCACGCCTCTGAGAAGCATCGGGGGCGTGTTTTTGTATGCCTCCGAGTTTCGGGCGCGGCCCGCGATCGCCGGGCGCGCGCAGGTTGCCCGCAAGGGCGATATGCGAAAGGGGGCTGCTCAAGTTATGCAGCAAGTTGACACCAGGGTGCGCTATATGGTGCGCGTAGCCATGCTTTCGGCGGTATCGATAATACTGTGGATGCCGATATTCGAGATACCGATGTTCCTGCCGTGGTTGAAGCTGGACTTTTCGACGATGCCGGCGTTGCTGGCGGGGTTTGCGATGGGGCCGGTGCAGGGTTTGATAGTGCTGCTTATAAAGGCGCTGGTACATATACCGATGGGCACGACGGCGGGCATAGGCGAACTGGCCGACTTCCTGTGTTCGGCGGCGCTGGTGGTGCCGTCGGCGTGGATATATCAGCGTGCGCGCGTGAAGAACGCCGCGCGTGAGAACCATGTGAGTATCAATCGCCGTTCGGCGCTGATAGGCATGTTGATCGGCGTGGTGCTCATGGTTGCGATGTCGGTGGTCACCAACCAGTACATACTGCTGCCGATGTATGCCAAGTTCTCCGGCATGGAGGGCATAATCGCGATGGCCGACAATCCGGCGATAACCAGCCTGGCGACGCTGTTCATATACGGCGTGATACCGTTCAATGCGGTCAAGGGCCTGGCGCTGGCGCTGGTGACGTTCATACTGTATAAGCCGCTGTCGCCGCTGCTGCACGATCGCCGCGGCAGGTAAGCGCAGAATAATATCGGGCAGGTTGTGGCAAGCGCCGCGGCCTGCCCGGTTTTTTATGCCGGGATGGAGCTGCATGAGGCGTCATATTGGGCGGCGAGCCGGTGATGCGGGCGGTGTTTGCATGGGCCGGCAATGCGATTAAATTGCGGCATTAAGCCGGCAGTCGCCGCATGGCGCGGCCCGCAGGGCAAACCATGCTGTAACACTGCGCGCCTTTACAGGGGTCGGCGGGTGGGGTATAATATCATCGAATAAAACAAACCGCAAGGCGCGCAGGCCGCGCCACAGAGAGGCAATATGCAGATATACTATACGACGGACGAGGCGCGCACGCTGGAGATAGCGCGCGAGCTGGGCGCGAGATTGCGCGCGGGCGACATAGTGCTGTTGCGCGGGGACATGGGCGCAGGCAAGTCGGTGTTTGCGCGGGGATTGGCGCGGGGGCTGGGCATAACCAGCCACATAACCAGCCCGACGTTCACGACGATGCAGCAGTACTCAGGGCCGACTTGCAACTTCTACCACTTCGACCTGTACCGCATGGACGACCCGGAGCAGCTGTTTGAGACCGGCTTAAACGAATACATAGGCGGCGATGGCATAGCTGCGATAGAATGGCCCGAGAACGCCGATCTGGACCCGGAAGGCGCGTACACAGTGTGCGTGGAGCGCGTGAGCATGAGCGACGTGCCGGCGGGCGAGCAGCCGGTATCCGGCGACCACAACGTGAGCGAACTGGCCGACGGCTTTGCGCGCCGCATAACGATAGCCGCGCCGGGGGAGGATGAGGCATGAACATACTGGCGATGGATACATCCGGGCCATACGCGTCGGTCGCGCTGATGCAGGACGGCGTAGTCACCCATGAGGAAAATGCCCGGCATGGCCTTACGCATTCGCAGACCGTGCTGCCGATGGTGCAGCATGCGCTGGAGTGCGCCGGGCTGCGCGCGGCGGATATCGAGATATTCGCATGCACGGTGGGACCGGGCTCGTTTACCGGCGTGCGCATAGGCGTGACGACGGTCAAGGCGCTGGCGCATGCGACCGGGGCGCGGGCGCTGGGCGTGGACGCGCTGGAAGCGCTGGCGTACGGCGCGGCGGGATTTGGCGGCGTGATAGCGCCGATGTTTGATGCGCGGCGCAGTCAGGTGTACGCGGCGGCGTTCAGGGGCGGCGCGGGATTTGAGCGGCTGACCGACGACGTGGCTGCGCCGGTTGAGGAGTTTGTGGCGGCGCTGCCGGCGGGCGAGGTCATGTTCCTGGGCGATGGAGCGGACGCATGCCGCGAGAAGATACGTGCGCTGCGGGAGGATGCGCGGTTTGCGCCGGGGCATCTGAACTATCCGCGCGCGGCGGCGGTGTGCGCGCTGGCGCAGCGTGCGCCCGAACGCGCGGTGGACTATCTGACGCTCAAGCCGCTTTACCTGCGCGCACCGCAGGCTGAGCGCGAGCGGCTGGCAAAGGGGTTGAAGGTATGACATGCCGGCTGATGACGCTGGACGATCTGGACGCGGTGCTGGCGATAGAGCACGAGGCGTTTGCGACGCCGTGGTCGCGCCAGTCGTTCATAGACGAGCTGACGCGCAACAAGTGCGCGCGCTACCTGGTCATAGAGCGCGACGGCGAGGTCGCGGGTTATGGCGGGGTGTGGTTCGTGGTCGACGAGGCGCATGTGACCAACATAGCGATAGCGCGGCGCTGGCGCGGTCAGGGGCTGGGCACGCAACTGCTCAGTGACATGCTGCAGTTTGCGGCGGACTCGGGCATGGCGTTCATGACGCTGGAGGTGCGGCGCTCAAACGAGATCGCGCAGCGGCTCTATCGCGCGCACGGCTTTGTGGACGTGGGTTACCGCAAGCGCTACTACGAGGACAACCATGAGGACGCGCTGATAATGACGACGCTGAGCCTGCCCGAGCCGCATCCCGACGACGACCCGTTTCTGGTGTACGAGCCGGACGAAACGCAGGAGTGAGCGGGCGCAGTTTTGCGCGCCGGGAGATAAATCAGCGTTGCGCAGGCGCAAAACGCGCTGGGCTAACAAATGTCAGTTAGACTTTGGGCAAATGCGGTTATGGGCGCTGCAACTTCAAATTTTGTAAACGCGCTTGCTGAGAGCGGACGGGGCTGCGATCTGCTCCGTGTGGCAGGTGCGCGATAAATAGCCAGGTCGCGCCGCCGTTATCGCGGATGAAAGCGCAAGTAGGTTGGATGCGATGCCGCGGATACTCGAGCGCATGCCGCCTGCCTGGAGCGTACGGCAATTCGCGCGTGGTTTCGTGGCGGAACGGCATGCTAAATGCACCGGGCATTGCGGCTATAAACCTGCCGCATAACGTCTGTAACGGCGCGCCAGTCGCGGCACTTAACAGGCATGATAGCGTACGGGGCTGCGATCTGCTCCGCGCGGCAGGCGCGCGATAAATAGTCAGGTCGCGCCGCTGTTATCGCAAATGAAAGCGCAAGTAGGTTGGATGCGATGCCGCGGATACTCGAGCACATGCTGCCTGCCTGGAGCGTACGGCAATTCGCGCATGGTTTCGTGGCGGGAAGGCATGCTCAATGCACCGGGCATTGCGGCCATAAACCTGCCGCATAAACGTCTGTAACGGCGCGCCAGTCGCGGCACTTAACAGGCATATATCAATGGTGCCACCGAATCGCAAAATAAGCGACGCGGCGGCACTTTATTATTTGCGCTAAATGGGATAAAATAGCAGTGTGAAGTTGTGCGCGGCGCAGGCCGGTGCGGGCTGAGGCGTTGACGCCGGCGTTGCGCCAGGCTCGCGCGCGGCAATATGCGCGTGGGACTTGACCGTTGACCGGCAACGCTCCGGCCGCACGCAGATTGATTGCGCTTTAAAACGCGGCGCTCCTGCGTGCACGACATGAGCGTTTGCGTCTGGCGGCGCGCAACGAGACGACGCAAATGGCGCTATCGCGAGGAGGTGCGGCATGAGTCAACTGTTCGGGCCGGACGGCGAGGGCGGCAAGCCGCTGTACCTGCTGTTGCGCGACAAGCTGCGGCGGGCGATACTGTCGGGCGAATTGCCGCCGGGCAAGCTGCCGTCGGCGCGGGACATGGCGCGGCTGGAGCACGTCAGCCGCAATACCGTGGACGCGGCGTACGCATACCTGCGCGACGAGGGCCTGGTCAGCGTGCGGCCGGGCCAGGGCACGTTCGTGGTCAGCGGCGCGAGCGCTCGACCCGCGCAGGTCGAATCGGCGCTGGACTGGGACGCGCGCATCAGCCGCGCCGCGCGCGCGTTTACGCACTACCGCGAGGACGAGGCTCCGCTTGAACACGGCGGGCGCGACGTGATATCGTTCACGTCGCTTGCGCCCGATCACAATACGTTTGCGGTGCAGGCGTTTCGCAAGGTCATGAACGACGTGCTGGCGGCCGACGACGGGCGGCTGCTCAACTATGGCTATGCGCGCGGGTATGAGCCGCTGCGCCAGTACCTGTTGAGCGACATGCGCGCCAAAGGCATAAACACCGACGGTCAGGAATTGATTATAGTGAACGGCTTTCGCCAGGGCGTGGAGCTGGTCACCAGAGTGCTGGTCGACGAGGGCACGCGCGTGCTCGTCGAAGCGCCCACGTACAACGGCGTGATAGGCGTGCTCAAGAGCCGCATTGCCGACATAGGCGCGGTCGACATGGACGCGCAGGGCATGGATCCGGAACGGCTGGAGCGCGAGATACTAAAAAAGCGTCCGGCGCTGGTGTACTGCGTGCCGACCTACCAGAACCCCACCGGCATCAACATGTCGCTGGAGCGTCGGCGCGAGGTGCTCCGGGTGTGCGCGCGGCACGGCGTGCCGATACTTGAGGATGGCTTCAATGAGGAACTGCGCTTTCGCGGCGAGAGCTATCCCACGCTCAAGTCGATGGATCCGGCGGGAGTCGTGATATACGCGGGCAGCTTTTCCAAGGTGCTGTTCCCGGGGCTGCGGATAGGCTGGGTGCTCGCGCCGCGGGAGCTGTACCATTACCTGCTCAACGAGAAGTTCAATCAGGACATACACACATCCACAGTGATACAGGCGGCGCTCAATGAGTTTCTGCGGCGCGGGTGCCTGGAGCGGCACCTCAAGGCCAGTCGGGTGCTGTATCGCGAGCGCATGGCGGCGCTGCTGGATGCGCTGGATGAGCACTTCAGCGACATAGCCGACTGGCGCCGCACGGACGGCGGGTTTTCGGTGTTCGTGACGCTGCGCGGAGGCGTGGACGCGCGGGCGCGGCTGGACAGGGCCCGTGCAGCGGGTGTGATGTACGTGCCGGGCGATGTGTTCTACCCGGACGGCCGGGGGCGCGATTCGATGCGGCTGGGATTTTCGCGGCTGAGCGCGGCGGAGATACGCGAGGGCGTGCGCCGGCTCAGAGGCGTGTTTGACTGAGCGCGGGAGGAGACACATGGATATTGAAATACGCGACGCGACGCCGTATGACGCCGATGCGATAGCCCGGATATACCGTGAGGCGCTGGGCTATGAATACATGACCGGGGACATCGTGCGCGCAAAGCTGGCCGAGATGAACGCGCGCGGCGGTTATATGACCTGCGTGGCGCTGGCAGGCGGCGCGGTCGCAGGCGTGATAAGCGCACAACGCGCGCTGGCGCTGGAGATTGCGGGCGAGTACGTGACGATACTGGGGTTGGCGGTCGACGCCGGCGTGCGCAGGCGCGGCGTTGGTCGGGCGCTGATGGAGCACGTCGAGAATGCGGCGCGCGCGGCTGGCATAAAGCACATAATGCTGACCAGCGGGTTTGCGCGCACCGGTGCGCACGCGTTTTATGAACGGCTGGGCTATTGCAAGCGCTCATATAAGCTTGTAAAGGGCGACAAGTACTGATGGCACGCCACGCGAAATGGCAAAGGACACTGACGGTGCAAATAGCAAAAATGCTTACTGTGCGATTTACGCTGCAAAATACAATAAGCATCTACTGTGCGACGCGCGCTGCAAAATAGAGCGAGCATTGACTGAGAACGTAATGATGCAAAATGCGTGAAACGGTGACGGCGCGCAGCACGCTGTGGCGGCGACCGGCCGAGAGGGTTCAGGCACAGCGTGGCAACCCGACAAGCTCATGCACGCAAATCCGGCGCTTATCTGCCGGACACGCGTCGGCGCTGCAACCGGCGACCGGCCTAGATGGTTCAGGTACAGCATGGCAACCCGACACGCTCATGCACGTAAATCCGGCGCTTACCCGCCGGGCACGCGTCGGCGCTGCGGCGGCGCCATGAGCGGACAAAAGATTTATTGCATGACAAGACCCATAATGACGGCGGCGGGGTGCGACGCGCCTGCGCGGCCCAGTATTTCAGGAGGTAGCGATGTTAGCTGAGTGCGGCATAAACTACGAGATATTCGGCAAAGAGGGCAAGTACATACTGTGTATGCACGGCTGGGGCGGCAACATGGACAGCTTCAAGCCGCTCACGCGCGACCTGAGCGCGATACCGGGCGCGGCACGGGTGATAGCGGTGGACTTCCCGGGTCACGGGCGCAGCCCCGAGCCGGATGGAGTGTGGCATGTGGACGAGTTCAAGGCGCAGATAGTGGCGCTGCTGGACGAGATAGGCGCGCAGCGCGTGGACATAGTGGCGCATTCGTTCGGCGGGCGGGTGGCGCTGATGCTGGCGGCCGAGAACCCCGAACGCGTGGGACGGATGGTGCTTACGGGCTGCGCGGGGCTGCTGCCAAAGCGCTCGGGCGGATTGCAGCTCAAGCAGGCGGTGTTCAGCGCGCTCAAAGCGGGCTATGAAAGCAAGCCGGTGCAAAAGCTGCTGGGCAAGAACGCCGACAAGCTGACCAGCGCGCTGCAATCCAGGCTGGGTTCGGCGGACTACCGGGCGTTGTCGGGCGACATGCGCAAGACGTTCGTGCAGGTGATAAATCAGGATCTGGAGTGGTGCCTGCCCCGGATCCAGGCGTCGACGCTGCTGTTCTGGGGCGAGAACGACACCGCCACGCCGCTGTGGATGGGCCAGACGATGGAAAAGGAGATACCCGATGCCGGTCTGGTCGTGATGCCGGGCGCTACGCACTTTGCGTATCTTGAGCGGTATCCGAACTTCCTGGCGGTCGTGCGGCAGTTTTTACAGGTTTGACGCGGCATCCAGGCCGCGTTAACGCGCGCACGCTTGCCAAATCGGCCGCGGCGTGGTATGCTTAACCGGTTCATGCGACATACCACCGCGCGCGGAGCGCGCTATAACGCGGGCGGGCCGTCCATGGCCTGCGCCGGAGCCTGAGGGGGCATTTGATGTTGGTAAGTGTGATATGCTGGGCGCTGATAATGCTGGGATGCATGCTGGGCGCGCGGTACTTTGTGCACATGCTGCAACTGGAGAGCTACCAGCTGGACGGCTACATGCGCTGGCTGAAGGCGCGTGGGATGCGGCATTGGGTTTCGTATGTCGGCGGGGGCGCGCTGTTCAGCGTGCTGGACATAGTGGTGCGGCTGCTGATGCGCGGGCAGCCGGATGCGGCGGCGGGCGGCGCTGCGGTGAGCATCGCGGCGGTGTTTGCGCTGACGTCGTTTATGCACATGAAGGCGCTGGCGGCGCAGTCGCAGAAAAAGCCGCTGGCGTTCACGCCGCGGGTCAAGCGGCTGTACGGCTATCTGGGCGGAGTATTCGCGCTGCTGGCGGCGATATGCGTGCTGCTGGGCGTGGGATATCTGCCGTATGCGCTGATGCCGCTGGCGGTATGGGCGGGCGCGTATGCGGCGCAGCCCGGCGAGCAGCACATAAACAACGGCTTTTTCCGGGATGCGCAGCGGCGGTTGGCCGAGCGCCCCGACCTGATACGCATAGGCATAACCGGCAGCTACGGCAAGACCAGCACCAAGTTCACGCTCAAGACGCTGCTGGACGAGAAGTATAACGTGCTGGCTACGCCGTCGAGCTTCAATACGCCGATGGGTGTGACGCGCATAATCCGCGAGCAGTTGAAGCCCGAGCATGAGATATTCCTGGCCGAGATGGGCGCGCGGCACGTGGGCGACATAAAGGAGATGTGCGAGCTGGTGCATCCGACGATAGGCGTCATGACGTCGATAGGGCCGCAGCATCTGGAGACATTCGGCTCGATAGAGAACGTGGCCGCGACCAAGAACGAGCTGATAGAAGCGCTGCCGGCAAACGGCAAGGCGTTCTTTGCGGCGGACGGCGGCTGGCTCGACAAGCTGTACGCGCGCGCGAGTTGCGAAAAGTACCGCGCGGGCCTGACGCGCGACAAGATGTACATGCGCGCCGAAGGGCTTACGGTCGGGCCGGAGGGCTCGAGTTTCACGCTGGTGTGCGACGACGGCGGACGCGTCGAGTGTCATACGCGGCTGCTGGGCCGGCATAACATACAGAACATAACGCTGTCGGCGGCGGTGGCGCACCGGCTGGGCGTGACGATGGAGCAGCTGGCCAGCGGCATATCCAAGCTCGAACCCGTGCCGCACCGGCTCCAGATAATACCCGGCGCGGCCGGCAAGATAGTGATAGACGACGCGTTCAACTCGAACCCGGCGGGCGCGGCGGCGGCCATGGACGTGCTGGCGTCGTTTGAGGGGCTCAGGTGCGTGGTGACGCCGGGCATGGTCGAGCTGGGCGAGCGCGAGTACGAGCTCAACTGCGAGTTCGGGCGGCAGATGGCGCGCGCGTGCGAGGCGGCGGTGCTGCTGGGGCGCAAGCGCTCGGAGCCTATCCGCAAGGGCCTGATCGAGGCCGGGTTCAACGAGAAGAACATATTCGTCGTGGACAGTCTGGACGCGGCGATGCCGATACTGGGCGCGCTGGGCGCCGACGTGACGCTGTTTGAAAACGATTTGCCCGACAACTACGCCGAGTGACGCGGCTGTGCGCGCGTTGCGCGCCGGGCAGCGACGGCGGGCGGCGGCCCGCGATACGCAATTTGGAGGATGGTTTGATATGAAGCTGAGGGTTGCGGTGATATATGGCTCCCGCACTTGCGAGCATGACGTGTCGATAGTGTCCGCGCTGCAGGCGATGGACAACCTGGACAAGAACGAGTACGACGTGGTGCCGGTGTACATCGCGCGCGACGGCCAGTGGTATACCGGCCAGCTGCTGCGCAACATAGCGTTTTACAGCGCGTTCAGGCCGCAACTGGTCAACCATGTCGCGCCGGTGATGAGCGACGACGGCAAGCTGACGCTTATGCCGGTGTCGTCGATCGCGCCGCATGGCTTTAAGGGCATGATAAAGGTGCTGATGAGCAACATGAACCTGGGCGAGGACACCGTCGAAAAGTGCGACGTAGTGCTGCCGGTCATGCACGGCATGAACGGCGAGGACGGCACGCTGCAGGGATTGCTGGAGCTGTTCAATGTGCCGTACACGTCCTCGGGCGTGCTGGGCAGCGCGCTGGGCATGGACAAGATCGCAATGAAGCAGTTCTTCCGCGGGTGCGGGCTGCCGGTCGTGGACGGCATGTGGTTCAGCCGCGCCGAGTGGCAGGAGAACCGCGAGGGCGTGCTGGCGCGCGTGGAGGCGTCGTGCCGGTATCCGATGTACGTAAAGCCGGCCAATCTGGGCTCGTCCATAGGCATATCGCGCGCGACCGACCGCGAGTCGCTGATAAAGGCCATCGAGACCGCGGTCGAGTACGACAGGCGCATACTGGTCGAGCGCGGCATAGAAAAGCCGGTCGAGATCAACTGCTCAGCGCTGCGCATAAAGGGCGAGGTGCGCGCGTCGCTGTGCGAGATGCCGGCGTCGTGGGAGGAGTTTTTGACGTTTGACGACAAGTACCTGCGCGGCTCCAAGTCGGGCAAGGGCCAGGGCATGGAGTCGCTGGCGCGCAAGGTGCCCGCGCCGATTAGCGACGAGCTCACCGCGCGCATCCGCCAGATGACGCAGCAGGTCTACCGCGCAATGGACTGCAAGGGCGTAGTGCGCATCGACTACATGCTCGATGGCGACGACCTGTACATAAATGAGATAAATATTATTCCCGGCTCGCTGGCGTTCTACCTCTGGGAGCCGCTGGGCATCAGCTTCAAGGACATGCTCGACTGCATGATTGAGGACGCATTCGCCGCGCACGCGGAGAAGAATCGCTCAGTGTTCTCGTACGACAGCAGCATACTGCGCAGCGTGCAGGGCGGCTTGAAGGGCGCAAAGGGCGGCAAGCTCGGCGGCGGCAAGCTGGGCGGCGCCAAACTCGGCGGTTCGGGCAAGCTGGGCGGCAGACCGGGCGTGTAAGCGCCGCTGACGCGCAGGCATTAAAAACAGGTAACAATTAAACGCATATCTGATAAACGCAGGTCGCAACTGTGCGGCCTGCGCTTTTTCTTTTCATGGTGTCAAAGTTGCCCAAAAGAATTGTGGATGGAATGCGCCATAAACCATGCATTGAAAATGCTGAACATACGATATATACAATTATACGCTTAAACGACATAAAAAATGGCTATTATACCGGCTGGTTTAATCGAGATTTAAAAAACTGTTAACAAGATGGCGGGGGAGGGTATAATATCTATGCATTTTACGATGCTTATGGTCAACAAAATTAAGAATAAAGGAAAACGGGTGATCGATATGCAAAAAACGGCGGGCTCAAACCTGAGCAGCGCATCGCGCGGCACAAGGCTGCGCAAACGGTTCGCATCATGGCAGCTGTACGTGATGGTCATACCCGCGCTGCTGTATATCCTGCTCTTTCACTACAAACCGATGTACGGCATAATAATCGCGTTCAAGGACTTCAGCATGCGGCGCGGCATACTGGGCAGCGAGTGGGTGGGCATGGCCAATTTCACGCGCCTGTTCAGTTCATATTGGTTCCCGGTTATAATCAAAAACACGCTGACGCTGAGCCTGCTGAGTCTGGTCGTGGGCTTCCCGATGCCTATAATACTGGCATTGATGCTCAACGAGGTGAACAGCGGTCGGTTCCGCAAGACGTTCCAGACGGTGTCGTATGCGCCGCACTTCATATCGACGGTCGTAATGTGCGGCATGCTGGTGATATTCACAAATCCAACGCATGGCATATTCAACATACTGCTAAACAAATTGGGCTTTGAATCGATAAACTTCCTGGGCATAGCGGCCGATTTCAAGTGGGTGTACGTGCTCAGCGGCGTATGGCAGGAGGTAGGCTGGGGCTCGATAATCTACTTCGCCGCGCTGTCCAGCCTGGATAAGTCGCTGCTTGAGGCCGCCGATATAGACGGCGCCAACCGTTTGCAGAAGATATGGTATATAAATCTGCCGGTGCTGGTGCCAACTATAATGGTGCTGTTGATACTCAACTTCGGCTCGCTGCTGAGCGTGGGCTACGAAAAGGTGTACCTGCTGCAAAACGACACCAACCTCAGTGCGTCGGAAGTCATATCCACATACGTGTACAAGGTGGGTCTCCAGCAGGCGGATTTCTCGTTTTCGGCGGCAACGGACGTGTTTAACTCGGTCGTTAACACGTGCATACTGCTGCTGGCCAACGGCATGTCCAAGTGGCTGACCAAGACCAGCCTGTTCTGACGCGCGAATGGAGGTATGGCGATTATGGCCCAAGGAGTACAGGTAAATAAAAAGCCGCGCCTGGGCGCGCGCATGACAATGGGCGACAAGGTGTTCGTGACGGTCGTATATGTGATACTGGCCGTGCTGATGATATCGATGCTGTATCCGATGATATTCGTGCTGAGCGCGTCGTTTTCAGACCCGCGGATGGTGTCTACCGGCAAGATGCTGCTCTGGCCGGTGGGCGTGCGGCTGGACGGATACAAGTATATACTGCAATATCAGGAGATATGGACCGGTTATCTGAATACGCTGCTGTATACGATAGTGGGCACGTTGGTGAATCTGGGCGTGACGCTTCCATGCGCATATGCGCTGTCGCGCCGCGATATGAAGGGCCGCGCGGTAATAATGACCGTGTTCATGATCACGATGTACGTAAACGGCGGTATGATAGCGGGCTATCTGAACGTAAAGAGCTTTAATCTGCTGGACAATCGCGCGTTCATAATAATAAACGGCGCGGTGTCGGTTTACAACCTGATAGTGGCGCGCACGTTCTTTGCTACCACCATCCCGATAGAACTGCAGGAGGCCGCGCGCATCGACGGCTGCAATGACTTTGGCATATTGCTGCGGATAGTGCTGCCGCTGTCGTCGGCGATAACGGTCGTTATGGCGTTGTACTATGGCGTGGGCCGCTGGAATTCGTACTTTACCGAGATGATCTATCTCAAGGATCGGACCAAGTTCCCGCTGCAGCTGTTCCTGCGCGAGATACTGGTTCAATCGCAGTTTGCCCAGCAGGCCATGAACAGCGGTCAGTCGTTCTCGGCTGAGCAGATGATGGCGCTGGTCAAACAGGCCGAAACCGCAAACATGATAAAGTACTGCGTGATAATCGTATCCACAGTGCCGATGCTCGTGATATACCCATTCCTTCAGAAGTACTTCGAAAAGGGCGTCATGATAGGCGCAGTTAAGGGTTGATGCGGTATCCAATGTTCCCAGAGGACATCGCGATATAATAAAAAAGGAGGTCTGTATCTTATGAAACGTGTTCGGAACCTGATGGCGTTGCTGCTGGCAGTAGCCATGCTGCTGAGCGCATCGGCGGTGGCTTTCGCGGACGACGCGAGCTACTACAACAAAGAGGGCTATCCGATCTGCGACGAGACCATCGATGTGACGCTGGCCGGCGCCATGCCTTCGGGCCTGGAAAACTGGCAGGATGTCATATTGATAAAGAACTTTGCCGAAGATCTGGGCATCAACATCACCTGCAACTTCTATAACTCTGATGACTGGCCCACGCAGATGACGCTGATGGTCGCCTCCGATGAACTGCCCGATATCGTCGGCCAGGCCAACCTCAACGCGTTGGACGTCAACGAGTGGGGCAGCGAAGGCTATCTGCTCGACTTCAACAAGTACCGCGATCTGACCCCCAACATGAACACCTACTTTGAGCAGTATCCCGAAGCCGAGGCTTACATGACGGCGCCCGACGGCGGCATCTACGGCCTGGCCAAGATATCGCTGGACGAGACCGACCGCTATTCGCGCACGTTCATAAACGGCGTGTGGCTGGACAACCTGGGCCTGGAAGTGCCCAAGACGATGGACGAGCTGTACGATGTGCTGACTGCCTTTAAGGAGCAGGACGCCAACGGCAACGGCGATGCCACCGATGAGATACCGTTCCTGTATGCCGCCGGCTATGAGGCCGTCGAGCGCCCGCTGCTGAGCGCGTATGGCATACATACGTCCGAGTTCGTGTACATACTGCAGGCTGACGCGGATGGCAAGGTCTACCTGGCCAACACCACCGATGCCTACAAGGAATACCTCAAGTGGATGGCCAGCGCGTTCGCCGACGGCCTGATCGAGCCCGAAGCATACGTAATCGAGGCCAACACGATAACCGAGCGCGCATCGGCTGACCGCTATGGCTTCTATGGCTGCGGCTCCGCTCCCTACGTCGTTGCGCAGCAGTCGATAGACTATGACAAGAACTTCATCGGAATAGCCGGTCTGACCTCCGAGTACAACGAGACCCCCACCGCCGGCAAGGCCAGCGTCGTGTCCACCGCTATCCGCGTGGCGATAAACGACATTTCGCCCTATAAGGAAGCGCTGGTACGCATGATGGACTACATGTACACCGATGAAGGCGAGCTGGCCGGCACCTTTGGCGCCGAGGGCGAGACCTTCGACTGGTACCACAACGATCTGCTGGACGTCGACGTGCCCAAGATGCGCGTGCTGGAAGGCTGCGCCTCCGGTGAGGAGACCCGCTATAAGTACGCTACCCTCAACGAGACGCTCAACGTCATCGAGTGGAACAATGACCGCCGCGCGCTGTTCACCGCTGATCTGGACGTGGTCGGCAGCGACGAGATACTGACCGAATACGGCTGGGCGGCGCTGGTAGCGCTGGCCGTGCGCCAGGATGGCATCCAGACTGTGGACTGCTTCCCGAAACTGTCCTACACCGCTGAGGAAGCCAATGAGCGCGCTACGCTGCAAACTGATATAGAGAACTACATCAAGCAGGCCAAGGCGCAGTTCATAACCGGCGAAATTGGCGTCGATGAGGGTTGGGACGACTTTGTCAGCACCCTGCAGAACATGGGCGTGGATCGCCTCGTTGAGATCGAGCAGGCCGCCTATGACCGCTATGTTGAGGTCGTCGGCTGAATCTGATCGCAAGTATGTGATGTAAATACGGACATGGCCCTCCTCGCTGCGGATATTCCGCAACGGGGAGGGCCTTTTTGCGAGCATGCGCGCCAAACCAAAGTAGTCTGTGCCGCCATCTGTTGCGCCTGTTTCTTGGATGCGCCCGAGCCACGCGTAATCACGCCGCCAAACGCACACCGCGGTTTTGCCAGGACGCGGCGCATGGTAGATAGCCGCGGTCAATGTCCGGCAGCCGGTGAGCCTTACGATGTGGCATGCCGATGTGTTCGGCAGGCGGAGACACTGAATATAAGGCAAACCGATGCATATGTCAATGCGACACCACTGACGACAAGGCATGCCAATGCATCCAGCAATGAGGCGCCACAAAGGATAATGCAAGCCAATGCGTCCGGCAATGCGACGCCACAAACGATAATGCAAGCCAATGCGTCCGGCAACGCGACGCCACAAACGATAATGCAAGCCAATGCATCTGGCAATGCGACACCACTGACGATAATGCAAGCCAATGCATCCGTCAACGCGGCGCCACAAACGATAATGCAAACCAATGCATCCGGCAATGCGACGCCAAAAACGATAATTAATGCCAATGCATCCGGCAATACAGCACCACTGACGATAATGCATGCCGATGCGTCCGGCAATGCGGCACCACTGACGATAAGTCAAACCAACGCATCCGTCAACGCGACTCCGTATGACATGTCGCTGAACGGCAAAAGGCCCGCTCCCTCAGCGAGAGCGGGTCTTTTATGTCACTTCATGCCGAACATCTTTTCCTTGAGATCGAGGTAGTACAGGTAATCCTCGGGCTTGACGTTGGGCGGGCAGCGGTGGTCGCAGAACGGTATGTAACCGCCGCGCGCGACATACTTCTCGAGCGATTCGAGATACTTCTTGATTGCTTCGGGGCCTTCGCCCAGGCGCATCTTGTCGACGCCGCCCATTATGCGCAGCTGCCCCTGATACTGGTCGAGCAGCTCGCCCGGATGCGCGCACGAGTTGACCTCATACGGGAACAGGCAGTTTATGCCGCCCTCGAGCAGATACGGCAGTATCGGGCGCACGTCGCCGTCGCAGTCGGTGTACCACAGGTCTATGCCGTACTGGTCGAGCTTCTTGCGTATGCGCTTATAGCGGGGCATTACGACGTCGCGGAAGAACGGCACCGACACGATCGGGCCATTCTTAAAGCAGATATCCTCCCAGCCGGATGCGTAGTCGAACTGGAAGTTGGGCAGCAGCTGATCCAGCGCATGCTCTACGAGCTGGCAGCTGGTCTCGACCATGTCCTCGACCATGTCGGGGTAGTCGTAGCACGCGTAGCACAGCCCTTCAAACGTCAGCAGGTCGCGCACACGGCCTATCATCGAGCCGCAGTCCACGCCCAGCGGGTAGTCGTGATCGTCGGGATAGCGCGCCTTGAGCGCGGCTATGTCGATCACGCGGTCGGGGTGATTGACGTCGAAGTGCTCCTCCTTGACGCGCTTCCAGTCGTCGGGCGTCGTGACCGACGAGGCCAGGAAGTGCGCTATCGTGTCGTGCCCATCGGCGGGCACTTCAGCTATCAGGCCGTCGCTGTTCTGGATTATGTTTTTGTCGCCGCGGCGCTCTATGATCTTGCTCTCGAACGGCGGGTATATCCAGACGCGGCCATATACCGTGCGTATCGGGTCGAACGCGAAAAACACGTCCGCCTCGGCATTGTTGGTTATGCCGTTTTCGTAGAACAGCGGCCATTCCTTGAAATTCTCGTCCCAGTAGCCGAACTCCATGTTAAAGCAACGGTCAACGCTGCGCCAGTGCATCTGGCGATTGAAGCGTTCGCGGCCGGTCATCGTGCCGGCCCAGGGCTTGCGTATCGGTGTGATCTGCTTCATGCACTACTCCTTGCGCCTTGCGGCGCGGTTTATGTATGGACGCTTGGGGCAGAAGCGGCGGCTGCCGCAATTTACGCCATCATTATAGCGCAACCCGCTCCGGGGCGCAATGGCTTTGGCTAAATTTCGGCGGCGTCAGGGGGTTACTTTTTTGACCTGAGAAAATTGTTATTGCGTTGCGCAATTTGTACGACGCATATAATAATTCGGCGGACGATGTTTGTTGGATGTGGCGCTTTGCCGGAGCATGGCGCGCCGGGCATGCCGGGGCCGGCGGCGTCTATACGCCGGCGCGATGGCGATATGAGTTGCGGCGGACTGCAGTGCGTGCAGTCCGCCGCAAGCGCGGTGAGTTACAAAATATGCATATGTTCAACCGCGCGCGTACGCGCTCAATAGTGGTCGGCTATGTATTGCGGCCGGCCGGTGAACAGCGCCTCGGCCAGCGGTGTGACCGTGTTTATGCGCAGTCCGGCGCGATACCCGGCCTGGCGGAGCGACAGCGCTCCGGTCACGAGCTGGGTGAATGTCTGTATGTCGACCTCTATGTCGGCGGGAGCGAATTCAGTCTGAACGCACTCAAGGCCTTCTGGCGTGAGCGTCAGCTCGTACCTGCCGGTGTTCTGCGGTATGAACTCGTCGGTCAGCGCTATGGACATGCCAAGCGCCCCTGCCTGCGCGGCCAGCTTCATTATCGGCGTCACCGGCTGGCTTTCGAGCAGCAGCTTGGCGTTTACCGCGCGCAGCATGTAGCCGTGGTCGATTGAATCGCTCACGTCGTAGCAGTCCGGGCACAACGCGGCCAGGTTTACATCGCCCGGCAACGCCATGCGCAGCCGCCGGTAGTGCGGATAGAACGTCGACATGAACCCCAGCAGCCGCCGGAGCGCATCGCCGTCGACATATGCGGCTTCCCGGGCGCTGGCCAAGCGGCCATTGGAACCGTTATCCTCGGGCTTGAACGATATGTACGCGCACGGCTCCAGTTCGCCCCTGGCGTCTTTGCGCAGCAGCAGATACTTGTATGCCAGATCCTTATACGGGTCGCCGTCCATGACTTCCTTCTTCCACTGATAGTCCAGCTCGCGGCGCATCGCCAGGTCGCGCGTCTGGGCAAAGCGCTCGTATATTGCGCGCGCGGCCAGCATGTCGGCTTCACTTTCTATCATGCGCACCTCGTCGGGCCCGGTGAATGCGCGCAATTGCTCCAGTCCCACGCTTACGCGGTTCTGTCCGCCGTATACCTCGTAGCCGAACTTGCGGTAAAACGCGTGTGAAAACGGGTACAGTCCCGACAGCGCCGCGCCCTTTTCATACATGTGCGGCAGCACTGCGCGGAACACCTCGCGTATCACACCCGCGCGCCGGTATTCGGGCAACGTCGACACGCCACCCACGCCGGACAGCTTTACCCAGTGCTCGCCCACGCGCGTCTGGTAGTCGATGAGCAGCATGCCGCCCATCAGCCGGCCGGTGGCCTCGTCTATCATGCCCCAGCGCTCGCGGCCGCGCAGCAGTTCCTGCTGTTGGGCGTCATTGGGATCGGGCTTCTGCTCGGGATCGGAAATAGGGTATGTGAACGCTATCGAACCCAACCGGTTCATCTCGTTAAACCTGTCGGCGCCTAACTGTTCGAGTCTCATCTGTCTCCTCCTGTGATGAAATTAAGTGGTCATCAGGTCAACGGGCCTGCGGCGTCGCGTATGCGCGCGAGTTCATGTCGGGCATATGCCGGTCTGTCCACGCATTGGATGTATGTTCTGACGTTAGCCGCGCCTTATCGCCGGCTCAATAATGGTCGCCTATGTACTGATCCCGGCCGGCGAACAGCGCCTGCGCCAGCGGCGAGACCACGTTTATGCGCAGTCCGGCGCGGTATCCGGCCTGACCGAGCGACAGCGAACCGGTGACCAGCTGTGTAAACGACGGTATATCCGCTTCGATATCGGCGCTTGCGTACCTGCCCTGAACGCATTCAAGTCCATCAGGCGTGAGCGTCAGCTCGTACCTGCCGGTGTTTTGCGGTATGAATTCGTCGGCCAGCGCGATGGACATGCTGAGCGGCCCCGCCTGAGCGGCCAGCCTCATTATCGGCGAGACCGGTTGGCATTCGAGCAGCAGCTTTGCGTTTATTGCGCGCAGCATGTAGCCGTGCTTGATCGAGTCCTCCACGTCGTAGCAGTCCTGGCAGATGGCGCCCAGCCTGACGTCGCCCGGCAGCGCCATGTTCAGCCGTTCGTAATGGGGATAGAACGTGGACATGAACCCCAGCAGTCGCCTGAAAGCGTCGCCGTCCAGGTATGCGGCTTCGCGGGCGCTGGCTATGCGCGTGTTCGGGGATCTGTTTTCGGGTTTGAACGATATGTATGCGCACGGCTCCAGCTCGCCCGAGGCGGTTTTACGCAGCATAAGGTACTTGTATGTCAGGTCTTTATACGGATCGCCGCTCATGACCTCGCGCTTCCACTGATAGTCCAGCTCGCGGCGCATTGCCAGGTCGCGGGTCTGGGCGAAGCGCTCGTATATCGCGCGCGCGGCCAGCATATCGGCGTCGCTGTCTATCATGCGCACCGCGTCCGGCCTGGGGAACGCGCGCAGCTGCTCAAGCCCTACGCTCACATCGTTCTGTCCGCCGAACGCCTCGTAGCCGAACTTGCGGTAGAACGCGTGCGAGAACGGATACAGCCCCGACAGCGCCGCGCCCCGCCTGTACATGCGCGGCAGCACGCCCCTGAACGCCTCGCGCATCACGCCCATGCGCCGGTATTCGGGCAGCGTGGCCACGCTGCTTATGCCGACCAGCTTCAGCCAGCGCCCGCCCACGCGCGTCTGGTAGTCGCTGAGCAACATGCGGCCCATCAGCCGGCCGGTTTGCTCGTCTATCATGCCCCAGCGCTCGCGGCCGCGCAACAGTTCCTGCTGATTGGCGGCTTCGAGATCGATATCGGGCCTGACGGTTTCGAGCGCGCTTGTAAACGCTATCGACCTGAGCCGGTCCATCTCGTAGAACCTGTCCGCGCCCAACTGTTCAAGACTCATATGCGTCCTCCTGTGACGGGGTCTGATGGCGGTATCATAATCGGGTCGTTGCGACCTTGAGCCGGTAGCAGCGCGTCATTTGTGATACCGCTCGCCGGCGAGTATCGTCATCGCGCGATATATCTGCTCCAGCAGCACCACGCGCATCAGCTGGTGCGGGAACGTCAGCCGTGAAAACGACAGCTTGTAATCGGCGCGCGCGAGCACCTCGGGGCTCAGGCCCAGCGAGCCGCCAATCACCAGCACGGTGCGCCGGCCGTTCATGCGCCATTGGCCGCACAGCCCGGCCAGCTCGGGCGACGAGGGCTGATGCCCGTCTATCGCCAGCGCGACGACAAAGTCGGCGGGGCGGATCTGGCGCAGCAGGCTCTCGCCCTCGCGGCGCACCAGGTCGCGCTCCAGCGCGCTGAGCCCGCCCGCGTGGTCGTCGGCGCCCGAGCGGCCGCCGGTGAGCTTGAGATCGGGCACCTCGCGCAGTTCAAACGTGCCATAGCGGCTCAGCCGCTTCATGTATTCGCGCACGGCGTCGCTCAGGTACTTCTCTTTGAGCGATCCCACGCAGAGTATCAGCGCGTTCATGTGCACCTCCCAGGTCTGCGCGCGTCATTCGCACGCGAGTTCGAATACGTCGCTTGCGTGGTTCTGCTCGAGCAGCCCTACGAACACGTCGCGTCCGGGCAGTATGCCGGCGTTCTCCAGTGCGGCGCATACGGTGTCGTATGCCAGTTGCGGGGTGTTGTTGTGCTCGGACAGGTGGCTCAGCAGTATGACGCGCGTGCCGGAGCGCGCCAGCCGTACGGCGGCCTGAGCGCTGGCGGCGTTGCTCAGATGGCCGCGCGTGGACAGTATGCGGCGCTTTAGCGCTTCGGGATAGTCGCCCGCGCGCAGCATTGCCTCGTCGTGGTTGGCTTCCAGCATCACCAGCTGTGCGCCTTCGACCGCGTCCAGCCAGCTGTCGGACAGCTTGCCTATGTCGGTGGCTACGGCGATAGACGCCGCGCCCGCGTCCAGCCGGTAGCCCACCGAGCATGCCGCGTCGTGGGGCGTCTTAAACGGGGTTATGTCGATATCGCCTATGTAGAAGTCCTGGCCGGGCTCGATTGCGCGCAGGTTGCGCGGCGGTATCGCATCGGCGCGCGGACGGCGGCATATCGCGCTGAGCGTGGGTGCGCTGGCGTATATCGGCAGGTCGTGCCGCAGCGCCAGTCCCGCGCAGGACAGTATATGGTCGGAGTGCTCGTGGCTTATCAGCACCGCACTGAGCGCGCCGGGCTCGACCGGTATGCCCAGCCATTCGCCCACGCGGCCCAGACCCGCCGATATGCTGCGCTGGGCAATGCCGCAGTCTATCAGCAGATGGGTCTGACCGCAGCCCACATATATGCAATTGCCGCGCGAACCGCTGGCCAGCGCGCACAATCTCAACGCGTGCCGGGGCAGGCTGTCGGTGCGGGATATCGCCGGTATCATTGACATTCTCCTTGCGTTGCGCCGGCGCGGTGCGCCGGACGCGTATTGCGCGCCGGGTATCGGCCCGGCGCTTGACTTATGAATTATACCATATTCAGGGGGCTTTTGCAACGCGGCGGGCCGGAGCATTGCACAGGGCGCAGCAAGACGCCGCGCGGGGCCACTATGAACGCATTGCGCGCAGCGCTTGCCTGGCCGGCGCGCGTCTCAAATGACGCATCGAATGCTCAGATAAGTGGCATAAAATGCGCAAAAATTTCTCAGGATAACCCGCAAACGCTTTTACGACGCGCCATGGCGTGGTACAATAATCAACATAACTAGCTTGCGGAGGCGCGGATGATGAGATACCCAATTAAGATTGCGGCCGCGATGGGCGCGTACTACTCGGTCACGGGGGTGTACCAGAACTACATTTCAAAGTACTTCGGCGCAAAGGGCCTAAACGACGTTGAGATAGGCGTACTGATGGCCGCACCGCCGCTGATATCGCTGATTGCGCAGCCGATATGGGGCACGCTGGGCGATCGCGCGCACAGCAAGAACGCGGTGTTCAGGCTGATGTATCTGTGTTCGGCGGTGCTGCTGCTGAGCTATCTCATCAGCTCGTCGTTCTGGTATCTTATGGTCATGGTGCTGGCGTACTCGTTCTTCTTTACGGCGCTGCAGCCTATGAACGACACGATAGTGCTGGAGGCGTTAAACGGCGCGCCGTTTGGGCCGGTGCGCATGGCAGGCACGATTGCGTTTGCGGTGATATCGCCGCTGGCGGGCGCGATAATCGGCGACAACTGGGATCTGTCGATATGGATGTCGGGCGGACTGCTGATTGTGGCGGCGCTGGTGACGTTCCTGCTGCCCAACGTGGCCGGGCATCAGAGCGAGCGCGGCCGCCAGCAGATGAAGTTCACCGAACTGTTCAAGCAGAAGGAACTGTTGCTGCTGCTGGGGTTTGTGACGCCGTTGCAGATATCGATGGGGTATTTCTACACGTATTTTGGCCTGCACTTTACCGAGCTTGAGGGTGCGAACTCGACGCTGCTGGGGCTGTGCTATACGATATCGTCGCTGGCCGAGGTGCCGTTTTTGCTGATGTCGGGGCGGCTGTACAAGCGGTTTGGCGCGGGCAAACTGCTGATAAGCGCGGGCGTGTCGGTCACGATACGCTGGCTGCTGCTGGGTAGCCTCACAAATGTTTACGCGGTCATGGCCACGCAGCTGTTCCACGGCTGGGGATTCATAGTCATGACGGTGACGATGGCGTATTACGTAAACGACCACGTGCCGGACGAGCTGAAGGCCTCGGGCCAGATGCTGCTGGGCGTGGTGGGATTTGGCGTGGCGCGGGTCATAGGCAATCTGGGCGGAGCGATGTGCATCAACTGGTTCGGGCGGCAGGGCACGTTCTATGTGTCGGCTGTGATATCGGGGCTGGCGGTGCTGTGCTATATGAAGAAGTACCTGGGCCGCGGCAGCGAGGCGGGCGAGAGCGCCAACTGACCGTTCATCGGCGCTAAGGCCGCTGTGGGCGCGGCGCCGGCGCGACCGGGCGTTATGCGTACCGGTATAATTTAACCTTGCGCCGCCTTGTTAAGCGTAGGACGATGTGATATAATCATTAAGGTGCGCATAAAGCGCCAATACACACCTGCCGGCGCGTCGGGCGCATGTGCCGCGATGAGCGGTGCTCCCGACAAGGGGTCGTCAGGGTGGCAAAACAAAAGGAGGATTTACCCAATGGCTGTTATTTCCATGAAGCAATTGCTCGAAGCCGGCGTGCACTTCGGTCATCAGACCCGCCGCTGGAACCCCAAGATGGCGCAGTACATATTCACCGAGCGCAACGGCATCTACATAATCGACCTGCAGAAGACCGTGCGCAAGATAGACGAAGCGTACATGTTCGTGCGCGACGTGGCGCTGTCGGGCAAGAGCATACTGTTCGTGGGCACCAAGAAGCAGGCTCAGGAGTCGATCGAGTCCGAGGCCAAGCGCTGCGGCATGTTCTATGTGAACAATCGCTGGCTGGGCGGCATGCTGACCAACTTCCCCACGATCCGCACCCGTATAGCGCGCCTCAATGAGATAGACGCCATGGAACAGCGCGGCGATTTCGACGTGCTGCCCAAGAAGGAAGTCATAAAGCTGCAGGGTGAGCGCGAGAAGCTCGAAAAGAACCTGGGCGGTATCCGTAACATGAAGGAACTGCCGGGCGCGCTGTTCGTCGTCGATCCGCGCAAGGAGCACATCGCCGTCACCGAAGCCCGCATACTGGGCATACCGATAGTCGGCATAGTCGACACCAACTGCGATCCCGATGAGATAGACTACGTCATACCCGGCAACGACGACGCCATCCGTGCCGTAAAGCTGATCGCCGGCAAGCTGGCCGACGCCGTGCTCGAAGGCCGTCAGGGCGAGCAGGACGCCGCTGAAGAGGCTCCCGCCGCCGAAGAGGCGACCGAGACCGCCGCTGAATAAGCTATCACCCATACGGCCGCCGCGGCTCAACTGGCGGCGGCCGTCACTTGTATCGACGCTATCTGAATGGAGGTTTTTCCAATGAACATTACCGCTGCTATGGTCAAAGAGCTGCGCGAGTCCACCGGCGCGGGCATGATGGACTGCAAAAAGGCGCTGGTCAATTCCGAGGGCGACATGGCCAAGGCCGTCGACTACCTGCGTGAAAAGGGCCTGGCTGCCGCCGCCAAGAAGGAGAGCCGCATAGCCGCCGAGGGCGTCGTGGGCACCTACATCTGCAATAAGTGCGGCGTGGGCGCGATGGTCGAGGTCAACTGCGAGACCGACTTCGTCGCCAACACCCCCGACTTCAAGGAACTGGTCGAAACCATCGCCAAGACGATAATCGTGTCCAACCCCGCCGACGTCGACGCGCTGCTCAATTGCAAGGTCGCCGGCGACGATACCCAGACCGTCAGCGAGATGATAACCGGCAAGGTCGCCAAGATCGGCGAAAAGATGACCGTGCGTCGCTTTGTGCGCTACGAGGCCGAGGGCGGCCTGGTGGAGTCGTACATACACATGGGCGGCAAGGTCGGCGTGCTGCTGAAGGCCACCGGCGAAAACACCGAGACCGTGCACGAAGTGCTGCATGACGTTGCGCTGCAGATAGCTGCCGCGTCGCCTGTGGCCGCCGAGTACGTGACTCGCGATCAGGTTCGTGCCGATCACCTCGAGCACGAAAAGGAGATACTCATTGCTCAGGCCCGCAACGAAGGCAAGCCCGAAAAGATCATCGAGAAGATGGTCACCGGCCGCATCAACAAGTTCTATCAGGAAGTTTGCCTGATGGAGCAGCCCTTCGTAAAGGATCCCGACATGAGCGTCGAAAAGATGATCAACGCCAAGGCTCCCGGCACCAAGATCGTGGCGTTCACCCGCTACAAGATGGGCGACGGCCTCGAGAAGAAGGTCAACGACCTGGCCGCCGAGGTTGCCGAGCAGATAGGCAAGTAATCGCGTATATTCAGCCCGGAGGAGCACCGCTTCCTTCGGGTTATTTTTGGGTGCGGCGCGGGGCGCGCGGATATAGATTAAGGAGGCTGCTTATGGGTGCCATTTACAAGCGTATAATAATCAAACTCAGCGGCGAGGCGCTTGCCGGCGATAAGGCCGCGCGCGATGGCGCGTTCGACAAGGACGCCATCGAAGGCGTCGCCAATGCGATTATCGAGGTCGCAAACGAAGGCGTGCAGGTCGGCATAGTGGTGGGCGGCGGCAACATCTGGCGCGGCCGTTTCGGCGCCGACATGGACGACGTGACCGCCGATCACATGGGCATGCTGGCCACGGTGATAAATGCGCTGTGCCTGCGCGATGCGCTGGAGCGCCGCGGCATGCCCACCCGAGTGCAGACTGCGATAGAGATGCGTCAGATCGCCGAGCCGTTCATACGCGGGCGCGCGGTGCGCCATCTGGAGAAGGGGCGCGTCGTAATATTCGCGGCGGGCACCGGCAATCCGCACTTTACGACCGACTCGGCGGCGGCGCTGCGCGCGGCTGAGGTCGATGCCGACGCGATACTCAAGTGCACGACCGTCGATACGCTGTTCGACTCCGATCCCAACGTCAACCCCGACGCCAAGCCGATAATCGACATATCGTATGGCGAGGTCATACAGCGCCAGCTGCACGTGATGGACATAACCGCATTCACGCTGTGCCATGAGCGCAAGATACCGCAGGTGCGCATATTCTCTCTGAAAGACCCGCACAATCTGGTGCGCGTAGTCAATGGCGAAAACATCGGCACCACGATCCACATGTGATGGCATAAACGCAGCGAGCGCGCGGAGCATCATTTCCGCGCGCTCAAGTTTTATGGCCCGGCTTGCCGTTAGGGTGGGTCTGGTAATTCAGTCTCTCACCGCTTTATGCTGGTGAAGTCGCAGCCGAACAGCACATGTACGGTGTCGTCGCACATCACCTCGTCGTCGTCGAGCGAGTCATAGCCGCCAAACGTGAAGCTCTGGTACTTCAGCCCCAGCGGCTCTATCGTGAACTCGTTTATGTCGCCAAAGTCGCCCTCGAGTATCTGGGTGTCTTCTATGTATACGACCATCTCGAAGTCGGTGAAGTTTTTGACGGCGTGGTCCTCGTTGAGATTGACGAAATAGCCCTCGACCGTAACGTCGCCATCGTCTATTTTTATGTAGGTCGGCAGGAAGCGTATCAGGTCGCCTTCGACCGAAGCGGCGAGCGCCATGCCGGCACTCATCATGCAGGCGCACAGTATCATGCATACCAACGTCTTGAGCAGATTCTTCTTCATTGTTTATCCTCCTTAAAGTTGTTTGCCAAAGGGGAACGACTTGATTGTGGACTCATCATACCATGGGGATCAGAGCTGATTGCGAGGCGTTTCCGGCTGCCGGCGGCGGATTGAGCATTCATGGTCTGGCTGCGATCCCTCCTTGTAGCGCGCAAGTGGCGCACTGTTGTTGATGGGGAGATTATATCATCTGAGCTGGCGCGGATTGCGCGCCATTTCCGCCATGTTAATGGCGGCACCCTCTCGCGCATCTCCGGCCGGTATGGTATAATTGAACTATCGAATACTTGCGCGGAGGTGACGAGCTTGAATAGACCCAACATACTGCTGATAATGACCGACGAAATGCGCGGCGACTGCCTGGGACTGCGCCATCCCGACGTAAAGACGCCATATCTGGACACGCTTGCCGCACGCGGCACGCTGTTTGACAATGCCGTGACCGCGTGCCCGAGCTGCATTGCGGCGCGCGCCTCGCTGATGACCGGGCTCAGCCCGCGCTCGCATGGGCGCGTGGGCTACAAGGACCGCGTGCGCTGGGACTACCCGGTCACGTTGGGCGGCGAGCTGACGCGGCTGGGCTATCAGACGCAGGTCGTGGGCAAGATGCACGTGCATCCGCTGCGCTCGCTGCAGGGGTTCATGAGCGTGGAACTGCACGACGGCTATCTGCACTCATATCGCGGACACAACGTGCCGCTGTGCGAGAATCAGTACTTCGCCGACGACTACATGCACTTCTTGAAATGCGAACTGGGCGCGCAGGCCGATGTAATAGACACGGGCCTTGAGTGCAATTCATGGGTGGCGCGGCCGTGGTGCTATGAGGAGCGGCTGCATCCGACCAACTGGGCGACCGACCGTTCAATAGACTTCCTGCGCCGGCGCGACCGTGACAAGCCGTTCTTCCTGATGACGTCGTATGTGCGCCCGCATGCGCCATATGATGCGCCCCAGGTCTACTTCGACATGTACCGCGACAAAAAGCTCGCTCCGCCGCTCAAAGGCGACTGGGATGATGCCGCCGCGCTGGCCGCGCATGGCCGTGAATTCAACAATATCTACGGCCCGCTCGACCAGGAGCAGATCAACTGGCAGCGCGTGGGCTACTACGCGTGCATAACCCATATCGACTACCAGATAGGCCGGCTGATACAGACGCTCACCGACGACGGCTCGCTGAACGACACGATAATAATGTTCATCAGCGATCACGGCGAGATGCTCAGCGACCACTGCTTTATACGCAAATCGCTGCCCTACCGTGGCTCCATCGGTATACCGTTCATAGTCAGCGGCCCGGGGCTCAGGCGCGGCGCGGTCAGCCATAGCGTGGTTGAGCTGCGCGACGTGCTGCCGACGCTGGTCGAGTTGGGCGGCGGCGTTGTGCCCGACTCGGTCGAGGGCGTATCGCTTGCAGACGAACTGCGCGCCGGCCGGCCGATATCGCGCGACTACATACATGGTGAGCACACGTACGGCGCGCTCAGCAATCACTTCATAGTCACGCCACGCGACAAGTACGTATGGTTCTCGCAGGCCGATTCGCCGCTGGGTCAGGAGCAGTACTTCGACCTGGAGCGCGATCCCGACGAGACCCACAACGCCATCGCCGACCCGGAGTACGAAGCGCGCATTGCCGAACTGCGTGCCGCGCTGATATCCGAGCTGGCCGACCGGCCCGAGGGCTTTGTGCAGGCTGGCCGGCTGGTCGTGGGGCGGCACATCGAGTCGTGGCTGGGCGATCTGACCGACGCCTGAGTACCCCGTCCGCGCCGCATCAAGGCGCAGGGCTGGTGACTGGAGCCTATAAATGTAAAGATTCCGTCCGCGCCGAGGAGCGCATCGCCCCCTGCCAGCGCGCGGACGGTATTTTTTTCACCGCGGTACTTTAAAAAACGGGCCGAATGTATTATAATTGTGCTGAAAATACGCCGAGGCGAAGCAATTTGGAGGTTGTTTGTGGCTATAAAGCTGTTTATATCGGATCTGGACGACTCACTGCTGCGCGACGACCAGACGATAGGCGCGCGCACCGAACGGGCATTGCAGACGCTGGCTGCGCGCGGCGTGACGATAGCGCTGGCATCGGGGCGCATGTATTCGGCTATGCGCCGGTATGTGCAGCAGCTGGGCGTGAGCGCGCCGGCGGTGACGCTCAATGGCGCGATGATAGTGGATACGGTGACCGGCGAGCCGCTGGACCGCACCTTCATACCGCGTGATCTGGCGCGCGAGGCGCTGGAGTTGTTTGAGCGCATGGGGCTGTACGCGCAGTCGTATGACGAAAAGGGATATTTCTTTGAGCGGGAGTGCGAGTTCAGCCGGTACTATGCGCGGGTGTCGGGCGTGCAGGGCGTGGAGACCGGTCGGCCGCTGAGCGAGTGCGTGGACGAGCTGTCGCCCAAGATAGTCGTTATAAATACGCCCGAGCGCACGCGCGAACTGCTGCCCGAGATAAAGGCGCACTTTGCCGGGCGGCTGGAAGTGGCGATATCCAAGCCCATGTACATAGAGCTGACCCATCCCGACGCCAACAAGGGCGCGGCGCTTGAGCGGCTGTGCGGCATGGTGGGGGTAAAGCCTCACGAGGTCATGGCGTGCGGCGATGGGCTCAACGATCTGGGCATGATACGGCTGGCGGGCCTGGGCGTGGTCGTGGCCAACGCGCGCCAGGATGTGCGCGATCAGGCCGATATAGTGTGTCCGTCCAATCAGGACGAGGGCATTGCCCAGCTGATAGAGCGCATGACTTCGTCCGCCGGGGGTGATATCGCGTGATCGTGGCCGCCGACATACAAAAGACGCTCGAGCTGGAACTGATACACGCCGGCTCAAACAAGCGGTTGAATATCGAATTCAGCGACATCAATCGCCCCGGACTGCAGCTGGCGGGGTTCTGGGATTACTTCCCGCACGAGCGGCCGCAGGTGTTGGGCAAGGTCGAAATGACATACCTGGAACAGCTCGAACCGCTGCTGCGGTACGAGCGGCTCAAGCGGTTCATGTCGTATGACCCGCCGTGCGTGATAATCTGCCGCAGCATACGCTGTCCGCAGGAGCTGCTCAAGCTGGCGCGCGAGCGCGATGTGTGGATATTCTCGTCGTCGCTGCCGACCAGCCGGCTGGTGCTCAATCTGACCAATTACCTGAATAATCGCTTGGCGCCGCGCATAACGCGCCATGGCGTGCTGGTGGACGTGTACGGCGTGGGCATAATGATAACCGGCGAGAGCGGCGTGGGCAAGAGCGAGGCCGCACTGGAGCTGGTAAAGCGCGGTCATCGGTTGGTCGCCGACGATGTGGTCGATATAAAGCGCGTGTCCGACCGGCGCCTGATAGGCGAGTCGCCCGAGGTCGTGCGCCACTTCATGGAAATACGCGGCATAGGTATAATAGATATATCTGCTATGTATGGCATAGGCTCGGTCATACACTCCAAGTCGATAGACATGGTGGTCAATCTGGAGCTGTGGAAAAAGGACAAGGAGTACGACCGGCTGGGCCTGACCGAGGAGTTCACAGAACTGCTGGACGTCAAGGTGCCGCTGCTGGAGTTGCCGATACGCCCGGGGCGCAATGTGGCGATAGTGCTGGAAGTCGCGGCGCGCAACTACCGACTCAAGCAGCAGGGCTACAACGCGGCGCGCGAGCTGGACAACCGGCTGATGAACCGCATGGCGCGCGGCGGCGACGACGAGTTCGACGACGAGTAAACCGGAAAATGGGTCATATACGTGCATGAGAAGGAGGAAGGGCGCATGTTGTATATTGGCGTGGATCTGGGAGGAACTAACATAGCCGTGGGTCTGGTCGACGACGAGGGCAGGATACTGCACAAGTGTTCCAGTCCCACCGGAGTGGAGCGCGGCGCCGAGGCGGTCATAGCCGACATGGCCAAGCTCTGCTGGCGCCTGCTGGAGGAGACCGGTCATGCTATATCGGATATAAAGGCGATAGGCGTGGGCGTGCCGGGCATATGCCATCCCAGCAACGGCATAGTAGAGTTCTGCACAAATCTGTACTGGCACAAGGTGCCGCTGCGCGAGCTGATGAACAAGTCGATCAACCTGCCGGTGTACATAGGCAACGACGCGACGGTGGCCGGACTGGCGGAGAGCGTGGCGGGCGTGTCGCGCGGCGTGGCCAACAGCGTGTTCATAACGCTGGGCACCGGTGTGGGCGGCGGCATTGTGATAAACGGTCAGGTATACTCCGGCACGCATGGCATAGGCAGCGAGCTGGGTCACATGATTATCGCGGCTGACGGCATAGAGTGCACCTGCGGCAATCGCGGCTGCTGGGAGCGCTACACCAGCGCTACGGCGCTGATACGCATGGGCCGCGAGACCATGGCCGAGCATCCCGACAGTGCGATAGCCGTGGCCTGTGGCGGCGATCCCGACAAGCTCACCGCGCGCCACGTGATGGACGCGGCCAAAGCCGGCGACGAGGTCGCGCTGGAGGTGTTCCACAAGTATGTGCACTACCTGGCGGTGGGCATAGTGTCGATAATAAACGTGCTCGACCCGGAGGTCATAGCGCTGGGCGGCGGCGTATCGGCGGCGGGGCCGTTCCTGCGCGACGCGGTGCGCGAGGAGGTCGCCAAGAATGTGTTCTGCAAGGAAGTGCCGTATGCGCGCATAGAGCTGGCGGTGCTGGGCAACGACGCGGGCATAATCGGCGCGGCGATGCTGGGGCGCTGATGGTTTATATGGCATAAAAATAAATTGCATTATTATTGTCCGGCGCGGTTCCTTACACGGGAGCCGCGCCGGACTGTTGGCATGGATAAAGAACTCGGCCGCAAAACCGTGCGAGGCCGTGCTTCTTTTTAAATAAGTGCAATGCGCAGTTAGCAAACCTGCGAGCGCCATGCGGCGCATGCAAGCCTCGACCTGTGATTTGCGTATAGATACTATATAACAGCCAATATGCCTTCGGATGCGGCGCAGATTCGCGCTTTGGGTAGAAACAGCCCGGCGCAGCTCATTACATGGGAGCCGTGCCGGGCTGTTTAGGTCAGGTCATATGGTGTCCGATGTCGCACGCGGACGCGTATCCAGCATAAGTATCCTCACGTCCAGCCCGCATTTGGCGGCGCGCGCTATCGTGCCGTACGTGCCGCCGCGCGTGCCGTCGAATACGGCTATCAGCCGTGAACTGTTGTTGACCATCCAGGCGTTGCGCTTTGAAAAGCAGGAGCTTATGTAATGGTCGCATACGCTTATCTGCATGGCGGCATGCGCTGCTATTGCGACGCAGCGCTCGCGCCAGGGCGCTCCGAACTTCATGTAGCTGTCCTGATACGGACAGACGCAAACCAGCTTTATGTCCCTGTCCAGGCGCGCCATCACTTCTTCGGCGGCGTACACGTCTATGCCGCGCGCCATGCCGCTTATGAACGTGTCGTAGCCGTCGGCGATGGCTGCGTCGATCTGGTGGCCCAGCATCGCCTTGAGTTCGGCCTCGGGCAGGAACAGCTTTTCGGGCCGGTGGCCGGTGAAACAACAGCAGTGTGCGCGGTCTATGTCCATGCGTATGCCTCCGTTTACTGTCAGTCGGGAGTGTAGACGGTTTGGGACATCAGCGCCATTAAAACGCCGACTTGATCGAACGTGCTGGGCTGCTGTCCGCTCAGCAGCGCCTCACGCATCGACGCAGTCAGCATGCACGGCGACGCGTCCAGCGTAGCCAGGCCATCCTCGTCAATGCAGGCTGAGACCACCGCTGCCGGGAGGTCCTCGCCATAGTCGAATATCACGTATGCCAGGCCCGGCTCCATGCCGTCCAGCTGCTGCACGTCGGTGCAATTCGCTATCGCGGATATCTCTTGCCAGTCCGCGCCGGCCTGCATGATGATCGAATTGGGCAGCATATTGCGTATACTCATGATGATAAGCCGGTGCAGTCCGGCTTCGTCGGCGTTGTACTGCGTGCCGGTCATGGTGAACAGCATGTTGATAAACGAATCGGCCTTATCGGGGGACATGCGCAATACCGCTATGGATGCAGGCTCGCAGCCGTCAGCGGGTATCATGTCGGCCATCATGGCTTTCAAATCATCGTCGGACGTGTAAATATCGATGTAACTCTCATGCGCGCATATTTTGAACATGGTGTCCGAGACGCTGCGCGCGATTTCAATTAACCGTGCATCGTCGGGCGTGGCCTGGCTCAGCGGTATCAGCTTGGCGGCATTGCCGGAGTCGATTATATAGCCGAAGATGCTGCCGGATGATACACCTGCGTCGGTCGACGCCGCCCCGCCGGAGTGCTCCTGCGCGGTCTGACCGGAGTCGATTATTGAGTCGAAGATGCTGCCGGACGATACACCTGTGTCGGTCGACGCCGCACCGCCGGAGTGCTCCTGCGCGGTCTGACCGTCTGTGTCCTGACCGGCGGTCTGTCCGGAATCGATTATCGAACCGACCATGTCTCTTAAAGACATGCCGGCGCCTGACGCCGTATCCGCATTGGCCGACTCAGTGGCCGCGGTGTCCGAGCCGGTCGTGTTGCCGCCGGCAAGCGCGGGCAAGGTAAACGCCATCAGCGCTATGGCCAGCAATAGCAGAAGCGTTCTTTTCATGCTCAGCATCCTTTCCGATAGAGTGTCGCAATCATGTGCCATTACAAAAAAGGCGCGTGGGCCGCACAGGCATTTCGCCATGTGTGCCCGTCGCGCGAATCGTATATTCATTGTTCGTCGAGCGCATAGATGCTGCACGTCATTATGCCTTCGACATCATCGAGCGCCTGTGTTGCGTTAGACGTCATGCCGGTCAGAAGTTGCCCGATCTGACCGATCAGCAGAGGCGTGCGCAGTTCATCGGGCAGCTTGCACAGCGTGGTGGCCAGCGAGGTCAGTCCTTCCTCATCGATGTGCGCTGCGACTATTGCCGCCGGACGCTCCGCGCCGTAGTCAAATATCACGTACGCCACGCGCGGCGATACGCCGTCCAGCACCTGTATATCGCCCAGCGTCATGACCGACGTCGCCGCCAGCCACTCCGCGCCCGCTCTGGAGTTGAGCAACGAGGGCAGCATGTTGTACATCTTCAGGCGCATAATGCGACGCATCTGCGCGTCCTGGGCGTCGTACGGCGCGTCGCCCGCGCTGAATATCATGGATATCACGGCGTCAAGCGTGTCCAGCGGCATGCTCAGGACTACTATCGAATCGGGCGCGGAGTAGTCCTGATCCATGGCCTCGGCAATCATCGTGGATATGTTGCTGCCGGAGGTATAGAGATTCACGTAGTTTGGGTCAGAGAACAGCGTGTACAGCCGGTCCACGGCGTCGCGCGCGGCATTTACCAGCGTCGCGTCGTCGGCGTTGGCCTCGGACAGCGGCGTGGGCGTGATGGCTGCGCCTGCGTTCGAAGCATCCGAATCAGTGACGGCACTGTCAGCGTCGGTAGAGGCGTCGGTCGCAGGACTGTCGGTGTCGGTCGACGTGCTGTTCGCATCGCCCACGACTTCAGCGCTCCCCTGCGCGTCGGTCGCGTCGCCGTCAGCCAGCACGGGCAGCGCCAGCGCCAGCAGCGCTGCGGTCAGCAGCAGCGAAAGTAACCTCTTCATAATAAGATCTCCTCTCGTCATATTTCCCCCTGGTATTTCCATTAATATTAACTTGGACGTATGCGATATAACGCGTGTTCCTCAAAGCCATACATAGTTCAAACGACGGCTTGTCATGTGCATGCTTACGTGATATTATAATATGCATATTAAGCCAACGTCAAGGGGGTCAGAGCATGTCCGACAAGTACAAGAGCGCATATCGCGGCTATTTGATAGATCATCACTCGCCCGCACCGCCTGTGGTCGACTTTACGCACCTCGATCCGGCCGAGTATGAGCGGTTCTACCGCACGGCCAACATATCCAGCCTCATGGTGTACACCAAAGATCACTGGGGTTACAGCTACTATAACACCGACGTGGGCACGCGCCATCCGGGCCTGCATACCGACTACATAGCCATGGTCAGCGACATACTGCGCCGCAATGGCATAGAGTTCAATGCGTATTACTGCCTGGAATACGATACGCTCGCGCCCAGGCTGCATCCCGAGTGGGCTATACGCGACCGTTGGGGTCAGCCGGTGAGCCTGCGCGGGCGCATGGCGCGCTGGGGCATGGCGTGCTACGAGACCGGTTACCGCAAATACGTGCTGGCGCAGCTGAGCGAAGTGGTCAGCCGGTACCATCCCGACAGCCTGTTCCTTGATATATTTGGCAAGACGCTGTGTTACTGCGACGCGTGCCGCAAGAAGTTCCTGCGAAAGTATGGCTACCCATTGCCCGAAAGCGATGAGCAGCCCCAGGATGAGTTTGCGGCATTCGACTTTGGCGGACATGGCCGGGATGTCAACGAGTTCCTGGAAGACTGCGCGCGCGACATGCTGGCCGAAATTATATCCACCGTTAAGGCGATCGACCCGGAAATAAAGGTCACGATCAACTTTGCGGCGCTGTATCCCAAGCGGATACGCGACATGCTGGATTACCAGTTCACCGAGCCGTGGGCGGGCAACTGGCTGTCGGCGATTTATTCGCGCGACACGGCGAGGGGCCAGTATCCGCAGTTGGGACCGGGCGACGTATCGGACGTGTACAACTATCGGCCCGAGGCGGTATACCGGCTGGCGGCGGCGCAGATCGTCGCGGGCGGCTGCCGGGCGTTCCTGTACAGCGGCTCGCAACATGTCGACGGCACGCTCGAACACGAGGAGGCGCGGCGCGTGGGGCGCGCGTTTGCAGACGTAAAGGAGTTTGAACAGTACCTGGGCGAACGCGAACCCGTGGCCGATGTGGCGATATTGCAAAGCGACGCGGCATCGCGCGCGCGCTCGGGCAATGAAGTCATAGTAAACGCAATAGGCCGCTGCAAGCGTGCCGACGCGCACCGGTCGGCGATACTGGGCGCGATGAAGCTGTGCGACTGGGCCAAGTGTGCCTGGCGCGTGGTGCCCGAGCAGGAGCTGACGCGCGAGACGGCTGCGGGGTTCAAGCTGATAATACTGGCCGGCGCGTTCCATGTATCCGATGAACTCAAGCGCGTGTTGGAGGAGTATGTGTCCGCGGGCGGCTGCGTGCTGGCCGACGGCGAATGCGGCATGTACGAGGCCGATGGCACACGGCGGCAGGACTCGGCATTGGCTGAACTGCTGGGCTGCCGCTTTGTGATGAAGCTGGCGAAGTTTGCCGATGCGGACTACGGCGCGTACCTGCTGCGCGATGAATCGAGCTGCTTTAAGCTGCTGCCGGACACGCTGCCGCCGCTGGGGCGGGTGCAGCAGGCGGTCAGGCTCACGACCGGGCATGGCTGTGGGCGCATAGTGCCGCCTTGCGTGGGGCTTACCGAGCACACCTGGGTCAACTGGTGGTGCCCGCCGCCAAGCGAGTACGCCGAAGAGTACCCGGCGCTGGTCGACAATCAGGTGGGCGCGGGTCGGGTGATGTACGCGGCGTTCGAGCTGTTCGAGGGCGTCAACGCCGGACTGAATCTGAACCGGCAGCTGTTTGCGGGCATTGTGGACGAGCTGTTGCCCGCACCGGCGCTGCACCTGACGACCGGCACGCCCGAGAGCGTGTCTTTTGCGGCATACCGGCGCGGCGATACGCTGATAGTGCACCTGCTAAGCAACCTGGCCGAAAAGACCAACGGCGATGCGCCTGAGATACCGGCCGGCGTGCTCACGGTCAGCGGGTGGCTGGGACGCGTGCTGTCGGCGCGCACGCCGGATGGCGAATCGCTGGAGGTGCGCGAGTACAGCCGCGAGAGCAGTGTGGCTCTGCCCCGGGTGGGGATACATCAGCTGGTGCTGATCGAGCTGGGCGAGTGGACGCCCGGCGAGGACTGAGCCGGCATTTGGCCACAGGTTTGGAGCAAATTAATAAGTAGATACGCCGTCGCTTGCACAATCGCAGGCGGCGGCTTTTGCGTATATGCGTGGCGTGAGAACGTGTATGTCAGCGGCGCTGTGAAGAATTGCAACAAGCGCCGGTGCATTGGGTGCGCTTGTTTCAGTCATGCCGCAGTCGCGAGATTCAGTAATCAAAGGACGTCAGGCAAATCCAAAGCGGATGCGTTTGGCGATAGGACATGTGCGGCAGCCATACCGCCGGTCGCAGTATATCACCCTGCGTGGCGCAAATCTAAATCAAGTGCACTTAGCGATAGGACATGTGCGGCAGTCATGCCGCCGGTCACAGTATATCATCTTACGTGGCGCAAATCTAAAGCAGGTGCGTTTAGCGATAGGACATGTGCGGCAGCCATGCCGCCTATCGCAGTGTATCATCTGGCGTGGCACAAATGCAAAGCAAGTATATCTTCAGATATGACGCCCGCAGGCACCCTATGCGCCGCCGGTAGATAACGCGGGCGAGCGTGGCGGTGCGGTTGCCTTGCAGAGCTGATAGGCTGACATGCAGGGCGAATCAGTGACGCGTATGGTTTGGCCGATTGCAGGCAGCCGCAAATTTCTATCAGCATTGGCAATAATTGAGGTTTTATGTAATTTGCGAAAAGATTGCGGGGATTCGCTGAGTTGACGCATGACTAAAGGAAAAATGCAATCTGCGTCGTAATCCTGAGTATGGCGACCAGTTGTCAAACGACGTGCGTGGGAGGACAATATGAGACATACGCTTGTGATGCGCCAGCCTGCCGCCTGGTGGAGTGGTCAGTGGCGCGAGGGTCTGCCGCTGGGCAACGGCTTTACTGGCGCGTTGGTATACGGCGGCGCAGTGCATGAGAAGATACTGCTCAACCATGCGCGCTGCTGGCGCGAGACTTATCAAAGCGAACTGCCGGACGTATCCGAGCTGCTGCCCGAGATGCGGCGGCGGATACTGGCGGGCGACGTGCCGGGCGCGGATGGGCTGCTGGCGCGGGCGCTCACCGAGCGCGGCTATGCGGGACAGACCGGCTATCCGTTTCCGATAGCTGACCTGAGGCTGGAGACGCCGGTCGTAGAGGGCTTCATGCATTACCGGCGCGCGCTGGAGATGGACAGCGCACAGGCATTCGTGGAGTACGATGACGCCGGACATCATTACCGGCGGCGCGCATTCGTGTCGAGCGCCGACGACGTGCTGGCGCTTGAACTGGCAAGCGACGCGGAACTGGCGAATGTATCGGTCGGGCTGAGCGTGCACTTGCCCGATGAGGTGAACTCGCGCGGCATATGCCTGCCCGAGGACGAGCAGGTCGTGAGCGAGGGCGAGTACATACTGTACGCCGCGCGCGTGGACGGCGAGGACTTTGGCGCGGTTGCGCGGGTAATGCATGGGCCGGGCCGGGTGTTGGTGCTGTGCGCGGTATTCCCGGATGGTGGGCGCGACGAGCGCTGGGACGAGCTGAAACGCCGGCTTGCGGGATTGCCGATGGACTATGCGGCGCTGCTCGAGCGGCATCTGCCGGCATGGCGGGCGCGGCTTAACCGGTGCCAGTTGCGGCTGGACGATTCCGAGTTTGAACCGGATGCGCTCAACGAGCGGCTGTTGGAGCGCGCCTGGGACGGCCAATGCCCCAACGCGCTGATCGAGCGCATGTGGGAGTACGGGCGGTACCTGATCACGGCGGCGACCGCGCCGGGTTCGCTGCCGTGTCCGCTTATGGGACTGTGGAGCGGCGAATATCGGGCAGGCTGGGCGTTCAACATGGCCAATATAAACCTTGAGATGATCTACTGGCAGGCGTTGCCGGCGCGCGCGCCCGAGCTGATGCTGCCGGTGTTCGACTACTATGACGCCATGCTGCCGGGCATGCGTGAGAACGCGCGCCGGATATTCGGCTGCCGTGGCATAGTGCTGTCGGCGGTCAGCGCGCCGGGCGACGGGCGCACGACCTGTCTGGCGCCGCACATAGTCAACTGGACCGGCGGCGCGGGCTGGATAGCGCAGTTGTATTACGACTACTGGCTGTTTACGCGCGACGAGCGGTTCCGCGATGAGCGGCTGATACCGTTTTTGCGCGAGGTGGCGCTGTTCTATGAGGACTTTGTGATATGGCAGGACGATGGCTGGCATGTGATACCGTCAGTGTCGCCTGAAAACCGCACGCGCGCCTATCGCGACAGGGGCGACGTGCTGCCCGACGGCACCCAGAGCGCGATTGATGCCACGATGGACATCGCAATAATAAAGGAAGTGTTCACCGAGCTGCTGGCGCTGGGGGCGCAGTCCGGCGAGGCTGAGGCCCAAAGGTGGCGCCGCATGATCGAGGGCGCTCCGGCGTACCAGCTCAACAGCGAGGGCGGCGTGCGTGAGTGGAATCACCCCGACTTCCCCGACAACGAGCATCATCGCCATCAGAGCCATGTGTATCCGCTGTTTCCCGGGCTGGAGTGTGCGCGCGAGGGCGCGGAGAAGTTCCGCATAGCCGAGGTGCGCCGGCTGCGCGACGGCCTGGACAGTCAGACCAGCTGGGGATTGATGCTGATGGCCTGCGCTCAGGCGCGCGCCCGCGACGGCGAGTCTGCGCTCAGATGCCTTGATCTGACGGCGCGCGCGATGCTGATGGGCAATCTGTTCACCGTGCACAACGACTGGCGCGGCATGGGCATAGGGCTGGAGATGGGCTGGGCGCCGTTCCAGATTGACGCCAACATGGGCTGGACGGCGGCGGTGCTGGAGATGCTGGTCTACTCGGACGCGGAGCGGCTGGAGCTGTTGCCGGCGCTGCCGGAGCGCTGGCACGCAGGCAGCGTGGGGCCGGTGGCTGCGCGCTGCGGCGTGGAGGTCACGATATGCTGGCGCGACGGCCATGCTGAGGCCGAGTTGTGCGCGCTGCGCGCTGCGCGCGTGCGGTTGACGCTGGGCGCGGAAGCGCGCGAACTGCGCATGAGTGCGGGCGAGCGCATGAGCGTAGAATGGGATCTGGCCAGGTAACGGCGCGTCCGGCGCAATGCGGAGCGCGACGGTATATGTATGTGATGGCGGCGACCATACCCGCATAGGGACGGCGGCAATTTGTGGAATTTGGCGCATCTGTGCGCAAGACGATGACGGCAAGCGCATCAGCGCGCCAACGGCAATGCGCAAGCGTTGACATGTGCGCGTGATGCCAACAAATGCGCTGATAACGCTGAAAACATAGAAGCAGCAGCACACGCAGACACCTGTAAACCGCACGACAGCATCAATGGGCATGCGCAGCCAATAAAGGCGTCAGGGCTGATGCACGGCAGCGGCGGGTATGATTGCAGGATAGCGTCGGTTCATATTACGCAAATGCAAGCCGCGGTCAAAACGTGTTGCCCACGGGCATTGCGGCGCGATGTGCGCTGGAGTTACGCATGGCGCCGATATGAATGCTGCCCGGGCGATATAACTGCGAATGACCCGGATCGCCGATCCGGGCGCATATATCAAACAACTATTAGAAGGAGGTATAACTATGGCGATACTGAGCAGATCCGAATACGAGGAGCGCATGGCGCAGACGCGCGACGCGCGCATGGACTGGTGGCGTAAGGCGCGGTTTGGCATGTTCGTTCACTTTGGACTGTACTCGCTGCTGGGGCGCAACGAGTGGGTGCAGGTGCAGGAGAACATACCGGTCGACGAGTACGCGCTTCTGGCCGACCGCTTCAATCCCAAGCCCGGCGCGCCGCGCGAGTGGGCAAAGCTGGCCAAGGCTGCGGGCATGAAGTACATGGTCATGACGACGCGCCATCACGAGGGCTTCTCGCTGTGGGACTCCAAGGCCAATCCGTTCAACTCGGTCAACTACGGGCCGCATCGCGACATAGTGCGCGAATTCGTGGACGCGTGCCGCGAGTTCGACCTGAAGATAGGCTTCTATACGTCGCTTATGGACTGGCATCATCCGGACGGCTGGAAATGTGCGTTCGACAGCGCGGCCCGCAAGCGCTTTACCGACTACATCGAGGCGCTCAACACCGAGCTGCTGACACAGTACGGCAAGATAGACATACTCTGGTACGACGTGAGCCGGCCCATGGAGAGCTGGGAGGGCTGGGACTCGCTCGAGCGCAACCAGCGCCTGCGCGAACTGCAACCTGACATAATCATAAACAACCGCAGCAAGCTCGACGAGGACTTCGGCACGCCCGAGGGCCACATAACCGCGCTGGACCGCGATTGGGAGGCGTGCATGACGTTCAACGACATATCCTGGGGCTATGTCGACGAGAAGCAGGCACTGCCGCACGCATACACAGCTCAGCGCATACTCAAGATGATAAACAAGTGCGCGTTCGGCGGCGGCAACCTGCTGTTGAACATCGGCCCCAAGCCCGATGGCAGCGTGCCCGCCGACGCCGTGGAGCCGCTCACCGAGGTCGGCCGGTGGCTCGAGCGCAATGGCGCGTGCGCCTATGGCAGCCTCAAGCCGATAACCGGACGCAATATGGGCAACGGCGTTAGCGGTTCGTCGCGCTCGGCGGACGGCAAGACCATCTATCTGTGGAACTGGATATGGCCCGGTGAGGGCACGATGGGCATAGGCGGTTACGCGACTGCGCCCCGGCGCATATACCTGCTCAAGGACGGCAGCGAGGTCAAGTTCGAGCATCGTGGCCAGCGTATAATCCTAAAGGACCTGCCGCTGACGCCGCCCGACCCGACCGGTGTCACCGTGCTGGCGATGGAGTTCGACGAGGAGCCGGTGTTCCATCCGATGAGCTACTATCCGCAGCTGTCGGGTGGCCGCGACTGGGCCGGCGACGACAAGATCTGATGTGACGACATGCAGGCGGGACCGTCCCTGAGAGCGGGGACGGTTCCGCTTTTGCGGCGACGGCTCGGGCGAGGCGGCGTTGCGCGTCAGAGCCGCGCGGATGACCGCGGCCTTGCGCATATTGCGCAGAGGTTAATGACATGATTACAATATGAGCGGGCGTCTTATCAATATGGCGGCACACTGCCGCTGGCGGGCACATTGTGAAAAACGGACTGCCGGCGGGCTAACTATATTTGCACTTGACAAAACACGCGCGCGATACTATGCTTATGAGTAGTTATACGTTAAACGACGCCGGGAGCGGCTAAGGAGAGTGCCCAGATGAACGTACCCAATGCCCTGACGATACTCAGAATGATAATGATACCGCTGATGGTATACGTATTCCAGAACTTTGGCGCGGCGCCGGCGCTGATAGTGTATGCGGCGGCCAGCCTGACCGACGTGTTGGACGGCTACATAGCGCGCAAGTACAACCAGATAACCGACTTTGGCAAGCTGATGGACCCGCTGGCCGACAAGCTGATGGTGGTGGCGATGCTGCTGATGCTGTCGCTGAAGCAGTATATACCGATATGGGTGCTGGTCGTGGTGGTGCTCAAGGAGCTGGCGATGGTCGCGGGCGCGGCGCTGCTGCTGAGCGGGCGCAAGGTGGTCGTGATGGCCAACAAGCTGGGCAAGGCGGCCACGGCGGCTTTCTTTGTATCGATTGTGCTGGTGTGCCTGGGCGACCTGTATCTGCCGCTGCGGCAGATAGGCACGGCGTTGATTTATGTGGCGGTGGCGCTGTCGCTGGTGGCGATGGCGAGCTATGCGCGCGCGTACCTGGTTCAGGGCCGCAACGACCGCACGCAGCCCGATGACAAGAAGTAAGTTGAGAGGTGCGCGCCTCGTGCGCGCACAGATTGAGCCGCCCGCGCTATGCGGACGGCTCCGTTGTTATTTCAATTTGCGATATATCTTGTAGAGAAGTATCGGCGTTGCGACGAGCGCTGTGAGCGCAATTGCGCCGATCACGATACCTATGGCGTTAATCACGCCGGATATGCTTGCAAGCTGGTTTACCATGGATAGTGCATCGGTCTCGGCCATGAAGTCGCCTCCTTATTACGTGGTTTACAGAAGGTCACGGTGGAATTCGAAGGTGATTTGTAAAGGAAATTCGCTTTTGCGCTGACGTCCGACACTGTTGCCATTCCGGCCGCCTTTGGAAGCGCGGTTCACTATCAATTGCATGTTCGGCCCAATGTCATCCATTTAATATGAACCAGCTTTAAGATATCAATATGGGCGACATCAGATGATGTCTGCATAGAGATCGAGCCTGTCAATACCTGCGGCGTTGGCCTCATCCGTATCCAAATGCAATGCAAGCGCGGACTTTGTGCTTACCCGGGCGACAATATCTCCAAAACACAAGGAGCGTCCTTCGGTCTTAATAGAAACTGTGACCAGCTGCTTATTCTCAACGCCGGCTCTCGCGGCATCTTCGGGAGTCATATGGATATGGCGCTTGGCAACGATTAGTCCCTCGTTGAGCGTCAATTCGCCAGCGGGCCCAATGAGTTTGACCGGCGCGCTGCCGTCAACATCGCCTGATTCGCGAATCGGCGCTTTCTGGCCGATGTTCATGCAATCCGTTATCGCAAGCTCGACCTGAGATCGGGCCCTGAACGGCCCCAGTATGGCGACGTTGGCCAGAGTGCGCTTTGGGCCGACAACGTCAACTCGCTCATGCGACAGGAACTCGCCGGGCTGTGAAAGCGCCTTTTTAAAGGTCAGTTTGGCTCCCTTGCCAAACAGCGTCTCAAAATCAGCTGCTGTGAGATGAACATGGCGCGCAGAAACCTCTACCAGTACCTTCATAACTATACCTCCCTATTAAGTGTAGCTATTGTCGACAGGGCCGTAATCACACATGAACTCAAAGCGGCCATGCGGATAATCAGCTATCAATGGCAGCCCCTCCTTAAATTGGAAGTCATATAAATGCCTGTTTAAATTATACACAAATAAAGCATAAAATCAATCTGTTAGACTGAATAAAAAGCAAAAAGACAAATGCTGCATGGTGCAACAATAAGTTTTATAAAGGAACTACGCGCTGGTGCATGCTTATGCGCAATGTTATGTGTATTTGAACTGCTCGCGTCAAAACTTAACCTTATCTGGTTGCAAAGCGCGCGCCGCTCGGGTATAATATAGGCAAATATCCAGCCTGTGACCGGGAGGAGTAGGCCGCGCGGGGTCCATCAGAGAGGGCGATGTATGCTGTGATTCGCTCTGGACCCGGGGCTGAACGTCGCCCGCGAGGCGGCGCGAGGGAAACGCCCCATCGGGGGTGCGCGGCTGACCGCGCGTAAATCGCGTCCGGGTGCGCCCGTTACAGCGTCGCCGCGTGCGTGGCGCGCGGGGTGAGGCGGGCTTGGCCCGCGAATTAAGGTGGTAACACGGAGCGCTTCGTCCTTATGGATGGGGCGCTCGTTTATTGCGCGCGTTGAGGAGGTGATGTACATGTCAGTGGTCGAGGTAAGGCCGCCCGACATGGAGGCGCTGAGCCATTGGGTGCGCGAATATGCGCCGGTGGTGTTGAGCTGGTGCGTTATGGCGCTGGTGGTGAGTGTGGCGCTGCGGCTGGTGCTGGCGATATTCGGCAAGCACTCGCATCTGCTGCGCGGGATAAGCTATCTGGCGCTGGTGGGCGGCGTGGCGGCGTTGGGCGGCTACTGGATACTGACCGGCGAGGTGCCGCATATGGTGAGCGAGTTCGAACGCTGGCTGGGCGGCATAGACTTTAAGGCGATAGGCATAAAGGATTTCGACCTGGGCGGACTGCCCGAGCGCGTGGCGCATGTCGACTTAAAGGGCATAGTCACGCTGGCGGCGGGCGCGGTGCTGGCGTTTTTTTCGCGGCCGCTGTCGCGCATATTCAGCCGGGGCGAGGGCTCGGGCGATGTGGACATTGTGATAAAGACGATAGGACTGCTGCTTGCGGTGCTGGGCGCGCTGATAGTGTTCGGCGTGCTGTGAGCACAGCGGGCGGATATCGATAAGTGAGGAGTAGGTATAATGGCTGAGATATTCAAACCCCAGACAACTGAAATGGCCAAGACCTGGAATCCCCAGGAGGTGGAGGATAAACTCTACCGCGAATGGGAGGAAAACGGCTACTTCATCGCCCATCGCGTTAAGGGCAAGAAGCCGTTTACGATAGTAATGCCGCCGCCAAACATAACCGGTCAGCTACACATGGGCCACGCGCTGGACGCGATGCTGCAGGACGTGCCCACGCGCTATCACCGCATGAAGGGCGATCCCACGCTGTGGCTGCCCGGCACCGATCACGCCTCGATAGCCACCGAGGTCAAGATAGTGGATCAGCTCAAGGCCGAAGGCCTGACCAAGCAGCAGATAGGCCGCGAGGAGTTCTTAAAGCGCGCCTGGGACTGGAAGCGCAAGTACGCGGGCCGCATAACGCTGCAGCAGCGCAAGCTGGGCGCGTCGTGCGACTGGAGCCGCGAGCGCTTCACGATGGACGAGGGCTGCAACCGCGCCGTGAACGAAGTGTTCGTGCGGCTGTATGAGAAGGGCCTGATATACCGCGGCGAGCGCATAATCAACTGGTGCCCGGTGTGCAAGACGGCGCTGTCCGACGCCGAGGTCGAGTACGAGGAGCAGGATTCGCATCTGTGGTACATCCGCTACCCGGCGACCGACGGCGGCGAGGGCGTGATAGTGGCCACGACCCGGCCCGAGACGATGCTGGGCGATACCGGCGTGGCCGTGAACCCCGACGACGAGCGCTACACCGCGCTGGTGGGCAAGACGGTCATGCTGCCGCTGATGAACCGCGAGATACCGGTGGTGGCCGACGAGTACGTGGAAAAGGAGTTCGGCACCGGCGCGGTCAAGATGACCCCGGCGCACGACCCCAACGACTTCGAGGTGGCGCAGCGCCACAACCTCAGGCTGATACGCGTGATATCCGACGACGGCATAATGAACGAAAATGCCGGCGAATTCCAGGGCATGACGCGCGAGGAGTGCCGCAAAGCCGTGTGCGAGAAGCTCCAGCAGCTGGGCCTGATGGTAAAGATAGAGCCGTACAAGCACAACGTGGGCACGTGCTACCGCTGCCATACCACGGTGGAGCCGCTCTCGTCCAAGCAGTGGTTCGTTAAGATGAAGCCGCTGGCCGAGCCGGCGATAGAGGCCGTGCGCAACGGCGAGACCAAATTCGTGCCCGAGCGCTTCACGCGCACGTACTTCAACTGGATGGAGAACATCCGCGACTGGTGCATAAGCCGCCAGCTGTGGTGGGGCCACAGGATACCGGTGTGGTACTGCGCCGACTGCGGCGAGATGACGGTGGCGCGCACTGCGCCCGACAAGTGCCCCAAGTGCGGCTCCGAGCATCTGCATCAGGATGAGGATGTGCTGGACACCTGGTTCTCGAGCGCGCTGTGGCCGTTCTCGACGCTGGGCTGGCCCGACGAGACCGAGGACCTGAAGTACTTCTACCCGACCAGCATGCTGGTTTCGGGCTACGATATAATATTCTTCTGGGTGGCGAGGATGATATTCTCGGGCATTGAGCACATGGGCAAGACGCCGTTTGCGACGGTGGTCATGCATGGTCTGGTGCGCGATGAGCAGGGCCGCAAGATGTCCAAGTCGCTGGGCAACGGCATAGATCCGCTGGACATAGTGGAGCGCTACGGCGCGGACGCGCTCAGGTTCTCGCTGGCGCTGGGCGTGAGCCCCGGCAACGACATGCGCGTCAGCGAAAAGAAGTTCGACGCGTGCCGCAACTTCGCCAACAAGGTATGGAACGCCTCGCGCTTTGTGGTGATGAACCTGGACGGCCAGGCGATACCGCTGGAGGGCCGCAAGCTGATGCTGCCCGACAAGTGGATACTGAGCCGGTTCAACGAGGCCGTGCGCCAGATAACCGCCAACCTGGACGAGTACGACACCGGCAACGCCGCGCAGAAGATATACGACTTTGCGTGGAGCGAGTTCTGCGACTGGTATATCGAGCTGGCCAAGCCGCGGCTGCTTGGCGAGGACGCCGAGTCGCGCGACACGGCGCGCGCGGTGCTGCGGCACGTGCTGATAGGGCTGCTCAAGCTGCTGCATCCGTTCATGCCGTTCCTGACCGACGCGGTGTATCGCTACCTGCCGGGCACCGAGGGCACGATCATGCTGACCGAGTGGCCCGAGTATAAGCCCGAATACGAGTTCGCCGCCGAGAGCGAACAGATGCAGGGCATAATGGACGTGATAAACGCGGTGCGCAACCTGCGCGCAACTATGAATGTAGCGCCGTCGCGTCGGGCGCGCATGATAATACGCGCCAAGGCGGGCTGGCGTGATACGCTGGAGGAGGGCGCGCTGTACTTCAAGCGCCTGGCCGGCGCCAGCGACGTGAGCTTCATAGGCGACGCCGAGACCGTAGACAAGGCGGCCAGCGTGGTGTGCGCGTGCGGCGAGGTGTTCATACCGCTGGGCGAGCTGGTGGACGTGGAGGCCGAGCTCAAGCGCCTGGACAAGGAGCGCGCGCACCTTGAAAGCGAGCTCAAGCGCGGCGAGGGCAAGTTGAACAATCCGGGCTTTGTGAACAAGGCCCCGGCAGCGCTGATCGAGCAGGAGCGCACAAAGCTAAAGACCAATACCGAGATGCTCAAGAGCGTTATGGCGCGCATCGAGGAAATGAAGAAGCTGTAAGGCACAGACGGTACGGCGCATGGGCTGAGAGGCGCATGGCCGGGCGTGCGCGGGCCGGGCGGATGTCCGCCCGGCCCATGTGCGGGGTGGAGTGATTATGGATTACAGACAGGCGATAGAGTTTATAGAAGGCGCGTCGGGCAACGGCGATAAGCGCGGCCTGACCAATATGCGTCTGCTGCTTGAAAGGCTGGGCAATCCGCAGGCGGAGCTTAAAGCGTTCCACGTTGCGGGCACCAATGGCAAGGGCTCGATATGCGCATACCTTGACAGCGCGCTGCAGGCGGCGGGCTACCGCACGGGGCTGTATACGTCGCCGCACCTTGAGCGGTTTAACGATCGCATGCGGCTGTGCGGGCAGCCGATAGGCGACGCGCGCCTGGCCGAGGTGACTACGCGCGTAGCCGAACAGGTCGAGACGCTCAGACAGGAGGGCGTGCGGCCGACGTTCTTTGAGATAACCACGGCGGTGGCGTTTGAGTATTTCGCGCAGGAACATGTCGACTACGCCGTGATAGAGGTCGGCATGGGCGGCGAGTTTGACTCGACCAACGTCATCGTGCCCATGGTGTCGATTATCGCGTCGATAGGCTATGACCACATGAAGTCGCTGGGTGGCACGCTTGAGCAGATTGCCGCGGCCAAGGCGGGCATAATCAAGCCCGGCGTACCGGTGGTCCTCAGCCCGCAGGTCGAGTGCGTGCGGCAGGTGATAGCACAGCGCTGTGAGCAGCAGCATGCGCCGCTATACGACCTGACGACCAGCGCGATGCAGATGATATTCGACGGCGAGCGCGGCGGACAGTTCTCGCTGACTCTGGGCGACATGGAGTGGCCGCGGATAGAGGTCAACCTGCCGGGCGCGCATCAGGCCCAGAATGCGGCATGTGCGCTGGTCGCGCTGGAGCAGGCGCGGCGGCGGGGCATGGTGACGATAACCGGAGCACAGATGCTGTCGGGCGTGAGCGCAGCGCGCTGGCCGGGGCGGCTGGAATGGGTGGCGGGCAGTCCGCGCGTGCTGCTGGACGGCGCGCACAATGGTCCGGGCGCGCGCGCGTTGCTGGACTATGCGCGGCGTCACCTGACCGGGTTAAGGGTTGTGCTGCTGTGCGCGATGCTGGGCGACAAGCCGGTGGAGGACGTTGTGCGCCAGTTGGCTGGCATAACCAGCAGTGCGGTAGTGACGCGCGTGGACGCGCCCCGGGCGTTGGAGCCGCGGCGGCTGGCCGTGCTGCTGGAGGGCAATGCGGTAAGCTGCCGGATAGAGCCCGACCTGGAGCGCGCGCTGGCCACGGCGCGGGAGCTGGCCGGGCCGGATGGCGTGGTACTCGTATCGGGGTCGCTGTATCTGATAGGCGCGGTGCGGGCGCTGCTGGCGGTGGACGACGGGCGGCTCTGCTGATGTGGCCGCGCTGGATCGCGGGGCTTGCCGGACTGTCGGGCGCGCAAGACGGCAACCGCGCAGGGCGCGCAAGGCGGCAACTGTGCGGGGCACGCAAGGCGGCAACCGCGCAGGGCGCGCAAGACGGCAACCGTGCCGGGCAAGCGAGTAACACGGCCACGATAGCATGCGCGTCGCCGTGGCCGCATTTATGCGGTACTGAGGCCAGCAAACTGGTGCGGCCGCGCTGTGCGTGCAGTGGATTGCATGCGCGTCAGTGCGACTTGGATGCTCATGCCGGCCGGTTGGCGCGCGAATGAGCGCTGGCATGGCGGGTGTGGCGGCGCTTATAGTTTGCGTTACGATTGGACTGATGCGCTGACTGATTGCGCATTGTGAGCGCCGCGCTTACGGTTGGCAAATGCGCGGCGAATGGGCCGAAACCGCGTGACTGCGCGGTCGGGCCGCGGAGGTGAGGACATGGAGTTTTCGCACGAGCCGGTGCTGTTTGACGAGTGCATGGAGCAGCTGGCGATACGCCCGGAAGGCGTATATGTGGATGGTACGCTGGGCGGCGGCGGGCACTCGGCAGGCATACTGGCGCGGCTGGGCGACAAGGGGCGGCTGATAGGCATAGACCGAGACGCTGACGCGATTGCCGCAGCCAGCGCGCGGCTGGGCGGCGATGCGCGCTTTATGGCGTTGCGCGGCAACTTCCACGATGCGGCCGAACTGCTTGCGGGCGTGGGCGTACAGCGCATAAGCGGCATGCTGTTGGATCTGGGCGTGTCGAGCTACCAGCTGGACGAGGGCGCGCGGGGATTTTCGTATCATGCCGACGCGCCGTTGGACATGCGCATGGATCGTTCGCAATCGCTGACGGCGCGCGACGTGGTTAACGGTTACTCGCGCGAGGAGCTGACGCGGGTATTGCGCGATTGGGGCGAGGAGAACTGGGCCGCACAGATAGCGCGGGTTATCTGCGATCGCCGCACAAAGGCGCCGATAGAGACGACGGCGCAGCTGGTCGACGTGATTGACGCGGCGATACCGGCAAAGGTGCGGCGGCGCGATGGTTCGCATCCGGCGCGGCGCACGTTTCAGGCGCTGCGCATAGAGGTCAATGATGAGCTGGGGCCGCTGCGGGCGGCGCTGGAGAGCGCGGCGCGACTTTTGGAGCCCGGCGGACGGCTGTGCGTGATAGCGTTTCACTCGCTGGAGGATCGCATAGTCAAGCAGACGTTCCGCAAGCTGCAAAACCCTTGTATCTGTCCGCCGTCGTTTCCGGTGTGCGTATGCGGGCGCAAGTCGCTTGGGCGGCAATTGACCGGCAAACCCATCACCGCAGGCCCGGCTGAACTTGAGCGCAATCCCCGCTCGCGCAGCGCGACGCTAAGGGTGTTCGAGCGCGGCGAGGACTGAGCGCGTTAAGCGGCTAGGTGGAGCACCGCGGCGTGCGGATGCCTGAAAAACGCTATGCGCGCTGCATAACCACGGGCGGGATGCGTCTGCCGGTTGCAGCTGAAGTGGAGAACATAGTGCGAATATGTGATATGTGCATTGCACATGTGGAGTAAATGCGTTGATACTTGACGGTTTACGCCTTGCAAGTGGAGCACTCACACCTAAACTCTGCGGCGCACCAGCGCGCGAGCGCGTGGGCCGGGCAGATGTTAACGCGTCCCGGATGGCAATCGTCAGAGCGGCGGTTCCGGCGGCGTACTGCATCGACGAGGCATATGGAGGGCCAGTATGGTAAAGACACTTACGACGCCGCATGGCGAGATAAGCCTGCCGGCGTTTTTTCCGGACGCTACGTATGGCACGGTGCGGGCCACGGGCATGGCGGCGCTGGAGTCGACCGGCACGCCTGGCGTCGTCATGAACACGTACCACCTGTACAACCGGCCGGGTGCGCGGCTGATAAAGTCGCTGGGTGGACTGCACAGGTTTACCGGCTGGCCGCGTGCGATATTGACCGATTCGGGCGGGTTTCAGCTGTTTTCGCTGATACGCGAGAATCCGGATTACGGCGAGATCCGCCGCAATGAGATAGTGTTCAGGCCGGAGCGCGGCAATGAAAAGCTGATATTCACGCCCGAAAAATGCATACATGCGCAGTTGCAGTTCGGCTCGGACATACTTATGGCGCTGGACGTGTGTACGCATCCGGACGACCCGGCTCAGGTGCAGTGTGAATCGGTCGACGCAACTGTGCGCTGGGGCGAGCGCTGCCGCGCCGAATTCGAGCGCCTGACAAGGCGCGCCGAGCGCCGGCCGTTGCTGTTTGGCATAGTGCAGGGCGGCGCCGATCCAGAGCTGCGCGCGCGCTGTGGGCGGGAGCTTGAGCAGATAGGCTTTGATGGATACGGGTTTGGCGGGTGGCCGCTGGACGGCGAGGGCAATATGCGCTATGACATACTGCGCGCCGCCGCCGACGCCATGCCCGATGGCAAGGTAAAGTACGCAATGGGTCTGGGCCGGCCCGAGGAGATAGTCAAGCTTGTGGATATGGGGTATTCGCTGTTTGACTGCGTGATACCCACGCGCGAGGCGCGCCATCAGCGGCTGTATGCGTTCAAGCCGGGCATGGACTGCGCGGCCGGAGTACATGAGGCGAATTTCTACAACTTCGTATACATACTCGACGACAAACACTGCCGCGACGAGCGCCCGGTTGACGAGAGCTGCGACTGCGAGCTGTGCCGGCGGTATCCGCGCGCATATCTGCATCATCTGTTCAAGATAGGCGATTCGCAGGCGTATGAGCTGGCCACGACGCACAACCTGCGCTTCTATGCGCGGCTTATGGAGTTTTTAAGATGAGTGCAAAGCGACCGCTCAGCGCGGAGCAGATAGTCGAATCAATACTGAAAAGTCCCAAGTACCGCGCAATAGCGCCTGACGCAGTCAGGCGCATAGTGGGCGAGGAGTTCGCGCGGACGGGCGGCGACTGCGAAAAGCGCGCGCGCAACCGGCTGCATCAGGTTGCAGACGCATTCATGAACCAGGCGCAGCAGCATGCGCTGTGGGCGCTGATGGAGCGGCGCGACGTGATGGGCGCGCTGGCGCAACACGCCTCTACGCGGGAGCGGCTGGCAAACGTGGACGAGTATCTGGCGCTGATAGCGCGCCATGCGCTCAAGGGCGAACTGATCTGCGACGCGGCATGTGGATTGAATCCGCTGTTGTTGGGCAATGCGGGCTATGACGTGCTGGGGCTGGACATACAGCTGACGTGCGTGGATGTGATAAACGCGTGGGCGCGCATTGAAAACTGGCGGGTGAGCGCGCGGGGCGCTGATCTGGTGGGCTGTGAGGCGCTGCCGGAATGCGGTTTGACGCTGATGCTGAAACTGTTGCCGGTTATGGACGCGCAACGCGCGGGCGAGAGCATGCGCCTGCTCATGGCTGCGCGTTCGCCGCGGGTGCTGGTGAGCTTCCCTACGCGCACGCTGGGCGGGCGCGGCGTGGGCATGGAGCGCAATTACAGCGAGAGATTCGAGAGCGGCCTGCCGGATGTGTATGAGATATCCGAGCGCGCCGTGATAGGTACGGAGCTGTTCTATGCATTGCGGCGGCGTGGGGATAGCGCATGACGGCGGCATGAGCGTGCGGCGTAACGGAGCTCAACGAATGCCGCCGAAGTTATCGCGCGGTGCGGAAAAAGCCATGTGCCCCGCGACATGCGCTCAATATGTACGCAGATAAGCAAAGCGGGCTCCAAACCTGCCGTTCCGATAAGCGCACGGCACGGCAAAACTCAGGCAATTGTCAACGCATGACGACGCAATGCCGATAGGCAATCTGGGCGACCTGACGCCCGCGTGTGCGCCAGGCGCTGGATGTACGCAGCTAAGCAAAGCGTCGCTCCAAACCTGCCAGCTCGATAAGCGCGGCACGGCAAAACTCAGGCAATTGTCAACGCATGACGACGCAATGCCAATAGGCAATCTGAGCGACCTGACGCCGCGTGTGCGCTAGGCGCTGGATGTACGCAGCTAAGCAAAGCGGCTCCAAACCTGCCGGCCCAATAAGCGCGGCACGGCAAAACTCAGGCAATTGTCAAAGCATGACGACGCAACGCCAATACCAGAAGGGGAGTGTACCTCAAATGCCAAAACTGTACGTGGTGGCAACGCCGATAGGCAATCTGAGCGACCTGACGCCGCGTATGCGCCAGGCGCTGGAGGGCGCGGCGCTAATCGCCGCGGAGGACACGCGTGTGACGCAAAAACTGCTCAGCGTTATGGGTATAAGCCGTCCAATGGTGTCCAATCACCAGCACAACGAGGAGGCCAAGGCTCCGCGCATAATCGAGAAGATGCTGAGCGAGGACATAGACGTGGCGCTGACCTGCGACGCGGGCACGCCCGGCATATCCGACCCGGGCATGGAGCTGGTCGCGGCGGCGTGGGACGCGGGCGTCGAGGTAGTGCCGGTTGCCGGGCCTAGCGCAGGCATAGTCGCGCTGTCGGCGGCGGGATTCAATGCGCGCGAGTTTGCGTTTTACGGGTTCCTGCCGCGCGAGAAGGGCGAGTTGCGCCGCAAGCTTCGCGGTATTGCGCACGGGCCGCGCGTCGCGGTGATATACGAATCGCCGCATCGGGTTGTGGATCTGATGGAGTGCGTAGCGGATGAGATACCGGGCGCGCGTGCGTGCGTTTGCTGCGACCTGACAAAGCGCTTTGAGAAGATCGAGCGCGGCGCCGTGAGCGACGTGCTGGAGCGATTGCGCGCCAATCCCAATGTCGAAAAGGGCGAGTACTGCATCGCGCTGGAACTGCCTGAGCCCGGGCCGGAGCCGCAGACTGCCGCCGCTGTCACGCCGCGCCATATGCTGATAGACGCGGTGCTGGATGGCATGACGATAAAGCAGGCGGTAAAGCATGCCACTGCACAGGGCGCAAACCGCGCCGAGGCATATGCGGCCGGATTGGAGCTGAAGCGCTGGCTTGAGTCGCAGCTGGACGAGGAGTGAGCGGTCGGCGCTTTGCCACAAGCGGCGGCACAAGCGAGCGTCGCGCCATGTGCCCGACTATGCAGCAGTGGGCGTTTAATGCACGTAACACAAATGCCCGGTGCGCAAAAAATAACACTTGCGCGCTTACAGTGAGCGGTTGCGGGTGGTATAATGCGCTATGCAAAATTGCACACGACAGTTCGAGATCCCATCCTGTCGTAAAACAAAACCAGGGGCCCGCAGATAAACGCACAGGCTCCCCGCCGGTGCGCTTTTTTTGTGGAGCAGTAAGGAGGAGTACCTGTGAAATTCTGGAAGAACCTGGATCAACATGGCCGAGTGCTGTTCATTGTGCGTGCGGCGGTGATCGCCGCGCTGTATGCCGCGCTGACGCTGGCGCTGTATCCGATATCGTTCGGAGCGGTGCAGTTCCGCGTTTCCGAGGCGTTGACGCTGTTGCCGGTGCTGATGCCCGAGGCGATACCGGGGCTGTTTGTGGGATGCCTGCTGGCCAACCTGATAGGTTCGGCCACGGTGTGGGACGTGGTGTTCGGTTCGCTGGCCACGCTGATTGCGGCGTTCATGACGTATGCGACCCGTCGCAACCGCATTGTCGCGGCGATATGGCCGGTTGCCTGCAATGGAGTTATAGTGGGCGCGGTGCTGGCGCTTACGGCGCAGTTGCCGGTTGCGCTTACGATGGGCCAGGTTGCGCTGGGCGAGGTCGCGGTGGTGTACACCGTGGGCATGGCGATGCTGGCGGCGCTCAACCGCGTGCCGGCCAAGTACCTGGGCACGCTGGCGCGCTGAGCCGGTTTAGCAGAAAAATGTAATATGATGGCGTGGAGCGTGGTGCGTTAAGGGCATCGCGCTCTAAATTTATATATGGGTACGAGCTCATTAAAATTCTGCAATGCCGCGCAAGCGCATATTTGCGTTAACGCATATGCGTGAGTTGAATCGCTGTGTGCGTTTGGCGCGTGTGATATGCAATTCAATATCGGGCCGGCTTGCCGCAAGGCAACGCATCGGCGTATCTAACAGCATGTGAGAGCAAGTCATACACTCGCGCATGCCCAATGTATGCCATGCGTCACGCGCAAGCCTCTGCGCCGCGCGTACAATACGCAATGGGACGCATGCACGGATATACGATAAGGCGCGCCCGTGCAGTGCGCATCGTAAGACGTCTGCCGCAGTCAGCTGCGGTTGACTGGGAGAAGTTCAGCGCCGCGCGATTATACCTGCCGGCGCGCGCTTGACAGGCGCATGTTGGGGCCGTATAATGCAACGGGTAAGCTCAAAGGCGTTGCGGCGTGCTGCGTGGCGCGCATTGGAGGTACGGACGCATGATAGTAATAGAAGGTGCGGTGAATACGGAGCTGGATGCGCTTGAAGCGCGTCTGGGGCCTGTGCGCGAGGTGGCGTTGGGCGGTGGCTGGAATGCCAGGATATGCTCGGCGGCGGAGGACGGAGTGGCGCTTGTAAACACCGGCGTCGGCGTGGCAAATGCGGCGGCGGCTACGGCGCTGGCCTGCGCGCAGCTCAACCCGCGCGCGCTGATATCGCAGGGCACCGCGGGCGCGCATGATATTGCGCTTCACTCAGGCGATCTGGTGATAGGCCGGCGCATAGTGCGGCTGGGCGCGTACAAGAGCGCGCCGGCGGCACAGGGCGTGCATCCGCTGAGCTGGCAGCCGCTGTCGCCCAGCGGCAGTGCGGGCGGCGCGGTTGAGCTGGCGAGCGACGAGCGCATGCTGGAGCTGGCGCTGCAAGCGGTCGCGGAGCGCGGGTTCAATGTGCCGGGCGCACCGCGCGCCATACCGGGCACGGTGGGTTCGGGCGACGTGTGGAACTGCGAGCGCGACATGATAGAATACCTCAATCGAACATTCGGCACCGCGTGCGAAGAAATGGAGACCTATGCGGCGGCACAGGTATGCGCGCGATTTGGCGTGCGGTTCCTGTCCGTGCGCGCGATATCCAATAACGAGCGGCTGGGCGAGACGTACGATCCGGCCACGGCGCGAGCCGCGCAGCTGATATCCGGCGATGTGGCGCTAAAGCTCATGAGTGCGGCGAGTCGGTGATATACGGCCGGCTGAAGCGGACTGGCGCAAACGCCGCGCCCTAACCGCTGGCCATCGGGGTCGACGCGCGTAGTACATCGCAGGGCACGCCGGCATGACATGGCGCGGCCAACTGCGACTCAAAAAGCGCGCATGGGGCAATTGCTCCATGCGCGCTTTCAGACCACTGACAAACCCCTGCGTTCAGGCACAAACGCAGGGGTAAAATGATAGAAAGGCTTGAAAAGTGCGATAGAAAGAGGCCACCAGCCTCTTGATATTTTGCACAGCTGCTGTCAGGAAACACTGT
>DVNK01000031.1 GCA_018714445.1 Candidatus Fimadaptatus faecigallinarum | reverse complement strand
CCTCGCCGGCGTCGCCGTCAGCGAACGCAGCCGCGCACGGCAGCATGAGCGCGCAGGCAACCAGTATTGCCCAGAACTTTTTCATTGTGATGTTTCTCCTTTCATATGTAACCTCGCGCAGCGCCGCCGCGCGAAATTGGGAATCGTGTCAGATGCCCGACTGATGGGCCTGTTCGCCGGTTATTATGTTGGTGCGGCGGTTGATTATCAGCATCAGCACCAGCACCACTATGAACATCACCGCGCTGAGCGCATTCAGCGACGGGTTTATGCCCATGCGCGCCATCGAGTACACCAGCGTCGACAGGTTGACCTCGGTCGACGTGGTGAAGTACGATATCACGAAGTCGTCTATCGACAGCGTGAACGAGAGCAGCAGTCCGGTCATCATGCCGGGGCGCACCTCGGGCAAGATTATCTTCCAGAGCGCCTGCGTGGGCGTGGCGCCCAGGTCGAGCGCGGCCTCGTACATGTTCTGGTCCATCTGCTGGAGCTTGGGCAGCACCGAGAATATCACGTGCGGCACGTTGAACGATATGTGCGCCAGCAGCATCGTGAAAAACCCGAGCGGCACCTTGGTCTCTATGAACATCAGCATCAGCGACACGCCGGTCACTATGTCGGGCATGGTCATCGGCAGGTACGACAGGTTGGTCAGCACCGCGCGGGGCCGGGTCTTCATCGCGTGCATGCCTATCGCGGCCAGCGTGCCCAGCACCGTGGCCAGCACCGCCGACAGCACGCCTATCCTGAGCGTGACCCATACCGCGTTCATTATCGTCTCGCTGTGGAACAGCTCCACGTACCAGTCCAGCGTCAACCCGCCCCAGATTGCGCGCGACTTGCTGGCGTTGAACGAGTACACTATCATGACCACTATCGGCGCGTACAGGAACAGCAATACCGCAAACAGGTACAGACCCTTGAAGAACTTCTTCACCAGATCGCACCCCCCTCGCGCTTGGGGTCGACGCGGTTGAGCAGGCCCATGCTTATCAGTATCAGCACCATCATCAGCAGCGACAGCGCGCTGCCGAAGTTCCAGTTGCCCGTCGTTATGAACTGCTGCTCGATCAGGTCGCCGAACAGCATGTTCGAGCCGCCGCCCAGCAGCTTGGGTATTACAAACGTCGACACCGACGGCATGAACACCATCGTTATGCCGCTGAGCACGCCCGGCAGGCTCAGCGGGAATATCACCCGCGTCAGCACGTGGAACCAGTTCGCACCCAGATCCTCGGCGGCCTCGATTATGCGCTTGTCCATCTTGGTCAGCACCGTGTATATCGGCAGCACCATGAACGGCAGGAAGTTGTACACCATGCCCATCAGCACCGCGCCGTCGTTATAAAGCAGCGACAGCCGCGGCAGCCCCATCGATTCAAGCAGCTGGTTTATAAGGCCGGTGTCCTCCAGCAGCGTCAGCCACGCGTACGTGCGCAGCAAAAAGTTCATCCACATCGGCAGTATCACCAGCACCACCAGCGCCTGATGCTTTGAAAAGTCCCTGCTGGTCAAAAACAGCGCCGCCGGATACGCCACTATCAGGCATATCACCGTGCACAGCAGCGCCATCCACAGCGACTGCTTGAGCACGCCCAGTATCGTGGGCCGGAAGAAGCGTTCAAAGTTGGCCAGCGCAAACGCGCCCGCCGAATCGGTAAACGCGTACTTGCACACCAGCAATAGCGGCACCACGGTAAACAGTATGCTCCACACCGCGTAAGGCGTGGCAAACCACGACCGCTTCACTTGACATCGCTCCTTGCCATAATGTGTATATTGTACGGCACTATCGTCAGTCCCACGCGGCTGCCCGCGGGCTGCATCGTGGTCGAGTGTATGCGCCAGTCGAACCCGCCGGCGTTGACCTTCATCTCGTAGTGCACGCCCTTGAACGTGACCTGCGTGACCTCGCCGACCAGCATGCCCACGTCCTCGCCCACGACCATCACGTCCTCGGGCCGCACCACGACGTCCACCGGCGTATTCTGGCCAAAGCCCTCGTCGACGCACTCGAACTGCCGGCCGCACATCTCGACCAGGTCGTCCTCTATCATCGTGCCCTTGAGTATGTTGCTCTCGCCTATGAACGCCGCGACGAACGCATTCTTGGGCTCGTCGTAGATGCGCTTGGGATCGCCTATCTGCTGTATGCGGCCGCCCTGCATGACGGCGATCGTGTCGCTCATCGTGAGGGCCTCCTCCTGGTCGTGGGTCACGTATACGAAGGTTATGCCGAGCTTCTGCTGCATCTCCTTGAGTTCTATCTGCATCTCCTTGCGCAGCTTCAGGTCGAGCGCGCCCAGCGGCTCGTCCAGCAGCAGCACCTCGGGCTCGTTGACCAGCGCGCGCGCTATCGCTATGCGCTGCTGCTGGCCGCCCGACATCGCGTCGACCGAGCGCTTCTCAAAGCCCTCGAGGTTGACCAGCTTGAGCATGCGCTTTACGCGCTCGGCTATCTCGGCTTTGGGCATTTTCTTGAGCCTGAGCCCGAACGCTATGTTCTCGAACACGTTCAGGTGCGGGAACAGCGCGTACTTCTGGAACACAGTGTTTACGCGGCGCTTGTAGGGCGGCACGTCGGCTATGTCCTGGCCCTCGAACAGCACCTGACCCTCGTCGGGGTACTCAAAGCCGCCGATTATGCGCAGCATCGTCGTCTTGCCGCAGCCCGACGGCCCCAGCAGCGTTATGAATTCGCGCTTGCGTATATAGAGGTTGACATTGTCCAGCGCCTTTGTGTCGCCGAACTCCTTGGTTATGCCCTTGAGCTCTATCAGGTGGGTATCCTCTACCATCGCCTTATCCTCCCGGACGATATTGTCCGCGGCGCTAGAAGCTCGGCGGCGTGCTGACCCACAGCACCCGCGCCACGCTCTTGCCCGCGTTTTCCATGTAATGCGGCTGATCGGGTTTAAAGCAGAAGCTCTCCTCCCGCCGCACGCGTATCTTGCGCTCGCCCAGCATCAGGTTTATCGACCCCGCCAGCACGAAGCCGAACTCCTCGCCCTCGTGCGGGTTTTCGGGGTATGTCGCCCCGCCCGGCTGCATCTCTACCAGTATCGGCTCCATGCGGTTTTTCTGCGCGCCCGGCACCAGCCACTTTATGTAGCCGCGCAGTCCCTCGGCGTCCTCCTTTACGAACATGTCGTCGGCCGTAAAACAGATCTTTTCCTCGGGCCGCTCGTCGAAGAAGCTCTTCAGATCGCTGCCCAGGCATTCGAGTATGTCGCTGAGCGTGGCTATCGACGGCGAGGTCAGGTCGCGTTCCAGCAGCGATATGAAGCCCTTGCTCAGCTCGCACCGGTCGGCGAGCTCCTCCATGGTCAATCCGCGCTGAAGTCTCAGGCGGCGCACCTTGGCGCCTATCTGCATCAAATCGCCTCCGATCGCCCCCGCGGCGCTGTGCGCCTTGGTTTAGTAATTCTAAACCTGAGAGCGATGTATATTAAACCACAAACCCGCTGCGTTGTCAACACCTATTTTTGTTAATACTGCTGTTTTGCGTATTTTCCGAATAAGAATGCTGTAAACTGCGCGTCAGACCGCGTTTTTTACGAATGTTTTCGCGATTTTGGCGCAAAAAACGCCCCGTCCCTGCGGACGGAGCGCGATATCCCGCGTTTAAAATACTAAACCCGGGCGTGTCGTTAATGAAACGGCCCATCAGATATTGTCGCCGACTATGCCGCGCTTGCCGCCGAACCGCCAGATGCAGTGCGCCAGCCCCACCGCCGAACAGCCCAGCGTGAACACGTACACCGGCACATACCCCGCGCTGCCCGATACCAGTCCCACCAGCAGCGTGCCAAAGTTGGCCGGCAGCGTCGCCACACAGGTCAGCGCGTTGTACAGCGCGCGCTTTTCGTCGGGCACGCCCGCCATCATGTAGTTGGCGTAGCCCGCCCAGCCCACCGTCGAAAACTGCGTGAAGAACATCACGAATATCATCGGCAGCAGCAGATTGACGCCGTTTGCGGCCAGCCCCAGGCTCACTACGCTCACCAGGTTCAGCGCCACGTTTATGCCCTGCGTCCACAGCATCACCGCGCGGTAGCCCTTGTACATGGACAGCTTGCCCCAGAAAAAGCCGCCGACCATCTGGCCTATGACCTGCATCGTCAGCAGCGTGGCCACGTCGGCGTCGGTCAGCCCGCCCGCACTGCGGCCAAACAGTATGTTGACCGGCGCCGCCAGCAGCCCGCACAGGTACAGCGTGCGCGACACCGTGACCTCGCGGAACGCCTTGCTCTGGCGTATCATCGGCCCGAACTCGCGGAAGTACTCGGTGAGGCGGTAGCGCGGCCGCGGCGACGCCACTATCGGCACGTCGCGTATCATCGCCAGCGCCACCGCGTTGAGCACCAGTATCACGCCCGCTATGCCGAATATCACTATGTAGCGCATACGCTCGTCCAGCGACGAGGCCATTATCACGCCCACCAGCTGGCCGCCCAGTATGCCCATTATGCCGCCGAACACGTAGTTGTAGCTCTGCACGCGCCCGCGCAGCATCACCGGCGTAGTGCGCGCCATCATCTCGGTCCAGTTGAGCGCTATGAATCCGTCAAAGAAGTAGAACAGCGAATAGCAAATCAGAAATGCCCACGCCGCCGCCGCGCCATCCAGGCCCATCAGCATCAGCAGCGCGCTTAAAAGTATCATCGGCCGCCCGACAAAGCCTATGCGCGCCATGAACCGGCGCTGGCTGGGCAGGCGGTGTATGAACATGCTCATCATCACCTGACCTACGGCGTAGGTCGCGGTCTTGAGCGTCGCGGCCAGTCCCGAAAACGCCGGGTTGCCCGCGAACGTGTCCAGAAACACGGCGATGACGGTGTTGGGATCCAGCAGCGACATCGCCGTCCAGAATATGGTGCTCTCCAGCAGCAGGTGGAAGAAGTTGTAACTGACCAGATTCGTGCTGCCAAACGACAGGCTGTCATGCAGTTTCTGCCTAATAGTCACCATTGCAACCTCCCTGCGCGCGGCAAACCCGTCAGCGCTTTCTGGCGTATTTGTGTATCTGCTCCATGACGGCGGCGGTGCCGTCGCGCTGGGGACAGGCGGCGATAGTACCTTCAATCGCGCGGCGCTGTTTGTAGACCTCCACGACGCCGGCGACCAGCGTGTCGGGGGTCATGTTCTCCTGCATCAGCACATGGCACAGCCCTCTGGCCTTGAACGATTCGGCGTTGAGTATCTGATCGCCGCGGCTGGCGGCGCGCGGGTACGGTATCAGCAGCGCGGGCTTGCGCAGCGCGATTATCTCGCACAGCGTGTTCGAACCGGCGCGCGACACCACCACGTCGCAGCACGCAAACACATGCGGCAGCTCCTCGCTAAGGTACTCGAACTGCCGGTAGCCGGGCGTATCCATCAGCGACTCGTCCAGGTTGCCCTTGCCGCACAGGTGCACCACGTCGAACACCGGCAACAGCTTGGGCAGCGCGGCGCGCAGCGCTTCATTGATGGCCTGCGCGCCCAGCGAGCCGCCCGTCATCAGCAGCACGGGCTTGTCGCCGCTAAAGCCGCACAGCTTGAGGCCCTGCGCGCGCGTGCCCTGAAACAGCTCGCGGCGCAGCGGCGTGCCGGTGCACACGCCCTTGCTGCCGGCGGCCTCGGCGGCCTCGGGGAAGGTCGTGCATATCGCACAGCACAGCGGCGTGGCCAGCCGGTTGGACAGGCCCGGGGTCATGTCGGACTCGTGCGCTATGACCGGCACGCGGTGCAGCCATGCCCCGTAAACCACCGGCACCGACACGAATCCGCCTTTGGAAAACACTATGTCGGGCTTGAGCTGGCCTATCAGCCGCGCGGCCTTGACGCTGCCGGCCAGCACTTTAAATGGATCGGTGAAGTTCTTTAAGTCAAAGTAGCGGCGCAACTTGCCCGAAGGCACGCTGTGATATGTCACGCCGGGCAGGCGCTCGACCAGTTCGCGCTCTATGCCGTCCTGAGTTCCTATGTAGTGAATGTCCCAGCCCTCGGCCTTGAGCGCCTCTATGAGCGCCAGGTTGGGCGTCACGTGGCCCGCGGTGCCGCCGCCGGTCAGCACAATCCGTCGCACAAACGCATCCCCCCATCGGAGAAATAATGTCCATACTTACAATTATATCATCCTGCGCGCGGCATTGAATCACATATTCGTTAAAACAGGTAAAACAAAGCCGCACCCCCCGCGGTTGAGTTTACGCGGGCTGTGTGCGGCTTATGACGGCGGCGCGATTTGTATTCATTAGTTATCTACTGCGCGCGGCCGGGCGGCAGCGCTTGCGCGCAGTCTTGGGCTGCGCGCGGCTTGGTGGCAGCGCTTGCGCTTGTGTGCAGTCTTGGGCCGCGCGCGACCGGCGGCAATGCTTGCGCTTGTGCGCATTCCCGGGTTGCGCGCGGCCGGGCGGCAGCGATTGCGCGTGCGCAGTCTTGGGCCGCGCGCGGCTAGGCGGCAGCGCTTGCGCTTGTGCGCAGTCTTGGGCTGTGCGCGACCGGCGGCAATGCTTGCGCTTGTGCGCAGTCTTGGGCTGTGCGCGGCTGGGCGGCAGCGCTTGCGCGTGCGCAGTCTTGGGCCGCGCGCGGCTGGACGGCAACGCTTGCGTATGTGCGCAATCTTAGGCCGCGTGCGGCCTGACGGCAGCGCTTGCGCTTCTACGCAGTCTTGGGCCGCGCGTGGCTGGGCGAAAACGCTTGCGCTTGTGCACAGTCCCGGCTGCGCGGGCCATTGCGGCAGTGCGATTTGCATTCATTAAACCGCCACCCTGAGTGCAACCGGACAACGGCGCTTGAACGCATGCGCACCAATCGGTTAGCTTGCGGCTAAATCGGCAACGCGGCCGGCGTGCATTAGCCAACCCCTCCAGTTCGCGCGCTCGCTTTCGGCGGCGCATACCCGCCTGTGCGGCGCGCCATAGCGCGTCGTACATCCCGCGCGCACCGCCTGCGCCGCCAAAACAGACCCGCCCCGGCGCAGCGACTTCACCGCGCCGGGGCGAACTTTGTTCATGTCAGACGCGCACCGAATAGTTGGGCGCTTCCTTGGTTATCGATATGTCGTGAGGATGGCTTTCGGTCAGGCCGTTGTTGGTTATGCGGATGAACTCGCCGTTAGCGCGCAGGTCGTCTATCGTGTGCGCGCCGCAGTAGCCCATCGACGAGCGCAGGCCGCCTATCATCTGGAACACGGTGTCGCTCAGCGGTCCCTTGTAGGGCACGCGGCCTTCGACGCCCTCGGGCACGAGCTTCTTCTGATCATCCTGGAAGTAGCGGTCGGAGGAGCCGTGCGCCTGCTGCATCGCGCCCAGCGAACCCATGCCGCGGTAGACCTTGAACGAGCGGCCCTGGTAGATCTCCATCGCGCCGGGGCTCTCCTCGGTGCCGGCGAACAGGCTGCCTATCATGACCGTGGACGCGCCCGCCGCTATCGCCTTGGGTATGTCGCCGGTGTACTTGATGCCGCCATCGGCGATTATGCGCACGCCGGCCTCGTCCGCCGCGCGCGCGCAGTCGGCCACCGCCGTCAGCTGCGGCACGCCCACGCCCGATATCACGCGCGTAGTGCAGATGGAGCCCGGGCCTATGCCGACCTTTACCACATCCGCGCCGGCCGCTATCAGGTCGCGCGTGGCCTCATAGGTCGCCACGTTGCCCGCGATAACCGGCAGGTCGGGATACGCGCGCTTGACCTGGCGCAGCGTCTCTATGACGCCGGCCGAATGGCCATGCGCGGTGTCTATTGCGATTATGTCGACCTTGGCCGCGACCAGCGCCGCCACGCGGTCCATAGTGTCGCGCGTCACGCCCACGCCCGCGCCGCACAGCAGCCGGCCATTGGCGTCCTTGGCCGAGTTGGGGTACTTGACGGCCTTTTCGATGTCCTTGATAGTGATTAGGCCGCGCAGGTTGAAATTCTCGTCGACTATCGGCAGCTTTTCAATCTTGTGGCGCGCCAGTATCTTCTGAGCCTCGTCCAGCGTGGTGCCGACCGGCGCCGTGACCAGGTTCTCACGGGTCATGACCTCGCCGATCTTGCGCGAGTAGTCGGTTTCAAAGCGCAGGTCGCGGTTGGTCAGTATGCCCACCAGGCGCGAACCCTCGGTTATCGGCACGCCCGATATCCGGTAGCGCTCCATCAGCGCCAGGGCATCGGATATCCTGTGCTCGGGCGACAGGAAGAACGGGTCGATTATGACGCCGTGTTCGCTGCGCTTTACCTTGTCGACCTGGCCCGCCTGTTCTTCTATGGACATGTTCTTATGAATTATGCCCAAGCCGCCTTCGCGCGCTATCGCTATGGCCAGCCGCGCGTCGGTCACGGTATCCATCGCCGCGCTTATCAGCGGTATGTTCAGCTTTATCCCCTTTGTAAGGCTCACCGACGTATCAACGTTGCGCGGCAGCACATCGCTCTTGTGCGGCACCAGCAGCACATCGTCAAACGTAAGCCCCTCGCGGATCACTTCACCCAGCATCTGCCACCCATCCTTTCCAACTTCATTTATATATTACTTGCGCGCGACCGGCCCGGCCGCGCTGCTAAAATAGATTTGTGGAATTATACGTCAATCCGCACGCGCTGTCAAGCTGCTAAGGCGCGTTTAAGGTTAAATATCAATTAAACAGCCGCCTGTAATCGCAGTTTTACGAACAATCCGTACCATATGCGCAGTATATCGCAGTTTGCTTGGGTTTATGGGCGAATGTTATGCGAATGATTTACTTCATCATTCGCATGTGCAAAATTCGTGCAATATCAACATATGGTCTGTGCGCGTCCACATATTATCACAAATTTAGCACAAAGTTGTATCGGACGCATCGCCAGGGGCTTTTATTTCGCGGCGGAAAGGTGTATAATTAACATAGGCAAATATATTGCAAAGGGGATAAATGCCATGGCAAAGTTCATACTCAGCGCATTCGCCGACGAGGCGTCCAGCTCGCTCAGCGACCAGATAGCCGCGCTCAAGGCGCTCGGCATAAGCCACATAGAGCCGCGCAACGTCGACGGCAAAAACATATCCAATCTCACCGCCGACGAGGCCCGCGCCATGCGCGAGAAGCTCGACGCGGCTGGCATATCGGTCTCGTCGATAGGCTCGCCGATAGGCAAGATCGACATAAAGGGCGACATGGACGCCCATATCGCAATGCTCGAAAACACGATAAACGTGGCCAAAATACTGGGCACCAAGTACATACGCATGTTCTCGTTCTTCGTGCCCGCGGGTCACGAGGACGAATATCAGGACGAGGTGTTCAGCCGCATGGAGCGCATGCTGGCCACCGCGCGTGGCACCGGCATACAGCTGGTTCACGAAAACGAAAAGGCCATATATGGCGACAGCGTCGACCGGTGCGTAAAGCTGATGGAGCGGTTCGCACCCGAACTGGGCTTCGTGTTCGACCCGTCCAACTTCGTGCAGTGCGACCAGGACACCAAGTCGGGCTTTGACAAGCTGTCCAAGTACATAGTGTACATGCACATGAAGGACTCCAAGTACGCCTCCAGCGCCGAAAAGGAACACCGCGACATGGGCTTCCAGGGCGTATCCGACGCCCATCGTCCCGTGGGGCAGGGCGACGGCAACGTGTCCTGGATAATCGATCAGCTGATTGCAAAGAACTATTCGGGCTTCATGACGATTGAGCCGCATCTGACCAACTGCGCGCTGGTGCCCGGCACACCGCTGGACAAGTTCAACGCCGCCGCGCGCGCGCTGATTGAGCTCATCGAGTCCAAGGGCCAGAGCTGGGAATAAGCCAGTACGCCACCCACGCTTTTTCGCCCGGCAGACTTTGAGCCGGAGTAATAAGCGCCGCGGCAGGCGCGCAAAAGTCCGCTCGCGCGGCAGGCCGTTGCATCCGGCGGCGGCCACGCGCTGTGGCAAGACGTCAAGGCTCACGCATTCAGCCCAAACTTGCGCATCGAGTCGGTTCTGCGCCGGCTCGACCGCATTTGCATGCGCGCGCCAGGCGCCGGTAGCCGGACGCAAGTTTCCTATATTACCTCATTTACAAGGGAGATATGGCAGATGCCCAAGCTCGAACCGTACCGCAAGTCGTTGAGTTATTCGTATTGTCTGGGAGTGTTTCCGTCGTTGGAACTGCTGGACGCGCGGCCCGAAGCGGTCACGCGGCTGATAACTCATCCCGACGGCACGCGCAATGCGGGCGTGGCCAAACTGCGCGCGCGCTGCGCCGAACTGGGCATACGCGAGGAGGAGGCTCCCCGCGTGCTGGAGCGCGAAGCCCACAAGCAGAACTGCTATGCGGCGCTGGTGTTCAACAAGTACGAATGCCGGCTGCGCGCCGATGCCAATCACGTCGTGCTGCACAACATATCCGACGCGGGCAACCTGGGCACCGCGCTGCGCACGCTGCTGGGATTCGGGCTGACGGACGTCGCGGTGATACGCCCGGCGACCGATGCGTTTGAACCGCATGTGCCCCGCGCATCCATGGGCGCGCTGTTCCGCCACAACCTGCGCTACTACGACAGCTTTGACGAGTATCGCGCCGAGTTTCCGGGACACATGCTCTATCCGTTCATGCTGGACGGTGCGCGCGAACTGGACGCGGTCAGCCATACGCGCCGCGAACCGTATGCGCTGGTGTTCGGCAACGAGGCGTCGGGGCTGCCGGCGGAGTTCGCACAGCTGGGCCAGAGCGTCGTCATACCGCACAGCAATCGAATAGATTCGCTCAATTTGGCGGTTGCGGTCGCGATAGGCGCGTACGCGTTTACGCGACCGGTTTAAGGCGAGTCATGTGCCGCACCCATGTCCGATCGGGATTTCGTTCAAGCGTCAACGCGCAGTCCGGAGGCGTTCGCGATGTCAGGCATTGCGGCTTGAACCGGCGGTACTTGTGATATGCGGCATTGCAGCGTGAATCGGCGTCGCTCGTGATTTGCGATATTACGGCGTGCACCGGCGATGTCCGCGATATGCGGCATAAAAGTACGAACCGGTGTTGCTCGTAATTTGCAGCATTGCCGCGTGAGCCGGCATCGCTCATGAACGCGACATTGCGGCATAAACCGGCGGTACTTATGATATGCGGCATTGCAGCGTGAACCGGCGTCGTACGTAAATGCGGCATTGCCGCGTGAATCAGCGGTGGGCGCGATTTGCGGTATTGCGGCGTGAACCGGCGTCGCTCATGAACGCAACATTGCGGCATAAACCGGCAGTACTTATGATATGCGGCATTACAGGGTGAACCGGCGTCGTACGTAAATGCGGCATTGCCGCGTGAATCAGCGGTGGGCGCGATTTGCGGTATTGTGGCGTGAACCAACGTCGTGCGTAAATGCGGCATTGCGGCATGAAACGGCGTAGTGCGTGAACTGCGGCGTCGCTCGCGATACCAGGCTTCCAACGCACAGGCTGACCTGGGCCATGCTGCGAGTTTCTTGGCGGCATGCGGCGCCAGACGCCTGAGCCGGCTCAACCATAAGCGTTACCTTGGGCTGCGGCAGCAGCCTGTTACGGCAGGTTTGCGTCCGACGCGCGCAACATGGCGCGCTCAGACGCGCAAACCATTATCGACTGGAAAACCGCGCCGCCCTGCGCGCAACGCCAGGCGACGCTGATATAGGAGGATAAAAAAATGAATACGCCTGTAAGCGTGGGCGTTATAGGCTGCGGCGGCATAAGCGCGGTGCACCTTAACTGCCTGTGCCGCATGGAGCAGGTCAAAGTGGTCGCGGTGTGCGACATAAAGCGCGAGCGCGCCGAGGCCGCACGCGATTACTGCGCCCGCGAACGCAACTGGCAGGTGGACGTGTACGAGGATTATAAAGAGCTGATTGCCCGCGCCGATATCGACGTGGTGCACGTGCTCACGCCGCATTACCTGCACGCGCCTATAGCACTTGACGCGATACGCGCCGGCAAGTATGTTCTGGTCGAAAAGCCGGTCGCGCGCGACACCGCTCAGGCTCGCGAGCTGATAGCCGGCGCTCAGGGCCGCCTGGCGGTTATATTCCAGAACCGCTACAACGGCTCGGTCAAGGCGCTGCGCGAGCTGCTGGCGTCGGGCGAGCTGGGCGGACTGAAGATGGTGCGCGCCAACGTGCTGTGGCACCGCGAGGCCCCCTACTACACCCAGAGCGGCTGGCGCGGCAGCATGGAGACCGAGGGCGGCGGCACGCTGATAAATCAGTCCATACACACGCTCGATCTGATGCTCTACACCGTGGGCCCGGCCAAGCGCGTAAAGGGCACTACCTCCATAGATTACCTCAAGGGCGTGATAGACGTCGAGGAGAGCGTGCACGCCGTGCTCGAATACGCCAACGGCGCGCGCGGCCTGATACACTGCTCCAACTCCAACGCCATCGACGCGCCCATCGAGCTCGAGTACATACTCGAAAAGGGCACGCTGCTGCTGCGCGGCGACCGGCTCTACAAGCTCGTCGGCGACGAATGCGAAGTCGTGTTCACTCCGGCCAAGCTCAACGTCGGCGGTAAGGACTACTGGGGCACCGGCCATCTGGCGCAGATCAAGGACTACTATGCGCACATCATGTCCGGCGAGCACTTCTGGCTGGACGGCGCGCAGGCATATCCGGCACTCGACCTGGTCAAGGCGATACAGCTCAGCTCGGCTGAGGATCGCTGGGTCGAACTGGCCGACATGCCGTTTGAGACGGTCGTGCCCGGCGCGAACTGAGCGCGCCAGCGCACAATCGCGCGATTACCCCGAAATACAGACCGCGCGGCTACGCTTCCGATTGCGTAGTCGCGCGGTTTTGTTCATGGCATTATGTCCTCCAGCGCGGTATGGCGGCGATATCGGCTCGCTTGCAGAGCCGCTGTCGGGCGCTTTGTGGCATGGATATTGGCAACCTTGGGCCATGCATTTCGACGTTACGGCCGTTTTGTCCATCCATGCGCCGCGGCTTTTGCATAAGCTGCCGCGAACTCTGTAAACGCTTTCAGCTTGGCGACGGCAAACCGGTTATTTGCATTTATACAGCCTCGCTGGCGCGGATGCCTGGTCTGATTGCATTTAGATATTGCGCCCGCTCTTGCACATCTGCGCAGCACGAATTCAGCGTACCGTTGTAGTTTGCCATTCTCCTAGCGCAGGCATCCCTGCCATTTGCATTTATACAGCCTCGCTGGCGCGGATGCCTGGTCTGATTGCATTTAGATATTGCCCACGCTCTTGCACATATGTGCAGCACGGATTCCGCGTACCGTTGTACTTTGCCATTCTCCTATCGCAAGCATCCCTGCCATTTGCATTTATACAGCCACGCTGGCGCAGCTAATTGGTCTGATTGCATTTAGATATTGCACACGCTTGTTAACTGTGCCTGCGTTCACGCTGGGATTGCCCGCCAATCACCTGCCGCCGCACCCGAACGACCTGCCGGAATATTCCGATCCATCTGAATTGACGCTGGTCAGTGTGCCGCTGATGCTCAACTCGCAGAGCTGCTCGCCGCCGGTCAGCACGCTGCCGCTGACCTCGCCGCCCGCATACAGCAGGTATGTTCCGCCCACCTGTATGCCCGGCGCGCTTATCACCACGCAATCATACTGCCGCTCAGGCGCGTAAGTCGCCACCACATTGCCCTGCGCGTCGACCAGCGTCAACCGCTCGCCGCCCGGCTGCGAGCTCGCATACTTCACGAACACCGCTGCCTGACTCGACGAATCCGATACGCTCTGCGCCATGCCCGACGGTCCCGCCGCTATCAGTTCTCCGCCCGACACCTCGAATACGCCCGCATAGTCCAATGCGCCATTGCCCGAGTTCGCCGGTCCGGTCACGTATACGCAGCCGCCGCTCATGTATATGTCGCCATTGGAATCTATGCCGTCGCCGCCTGCGACTATCGAGACATTTCCGCCGGATATGTTCAGCTGCTGATCGCCCGCGGCGAACTGGTCGCGGCCCCACATGCCCGTCATGCCCGACTCATCGTTGCCGCCGGCGGCGTTTATGCCGTCGTCGCTGGACACTATCGATATGTCGCCGGCGCTTATGTCTATCGTGACGCCCTCCAACCCCTCGTAGGACTGGGTTATGTCCATCGTGCCGCCGCCTATCGTGAGCGTGGCGTCGGCGTGCACCGCATCGTCTCCGGTCGCTATGCTTATCACGCCGCCGGTCACGGTCACATCGCCATTTGAATGCAGCGCGTCATCGGCCGCATTCAGCGTGAGCGTGCCGCCGCTCACATACACCGCGCCCGTGCTCTTTATTGCCTTGGCCGACTCTGCGTTGGCTGCGGACTGCGTTGTATCGGCGTTGCCGCCATCCATGCTGCCCGCGCCCATGCCGCCGCGTCCGCCAAAGCCGCCGCGCTCACCTCCGCCGAACTGACCGCCGTCGCCGGGCATTTCAAGCCCTTCCGGCGGAGTGCCGCCCGACATATCGGATGGCCTGTCAGCCGGCACGTCGGAAGGCACATCGCCCGGATTGCCCGAGCCGGCCGACCCAGCTGACGCTGAATCGCCAGCATTGCCTGAGCCGGCCGACGCATCTGACGCCGCATCGCCCGAATCACTTGAGCCGGTCGACGCACCCGACGCCGTATCGCCCGAATCACTCGAGCCGGTCGACGCATCCGACGCCGCATCGCCCGACAGGTACACCAGCTTGCCGGAAGTTGCATCGTCCGGCACTTGCAGTGAGGTAGCAGTTGTGCCATGAGCGGACGCATCCGGGAGTGCATTGCCCTCCATCTCGGTCATTTGCGACATTTCCTGAGTGCCGACGGCAGCCGTGTCGCTGTCGGATGCGTCTCCGGTCATGGGTGCATCGGGCACGCTACCGGTCGCAGGCGCGCCTTCGGGCATGTTGTCCAGCGTGCCGGTCGCATCGGATACCGCCGCGCCGCCGCCGGTCGTTATGTCGAGCGTGCCGCCCTCTATCTGGGCAACGCTCTCGGCCACTATGCCGTCGCCCTGAGCGTCGATAGTTATCGTGCCGTCCTCTATCACCACCCAGCCGCGCGTGGCGTCGTCCTCATAGTTGGACTGTATGCCGTCGTCGCCGGCGGTAAGGTCGAGCGTGCCGCCGCATATCGCCACGCCGTCACGGCCGCGCAGCGCATCGCCAGCAGCATCGACCGTTATCTGACCGCCGGCTATCTTCAGATCGTCCTTTGAGAGTATGCCGTGTAGATAATTGCCGGTCACCGCGAGCGCGCCCGTGCCGTTGATCGACAGGTCGCTGCGCGAATAGAGCGTCGCATTGGGCTCATCGTCGGTTTGATCCGAGTAGGTCTGACCGTCGCTGAGCGCATTCTGGGCGCCCTCGGCCAGCGTGATTATCAGCTTGTCGGCGCTTTCGCACCATATCGCCGGGCCATCCGACGCCGATATGGTCGCGCCGTTGAGTATCAGCCGCACGTCGTCCTCATCGCCGGCCGCTATGTAGATGCATCCGTCGTTAAGTGTGCCGCTTATCAGATAGTCGCCGGGCTGCGTAATCGTTATTCGGCCATCGGCATACGTCACGCCGTCCGGGTACTGCACCGAATCGCCGTCCAGCGTTATCTGATAGCACTCCGCCGCGTTCCATTCGGTATCCAGGTCTTTATTTTTGTATTCGACTTCGATCTGAGCGTATTCAGAGGTCTGCGCGGCCTCCTCGGCTCCCGCCGTGTCGGTCAGCGCGATGCCGCCCGCGCTCAACAGCGACAGCGCCCAGGTCGCCGCAAGCGCCTTTGCCCAGCATCTGCGATCTATCTTCATAGTAAAAGCCTCCATTCTTATCGGTATCCATGAGTGCGGCATGCCCAAAGCAGCGCCGCACGCCTTCCACGTCTATATTTTAACGCGCTTAACTGAAATCAGTCTTAACCCGGCGCTTCAGCTTGCGTTCAGGTTTGGTCGTTTTCGCGGCGCGGCCCGTGCAATTTCGTGCAATGTATCGCGCCATCTGGCATCAATGATGTGCGTCCTCGATTTATGATGTTAACGGCAACCGATCTGCTTATACTCCGTGTTCCGCGCAATATTGCGCATCGTCATTAGCACATCAACGACGCGCGCCCTCAGTTTAGGCCGCTGGCCCCAGGCTCAAGCGCACCGTGAGCTTGCAGTCAGCGCCCGCGATGCTCAGGTTTTGACGTATTCGCGGCGCGGCCCGCACAATTTCGTGCAAGGTATCGCGTCATCTACTACCAATTATGTGCGTCCTCGGTTTATGCAGCCAACAGCAACCGCTCTGCTTATACTCCGTGTTCCGCGCAATATTGCTCATCGCCATCAGCGCACCAACGACGCGCGCTCTCAGTTGCCGTCGCCGGCCTCAGGCTCAAGCGCACCGCGAGCTTGCAATCGGCGCCCGCATTGCATATGCCATGTCCCGCGGCGGTTTGCCCGCACGCGCCGCGCGCTAAAACAAAACCCCCACAGGCCACGGCTCCATTAAAGCCACGACCTGCGGGGATTTGCGTAATATTCTGCTACGATCTACCCTGGCTTGAGCGGCGCTTATCAGCGCTGCAATCCGCCGTCAGGCGCGCACATTTCTGCGCGCATACGCATCATTACTTGCCCAGTACCTTCAGCGCGGTGGCCGCCACGTTCTCGGCCGTGAAGCCGAACTTCTTGAACAGCTGCCCCGCCGGCGCCGACGCGCCAAAGTGATCCAGCGTCACCGTCGCGCCGTCCAGGCCCACGTACTTGTGCCAGCCAAACGACACGGCCGCCTCGACCGCCACGCGCGCGCGCACCTTGTTGGGCATCACGCTCTCCTTGTACTCGTCGCTCTGCTGCTCGTACAGCTCGAAGCACGGCATCGATATGACGCGCGCCGCCACGCCCTGCTCAGCCAGCAGCGCCTGCGCCTGCACGCACTGCTCGACCTCGGAGCCGCTGGCCATCAGCAGCACGTCGGGGGTCTCCTTGTCGCAGTCGGAGATTATGTAGCCGCCCTTGAGCGCCTCGGGGCCGGACTTCTCGTACAGCGGCAGGCTCTGGCGCGTCAGCACCAGCGCGGTCGGCGCATTGCTGGTCTGGCTGAGTATCCAGCCGGCTACGGTCTCCTTGCTGTCGGCAGGACGGAACACGTTCAGGCCCGGTATCGCGCGCAGGCCCGCCAGATGCTCGACCGGCTGATGGGTCGGGCCGTCCTCGCCGACGCCGATAGAGTCGTGGGTCAGCACGTACGTCACCGGCAGCTTCATCAGCGCCGACATGCGCATGCCGTTCTTCATGTAATCCGAGAACACGAAGAACGTCGCGCAGTACGGACGCAGGCCGCCATGCAGCGCTATGCCGTTGGATATCGCCGACATCGCATGTTCGCGCACGCCAAAGTGCATGTTGCAGCCGTTGCGGTCCTCAGCCGAGAAGTCGCCGCGGCCCTTGGTGTAGGTCTTGTTGGACGGAGCCAGGTCGGCGCTGCCGCCGAACAGGTTGGGTATGCGCGTGGCCAGCTTGCCCAGCACCATGCCCGACGAATTGCGGGTAGCCTCGCGGCCCTCGAACTTCCACAGATCCTCGTCGCCGATCAGGTCGAGCGGCAGTTCCTTGCTGAACCAGAAGTCCCATGCGCCGGCCAGCTCGGGGTATGCCTCGCGGTACTCGGCGAACAGCTTGTTCCAGTCGGCCTCGGCCTGTTCGTTCTTCTTCATCTCGTCGGCGATATGGGCGTAGACCTCGGCAGGCACCTCGAAGGGCTTGTCGCACGGCCAGCCCAGCGCGTCCTTGGTCGCCGCCAGCGCCTCGGCGCCCAGCGGTTCGCCATGCGCCGACGCCATGCCGGCCTTGGGCGAGCCATAGCCTATCGCGGTGTGGCACACTATCAGCGTGGGCTTGTCGGAGGCCTTGGCGATCTCTATCGCATCGGACACCAGCTTCCAGCAGTTGCCGTTCTTGACGTCTATCACGTTCCAGCCGTAAGCGCGGAAGCGCGCGGGCACATCCTCGCGGAACGCTATGTTGGTATCGCCCTCTATCGATATCTCATTGTCGTCGTAGAGCGCTATGAGCTTGTTCAGGCGCAGCGTGCCCGCCAGCGAGCATGCCTCACTGGATATGCCCTCCATCATGCAGCCGTCGCCCAGTATGCAGTAGGTGTAGTGATCCATCACCGGATAGCCGTCGCGGTTGAAGCGCGCGGCCAGATGCGCCTCGGCTATCGCAAAGCCCACGGCATTGGCGATGCCCTGACCCAGCGGGCCGGTCGTGGTCTCGACGCCCACGGTGTGACCGTACTCGGGATGGCCGGGCGTGAGCGAATCGAGCTGGCGGAAGTTCTTTATCTCCTCCATGTCCAGCCCGTAGCCGAACAGGTGCAGCAGCGAATACTCCAGCATCGAGCCATGACCGCTGGACAGCACGAACCGGTCGCGATTGATCCAGTTGGGATCGTGCGGATTGTGCTTCATCTGCTTGGCCCACAGCGCGTACGCCATGTCCGCAGCGCCCATGGGCATGCCCGGATGGCCGGACTTGGCCTTTTCGACCGCCTCGGCCGACAGCACTCGTATGGCGTCAATACAGAGCTTGTCTATCTGGTTCATCTCTATCTCCTCCATTTGTCGTAATCCATCGTGAATCAGTCCCGGCTCCCGGGCGCGGGAGCGCGGAACGCGCATATATCCAAACCCGCGGGCACACGCCTGCGGACTGGTCACTTGTCTGCGGCCCGGCCCGCCATGCAGTCGCCGGACCAATGGGCATGTGCCGCGCCGACGCGTCTGCACGCATCGCACTGCCGCTACGCCCGGATAATCCCTCGCCTGAGCATGCCGCCGCGCCTGCCCTTTTACTGCGGCGGTGCTTGCTATACGGCAACTCACCTGCGCCGGCCGCCACTGTGCGGCGGCCTATGAAGCAAGCCGGCCGTCGCCGCTTATCGGATTATGGCGTGCACCTGCCGCTGCATATCGGTTCATGACGCACGCGTGCTGCCGCATTTCAGCTCATGACGCACGCATGCTGCCACATATCAACTCATAACGCACGCGTACTGCCGAGTATCGGCTCATGACACACACGCCGCCGCATATCGGCTCATGACGCACGCATGCTGCCGCATTTCAACTCATGACGCACGCGTGCTGCCGAATATCGGCTCATGACGAACGCATGCCGCCTAATATCAGCTCATTACGCACGCGCCGCCACATGCGATCCCATGCCGCAAGCCAGCCGTCGCAATGTACAAACCCGTACCTGTCACCGGCGCGCCGCCATGCGCACAAAATCCGTGCAACTCCGCACCCCGGCGCCAACGGCCGTCCGCGCGATCAGGGTCACTCAATCGCGGCTTTAAGCGGAGTCAGATCCACGCTGTCGCAGTCGCGTATGACCTCGTACAGCTGTGTGAGCATAGTCTTGACGCCGCCGGGCACGTCGCTCTCGGCATTGAGCGGCAGTACCGGGTCGTGCAGCGACAGCCTGAGCAGGAACCATGCGTTGTCCACGCCGTCGCCCAGGTCGAAGCTGATGCGCACGCCCTCGCGGTTGTCGGGCGCAAGGTGCCAGCGATGATCGTCCAGCGTATGGGCCAGCACCGCGTCTATGACCTCCTGACCGGCGGTCTTGAAGTCATCGGCGAGTATCTTGAGGCGTATCTCGGTGCTTTCGACCGGCTCGCGCAGGTCGGCGATCAGCGAGCCCAGCGTCTGGCCCTCGCGCTTGAGCTTCATGGCCTCAATCACCAGGCGCGTGACCAGGTACATGCCGTCGTCCAGGAAGTAGTTCTCCCTGAGCGCGGCATGGCCGGACGTCTCGATGGCCAACGGGCAATCTATGCCCTCCTCGTTTAGGCGTATCGCCTCGTCGATAACGTTGCGATAGCCGCGCTTGAAGCGGTAGTGCACTCCGCCCCATTCGTTTATGAACGCCTTGAGGCCGCTGGAGGTCACCGAATCGGTGACGAACGTCGCGCCGGGATGCTCCTGCAGCAGTATGACCGCTATCAGCGCTATCAGGCGGTTGCGGTTTATCTCCTTGCCGGTGGCGTCGACTATCGCGGCGCGGTCGCAATCGGCATCGAATATCACGCCCATGTCGGCGCCGGCCTCGATCACGGCGTGGCTGAGCGAGTCCATGGCCTCGGGCACCTCAGGATTGGGTATGTGATTGGGGAACCGGCCGTCGGGCTCGAGGAACTGACTGCCCTCGGTATCCGCGCCCAGCTCGCGCAGCAGCTTTTCATAGAATCCGCCCGCGCCATTGCCGGCGTCCACCACGACGTGCAGCCCCAGCAGCGGCAGCGCGACGTCGGTATCCAGGCCCTTGCGGACCATGGCCTTGAGCTGCTCGCTGTACAGGCTCAGGAAGTCGATCTGTTTGACCAGCCGGGGCGTCACATGGGTCTGCTGCGCCTGTTTGAGTATCTGCTCAATTTCGGCGCCGGTCAGGCCGCCCTGGCGCGTCACGAACTTGAGTCCGTTGCGCGTCCACGGCAGGTGGCTGGCGGTAACCATTATCGCGCCATCGCAGTGCGTTTCCGGGTTTACCGTGGTCATGAACATGGCGGGCGTCGTGCACAGCCCGCAGTCGAGCACGTCGCAGTCGGCGTTGGTCAGGCCGCGCATCGCCGCAGCGGCCAGGCGCGGCCCGGACAGGCGCGAATCGCGCCCCACCGCTATCGTCAGTTCCGCGGGGGTCTTGCCGAGCTTGCCGGCCAGAAACTGCGCGAACACATAGCTGACCGTCTCGGCCAGTTCGTCGGTCATTTGAACGCTTATGCCGTCATGCTCAATGGCCTCGCCGCGTATGTCGCTGCCCGACTTGAGCTTGAGCCAATCGCTTCTCATCATATTCGCTCCTTTTATATGTGCCGTGCGGCGTCATAGATCGTCGTCGGCATCAGGGGCATCCATAATCCGCCTGAGTCCCGCCTCACCCGCATCCGGCGCGCGTTCGGGACGCACCTGGTACATGAGGTCGTATACCGGCTTGAGCGCGCCAAATCCGGCGAGCAGCTGCTCCACCAGCGCCGCCGACTCCAGTTCCCGCGGCGCCAGGTCGCGCTCGAGGTAAAAGCTACGGCACGCATACCAGCGCGCAAGGTCGCCTTCCAGACCTTCGGGCCGCGCGATACGCCGGTACTGCTGGCCTTTCAGTTCAAACCCGGCCGCCCGCGCGGACTCCAGCAGCGCAGCCATGCGCGCGGGATCCTCGCGTATCAGCCGCCTTATGCCATCCATCCAGGCACGGTCGTCGCCGTACATGGCCGCGCCGGCGTGCGCCGACTGCGCGCTTATATCAAAATAGAAGTGAAAGCAGTCGCGCTTGGGCCAGCCCGTCCGGTGATATCCCAGCCACATGTAGTCGCGGTAAGGCGACTTGTCACGCGAAAACCGCAGGTCGCGGTTGATATGCGATATCACGCGGGAAGGCCGCACCTCCAGCTCGCCGTCCAGCGCCAGCATGCCCGGCGCCAGATCCATGCACAGCGCGCTCAGCGGCCCGCGCACGCTCGCCTGATACCATGCGTGGTTTGAGTGAAAGAACTCGCGGTTGTTGTTGAACTGCAACGCCATGAAAAACTCGAACGCGCCTCTCTCGAAGCCCGTAAACATCGCGTCACCCCTTCTCATTCTATACTATTATACAATCAGCTCGCGCAGTTGGCAAGTGCATTTTGCGCGGCGCCACATAGCCGTGTGCATAAATATACTGTCGGTTTATAGCAGGCTGTTACCGGGTTACATTTTTGTATGTAATCCGATTGTGCATTGAATGTATACGATATGCCGTGCGAAACCGTTTATGCATTCGCATGCCAGATCGGACGCGGCGCGGCCTGGCAGCAATGGCGCAACCGTCAGCGCAGTATGTCTCAATGCCGGCAAATCGGGCACTGGTCAACCCAGCCGCCGGCTGAAGCCGGCAACGAACGCCAAATTAGCGGCGCCAATTCTTGCGATGCAAACTCCGAACCAACCCGGCATGAACCCAACCGTCGCGCAAGGCTTTTCCAGCAATACAAATTCAAAGCGCCAAATGCGCGACGTATCCCCAAAGAATCGCGCTTTTACTTCACAAAAAGTCAGCGTCAGTCAACATCAGACGGCCGTTTTGCCGCAAAGGTCAGTAATCCATACCGCATAGAAGCCACCCATATGCAGGCGCAGCCCGATCCATGACCGCAAAATCGCGCTGAAACCCGCTCAAACGCGCCGCGCGACCTCATCCACAGCTGTGGACAGCCGTATGCAAATGCTGTTGTACGCCTGTGGATATCCCCAAAAGAATTGTGGATAATCGGGTATAAAAATTTTCATCTGCGCGCGAAACCTGTCGTTTGGCAGATTTGCATTTAAATAGGAAATTTTTCAGCCGCGCGCCGAGAGCTTCCACCGGTTTTTACAGGGTTTTCCACCGCGGATGCACAAATTGAGCCGAAACATTTGCGCTAAAAAGCGCTATTTGGGCTTGAACTTGCGGGGATTTTTTGCTATCATGATTACACGTTTTCCACCGAGGGGCGAAAAACTATCCACATGCTGTGGACAATTCTGTGGAAAACTTCCCTTTCACCGCCCCAAATTACCACAAAGCTGGCCGCTTGACCGCTCAGCCTGTTGATAAATCGGGCCTGTTTTTTTTGCCCGGCGCACGCGGCGGCCGCCATCGGAGGAACTGATGAAACCTGACGAGATTGACGAGATTTGGAAACGCGCCTGCGCGCCGCTGAAGGACGCGCTCGCCGAAGTCAGCTACGAAACCTGGATAGCTACGCTCAAGCCCATAGACGCAGTGGGCGACCGGTTCCTGCTCGAGGCCAGCACGCCGTTCCACCGCAACATGATCACTTCACGTTACAGCGAGCTGGTGCGCAACGCGTTGCGCGCGGCCACCCGCCGCGATTACGAGCTGGAAGTCTACCTGCCCGGCGAAACCGCCGGCGACAAGCGCAAGCCCGAGCCCGAACCCGGCATCGGCGCCTACGCAAACGGCCTCAATCCCAAGTACACGTTCGATACGTTCGTGATAGGCAACTCGAATCGTTTCGCGCATGCGGCGTCGCTGGCTGTGGCCGAGTCGCCGGCCGACGCGTACAACCCGCTGTTCCTGTACGGCGGCGTGGGACTGGGCAAAACCCACCTGATGCACGCGATTGGCCACTACATGCTGCGCGAGAATCCGGCGATAAAGCTGGTCTACATAACCAGTGAGAACTTTACAAATGAGCTGATCTCAGCAATACAGAACAACCGCAACACCGAATTCCGCGAGCGCTTCCGCAATGTCGACGTGCTGATGGTCGACGACATACAGTTCATAGCCGGTCGCGACTCGACGCAGGAGGAGTTCTTTCATACATTCAATCAGCTGCACGCCAGCGGCAAGCAGATAATCATATCATCTGATAAGCCGCCGCGCGATATACCTACATTGGAAGAAAGGCTGCGCAGCCGGTTCGAATGGGGACTTATCGCGGATATACAGCGCCCCGACTACGAGACCCGCATCGCGATACTGCGCAAAAAGGCCCAGGTCGAACACATCGACGTGTCCGACGACATAATCGCGTTCATCGCCGACAAGATCGAGTCCAACATCCGCGAACTCGAAGGCTCGCTGACCCGCATCATCGCATACGCGTCGCTGTCGGGCAAGCCCATAACCATGGCCGTCGCCGAGGAGGCGCTGCGCAACATACTCTCAATCAAGGACCCCAAGCGCATCACCCCCGACGTGATCACTCAGGCGGTATCCGATTTTTATGGCGTCAGCCCCGAGGACGTGAAGTCCTCCAAGCGCAACCGCGAAATCGCGCTGCCCCGCCAGATCGCCATGTACCTCACGCGCGACATGACCGAGCTGTCGCTGCCGCGCATTGGCGACGCGTTCGGCGGCCGCGACCATACGACCGTGATGCACGCCTGCGACAAGATATCCCAATTGATGCTCAGCGATCCGGCGCTCAAAAACGCGCTGGCCGAGCTGCGCAAAACCATACGCGAAAAGTAGCCTGTGGACAGCTGCCACATTCCGCCGGGTTTTGGGCGCGCTTTTCCACATGCGCGTCCACAGCCATTCAGGCGGCGCCATGCGGTTTTCCCGGGCTTTTCCACCGTTTCCACCGTACTACTACTACTACGACTACTTAATATACAGCATGTGCTTGATAAGTCGGGCGGCGCCATGGCGTGCGCTGCGGCCGGGCGGGCCCGACCTGCTGGCTGTCAGATGCGCGCGGGGCGTTCTAAAGAGATAGTGCGGCAGACGTCTCCACGCAATGAATTGCGTGGAGACGCACGGCGGATGTGCGCTGATAAATTGGCACGCGCTCAATGGCGGTCGGCGGTCAAGCAGGAAATCCTGCAAAATGATCCGGCTGCCGGATACGTAATGCGTTGCACGCAATGAAATACGCTTTGCGTGCTGCGATTTGTCCGTGAGCCGACGCCTGGTTCATGACCACTAGAAAGAGGTAATCATATGCGCTTTAAATGCAAACAGGAACTGCTGATGGGCTCGCTCCAGACGGCGATAAAGGCCATATCCAGCAAGGCGGCAATGCCGATACTGGAAGGCGCGCTGCTGGAGGCGTCCGACGGAATGCTGAGCATAACCTGCTCGGACGGCAACATGAGCATAATCACGCGGCTGGAAGCCGACATACGCGAGGAAGGCCGCGTGGTACTGCCGGGCCGGCTGCTGGGCGAGGTAGTTCGGCGGCTGCCGGTGGGCGACGTCGACGTGAGCATAGCGCCCAACAACGCCGCCACGCTCAGATGCCGCGGTTCGCGCACCACGCTGGCGGGCTTTGCGGCCGAGGAGTACCCGGCGCTGCCCGCGCTCAGCGCTCAGAGCGCGGTGACGCTGCCGCAAAAGGAGCTGCGCGACATGATCCGTCAGACCAGCTTCTCGATAGCCACCGACGAGGCCCGGCCGATATTCACCGGCTGCCTCATGGAGGTCGAACCCGGCGGCGTAAACCTGGTCGCGCTGGACGGATTCAGGCTGGCGCTCAGGCGGCTCGAGCTGGAGCACGGCGCGGGCGAGTTCAACGCGCTGATACCCGGCCGCTCGCTCAACGAGGTCGCGCGCATACTCGGCGACGAGGGCGACGTAAACCTCACGCTCGACCGCACGCATATCAGCTTTGAGATCGGCGACACGCGCGTAATAACCCGCATGCTCGAGGGCGAGTTCATAAAGTACCGCTCGATAATCCCCACGACCTGGAGCTGCCTGGTGCGCGTCAACCGTCAGGAGCTGGCCGCGTGCATAGACCGCGCCGCACTGCTGGCGCGCGACGGCAAGAATAACCTTATGAAGTTCACCGTGGCCGACAACCGCATGATAATTACGTCCAACTCCGAGATGGGCGACGCCTACGAGGAGCTGGAGGCCATGCACACCGGCGACGGGCTGGAGATTTCGTTCAACATACGCTACATGAGCGACATAATGAAGGTCATCGAGGACGACGAGATCGTGCTGCGCTTCAATTCGGCGGTCAGCCCGTGCATAATCTGCCCGACGGAGGGCGACCGGTACACGTACCTGGTGCTGCCGGTGCGCAACGCGTGATGAGGTTCGCGCTTAACGACACGATCGCCGCGCTGGCCACCGCTCCCGGCGAGGGCGGCGTGGCGATTGTGCGCGTGTCGGGGCCGGACGCCGAAAGCGCGATGCGGCGCTTCTTTTCGGCGCGGCCGAAAACGATTGAGTCGCACCGGATGTACTATGGCCATATAATAAACGCCGGCGAGCGCGAAGAGGCGCTGTGCGTGCTGATGCGCGCGCCGCGCTCGTATACCCGCCAGGACGTATGCGAATTTCAAATACACGGCGGCGATGCCACGGCGTCGCGGCTGCTGCGGGCGCTGTACGATTTCGGCATACGGCCCGCCGAACCGGGCGAGTTCACGCGCCGGGCGTTTTTGAACGGCCGGATAGACCTGAGCCGCGCCGAGGCGGTCATGGACGTGCTGCGGGCGCGGGGCGAGGCGGCGCTGCGGGCAGGGCTGCGCGAGCTGGACGGCGGCGTGGCGCGCTACGTGGCGCAGCTTCAGGACGAGCTGACCGGGCTGCTGGCGCGCATAGAGGCCGCGCTGGACTTTCCCGAGGAGATTGAACAGACCGAGATCGAAGCCGATATAATGAACGACGCGCGCGATCTGGAGCGGCGGCTGAGGCATGCCTGTGCGCCGCGCCAAGCGGACATGCTCAGGCGGGGCCTGAGCGTGGTGCTGGCGGGCCGGCCCAACGTCGGCAAGAGCTCGCTTATGAACGCGCTGCTGGGCAGCGAGCGCGCGATAGTCACGCGCACCGCGGGCACCACGCGCGACGTGCTGACCGAAGAGCTGGAGCTGAGCGGCTACCGCGTGCGGCTGTCCGACACCGCGGGCCAGCGCGACGCCAGCGACGAGATAGAGCGCATGGGCGTGGAGCGTGCGCGCGCGGCGGCGGGCGCGGCGGACATAGTGCTGCTGGTGCTGGACACCGCCGAGGCGCTGTCCGACGAGGACCGGGCGCTGCTGGACATGGCCGACGACCGGTTCATACTGGTGCTGAACAAGCGCGACCTGCCGGCGGCATGGGATGCGGCGGCGCTGAGCGCCAGGTTCAGCGGGCGGGTGTGCGAGGTTTCGGCGCGCGACCTGGCGGGCGTGGACGAGCTCAAGCGGCTGATGAGCGCGCGGGCAGCGAGCTGCGCCGATCCGGATGCGCTTTTTCTGCGCGAGCGGCACATAGCGTGCGCGCAGCGCGCGGCAGATCAGATAGCGCTTGCGGTGCAGTCGCTGGCGCAGGGCGCGTCGATTGAGCTGGCGGCGCTGGATCTGCGCGGCGCGCGCGAGGCGCTGGGCGAGATAACCGGCCAAACCGCCGGCGCGGACGTGATTGATCGGATTTTTTCTGATTTTTGCGTGGGAAAATAGATTTTTAATGTTGCAAACCTCACGTAGCGGGTTATAATATCTACGAATCGAATACGACGCCGCTGAGCGGCTGTGAGTATATGGAGGGTTTTATTATGGATGTCAAGGTCAATAAGCAGATGAGCATAGGCGAAGTTCTCAGAATCAACCGCATGACCGCGCCGATATTCATGCAGTACGGCATGCACTGCCTGGGCTGCCCGCATGCGACCGCTGAGTCGCTGGAGGACGCCGGCGCCGTGCACGGCATCGACGTGGATGCGCTGGTCGACGATCTGAACAAATTCCTGGCGGAGCAGGCGTAATGAGTATTTAAGCGCCCAGCCGTGCAGTCCGAGAGAGCTGCGCGGCTGGGCTTTGCTTTATCGTAGACATATTCCCGGCATGAGCCGGCAGGGCGGCTCGACATGACTCGGGCGGCGCGGCCGTGTGGCGCTTGCGCACGCCGATTGACGGAGGACATGAGTATGGATAAGGTGAATTTACCCATTTCGAACGATTACTGTCCGCAGACGCTGTTTTGCTACGGCACGTTCCGCGAGGATGGGCAGCCTGACTTTGGGCTGTTCTGCTGGCTGAGCTACTGCTGGCTGGACAAGCTGGGGGTCATGGCGGCGATAGGCGGCCCCAAGCTCACGCTGGACCGGATACACGCAACGCGCGTGTTCTCGGCCAACCTGGTGACCGAGGAGCTTCTGCCGCTGGCCGATTACTTTGGCACGGCAAACGGCTATTCGCCTGATAAGATGGATATACCGTTTAAGTGGCAGCGCGGCGCGAAGCTGGACGTGCCGGTGCTGAGCGACAGCCCGGTCAATATGGAGCTGGAGGTCGTGCAGTTCGTGCCGCTGGAGGGCAGCGAGGTCATGATATGCCGCATTGCGAACGTGCTGGGCGACGCGGCGCTGGCCGAGCCCGATGAGAGCGCTGAGGCCAAGCTGGCGCGGATGCGGCCGGTCAGCACGACCTGCATGACGTACTTTGGATGGAACGGCGCGCGGCTGGCGGCGTGGCACGAGCCGGGCGCGGCTATAAGGCGCGGCTGAATGCCTGGCAATGGCCTTATATGGTCGCGGCGGTATAAGCGAGCTTGTGTACTGACTGACGCCATCAGCGGCAGAAAGCTGCGCACGGGCGATTGATAGCCCGTATGAGGCCATGCGAGGGCCATGGCGGGCGCCTGGATCGGGCTGGCAAGGTTTTAAACGCATGCCAGCCCGGGGCTCATGCGGCCTTTGAGGGGCTGTGAAGGCCATTCCAGACAAAAAGTTCAAAAAAATCTGAAAAAGTGCGAAAAAAGGTATTGACAAGCGAGGCGAGATGTGGTATTATATATGAGCTGCCAGCGAGCGGCGCACGAGATGAGCGAGAGATGCTCAAGAGTGCATCGGGAGTTGAGCAGGGAGCGATCCTTGAAAACGATACAGTATGAACGACGAAGTCCGGAAGGACTGAGTTGGAAAGAAGCAAAGAACAGTCAGTTTTTTGAGAGAGCGAGAGCGAGATGTTTTAGCGAGCATCGAGCGATTGAATTGAACATAAGAGTTTGATTCTGGCTCAGGACG
>DVNK01000030.1 GCA_018714445.1 Candidatus Fimadaptatus faecigallinarum | reverse complement strand
GAAAAGACCCGCGGCACGGGCACATCACAGTCGTTCATGCACAACGGGAATATGTGATATTTAATAACTGGAACATGACAGTTATATAAAGCATGTGGGCGGCGCGCCATGTGGCGGGGCCGCCTTTTTGCGCCCATAAAAGTTCACCTGTCGGGCATGCGTTTGAGCTGGATTGAGCGGGGCTGAGCGTGGTATAATAGTGGAAGAATGCGGATTATGGGAGGCGCGCTGTGAGTAAGCGGCTTGTTTTGGTGTTGTCAGTCATGTGGCTGTTGGTATTGGCGGTGAGCCTGTCGGCGGCGGCGTATAATTATATGAACGGTGTGCGCTATGCCGAGGCGGTGGCTTCGGACGGGAACTCAGGTCAGGGCGACAAGTTTGACCAGATCGAATTGATATATGATACGCTGCTGCGCGATTACTATGTCGAACTCGATCCGACTGTGCTGGCTGAAGGCGCGATAGAGGGCATGCTGGCCGCCGTCGGCGATCCGTATACGTTTTACTATACCGCCGAGGAGTGGTCGGCCGAGCTGAGCGCGCAGGAAGGCGAATATGCGGGAATTGGCGTGCAGGTCCTGGAGGATGCCGAGGCGGGCGGGTTGCTTGTCACGCGGGCGTTTGCGGATTCCCCGGCATATCGGGCTGGACTGCGCGCGGGCGATCTGATAGTGGGTGTGGATGGTTACTCGGTCGCGGCGGCGCTGAGCGGCACGGCGAACGCGTATCTACCTATGGATGGCGGCACGGCCGAAAGTTCGGATGGCACGGACGGAGCGACAGGCGAGGACTCGCCAGCTGCAACCGAACCGGTGGATGATGCGGACAGCACCGGCGACGTAACGGGCACTGACTCCGCAACTGCCGGCACTGGCGCTGACGCGAGCCGGACGGCCACAGATGATGATATCGCCGAGAGCGCTGACGATGTCGCATCTGCCGCAGGCGCTGCCGAGGGCGCTCCGACCAATCGCACTGAGCTGCTCAGCTACATGCGCGGCACAGAGGGCTCATCGATAACGCTGACGATACAGCGCGCAGGCGAGGTGTTTGACTGCGAACTGACGCGCGAGGTGATACACATCAATCGGGTCGAGTACTGCATGCTGGACGGCGGCGACGGTTGTAAGGTTGGCTACATGGTTATATACGAGTTCCAGGGCGACGCTGCCGAGGGCGTAAAGCAGGCGGTAGAGTACTTCAATGAAAACGGCGCGCAGGCGCTGGTCGTCGATCTGCGCAACAATCCGGGCGGCGAGCTGGGTGTGGTAACCAGCATAGTTGAGACGCTGCTGCCCGAGGGCATGTACGCCTACATAGAGGATCGGCATGGCAACCGCCAGGAGTTCTATTCAAAGTCGGAGGGCTGGGGCAGGCCTATGGCGGTGCTGGTAAACGGCTATTCGGCCAGCGCCAGCGAGCTGTTTACCGGCGCGGCCAAGGATATGGGCGCAGCGGTAATCGTAGGCGAGACCACATTTGGCAAGGGCATAGTGCAAAGTGTTATAGCGCTGCCGGACGGTTCCGGGTATCAGTTTACGTCGGCGCGGTACTTTACGCCATCGGGCCATGTGATACAGGGCAACGGCATAACACCGGATGTGTATGTTGAACCCAGCGGTGAATACGACACATCGGTGCTGTCGGCGATGATAGCCGAGGGCGGCGTAGACTGGCAGCAATATGATGCGCAACTGCTGGCGGCGTACCAGCAGCTCACAGCGCAGTTGACCGCGCAGGCGCAGGACGCCGGCGCCAGCAGTGCGACGGCTGACACCGGTTATGACGATGGAACGTCAAGCACAGGCTCAGACGATGCGGTTGTAAGCACAGACGCCGGCAATGTTCAGACGGCCGTCATGGCCGGGCAGCCCTGTGAGACTTCGGGCGATTCTGATGCCGCGCGGTCGGATGCACCGCTTGATGGTGCGATTGTGTATATCGACGAGACCTGGGCGGCGTAGAGTGGATGGCGCGTGCGCAAGGTATGTCCGGCATGCGCCGTGTGGAGCAGATTGAATTGGGCGAGCTCTGGGCTTGCGGAAGAATACAACACTTAATGACGGATAACACAAATGCCTCCGATGCGATTGCATCGGAGGCATTTGTTTAACGCGGAGCGTCCGCATATGTCGTTGCAGCGCGCGCTTAGAACTTTGAGTAGTCGTCCTTCGTGGATTTGGCAGACTCGTCATCGTCCGGATCAGACCCGTCGTCGCCTGACTCGGCTTCGTAGTCCGGCTCAGCGTCATCGGCAGTGACGTCGGCATCGTCGGCATCATCGGTTGCCGGGTAATCATCGGCCGGCTCGTCGTCATCCGCGTCGGTATCATCCAGCTTGTATACCGGCATGGGCTGTGTCGGTGCGGCGAACTTTACCGGCGCTTCCAGCCGGGTGCCGCATTCGCCGCAGAACTTGGCGGCGGGTGCATTCTCATAGCCGCATACCGGACAGATCAGCGGCGAACCCACTGCCAGCCGTGCGCCACACTCGCCACAGAACTTCATGCCGGGTTCGTTGGCGCTGCCGCACTTGGGGCAGATCGACTGTGCAGCCGGACTGGCGGTGCGAGCGGCCTCTTCGGCCTTGCGAGCCTCTTCAGCCTTGCGAGCCTCTTCGGCCTTGCGAGCTTCCTCAGCCTTGCGAGCTTCCTCGGCCAGGCGGGCTTCTTCGGCTTTGCGAGCTTCCTCGGCCTTGCGGGCCTCCTCGGCGGCGCGCAGCGCTTCCTCGTGTTCGCGTATAAGTTCGGTCTTGCGTTCCTGGAGCGCGGTTATCTGGGTTTGCAGTTCCTTGTAGTTTTCGCCGATCGCGCCGAAGTCCTCGGCGCCGTACTTCTCGATTGCTATCATGCCTATGTCGGCATACATCTCGTGCGTGCGCGCCTTGAGCCCGGATATCTGGGAATCAATGTCCTCGCACTGGCGGGTGAATTCATCCTTCTGCTCGGGCTCGGAATTTTCGCCCGATATCAGCGTCGAAATGCTCTTTAACACATTGTCGAACTTCGACTTGAATATGCTGGCCATCACTCAATCCTCCATCCACAGCCGCTTGTCGCAGAACCGTTGTGATAATAGCTACATTATACCATCATTTTAGGCGGCAATCTACCCTCAAACGGTCGCAAAAGGCGGATAATGCAAATTTTTCTGGGCGCAGGCGTGATTAAATGGGGTCACTTAAGCGCGAAATGCGGCGGGCATGCACGCGCGCAGGGTAAGCCAGCGCGATATCGCCCGGCGCGAATATGCCCGGCCGCAGTTCGTGGCGATGCCGCTTATGCGCTTCAGCCGACTGTTATCTCAGCTGATGCCGGCGCCAGTCCGTCCACATAGGCCGTGACCATTGCCGTGCCGGACTCGCCGCGCGAGCGCACTACCGCCAGCGCATGGCCGCGTATCGTGCGGCGGTCCGCGTCGGCCACTTCACTGGTCGCAAGGAAGTCGCCGCTATCGAGCTTTATCAGTTCGGCCGCTCCATCCACGCTCACTCGCAGTTGACGCGTGCCCTGCTCATAGCGCTGGCCGAAGCGATCGGTCAGCCATATCTCGAGCTGTGCAATGTCGCCGCCGGAGCTGAGCCGGGACTCGACCGCGCGCATGTTGAGGCGCTCGGGGCGGCGCGACGTGCGCAGCACCTGCTCGCAGACCGGCTGTCCGTCGCGCAGTCCCACCGCGCGCAGAGTGCCGGGGCGGTAGTCCACATAGAAGTGCGCCAGGCGGTCAGGCGCGTCGGGATGTGCAACGCGCTTCACATCGTCGTTGAGGTACAGCTCTACGGTGTCGCAGTTGGTCATAACCGCAATATGCATCATCTTGCCGTTGCAGTCGTAGTTCCAGTGGCCGCTCATCTGGGGGAAGCCCCACATGCGGTTGGCCATGTCCCAGGGCTCGGACTCATCATATACGCCGATGCGTATGACGGGCTGTTCGGTCCATTGACTCATCAGATGGTATGCGCGCAACTTCATAAAGCCCGCCGAGTCCACCGGGCAGCCGGTCCAGCCGTGGCAGGGCCAGCCCAGCGATTCGCCTATGTAGTCTATGCCCGCCCACACGAAGCCGCCGGCTACGTAGTCCTTGTCTGCTACGTCGCGCCACGGCGAGCGCGCCAGCGCGTTGGTGACCTGCAGATCCTCATGGCGATAATAGCTGAACACCTCGGAGCCTATGAACGCGCGGTGCAGGCCGGCATTGCGCAGTGCGTCGTAGAAGCCTTCCATATAATTGCCCATGAACACATCGACAATCTCACCGTAGCGCACTCCCACTGCCAGGCGCTTTTCAAGCGGCGTGCGGTCGTTGAAGTCGCGCAGGCAGTAGCCTATAAGCGCTGACGACACAGGCCTTTGGGGATCGAGTTGCCGGCACAGCGCGCACATGTCGCCCAGTATTGCGTAGAACGCCTCGGTATACTGTATCTCGACCTCGTTGCCCATGCTCCAGAGCACTATCGAGGGATGGTTGTAGTCGCGGCCTATCATGCGGCGCAGGTCGTCCTGCCAGTCGTGCAGGAACAGGCGCTGATAATACAGGCTCGAACCGGCCCACTTGTCGTACAGCTCGTCTATGACTATCAGGCCCAGCTGGTCGCAGATGTCGTAAAACTCCTCGGCCTGCGGATTGTGGCTGCAGCGTATCGCGTTGCAACCCATGCCCTTGAGCGTGCGCAGCCGGCGCTCCCACACGCGCTGAGGCACTGCCGCGCCAAACGCGCCGCCGTCGTGGTGCAGGTCGGCGCCGTACAGCTTGAGCACGCGCCCGTTGAGCAGGAATCCGCATTCGGGGTCAAAGCGCGCCTCGCGGAAGCCGAACGTCGACGCCACTTCATCCAAGGGCTTGCCGGCGCTGCTCAGCCGGGCGCGCAGCTCGTACAGCCGGGGCGCGTCGACATCCCAGCGCACCGGGTTGGGCACGGTGAATGCGAGTTCGATTTCGCCGTCGCCGGCCGCGATCTCCTGGAAGCTACCGCGCGAAAGGCACGCGCCGCCATCGGGCGCGGTAACGTTCAGCGATACAACCGCGTTTGCGACGGCGCCGGTGCGGTTCTCGGTCATGAGGCGCACGCGCACCTCGCCGGTCGCAGGATTGGGGGTTATGAACAGCCCGCGGGGGAGTACGCAAATCGGCTCGTCGACCGTGAGCCAGACGTTGCGGTATATGCCCGCGCCGCTGTACCAGCGGTCGCCGCCGCAGCTGTACTCGCGCAGCAGCTGCGCCTCGGCGAGGCCGTGAGCCTGGGCGTAACTGCGCACGTCGGCGCGCATCTGCTCATCGGATATCACGGCGCAGGTCGGAGCGGGGTTTTCAGAGTTGTCCACCTTGACGGCCAGCACGTTTACCCTGTCGAAGGCCAGGCCGTCGGTCAATTCGACCTCGAACGGCACGTAGCCGTACATGTGGCCGCCGATCTCGTGCCCGTTAAGATACACCGTTGCAAAGCGCTGTACGCCGTCAAAATGTACGCGCACGGTCTTGCCTTGCCAGTCGGAGCCGGGCGTGAACTCATAGCGGTACCAGCCTATGCCGGCGCGGGGATAGAAGCCCTGCGTGGCGCCGCCGGGCATGTCCGGGTCGCGGGCGGCGCGAATCTGCCAGTCGTGCGGCAAAGTTACGGGCTCGAATGCGGCGGCGTCGAAGTCGGGCTGTGCGGCGCGCGCGTCGGCGTCGAGCGAAAATAGCCAGCCTGTGTTCAGCGGTATCCTGCCGGTTTTCATGAGTCATGACCTCCTGTGCAGTATGGTTTTAAAGCGGGGTGAGGTGTTATATACTCGGGGTTTATAAAATAGTAGCCAATAAACCAAATACGGCTTGACAGTTCAAGTGGAAGGTATATACTTTAATACAGCGCCATTTTTGGCAGCGCCTGACGTTAGCACAAGTATACGCTCGCGGGGCGCAAAAATCAAGAGCAACCGGCGCGCGCCGGTGTGCGGGGGGAGCGGTGCAATGTGGCACATGTAAAGGACATGACGCGCGGAAGTCCATGGCGGCTGATACTTATGTTTGCGCTGCCGCTGATGCTGGGCAACGTGTTCCAGCAGCTGTACACGCTGGTGGACACGATGGTCGTGGGGCGGTTTGTGGGCGTCGAGGCGCTGGCGTCGCTGGGCGCGGCGGACTGGCTCAACTGGCTGGTGCTGGGCATACCCACCGGGTTTGCGCAGGGCTTTTCGATACTTATGAGCCAGAACTTCGGCGCGGGCGAACAGGACGAGCTGCGCAGAAGCGTCGCCATGTCCATAGTATTGTCGGCAATAATAGCGGCGGCGACGCTGGCGGTCAGCCAGATATTCCTCGTGCCGACGCTGAAATTGCTCAACACGCCCGAAAACGTGCTGCCCGGCTCGATACTCTATTTGAGGATATACTTCAGCGGCATACCGATAACCATGGCCTACAACCTGCTGTCGAGTATGCTGCGCGCGCTGGGCGACGGGCGCACGCCGCTAAAGGCGATGATAGCCGCGGCGATAACCAACGTTGTGCTGGATCTGCTGTTCACGGTGGCGTTTGGCTGGGGCATTGCGGGCGTGGCGATAGCTACGGTGATAGCGCAGTGCGTGTCGGCGGTGTACTGCTTCATAGCGACGCGCCGGCTGAGCGAGCTGCATCCCAGGCGCGAGCACTTCGACATGAGGCGCGACATAGTGGCGCACCTTTTGCGGCTGGGCGCGCCGGTCGCGCTGCAGAACACCATAATCTCGATAGGCGGACTGTGCGTGCAGTACGTGGTCAACGGCTTCGGCTTCATATTCGTGGCGGGCTTTACGGCGACGAACAAGCTCTACGGCCTGCTTGAGATGGCGGCGGTGTCGTTCGGCTATGCGATAAGCACGTATACCGGCCAGAACCTGGGCGCGCGCAACTTCAGCCGCATAAAGCGCGGCGTCAAGTCGTCGATTAAGATGGCGATACTCACCTCGGCCGCGATAGGCGCGCTGATGCTCGTAATCGGGCGGTATATACTCATGCTGTTCGTGTCGGGCGAGCCGGGCGAGGTCGAGCAGGTGCTGGCTATTGCATATACGTACCTTGCGGTCATGTCGTGCTGCCTGCCGATACTGTACCTGCTGTACGTGTACCGCAGCGCGCAGCAGGGCATGGGCGATACCGTGATACCGATGATATCGGGCGCGGTGGAGCTGATAATGCGCGTGGGCGCGGCCATGCTGCTGCCGCTGATAATAGGCCAGAGCGGCATATACGTAGCCGAGGTGGCCGCGTGGGCGGGCGCGGCGGTGCTGCTGATGCTGTCCTACTATAAGAAGGAGCGCGCATTCCCGCCGGACGCGCCCGGAAGCGAGGCATGATTATGCGCCCTGTGATAGGCTTTTCGATGTCATTTGACGATACGGGTCGCGCGCTGATGGCGCGGCGCAACTATGTGGCGATGGTGCGCGCGGCGGGCGGCGAGCCGGTGCTGCTGCCCACTGGCGACGAGGCCGCGGCGGCGCGGCTGATAGGCATGTGCGACGGATTGCTGCTGACGGGCGGCGACGACGTGAATCCGGAGCGCTATGGCGAGCAGGCGCTTGAGTGTTGCGGCAACATAACGCCCGAACGCGATTTGTTTGAACGGGCGCTGGTCATGGCGGCGCTGGAGCGCGACCTGCCGGTGTTTGGCATATGCCGGGGCATACAGTCGCTGAACGTGATACTGGGCGGCAGCCTGTATCAGGATCTGGCGACGCAGGTATCGCCGGAATGCACGCTGCACCGGCAGTCCGCGCCGTTTGACGTGCCGGCGCACGAAGTAAATATCGTGGAAGGCAGTCCGCTGCACGCGCTGTTGGGCACGGCGCACATAAGCGTGAACAGCATGCACCACCAGGCGATAAAGCGGCTCGCGCCGGAGCTGGAGGCCATGGCGTACGCGCCGCAGGGCTTTGTAGAGGCGGTGCGCATGCCGGGCCGCCGCTATGTACGCGCGGTGCAGTGGCATCCGGAGTACATGTGCGAGATGCAGGCCGATGCGGCGCGGCGCGCGCAGCAGCTGGCGATAGTAGGCGAATTCATATCGGCCGCGGCGCGGCCTTGACGAACGAGGGGAGCGCGGAATATGCAAAAGCTCAAGCGATTGCTGCTCAAAAACCCGCTGATAGAGACGACGGTACACCTGCGCGGCAACGAGCGCGCCTGCCTGTGGACCGAGCCGCTCTGGGGCATACCGTACAACCTGTACGTGCCGTTTGCGTCGGTATACATGGCGGCGCTGGGTTTGTCGGCGGTGGAGATAGGCACGGTGTCGACGGTGTTCTTTGCATCTCAGATGGTGTGGGCGCTGTTGAGCGGGCCGCTGACCGATAAGCTGGGGCGCAGGCTGTGCACGGTGATATTCGACGTGTTGTCGTGGAGCGTGCCGGCGTTGATGTGGATGTGTGCGCAGAACTACTGGTGGTTCTTTGTGGCGGCGCTGTTCAACGGCATGTGGCGCGTTACCGAGAACTCGTGGGGGCTGCTGCTGATTGAGGAGGCGCCTGAGGACAAGCTCGTGCATATGTACTCGATATCGCATGTCGCGGGGCTGGTTGCGGGCTTTATTGCGCCGCTTGCGTATGTGTTTGTACAGAAGTACAGCGTCGTGCCGACGATGCGCGTGCTGTATGGCATTACGTTCGTCATGATGACGGCCAAGTTCCTGATACTGTACTTCTGGTCGCACGAGACGGCGATAGGCAAGCGCCGGCGCGAGGAGTTCCGCAATCGCAGCATATGGGCGCATCTGTTGGACAGCAGGCATGTGCTGATGGTTATGCTGCGCGACCGCAAGGTCATGTTGACGATCGCATTGCTGGCGTGCTTTGCGACTATCAAGAACGTAAACGACAGCTTTTGGGCGCTGCTTGTACAGGACAAGCTTGGCATTGCGGCCGAGAACCTGTCGATATTCTCGACGATAAGGTCGCTGCTGATGCTGCTGTTTTACTTTGTGGTGGTGCCCAAGGTGTCGCTCACGCGCTTCAAGCAGCCGATGCTGTTGAGCTTTTTGATATATCTTGCGGTGCAGCTGATGATGGTGTTCATGCCGGTTGGGCAGTATTGGCTGGTAGTGGTGGCGGTTGCGGGCGAGGCGCTGGCGCTGTCGGTGCTCAATCCGGTGACCTCTTCGCTGCAGGTCGTGAACGTGGATACCGAGGAGCGCGCGCGCATGCTGGGGCTGTTCTACGCCATGACTATGCTGGTCACTTCGCCTTCGGGCATTGTGGCGGGTTATCTGTCGGACATGGACCGCGCGCTGCCGTTTGTGCTGACGGCGGTGCTGTGCGTGGTAGCGGTGGGGTTGAGCATGGCAATATGGCGTTTGCAGGTGCGCGACAATGCCCGTCTAAGCGCAGGCGCATGACGCAGCCCGGTTAAAGCAGTATGCCGTCGGATGGGGGCTCAAGCCCTTGTCCGGCGGCATTTTGATTGTGGGGTGGGCGTCGGCCTGCGGCTGCTCGAAGTGCTTATATGTAGTTAAACGCATGTTGAGTTATGCGTTTGACAAGGGGCGCGTTTGCATCTATAATAGGGATATAGAGTCGCGCGCGGGCAATGGCCGGCGCGAGATAAGGAGATGTGGCTATGCAGACGGTATACTTCGAGCTACTGAAGGACTGGTGCGATTCGCTGATAGCGCATCAGGTCGCGGGCATGGGGCCGGAATTCGACGGTGCGTTTCTGTGCCCGGCCTGCAAGTACGAGCATGGGCGCTGCCATGACGCGGTGTACCCGCTAATGTACATGGCCGAGCGCACCGGAGAGCGCAAGTACGTGGACGCAGCCAAGGCTGTGTTCGACTGGCACGACCGCAATATGATGTGCGACGACGGCAGCGCGTACAACGACCCCAACTCCGAATGGAACGGCATTACTGTGTTCGCGACGATAGCGCTGTGCGAGGCGTTGGACAGGCATTCCACGCCGTTGGACGCCCAGACGCGCGAAAAATGGGAAAACAAACTTGCACGAATGGCCGGCTGGCTGTACAGTGCGCTCAACGAGGATCTGCCTACAAACATAAACTATCTGGCGACGAATGCGGCGGCGCTGGCGCTGGCGGGCAAATACCTTGGACAGGAGGCGTATGTCGAACAGGCGGGTCACCTGGCCGCGTACGCGCTGGAGCGCATAACCCCCAACGGCCTGCTGTACGGCGAAGGCAAACCGCGCGATATTGTGACCGCACGCGGCTGCCGCGCGATAGACATAGGCTATAACGTGGAGGAGTCGATACCGTCGCTTATAAAATATGCGCTGAGCGTCGACGATAAGCCCGCGCTGGACGTACTGACCGATGTATTGCGCAAGCAGCTCAAGTTCATGCTGCCCGACGGCGCGTGGGACAACAGCTTTGGCTCGCGCAACAACAAGTGGACATACTTCGGCAGCCGCACGTCGGACGGTTGCCAGAGTGGATATGCGCTGCTGGCGGACCGCGACCCGGCGTTTGCCGAGGCGGCGCTGCGCAATACGCTGCTGATGCGGCGCTGTTCACAGGGCGGGTTGCTGCATGGCGGCCTGAGGTATCCTGAAAACGGCGAACCGGCATGCATACACCACACATTCACTCATGCAAACGCCATAACCTGTGCGCTGGACGCCGGCATAGAGCGGTATGACGCGCGTTCGGCGCTGCCCGAGGATGAGTGCGTGACTCCGATAAAGTACTTCCCCGAGTTGGATACGTATAAGCTGTCGGTGGGCGGCCTGCGCGCGACTGTTACCGGATATGACTACAATCTGAACGCGGGCCACGCGTCGGGCGGCGCGCTGACGCTGGTATGGCATGACAGCGTGGGGCCGGTGATTGCGGGTTCGGTCGTGGACTACCGGCTGGTTGAGGCGCACAACCAGCAGCTGTCGCTCAAAAAGAGCCGGCATCGCTCGCTGGTGCCGCGCGTGGAGCTGATTCGTAATGGCGTGCGCTATTCGCAGTGCTATGACACACGCGCTGTCATCACGACTTCAGGCAATGCGCAGCAGATCTCAGTCAAGGTACACGCCTCGCTGGTGACGCTCGATCAGGCGCCGCTGAATTCGCCGGTGTGCGTCAAGCTCGAGTATCGCCTGACGGACGGCGGCGTGGGCATATCGGGTCGGGTGTATGGCCAGGACGCCGCGCAGGCGCGGTTTGTGCTGCCGGTCGTGGCGGACAAGGCCCGCGTTGAGGTGCCGGGGGCATGCAGCACAGAGCGCATATTCATGCTGACCGGCGGATTTGATGCGACCGAGTACACGATAGTGCCGGATGCGGACGGCCGGTTTGCGGCGCGCATTGAGTTGCAGCGCGATGCGCAATGACGCCCGGTTTTGCAAGCTTTGAATTTGTACAGCGCGTCGGACGATGAGCGTCCGGCGCGCTGTGTGTTGCGCCGGCGCCAGCGCGTGCTGTGTGCAGGTTAATTTTGCGAAAGCCATTGACAAACGCGCCGGCGTGGCATATACTGTTCATATCAAAAATAATTGATGTGAGGTGCGCATGAGCACATATGACGAGGATGCGCGGGTATTCAAGGCGCTGTGCGACCCCAAGCGGCTGGCGATACTGGAGCAGCTGCGCAGTGGCGAGAAGTGTGCCTGCGTGTTGCAGGGGCCCATGGATTTGACGCAGTCGGGTCTGTCGTATCACATGAAGATACTGTGCGACTCCGGGCTGGTGACGAGCCGCCAGGAGGGCAAGTGGACGCACTATCGCCTGAGCCGCGAGGGCCGCGAACGGGCGGTAAAACGCCTGCTGGCGATAACCACGCCCGAGCTGGAGGACGATACGCCCACGGGCGGTCGGTAAAAGGCGCGGCGGAGGGCTGATGTTCCTGTGCGCAATACATCAAATTATTTTGATATGAATTTTGGCCGAGCGAAGGGAGATGGCTCACTGTGGGCGCGTGGCAATTCATACAGGACCAGGTGCTGGGCATGAAGTGGCTGAATAAGCTGATAGGCGACGGTCTGACGGGGCTTGGATTGGACGTCGGCGGGCGCATAGGCGGCAGCATTCAGTTTTTCATATACGATGTGGTAAAGATAACCGTACTGTTGTGCACGCTGATATTCGTGATATCGTATGTGCAAAGTTACTTTCCGCCGGAGCGGAGCAGGCGCATACTGGGCCGATTTCATGGCATAGGCGCCAACGCCATATCGGCGCTGCTGGGCACTGTGACGCCGTTTTGCTCCTGTTCGTCGATACCGCTGTTCATGGGGTTCACCAGTGCGGGCTTGCCGGTGGGGGTGACGTTTTCATTTTTGATATCGTCGCCGATGGTGGATCTGGGCAGCCTGGTGCTGTTGATGAGCATATTTGGAGCCAAGGTTGCGGTGCTGTATGTGCTGGTCGGGCTGGTGATAGCGATAGTAGGCGGCGCGATCATCGAGAAAATGCATATGGAGCGGTATGTCGAGAACTTCATACTTACCGCGGGGGGCGTGGATATCCAGGCGCCCGAGCTTGCCTGGCGCGAGCGCGCGAGGTATGCCGGGGCGCAGGTCGCCACTACATTCAGGAAGGTATTTCCGTACATACTGGTGGGCGTGGGCATCGGCGCGGTAATACACAACTGGATCCCGCAGGACTGGGTAGAGATGGTGCTGGGCAGCGACAATCCGCTGGGCGTGGTGCTGGCGGTGGTCGTCGGCGTGCCCATGTACGCGGACATATTCGGCACGATACCGGTGGCGGAGGCGCTGCTGGCCAAGGGTGCGCAATTGGGCGCGATACTTGCGTTCATGATGGCCGTGACCACGCTGAGCCTGCCCTCGATAATAATGCTGCGCAAGGCGGTAAAGCCGCGCTTGCTGGCGCTGTTCGTTGCGATCTGCACTGTGGGCATAATAATAGTCGGGTACCTGTTCAATGCTATACAGTTTGCGATAATATGACTTCAGGAGGTAAATGATTATGGGACTTTTCAACCGCAAGAACAAAGAAGCCTGTGACTGCTGTGGCTGCGCCGCCAATGCGGCTGCAACCGACGTGACCCATGCGCAGCCGACTGCTTCAGGGATCAAGGTGCTGGGTTCGGGTTGCGCTAAATGCAACGCGCTGGAAACGGCGACGCGCGAGGCGCTGGCTGAGCTGGGCATGGACACTGCGATAGACCATGTGACTGACTTTACTCAGATAGCGGCATATGGCGTCATGGCCACGCCGGCACTGGTTGTGGATGGCAAGGTGCTGTCCAGCGGTCGCGTGCTCAAAAAGGACGAGGTCAAGGCGCTGATAAAGCAGGTCAGGGGTTGACCGCAGCGCGTTAGCGGCAGATCAATAGATAAACCCGTCGCGCCGGATAGTTACATCCGGCGCGACGGGTTTTGTGCGTTTGGGCGATTGCGCAAGGCGTATCATTCAGGCGAAGGATCGTTGCGCGGCGAGCGGCTGGACTCGCGCGCGGGGCGCGTCAGCGGCTTGATATGCGGACGGGCGCGCTTGCGCGTAAAGTAGAAGCACGCGCCTACGCCCATCGGCAGATAGAACGTGACCACGCGCCATAGCACGGTCGTCATAAGCAACAGGTCGGCATTGCCTATGAATATCGACAGGAACCAGTAGAAGCTGCCTTCCGCGCCGCCGGACGCCCCGGGTGCGGGTATGAACGACGTCACCATGAACACGAACAGCGTTGCGCTGAACACCTGCGCGTACTCCACGTTGTCAATGCCCAGCGAGCGGAATATCAGGAACGGTATCGTAAAATAGACCGTCATCTGCGCCAGCGTCACCAGCAGCGGCGTTATGATTATCTGTGGGCGGCTGCGCATGTGCTGGAAGTTGACGTAAAACATGTCGAGTTCGGCGGTAACACGGCGCTGCAACTCTTCGGGGTGGCGCGCCAGGTGGAGCCGGGCAGCCAGTTTTACCAGCGCGCTCAGTCCACGGCGCGTCGCCGTCGGGAAAAAGCCCACCGCGGTTATCATGCTGAGCGCGACTATGTTTGTCAGAAACCCAACCGCGATTATGAGCCCAAAGCCGGGTATGCGTGAGCTGAAAAAACTGTACTCGATGAACGTGACTACCAGCGCGTAGAGCGTCATCGCCAGCTGATATATCACGAATTTGACCAACAGTATGCAGCTGCTCTCGCCGTAACCCACGCCGTAGCGCGCCAGCTCGTAAGCCTGCACCGGCTGTCCGCCGCTGGCGAAGGGCGTGATGTTATTGAACAGCTGTCCTATCATGCTCACGCGAAAGCTGGCGGCGCGCGTCAGGCGCTGGCCGAAGCTGTGCGATATCTGTCTGAGCAGCACGCTCTCCAACCACCAGAACACCACCATGCATCCCACGGCGGCGAGCATATAGCGCACATCGGCGGCGCGCAGCGTATTTAAGACCTGCTCAGGATCCTGCATCTGCGAGAGCAACCAGATCATCACTGCTGCCGTCAGCGCTATGAATATGTAGTTCCAGCGAGAGCGGCCGGGCTTGTTTGTCTGCATACAAATACCTGCCTAAATCGTACTCGTTTATAGTATACAGCGCGATTGTTAAACTATGAGCTTTGTGTGTGACTTTGTGCGCGCAGATTAGATAAGAATTGGATGAGAAACCGCGAATGCGTGCGGCAGCGCGCGATTATGTGGCAAAATAGTTTAATTTGATCAGATGATAATTACGTAATATCCGCATTTATAAGCCGTTCGCAGGTTGGGCGCGCGCCTGTGCAAGTGGTCTATGCCGGCTGACTGCGCGTCGCCGGCTGACTTGAGTGCGCATGCGATCATCGACGGATCACAGTGTGGGACGCAATGACGGCTGCGCGTAAGCCCGAGCGCAGCGCCTGGCGACAGTATACCGCGCATGCAGCGGCAGCGCTATAATAGCGTAAAATTCACGCGCGCGGTTGACAAAAAATGCGCGCTGCGCTACAATTATTGTGAAACGTTTCGTTCGTGGAAAGGGGACGCTATTATGTTTGTCAGCAGTCGGGAGATGCTTCTGGAGGCGCAGCGCGGCGGGTATGCCGTGGGCGCGTTCAATTTTGAAAATATGGAGATGTTGCAGGCGATAGTGGGCGCGGCCGAGGAGATGCGCGCGCCGATAATGCTTCAGACGACGCCGTCCACGGTCAAGTACGCGTCGGTTGAGCTGTTTGCAGCGATGGCGCGTGAAGTGGCCGGGCGCGCGAGCGTGCCGGTGGCGCTGCACCTGGACCATGGCAACAGCTTTGAACTGGCGCGCGCGGCGGCGGGCGCGGGCTATACCAGCCTGATGATAGATGGGTCGCAGTTGGATTTTGAAGCTAACGTGGCGCTGAGCCGCAGCGTGGTGGACATGGTGGCCGAGCAGGGCCTGAATATACCGGTCGAGGCCGAGCTGGGCACGGTCGGCGGCAAGGAGGACTCGACGGTCGCGCACGGCGTGGCGTACACCGAGCCGGACAAGGCGGCCGAGTTTGCCGAGCGCACCGGCATAGCGTCGTTGGCGGTGGCGATAGGCACCGCGCACGGCATATACAAGGGCACGCCGCATCTGGACATACCGCGGCTGGCCGAGATACGCAAGGTGGTTACGATACCGCTGGTATTGCACGGCGCGTCGGGCGTGCCGGACGATCAGGTGCGCGCATGCGTGGCCAACGGCATATGCAAGGTCAACTACGCGACCGAACTGCGCATAGCGTACTCCAATGGCGTCAAGGCGTATCTGGCCGAAAAGCCCGACACGTTCGATCCCAAGAAGTACGGCACGCGCGGCAAGGAGTACGTTGCAGCGGCGGTCAAGGCGCGCATAGAGGTCCTAGGCAGCGCGGGTCGCGCATAAGTCAATGGCGCCGTACAGGCAAGCGGCTCAAGGCGCGGGGGAGGATAAAATGCAATATCTGCTGGGCATAGACGTGGGCACGTCGGGCGTCAAGAACGCGCTGTTTGATATGGAAGGCAATGCGGTGTGCCAGGTCACGCGTCCGCTTACGGTCACGTATCAGCGGCCGGGCTGGGCCGAGCAGTCGCCCGAGGACTGGTGGCTGGCGATCTGTTCGGCCACGCGCGAGATTGTCGAGCGCATGGCGATAAGTCCGGGCGATATACTGGGCATAGGCATAGATGGTCAGAGCTGGTCGGCGATACCTGTCAGCCGCGAGCGCGGGGCGCTGCATTCGACTCCGATATGGATGGACACCCGCTGCGAGCAGATCTGTGCCGAATACCGGCGTGCGCTGGGCGAGCGGCGCGTGTTTGAGGTATGCGGCAATCCGCTGATGCCCAGCTATACGCTGCCTAAGGTGATCTGGTTCAAGCGCGAGGTGCCGGAGGTATATGCAGCGGCCGACGCGATACTCCAGTCCAACGGCTACATCGCCTACAAACTCACGGGCGAGTTCACGCAGGACATGTCGCAGGGCTACGGCTGGCACTGCTTCGACATGCGCCGGAGCAAGTGGGACAGGGCATTGGCGGCTGAGTTCGGCATAGATGCGCGTCTGTTGCCTGACATAGTGCCCTGCGATTGCGTGATAGGGCGCGTAAGCGCGCAGGCGGCGCTGGAGAGCGGGCTGTGCGAGGGCACGCCGGTGGTGGCAGGCGGGTTGGATGCGGCATGCGGCACGCTGGGCGCGGGCGTGATTGCGCCCGGCCAGACGCAGGAGCAGGGCGGTCAGGCGGGCGGCATGAGCATCTGCCTGAGCGAGTATGTGGCCGATCCGCGGCTGATAATGTCGTGGCATGTGATACCGGACAGGTGGCTGTTGCAGGGCGGCACGGTCGGCGGCGGCGGCGCGCTGAACTGGTTTGAGAAGCAGCTGGGCGCGCAGGAGCGCATCTGGGCCGCGGAGCAGGGCGGCAACTCGTTCGAGCAGCTCAGCCGCGAGGCGGGCGAGGTGCCCGCGGGCAGCGAAGGGCTGGTGTTCCTGCCGTACATGGCGGGCGAGCGTTCGCCGCTGTGGAACCCGAACGCCAAGGGCGTGTTCTATGGGCTGGACTACACTAAGACCCGGGCGCACATGGCGCGCGCGGTGATGGAGGGCGTGGCGTACTCGGTGCGGCACAACATCGAGGTGGCAAAGAACTGCGGAGCTCAGGTCGGCGAGCTGCGCGCGATGGGCGGTTCGGCCAACAGCCTGGTTTGGACGCAGCTCAAGAGCGACATACTCGACCGGCCGTTCGTGGTGCCCGACTCGGACAACGCTACCACATTGGGCGCGGCGCTGCTGGCGGGCGTGGGCGTGGGCGCGTATGCGGATTATGAAGACGCGGTTGCGCGCACCGTGCGGGTGCGGCGGCGGCACGAGCCGAACGCGGCCAATCGCGCGGTGTACGACGCCGGTTATGCGCGCTACATCGAGCTGGGCGAGGCGCTGAGCGGGCTGATGCGTTGATGTAGCCCAAGGGCTTGCGCATCAAGCGCGATGTACTGCGTGCTGTGCCTAATCAGGTACGCCGGCGGACATGCCGGCCGAGCGCACGGGTGCGCAGCAGGTCATAATGCGCAAGTGCTGGTACAGCGTGTGCATCATGAAGACTGAGCCGGCGCCGCGTTAAGTTGCGACAGGCCCAATAATTCCAAAGTATATCGATGCAATATGTTATGGAACGTGGCATTAATATAGAAAGAAGTGACATGTATATGAAAGCGGCGGTTCTTCACGCCAACATGGATCTGCGCTACGAGGATTACCCGACGCCCAGTTGCGGCGCGGGCGAGGTGCTCGTGCGGGTGCACATGACGGGCATATGTGGTTCGGATGTGCCGCGCGTGCTGTACAACGGCGCGCACGGGTATCCGATAGTGCTGGGCCACGAATTTTCGGGCGTGGTCGAGCAGGTGGGCGAAGGCGTCACGCGCGTCAAGGTCGGCGACCACGTGTCGGGCGCGCCGCTGCTGCCGTGCATGGAGTGCGCGGACTGCCAGCGCGGCAACTTCTCGCTGTGCAAGCATTACAGCTTCATAGGTTCGCGCCAGCAGGGCAGCTTTGCCGAGTACGTGGTGCTGCCCGAGCGCAACGCGATAGTGTACGACAGCTCGATACCGTTTGAGCAGGCGGCGTTTTTCGAGCCGTCCACGGTGGCGCTGCACGGCGTAATGCTCAACGACTACCGCGGCGGCGGGCATGTGGCGATACTGGGCGGCGGCACGATAGGACTGTTTACGGCGCAGTGGGCGCGGATATACGGCGCGGCCGATGTGACTGTGCTGGACGTGGTACCCGAGCGGCTGGAGCTGGCGCGCAAGCTGGGCGCGACCTATACGGTGAATACCACCGACGCCGACTTCAAGGAGCAGTGCGACAAGATAACCGGCGGGCGCGGCTTCGACTACACGTTCGAGACGGCGGGCGCAGTGCCCACGATGCACATGGCGTTTGAGCTGGCGGGAAACCGCTCGCATGTGACGTTCATAGGCACGCCGCACAATGAGATAACCTTCACCGCCAAGGAATGGGAGCTGCTCAACCGCAAGGAGTTCAAGATGACCGGCTCATGGATGAGCTACTCGGCGCCGTTCCCGGGCGCGGAGTGGGAGCTGACGGCGCACTACTTCGCCAATGGCCAGCTCAAGTACGACCCGGCGCTTATATACAAGAAGTTCCCGCTGAGCGAGGCCATGGATGCGTTCAAGCTCTACACGATACCCGGCGCGGTTCATGGCAAGCTGATGCTGGAGGTTACGAAATAATCATCAGGAGGATATGACTATATGAGACCCGCATGTATCGATCCCAAATCGGTGCCGCAGTTCACGCTGGCGAATGGCGCGACGATACCGGCGCTGGGTCTGGGCACGTTCGGCTCGGATCACTATTCGGGTGAGCAGGTGGCGTATGCGGTGCGCGAGGCCATCAAGTTCGGCTACCGGCTGCTGGACTGCGCGTCGGTGTACGGCAACGAGAAGCTGATAGGCGAAGTGTTGGACGAGGCGTTTGAAAACGGCACGGTCAAGCGCGAGGAGCTGTTCATACAGTCCAAGGTCTGGAACGACATGCACGGCAAGGGCGACATACTGCTGAGCCTGGCGCAGACGCTCAAGGACCTGCGCATTGACTATGTGGATGCGTACTATGTACACTGGCCTTTCCCGAACTACCATGCGCCGGGCTGCGACGGCGACAGCCGCAATCCCGATTCCAAGCCGTTTTCCGTGGATGAGTTCATGAGCGTATGGCGGCAGATGGAACGCATATACGACATGGGCCTGGCAAAGAACATCTGCATGTCGAATATGACGGTGCACAAGCTTGAGCAGGTGTTGCCGCTGTGCCGCGTAAAGCCGGCGCTGATAGAGATGGAACTGCATCCGGCGTTCCAGCAGAAGGCGCTGTTCGAGTACGTCAAGGCGCATGGCATACAGCCGGTTGGATTCTGCCCGATAGGCTCGCCGGCGCGCCCCGAGCGCGACACCACGCCCGAGGACGTAGCCGATACGCAACTGCCTGAGGTCGTGGAAGTCGCCAGGGCGCACGGCGTGCATCCGGCGATAATCTGCCTCAAGTGGGCGGTACAGCGCGGCGCGATACCGATACCGTTCTCGGCGAGCGCGGATCACATTAAGGACAACCTGCTTTCGGCGATACACGACCCGCTGACCGACGAGGAGATGGCGCTGCTGGGCAAGGCCGACAAGAACTGCCGCCTGATAAAGGGCCAGGTGTTCCTGTGGCCGGGCGCGACCGACTGGCGCGAGCTGTGGGACGGCGAGGCGTGAGCCGGAAGCTTAGGCCGGCGCGCAGTGCGGACGAGCGCGCATCTGACTCTGCCGGCGAGCGCGCGTTGAGCGCGTTGTGACGGCGGGTTAATGATCTGATCCCATGCGATCGAACTTAGGGGCTGAGCGATTCCGCGGTGCGGCGCTCAGCCCCTTTTTGCATATGCTGCGCAAAGTGAGATAATCGGGCGGGCGATTGCAAATCAAACGGCGGCTATGTCGGAGAGCAGGCGCTATGCAAACCGGCGTGCGGCCATGTGTTGACGCGGCAAATCATATGTGCTACAATCAGGAACATCATATGCGCGCATCGAGCGGGTCAGGAGTGAAGATTATGAATATAGAACTGGTTAGGCTGACCAGCGAATACAGGCGGCAGCTGTTCGACATGCTGGCCGAATGGAAGGCTGACATAGAGCGCAACAGGACCGACATGTCACCATACAGAATATGGGCGACCGATTACCGCGACTTTGACGCGTACATACAAAGCCTAAATACCCAACCGGAGCCGGATAGTGGGCTGGTGCCCGATACCACGCTGTTTTGCCTGGATCGCGACCGGAACATATTCGTGGGCGCGGTCAACATACGCCACTACCTGAACGACCGGCTGCTGCGTTCGGGCGGGCACATAGGCGACGGCATACGCCCCAGCGAGCGCCGAAAGGGCTACGCTACGGCGATGATTGGGTTGGCGCTCAATGAATGCCGCAAGCTGGGCATTGACAGGGTGCTTATGTGCTGCAACAAGGACAACATAGGTTCAGCAAAATCGATAATCAACAACGGCGGCGTGCTGGAAAACGAGATTGAGGAGGACGGCAAGATAGAGCAGCGCTACTGGATACAGCTGTGACGCGCGGGAATGTGCGCCAACTGCGACGAGCAGATTTGTACAAGTGACATATGATCGGCGTGCATACGCCAAATGAAAGGGCGTCGCGAACCTGCGCAAGGTGTCGCGACGCCTCATGCTGTCGATAAATTCCAGGATGCCGTACAGCGTTATTCCTTCCAAGCCACCTTCTGAACATGCGCGCAAGCGACGGTGTAAGGCGCTGTCGTCATGGCGGATACCGGCCCACATTTTGTGGAATAAGAACATAGCGATTGTACATCGAAATAGATTGCCAGCGCGTGAGCGCTTTGTCAACTTGAACGCTTTGTCAATAAACTGGGGCGTCGCGGACCTGTGCAATGTGTCGCGACGCCTCATGCTGTCTATATATTCAAGAATGCCATACAGCGTTATTCCTTCCAAGCCACCTTCTGAACATGCGCGCAGGCGACGCTGTAAGGCGCTGTCGTCACGGCGGATACCGGCCCACATTTTGTGGAATAAGAACATAGCAAATGCACATCGAAATGGATTGCCGGCGCGTGAGCGCTTTGTCAATAAACTGGGGCGTCGTGAACCTGTGCAAGGTGTCGCGACGCCTCTTTTGCGCAGCAGCTTTGCAGATATCCGGCATTCGGGAATGTGCGAGCCGCGCCGGATGAGCCGCCTGCATGGTGGGATGCGCTGGGGTTATACGGTCACGCCGGTTTTGAATATGGCGAGATCGGATTTGTCCAACGCCTCGGAACGGGTGTGGCGCGTGCCGGATGCCACATTCAGCACCAGTTCGAGCAGATCATCAGCCAGTTTGTCGCGGCTCATGCCGTCCAGCATCCGGCCCGCATTGAAGTCTATCCAGCCGCCCTTGCGCGCGCTGAGCACGGGATTGGTAGATATCTTGAGCGTGGGCACGGGGCAGGTGAACGGCGTGCCGCGACCGGTTGTGAACAGCACCAGCTGTGCGCCAGCCATCGCGAGCGCGGTGGCGCTGACCAGGTCGTTGCCGGGTGCGCTGAGCAGCGTAAGACCCGGCTTGCGCACGCTCTGCGCATAGTCGAGCACGTCCACAACCTGCGCGCTGCCGCCCTTTTGAGTGCAGCCCAGCGACTTGTCCTCGAGCGTGGTTATGCCGCCGTCCTTGTTTCCGGGCGAGGGGTTTTCGTATATCACCTGGCCGTTTGACTGGAAGTACTGCTTGAAGTCGTTTATCAGGCGCACCGTGCGCTCGAACGTGGCCTCGTCTACACAGCGGTTCATCAGCAACTGCTCTGCGCCGAACATCTCGGGCACCTCGGTCAGCACTGCGCTGCCGCCCAGCGCGATCACGCGGTCGGATAGCGCACCCGCGACCGGATTGGCCGTTATGCCCGAATATCCGTCAGAGCCGCCGCACTTTAGGCCTATTACCAGCCTGCCGGCGTCTACGGGCGTGCGGCGCGCCTGTGCGGCCTGCTCTATCAGCTCGCTTAGCAGTTCCATGCCGCGGGCGTGCTCGTCAGGCTCATCCTGACAGTTCATAAAGCGGATGTGCTGCTTATCGGCATCGCTCAGTGCGCTTGCGATATCGCTCAGCCGGTTGGTCTCGCATCCGAGTCCAACGACCAGTACGCCGCCGGCGTTGGGATGGCGCATCAGCGCCAGCAGAGCCTCGCGCGTGCGCACCAGGTCGTCGCCCATCTGCGAACAGCCATACGGATGCGCGTATGCCGTGATGCAGTCGATACCGGGTCGCAATAGCGCCTGGGCGTCGCGGCTCAGCGCGCGCACTATGCCGTTTACGCAGCCCACGGTCGGTATTATCCACACCTCATTGCGTATGCCGACGCGTCCTGCTGCGCGCTCGTAGCCCATGAAAGTGCGGGGAGTCAGGTTGGGCAGCGGCGCTACGGGCACGGGCGAGTACTTGTATTCGAGCTGCCCATCCAGGTTGGTGTGGACGTTGTGCACGTGCACCCACTCGCCGCGCGCAATCGGGCGTGTGGCGTGACCTATGGGGAATCCGTATTTGATTATGTTCTCGCCGGGCGCTATATCGCGCAGTGCGAGCTTGTGCCCGGCGGGTATGGGCTCGATTGCGCCGCACTCGCCCGCGTTCAGCGCGCGCAATGCCACGGCAACGTTGTCAGCCGGGTTGATTTGAAATATTGGCGAATTCATGCTGCCTCCAATTGGCGGCGCGGGGGCCGCGCGTATTCGATGCTGCGTCGCACGCCGCTCAGTATATTGTACATTTACTGTCGCGCATTCGATGCTGCGTTGCACACAATCAAGTAGCGTTGACTACCGCGTATACGGCGTTGTACTTTGCGCATTTCAGCAATGTGTTTCTTCTACCGAGAATCAGATGTTGCGTAGCAAGCGTTTAGCCAGTAGTAGTTGCTCGCGCGCATTCGAGTTGCGCTGCACTCAGTTCAGCCAGTAGCAGTTGCTCGCGCACAATCGGCTTGCGCCGCCCTCAGTTCATCCAGTAACGCTTGCTGCGCACAATCGGCTTGCGCCGCCCTCAGTCCATCCAGTAGCGCTTGCTGCGCGCAATCGGCTTGCGCCGCCTTCAGTCCATCCAGTAACGCTTGCTGCGCGCTCATCCGACATTGCGCCGCACGCAGTTCGGCCATGAGCGCTTATGGCCGCGCGCCTGATGCTGCATACAGATCAATTCAGAGCGTCAATGGCCGCGCGCACACCGCGGCTGAGTATGCGGTCAAGATCGCCAGCGACGCATGCTTCAAAGCCGTCATAGCGCGTCAGGTCCTCGCCCCAGAAGTCCTCGCGGGTCATGATCTCATGGGCGTAACGCTCGGGCGTGAGTTTGCAGGCTGCGCTCACGGCTTCGATCACGCGCTCGTCGTCGAGTATGCGGTACTCCTCGCCGTTCACGTTTCCATAATAGCCGTCCGCGCGTGCCTGGCCGACGTAGAACGCCAGCATCGCGGCAAATGAGAACGCGATGCGCCGCGGGAAATTGCCGCGCGCCATGTTGTCGCGGAAGCTGTTCAGCAGCCGCGCGCGCCACTTGGAGAACGAATTGAGCGATATGCTGAGCAGCTGATGCTTGACATATGGATTGCGGAAGCGCTCCAGCACGCTCAATGCGAACGCGCGCGCCTCCTCGGCGGGCAGCGGCACGCAGGGAACCATCTCATCCAGCATCGCGCGCTCGAGGTAAGCGCACAGCTGCGCGTCGTTCATCATGTCCAGTACCGTCTTGCAGCTCGCCAGATATGCCGCCAGCACGCTGGAGGTATGACCGCCGTTGAGTATGCGCACCTTGCGCTCCTTATAGGGAGTGAGGTCGCGCGTGAATATTACCGGCAGCCCGGCCTTGTCGAGCGGCAGTTCATGGCTTATGTCGCGGCTGCTCTCGATCACCCACAGCGCAAACGGCTCGCCGGTGGTTATGAGCCTGTCCTCATAGCCCAGCGCGGCCCATACGGCTTCGGCGTCGTCGCGGGGGTAGCCGGTGACGATGCGATCTACCAGCGTGCAAGTAAACACGCACGCCTCATCCAGCCAGCGCACAAACGCGTCGTCCAGCGCCCATGCGCGGCAGTATTCGTGTACGCAATCGCGCAGGTGATCGCCGTTTCGGTCTATCAGCTCGACTGGCAGCATGATAAGGCCCTTGTCAGGCGCGCCGTCAAAGCGCTCGTAGCGCCTGAGCAGGAACTGCGTCAGCTTGCCGGGGAAAGTCTTGCTCAGTCCCTGTTCGGGGCGGGGGTCATCGGCGCGGAACTCTATGCCGGCTTCGGTCGTGTTGCTGACCACGAAGCGCAGTTCAGGCGACTCGGCCAGCGCCCAGAACGCATCCGGGTCATTGAACGGGTCTATCGCCTTGCCTACCGAGCGCACTACGCGGTTTTGCACCTGAGGCTTGCCATCCACTATGCCGCGCAGCTGCACCGTATATACATTGTCCTGGCTGCTGAAGGCGTTCAGATTGCCGTATTCTATAGGCTTTATAATCGCTACGTTGCCGCCAAACTTGCCCTGTTCGTTGGCTATGTCGATCATCCAGTCCACGAACGCGCGCAGGAAGTTGCCCTCGCCAAACTGTGCCACGCGCACCGGGCGCGGCTGAGTAGTATATATCTCGTTTATCGACTGCATATCAATCCATCTCCTGAAAGTCGTAGGCGCGCGGTTGCCTTGCCGCACGCGTTAGGCGTCCGCTCTAAATGGCACGGCCTGTGTGAGCTGCGCGGGCCGTCGCGCCCAGGGCGTACTCACGCCGGGCGCGACGGCACTGATCGCAGCCAAAGGCCGTTGCGGCTTTGAGCGGCTTCGTTTTAAGGCGTTAATGCTGTTGCAGTGAGTTTACTATTGCGGCGGCGGTCTGCGCGGGAGTCAGGCGCGTCACGTCTATGCGCTGAGCGTCCAGCGCGTCGTACAGCTTAAGCCGGGGCAGCGACCGCTCCAGCACGTCCGGAGTGCGCAGTCCGCGCGCGATATCGGATTCGATGCGCCGGCGCAATTCGGCCTCGTCGCACACCAGCGCGAATACGCGCAACTGATACCGGCCGCGCAGTCGCCGCTTCAGCTCGTCGATTATCGACTGCTCATGCATGACCCAGCAGAAGATCACGTTTTCGTAATCCGGGCAGGCGATAAAGTTGTTGAGCATGTGGGTGATGTTGTCCTGCACCAGCGCGCGGGTGCGCTCGTTAACTACGAAAGGCCGCGCGTCCCAGCACCAGTCGCCGTCCAGAAATACGTTGTGTGGCAGCTGCTTTTGCAGTTCGCGGCATGCGGTCGTCTTGCCCACGCCCATCGTGCCGCAGACAAATATCAACTGTTTCACGCCTCGGTCCCCACAATTATGTGAGTCATGCCCTGATTCAACTTGCGCCGGATGCCGTCAAGTTCGAACTCGCCGCCGCGTGCATCGTCTATGTTTACATCTATCGCGTACTCGCCGCCAATGCGGTTTATGCGCACCGATACGCGCCCGTGCGGTGTGAGTATGCTGCCGCGCACATAGCTCAGCCCGTCTATTAGCCGCGGCTTTATTATAAGCTGATCCCAGCCCGCGCCGCGCTGGCCTATGCCCAGCAGGTATTCGAACAGATATCGCACCGGCCCGCCAAACATCGGATGGCTGTGCGAACGCTCGCCGCCCAGCGGCCAGTACTCCCACAGCGTCGTCGCGCCCAACTGCCTGAACCGGTCGAACGATACCGGCTTGTCGGAGGCCAGCAGCGCATAGGCGGTGTCGGCGCATCCGCGTTCGAACAGCACGCGCGGCACTATATCGGTGCCGAATATGCCGGTGTCAAAGCAGCCGGTCTCAGCGTAATGGCGGGCCATGTTGGCAAACGTGCGCTCGTCGCCCAGGCCTATGTCGAGCATGAACGCATTTGCGCCCTGCACATTGCCGGCAAAGTCGCCGGTCGCGGGGTCGAAATAGTTGCGCATAAGCGCGTCGCTGCGCTCGGTTATGCGGCGCCCGAGCTCAGCGTCACGGGCATGATCGCCCAGTATGTCGCAGATGGCGAGCACTTCGCGCATCGACTTTATGTAGAAGTAGTTGTTGACCAGCGGCTCGGGTATGCGTATCTCATCGGGCGTGCACCAGTCGCCCAGGCACCACTGACCGGGATTATCGCTGGTAACCAGACCGTTTTCGCTGTGCGCTTCAAGGTAGTCGAAGTACTTGAACATGCGCGGCAGCATGCGGCGCATGGGTTCGGCGTCGCCATATTGCAGGTAGAAGCAGTACGGCACATGCACGATCGCGCAGCCCCAACCGCCCGGTCCGCCGCCGCAGCGCGTGTAGGGCGCGGTGTACTGCACATGGCCGGTGATATCGTCCTGGCAGTCCTCTATGTCGCGCAGCCACTTTTGATAGAACGCGCGCGCGTCCAGTGTGAGCATCGCGCTTTGGCAGGTCAGTTGACCGTCGCCGGTGTAGCCGCGGCGCTCTATGTGCGGGCAGTCGGAGGGGATGCCGGCGTGCATGTTGGTCAGCTGAGTGCGCACATATGCGTCAAACAGCCAGTTGAGCGCGGGGGAATCGCTGTCAAACTCGGCGGTCACGGCGATATCGGAGTGGATTACCAGGCAATCGACGACTTCCGCCGGGCCTTCTACTGAGAAATACCTGAAGCCGAACCACGTGAACCGCGCGCTCAGTTCGCGGGGCTGCCCGTCCAGCACGAAGCGTGCGCACTGACCATGGGTGTAGCGCTCGTCCAGGGTGCCGTCGGGCGACAACTCCTCGGCCAGGCGCAGCGTGACTTGATCGCCGGCCGCGCCTGTTGCGCGCAGTACGGGTGTGCCGGATATGTTTTCGCCGGCGTCATACACTGTGCAGCCGTCGTGCGTGGCCACGCGGCGAGGGCGTATATGGCGTATCACGGCGTCGGCGGGGCAGTCCTGAAGCTGATAGCGGGTATCCAGGTCGGGCAGAGCGCGCGTGGGCGCAAATTCGTCGGCGGCGTAGCCGGGTTCCAGCCAGCCGTCGTGGCTCAGGCGCAGGTCATGGCGCTCGCCGGTGAACAGGTCGTATTCGACAACCGGGCCGGGCGCCCAGCGGGTGTGAGCCGGCCCTGATTCAAAGCTCAGCTGTGTGCCGTCGGCCATGCGCACGTCCAGATGGAACGCCAGCCGCACGTCGCCAAAGCATACGGTCTTGCCATCGTCGCACCAGGTGGGCTGGCCGAACCAGCCGGGCGCGAGCGCCACGCACAGCGCGTTCGGGCCGGGCGTAAGCAGCTCGGCGATGTCGTAGCGCACAAAGTATGTCCGGTGGCGCAACTGCTCGATAAACGGCGCGCCGCACACCGTGAATTTGCGCTTGCAGTAATCGGACGTCACCGGCGTGAACAGCTTGCCCGATGCGCGTGTGCCGTTTACGTACAGCTCGAAGAAGCCCAGTCCGCATATCGTGATCTCAGCTGTCCCGACCTCGCCGTCCAGCTCTATCAGCTGGCGCAGGTAGGGGCACTGGCAGTCCGCGTCAGGGCCGACCCACTGCGCGCTGCCGAATACTTCGCCAAATGTCATGGCGATTCACCTCCGCTCGGATTGCATGTACAGGCTGATTATACCATATCGCGCCTCAAAGTTGAACACCCGTTCCCGGCTTTTTATGCGATGATCGCGGCGGCGGAATGCGACTTGGATTTGCTGTGCATGCGGGCAACAGGGGCAGATCGCATATAAGCGGCGACTCAATCCGGTTGTATCGACCAATATGGCGCGACTTGCATTTGGCTAAAGCGCGCCGTAAGTTAATACTTGCCAATACCGGCGCTAAGCGAATGTGCATGCATGACATGGACGTAAATGTTGGCGCCTGGCGGGCGCATCAGCTTGACGCGGCCCGATGTGCGTTGTACAATCAGATGTAATATCTGTAAAAGCGCGCGTTGAAGGCATCCAGTATGCCGGATGCGACGTCAAAGTATATGTATGGGCGAATGGGCCCGCAGACGAGGTCGTTATATGACAATCGAGCAAAAGCGCGCCGCGGCGCGTGCGATATTCTGTGGCAAACGGGCGAAAGTAGGACTGGCGCCCATGGCGGGCGTGACCGACATGGCGTTTAGGCTGTTGTGCCGCGAGATGGGCGCGGACTTTGCGGTCAGCGAGATGATAAGCGCAAAGGGATTTCTGCTAAACCGCCGCCCCAATGAGAACGTGCGGGCGCTGCATGCGTTTGCGCCGTGGGAGACGGTGGGCATACAGCTGTTTGGCAGCGAGCCGGAACTGGTAGCCGAGGCGGCGCGCAGGTTTGCCGCGCGGGGCTGTGCATTCATCGACATCAACATGGGTTGTCCGATGCCCAAGATCACGGGCAATGGCGAAGGCTCGGCCTTGATGCGCACGCCGCATTTGGCTGCCGAGATAGTGCGCGCGACGGCCGCGGCGATAGATATACCGCTTACGGTCAAGATGCGCGCGGGCTGGGATGGCGATTCGATAAACGCAGTGGAACTTGCGCAACTGTGCGAGCAGAGCGGCGCCAGCGCGTTGTGCGTGCATGGCCGTACGCGCGAGCAGTACTACTCGGGCCACGCCGACTGGGGCGTTATCGCGCAGGTCAAGCGCGCCGTGAGCATACCGGTCATAGGCAACGGCGACGTGCGCACGCCTGAGGATGCGCTGGCCATGCTGGAGACGACTGGCTGCGACGCGATAGCGATAGGACGTGGCGCGCAGGGCAATCCGTTTGTATTTGGCGCAGTGCGCGCCGTGCTGGACGGCCAGTGCGCGCCGGCCTCGCCAACGCCGCGCGACGTGCTGGAGATGCTGCGCCGTCACGCCGACATGCTCGGCGCATGGCGGGGCCAGGCGGTGGCCGTGCGCGAATTGCGCAAGCACATCGCCTGGTATCTGCATGGTTTGCGCGGCAGCGCGCAGGTGCGCGCCGGGCTGCTTACGCTCAACGATCCGCGCGAAGTCGATGCGCGGCTCGAGGCGTACATAGCCAGTCTCTAGCGGATTTACGCATCGTGTTCTGCATCAGGTCTGCGGTCCGAATACCTTGCGGTGTCGGGCCATTATGCCGTTGTACAGCTCGAAAGAGCGGCGCGGCGGCGCAGGCGGGTTGGGATTGGGCGCCGGATTGGGCGCGGGCGGCTGGGCTTCGCCTGCCCAGCGTGCCGGGGCCGGTTCGGGTTCGGGTTCGGGGGACTGCGGGGCTATGTAGTCGTCCAGATCGCGCGCGGATCGCGTGGCGTCGGCGCTGGCCTGCCAGGCGGCCCAACGGTCGGCCTGGTCCTGGCGGCTTAGCGCCGCAAAGCCTGTGCGCTCGCTTTCAAGCCGGCGTTGCGTCGCGTTTTGTATCAGCGTATAATTGTCCATACGCGCACCTCCTCGCATTATCGTATGCCGCAATTGGGATTTGGTGCCATGTCTGCGCGGCAAAGCGAATTTTTTGTGAATTTAGACTTTTGTAGCAAAAGTTGTGGAATCATGGCGCGGATATGTGCTATAATAGGTTAGACTTGTCGATTGACAGCGACTGGTCTGTCGAATTATGGTTTGACAGGCGTCTATTCAATATAATACTTTATGGATGGGCGGGATGAGAATTGGCCAAGAATCAGGGGCGTGGCAGACAATCTGCCGTTCCGACAGGTGATTATCGCAGCTATAAGCGCATAATTGAAGAGCGGCGTAAAAATATTGACGACGATGATGATGAGCTTTATTCCGATCATGCGGCTTCCCAGGAGGACGCCGCGCCGGATGACGATATGGATCGTGCCGCGGCCGAGGCGTATGCGCAGTCGACCGTAGAAGGCGACGACGAGCTGAATAGCGCGCTGGAGACCGACGGGCATTCAGGCGATGAGGACGAGGAGTCCATGCCCGCGCCGCGGCGCCGTGCGCGCGCGTATCGCGCCAATCAGCCCGCCAGCGAGCGTCGCCGCATCTCCGACGACGTGGAGGACGGCGAGCGTGAGCCCGACGCCGAACCCGAGCCCGAACATGAACCCCGGCCGCATCGTGCGAATCCCAGGTCCGGCCAGGCGCATCGCCCGGCGCGCAAGGCTCCGCGGCCGACGCACAAGCCGGCGCGGCCTGCGCCGCATCGCGAGCCGGACGCCGACGATGAGGATAACGACTTCATAGAGAGCGAGCGCGTGCGTCATCCTGCTCAGGCACAGCGCGCGCCGCGCCGCGATGAATCCTCGCATGAGGTCGATGATCTAGAGGATTACGAGAGCGACGATACCGCATACAGCGACGATGTATACGAGCCGTACGAGTTTGAGGACGACCTCGATTCCGACGAAGAGCTCGAAGACAGCGCCACTGAATGGGCCGATGGCATAAAGCGCGTATTCAATCGCGGCCGCGAGAGCCTGCGCGCGCTCAGCGCAAAGGCGCGTTCGGGCGGGAAAAAGCGTCCGCACAACAAGGGTCGGCGTCGGCCTGCGCCCAAGCGGCCCGCGAGTGGGGCTCAACCCGGAGTAGACGATGCACAGCCGGTGCAGCTGGATATACAACCGCTGGCGCAGCAGGATGCGCAGGCCGAACAGGAACACCGCATAAGCGTAGATCCAGCCGAATACGAGAGCGTATCGCAGGAACTGGAGTCCATCGAGGATGTACGGCCGATATCGCGGCGTGAGCGCCGGCTCAGTCAGCAGCACGCCGAGGAGACTGCGCCACAGGATGATTACCCGCAGGTTAACATAGTTAGCCGCAAGGCGATGCGCGCGCAGCAGGACGCTCAGCCCGAAGCGCCGGCGCAGCCACAGCCCGACGATGCGCAGCCCGCGCCCGAACAGTACGCGCCGGTGCAGTACGCACAGGGCCAGTATGCACAGAGCCAGTACGCACAGAATCAGTATGCGCAAGGTCAGTATGACCCGAATCAGTATGCACCGGCCGACAATACGGCGGCACAGGCTGTTGCCGAGCCGACGCCAGAGCCTCAGCCTGAACCGCAGCCCGAGCAACCGGCGGATAACGGCATGATGTTCGGCATACAGGGCCATCAGCACATAATGCAGCCTCAACCCGAGGCGCAGCCCGAAAGTCAGCCCGAGTCCAACGTGAGCATAGACGTGAACTGGGATGCGGCGCCGGTCAATGTGGACATCGGCGAGCTGGGCGACGCCGAGCAGCCTGAAGATGAGCCCGAGACCGACGAACCGACGCGCAAGCTCAGCCGTCGTGAGCGCAAGGCTGCGCGCAAGGCGGCGCATCGCAAGCCGGCGCGGCGGCGCGACTATGACTTGTCGGACGACGACGATGACGATGACGAGTCCACGGGCGATTTTGCCGGGCAGACTGAGCCGGCTGACGCCACTGCGCGATATGAGCGCAAGAGCGCACCGAGCGCCGGCGCGTACCTGTCGGATGATGATGACGAGCCCGAGGACGATGGATATCGCGCGATGAATGCGCATGATACCCAGCCGGGTCCGTTCCATACGCAGTATAACTTTGGCGAAGATCAGTATTCCGATCCGTTCGGTGAGGACGAGGAGGAAGAGGAAGAAGAAGTCGAGGAGGATTCGCGCGGCCGCGGCGGTTGCCTGAAGGCATTTACGGTGCTGCTGGTGATATTGCTGGTGATATTTGGCAGCGTGTGGGCGCTGGACTACTTCAATGTGCTCAACGTAAGGCGAATAGCCGGCGATATAGCTGCAATGCCGCTGTTTGATCCGCTGCGCGGCAACCTGTTGCCCGCGGCTACCGATGCGCCCGGCTCGGGCGATGTGACCGCACAACCCAATGCGAGCGCTTCGCCGGAAGCCAGCGAGCAGCCCGTAAGCGCGACGCCTGCCGCAAGCGCCACGCCCATGCCGGGTGTGACGCTGGTACCCACGATACAGCCTGCCGACAGTCAAAGCGGTGGGCTGGTGGGTTCAGCGCTCACTCAGACCTCACAGCAATCGAATACAGTTGACACTGCCGCCGCGCCCTTGGACGCGGCGGTTGGCATGATTGCGCTTGTTGAGCAGCCCAGCGCGTCCGGAAGGGGCGAGTGGACGGCGGAGCAGCGGCTCAGGGCGTATTCACTCGCGTCGACCGATCCGTCGAACTCGGAGTTTGGGTTGGAATACGGCGTTTACGTGGACTATGAGCGCGCCGACGGGTATGCGCGTGCGGAGCAGATGACGTTTGGCCTGGGCTCGGAGTATACGGAGCTGGAGGGCGTCATTACGTTCCGCGGCAATAACTTCCGCGAGAATGCCGCCTATGGCACGGCCGAGCTGTCCGAAAAGAGGTTCGAGGTTATGTGGAAAAACCGCATAGGCTCGATTGACAGCGGCTATGCGGTGTGGTCGGGCGTGGGCTGGAACGGTCAGCCGGTCATGGTGCACTGGAGCGACGAGATGCGCCAGATGATGAACATCAGGGATGAATACAAATCCGACAGCGAGCTGGTCGAGGTCATATACGGCACGCTGGACGGCAATATATACTTCCTGGATGCGCGCACGGGCGAGTACACGCGCGACCCGATAGAGCTGGGATTTCCGATAAAGGGCAGCGTGTCGATAGACCCGCGCGGATATCCACTGCTGTATGTGGGCCAGGGCATATCCAAGGCCAATGGGCGCACCGGCTCGATCGGCTGGCGCGTGTACAACCTGCTCAACCAGGAGCACATGTACCTGCTCAACGGGCATGACGAACTGCGATTCCGCACGCATGGCTCGTTTGATGGCGTGTGCCTGGTGGATGCCGAAACCGACACCGCCGTTGTGGGCGGCGAGAACGGCATATTCTATACGATAAAGCTCAATACGCAGTTCGACCCGACCGTGCCCAGCATATCAATAGATCCGGTCGTGACGCTGTACCGGTATAAGTCGTCAATATCGGATGAGCTGGGCTTTGAAAACTCGGTGGCGGCGTATGGCCGGTATGCGTATCTGATTGACAATTCGGGACTGTTGAACTGCTTTGACATGAATACAATGACGCCGGTATGGCTGTTCGACGTCGGCGACGACACCGACGCGTCGATATCGTTGGAGCCGCAGTCCGACGGGCTCATAGCGCTCTATACCGCCAACGAGGTCGACAAGCAGGGGTCCAGCGGCCTGAGCACGATACGCAAGCTCGATGCGCTCAGCGGCGAGGAGCTGTGGAACTTCTCGGTGGAGTGCAACTCGGACGGCACCAACGGCGGCGGCGCGTTCGCATCGCCGGCGGTCGGCAAGAATCAGCTCAGCGACCTGATATACTTCAACATCTGCCGCACCAGCGGCGGCGGCACGCTGTACGCGTTTGACAAGCAGTCCGGCGAGATCATCTGGCAACAGTCGACCCAGCGCTACTCGTGGTCGTCTCCGGTGATAGTGTACAATGATGCCGGTGAAGGCGTTGTAGTGCTGGGCAACTCGGGCGGAGTGATACGCATGTATGATGGCCGCACCGGCGAGGAGCTCAGCGAGATCGAGATAGATGGCAATATGGAGGGCAGCCCGGCGGTCTATGGCGATATGCTGGTCATAGGCACCCGCGACTGCAACATATACGGAATAAGGATACTGTGATATAGGCGCGGCTCCGCGATAAGGCGGGGCCGCCAGTCTTTTACAATGCATGTTGAGGTATTCACGACAAGCCGACTTGCGGCTTCGGCAGTTTCACCCCTCCTAGACAACAGCGAACGCGCAGTGCGGTCGTCGTAGGCATATTCAAAGGCTCATGGGTTTTGCGCGATACATTGGTCTGGACATGTAAATGGTCTGGCGGCTCCGCAATAAGTCGGGGCCGCGTTTGCTTTATGCCGATTAGCAGCGCTGCAATGGGTAAATTGCACATGAACTCTTAATGAACGCCGCCGCATGTAAAAATGCGTGCGCCAGTATGCGGCAGGCGGACACACGCTAATCCCCCGAATACGCCGGTCATATGTCGTTTTACCAAATTTCGGTTGCAAAATTCCGCGAATAGTGGCATAATATCGTTAAGACATATTGGGAGGGAACGGCTTGAAGTACGTAGTGGCGCTGGATCAGGGCACGACGAGCTCGCGTGCGGTCGTGTTTGACGAGCTAGGCAACGCGGTGGCCTCGCATGGCATTGAGTTTAAGCAGATTTATCCCAACGCGGGCTGGGTTGAGCACAGCCCGACCGACATACTCGACAGTCAGATCCAGGCGCTCAAGCTCGCCGTGGAAAAGAGCGGCGTGCCCGTAAATCAGATAGCCGCGATCGGCATAACCAATCAGCGCGAGACCACGCTGGTGTGGGATCGGGCGACTGGCAAACCGGTATACAACGCGATAGTGTGGCAGTGCCGGCGCACCGCGAGCCTGGTCGAACGCTTAAAGCGCGACGGCCTGGGCAACACGATACGCGAAAAAACCGGCCTCATACCTGATGCATATTTTGCCGGCACCAAGGTGCAGTGGATACTGGACAACGTGCCGGATGCGCGCGAGCGCGCCGAGCGGGGCGAACTGTGCTTTGGCACGGTGGATTCGTTTTTGGCGTGGCACCTGACCGGCGGCGCGCATGTGACCGACGCCACTAACGCCGGCCGCACGATGCTGTTCAACATACACACGCAGAACTGGGATGAACTGCTGTTGCGGGCGATGGACATACCCGAGTCGATGATGCCGGAGGTATGCGATTCGGCGTCAGTGGTAGGGCTGTTGCGCAAGGACATACTGGGCGTGCAGATACCGGTGGCGGCGCTTATGGGCGACCAGTCGGCGGCGCTGTTTGGTCAGGGATGCTTTGGCGCCGGCATGATGAAGAATACATATGGCACGGGCTGCTTCCTGCTGATGAACACCGGCAAAACGCCCGTCAGGTCGCAGAATAACCTGCTGACAACTGTGGCATGGCGGATAAACGGCCAGCCGTACTTTGCGCTGGAAGGCTCGGTGTTCGTAGCGGGCGCGGTGGTGCAGTGGCTGCGCGACGAGATGAAGCTGGTGCAGACCGCGGCCGATACCGATATGATAGCGCAGTCGGTGCCTGACAATGGCGGGGTCTACCTTGTGCCGGCTTTTACCGGGCTGGGCGCGCCGTACTGGGACATGTACGGGCGGGGCACGGTCGTGGGGCTGACGCGCGGCACGGGGCGGGCGCACTTTGTGCGCGCGGCGCTGGAGTCGATTGCGTACCAGACCCGCGACGTGGTCGACGCGATGAAGCTGGACGCCGACCTCATACCCGAGGTGATACGCGTGGACGGCGGTGCGAGCGCCAACAACTTCCTTATGCAGTTCCAGGCCGACATACTGGGCACGCGCGTGCTGCGGCCGGCGGTCATTGAGACTACGGCGCTGGGCGCGGCGATGATGGCCGGGCTGGCGGTGGGCATATGGGATCAGAAGCAGCTCAACTCGCTGTGGCGTTCGGAGCGCGAGTTCAGACCCATGATGGATGGAGTGACGCGGCTCAAACTCTACCAGGGCTGGCAGCGCGCTGTGGAGCGTGCGCGCGGCTGGGTGGTAGAGCAGCAGTAGTTCAAGCACATGCATTGCCATAAGGCATGTGCACGGCGATGCATTATATAATAAGACATACGTGGAGGTACCTCGATATGAGGATAGGCGTTTTGTTTCAACTGGAAAAGAACATTGATGAGGAGATGCGCAAGGTTGCGGAGCTGGGGCTGCACAGCTGTCAGATAACCTGCTGGAACATGGATATAATGACCCCCGAAAAGGCCGAAGAGGTCAAGGCGGCCAGCGCCAAGTACGATGTGCAGTTGTCGACGTTCTGGTGCGGCTATCGGGGTGAGCGCATATGGAACTTCATCGATGGCCCGCGCACGCTGGGCATAGTGCCCGAGGATATGCGTGCGGCGCGCGTGGAAGACCTTATGAAGGGTTCCGACTTTGCCAAACTCCTGGGCGTGAATCAGATGGCGACGCATGCGGGCTTTTTGCCGGAGAGCCCGACCGATCCGCAGTATCCGGGCGTGATAGCCGCGCTCAGGCAGGTGGCCGAGCGCTGCCGTGCGAATGGCCAGTACTTCCTGTTTGAGACCGGCCAGGAGACTCCGACGACGATACTGCGCGTAATTGAGGACGTGGGCACGGGCAATCTGGGCGTGAACTTGGATCCGGCCAACCTGCTGATGTACGGCAAGGCCAATCCGGTAGACTCGCTGAAGATCATAGGCAAGTACGTGCGCGACGTGCATGCCAAGGATGGCGAGTATCCGACCTGTGGCCGCGAGTTGGGCGTGGAGAAGCCGCTGGGCGAGGGCAGCGTGAACTTCCCGGCGCTGATAAAGGGCCTGAAGGAATGCGGTTACGACGGCGCGATTACAATAGAGCGCGAGATAAGCGGCGAAAAGCAGATAGCCGACATAAAGCGCGCGATAGATATACTCAGCTCGCTGATCTGAGGCGGGCCGCTGGCAACGGCGCGGTGGGGAGCGCTTCCCGCCGCGCCGGGCTTGTGTGTGGCGGGCGACGCCGGGCCGAGCCGGCGCGCGGTGGGCAGACGTGGTCGAGTTGGCCGGCATATGCAGGCGAGGTTAAGGCCGCATGGTATGTCGCGCGTGCCCCGGCGTTTCATGACAGGCTGATGTTCGGGTTATGCGGTTTGTTGCCGCGAAGGTTGGCATTGGCGGCGACGGTTGCCGATGTGCGGTTGGATGTTGCCGCGGGTCATGGCTAAGCGGGTAGGTTAAGGTTGCGTCGGATTGGGATTTACTAGCGTCGCATGATATGAAGTTGCGGCAGTTTGGCGTGAAGGCGATGAGCAACCGCGACCGCATAAGCAAGAGGACGATGAGCAGTTAGGGCTGTGATCGTGCCGCATGCCGCGGCGACAGGCGCGCCTGGTGGACGGTTTGAAACAATATAAAGCGCGACGGCTATGAGGCTGTCGCGCATATGGAGGATGGAACTTATGCTTATACCGGGATTGTGTTCGGTCACGTTCAGGTCACTTCAGCCGCTTGAAATATGCAAACTGGCTGCGCAGGCGCAGTTAAAGTCGATAGAGTGGGGCGGCGATGTGCACGTTACTGACGAGGCTAAGGCGCGAGAGGTGGCGCGCATCAGCGCCGATTATGGGCTTGCGCCGGCGTCATTCGGGTCTTACTTCCGCGCGGGCGCGGGCAAGCTCGGCGAGTTTGAGAAGGCGCTGGACTGTGCGCTGGCGCTGGGCGCGGGCAATATACGCGTCTGGGCTGGCACGAAGGGGTCGGCGCAGGTGACTGGACAGGAGCGCGCTCAGATAATAGCGGAGCTGCGCGAGTGCGGCGAGCTGGCGCTGGCGGCGGGCATAGCCGTATCGCTGGAGTTCCACGGCAATACGCTGACCGACAGCAATGAGAGCGCGGGACGGCTGGTTACTGAACTGGGACCGTGCAATGTGTACATGTACTGGCAGCCGCGTTGGGACTGGACGGCCGAGCAGCGGCTGGGTGGATTGATGATAGCCATGCAGCGGCTGACGCATCTGCATGTGTTCACGTGGGAGCATCGGGGTGCGGAGGTCATACGCCATCCGCTGGCGGATGGGCGCGAGTTCCTGAGCGAGGCGTTGCGCCTGGCTACGCAGGACGGCAACGATCATCATGTGTTCATGGAGTTTGTTGAGAACGCCGACGAACAGGCGTTCCTGCGCGATGCGCGCGTGCTCAATGAAATGCTTGCCGAGATCAATTGAATGATGCGTCGCGATATATGTCAACGCTGAAGGCAGGGTAAACGGGCATATTAGGCAGGATAACTATGCAAAAGCACTGTCACTGAAACCATAATGCAACGCGACCGGCGTGGCGGATTCAGCCGCGCCGGTCGCGTGCGTCTGTGCGCGGCTATGAAATAGCGCCAATTTATGTGCATAGTTTGCAGCTGTCGCGCGCCGCTTTGGATGCATATCCAGGAATAGGCGTGGTATATGCGAAACTGTGCAAATCCAGCGCCATTGGAGATTGCGCAATGGCGCCTGAGCGCGGGACAGTTTGGTCAGGAGCTCATTCAGGGCGATGCGTGTCACTCTGCGGCGCGCCCGTTGACGCACAACGCGGGTTCCGGGGCGGGCACCATGAGTTGAATACTGTGATTAGCAGATGCTGGCGGTAGACTTGCGTGGATCTGCGTTAGTGAATACCTGGATCTGCGTTAGTGATTGTGTGGATCTGCCGGTAGTGATATACGAGTTACCATCGGCATCCATAATTGCGCCGGCCGGCCGGCGGCACGTTTTCATTTTCGGTTAATATGTAAAACGCTCCACATTTACGCGAAAACCCCGCATGTCCCGCCCATACGCGCACTTTCAATATAAATGAAACGCCACGACTGCATCAATGCGTCGTGGCGTCGATTGTTTATTCAGCTTCGGACTCGGCAGCGGGCGTAGGTTCCGATGTGGGCGCCTCGGTTGGGTCAGGCTCGACTATGGGCTCGAGCAGCATTATCTGGCTTATGCGCCACTGGCCGTTGCGCTTGACCAGCAGCACTCGATAGCGCCCGCCCTGCCAGTGCGGCGGATAGCTGGTCAGCTCGCCTGCGGTCACGCGGTCGGCGGCCGACGCCAGAGGTTTGCCCTCTATTGCGTACACGGTTTCGGTGATCTCGGCCTGAGCGGTCTCGCTCCATGGCCAGCTCCACATCCAATTTAGCGACACATTGTGGTCGTAGCTGGTTATCTTGTAGTTGGCGTAGACTGAATTGCCGTTTTGTGCCTCGACCAGCAGCGTGTCATTGGCAAGGTAGGAATCCTCGAAATAGTCGCTCAGCTGAGAGCTGTCCGCGCCGGCGATGATGGTGTCGGCGCGTTCGGTCAGGCCGTCGGTCAGCAGCACGTATATGTTGGCGGAGTTCATCGCCATGTAAAACCCCACCACCAGCAGCGCCGCGACAAGCGTCAGCAGCATCAGCCGCGTAGCGAAAAACCACAGAAATCTGCGCAGATACTTCATTAAATGCCCCTCTTTCCGCAAATGCGGCTATATCTTGAAAAAGCAGCGCGCAAACTCCGCGTCGCTCAGCGACGGCCAGGTTTCAAACGCGTGCGTGCGTATAATTTGACGCGCGGTTGCGGCATCCGGTTCCGCGTCGCTCAGCCAGTCGGCCAGGTACATGTCGACGCGGGCGTACTCCATGGCCTGCCAGCCCATAGGCATGCCGTTGGCGGACAGCGGCTGAACCTGACCGGATATCGTGATCTGCATAGTGCGCTCCAGCAGCCTGAGTGCGCGTTCAAACTCGGCCTTCTTGGCAAAGCGTCCGCTCAGCGCGCGGCGCAGCTCATGCCGGCCCCATACCGGACGTTCATCAAACAGTCGCCACATGTCCAGGGCAAGCCGCGGCGCCAGTCCCAGCGCATAGCTCTCGTCCAGATCTTCCCAGTACGCCGCATAGAACAGCGGATACCACTTGCGGCTGACGAAGCCGCCGCGTCCGGCGAACATGTGAGCATAAGCGCCGTCGCGGGCCTGGGCGAGGCGATCCTTCCAGCCCCACGGATCGAGTGGGCCACCGGTATGCCAGGCCTCGGGCGCGGTCACATCTGCCAGGCTCAGATAGCCGTCGCCGCTGAACAGCATAAAGCCTTTTTCATTGAGCAGCGATACGAATTCTTCATACGTGCGTATCATCAATTCATCACCCTGAAATAGCGGTCTACATGCCGGTTCATGGCCTGTACGAGTTCCTGTGATTCGACATGGCGCATATAGCCGGCGGGTTTGCCGTACTTGTTGGTGGTTGAGGATTCGGGGTCGTTGCATATGAACCAGGTGCCGGCCGGCGTGCGCTCGTAGCCGCATACCACCATTGCGTGCCCGCTGGCCGCGCCGTCGAAGTTGCACATTACGACCAGCAGATGTCCCGCGTCCACGTCGCGCACCATGTTGTCCACGGTCATTTCGTATTCGCTTTCGAGCTTTACGCCCTGATCGGTCATCACGTCGTAGAACTCGACGTCATACCAGCCCTCGCCGTCGTGTGGACTCAGCGCGCGCAGCGTGGCGGTCGTGACGACGTTTTCACGGTTCAGGTAATTGAGGACCATCTCGCCGCACGCCGGCATGCAGTTATTAGCGCTGTATTTGCCAGTCGTGAGCTGATTTACGTACCAATCCCAGTTAACGTCGTTGAGCTTCAGCGTGGTTTCGCCCTCAGCGAGCGGCACGCCAACGCAACTGAGCAGCAGCTCGCCGACGGCATCGCGGGCCTGAGCGCGTGTCATAGTCTCCATGGCGTAATCGAACAGTCCGACCAGGCGTATGGCGGTCGGCGCGATCTGGCGCAGCTGCACCGGCGCATCGGGCTCGAATGTGTTCGAGACTTCGTATATGTCCATTATGCCGAGCTGAATGGCCTTTAGCACGTATTCATCGCTGGTATCGGCGGGCGCGGCGGAGCCATTCAGTTCGACCGGGCCCACCAGCGCCTCGTACGCGCGCACAGCCAGCTCGCACAGGCGCGCGCGGGTCAACAGGTCATCGTCGTTCATGTCCTGTGTGAGGGCGAGCGCGGCGCTCACGCTGTCGGTGCAATGGGTCAGCGCAAATGCCAGCGCCAGTTCGTCGCGCGCCTGAGCCACAGTGGCCTGGTGTGTGGCGGTGCCATACAGCCGTGTGCGCAGCGCGTTTTTCAGCGCCAGTATGCGAGCGGCTGCGGTCTGACGTGTGGCGGGCAGGTGCGCCCATGCTACCTCGTAGTCCTCAAGCAGGTCCAGCTCCAGCGCCTTGCGCACGGGCTTGTCGGTGGACAGCTTGCTTGTTATCTTGGAATCGTCTATCTCGTCGCCTGCGATGAACTCATATGTCGAGACCAGCAATCCCAGCAGCTGGGCTTGCGTAACGGGCTGGTCGCCTGAGGCCAGCGCGCAGGTGTTAACGGCGACGAACGCCATCATCAGCGCCAGCATCGCCGAGATCAGCTTTAGCCTGAAAAGCATCGGTCTACCTCCACGATCAACTACATTATATCAATATCCCGCGCGCAAGTAAACCCCGCCTGCGTTATTTCGCGTCCGAGGCACATTTTCCACAGTTGTGCAGCTATTTCGCCGCATATGGCAAAATAATTTGACTGATGTGTCATAAAACGCATAACACGCGCATAAATAGTAAAGTGATGAGATACAGCCGTGCGATATGCGGCGCAGATTGCGCGTCGCGACGGCAAACGCCTATAAATATGAAAATAGGCGCGTCTGCCGGGAACTTATGCGCGGCGCTCAGGAATCGGCAACCGGCGCGGCATGCCTGAATGAGCGGGCTTGCCCGGCGGGCTGCGCTGCGCGGGTTGCGACAAGTAATGAGGCGGGGAGAGGATATTTATGGCGATTCTCAACACAACGGCGAGTGCGCAGCCCGCGCTGCGGGTAATACTGGCGGATGACAATGCCGAGATAACCGCGCTGGTCAAGGACTATCTGGCGGACAAGCCCGACGTTGAACTGGTGGGCTGTGCCAGCGACGGCGTGCAGGCGCTGGCGCTGCTGCGCGAAACGCCGTGCGACGTGCTGGTCATGGACCTGATAATGCCGGCGCTGGATGGATTTGCGGTACTGACTATGCTGGACAGCCTGCCGCGCAGGCCGCGCACGCTGGTGCTCACGGCGCTGGGCCGGGGCGACTTCATAACGCGCGCGATGCAGTTGGGCGCGGACTACTACATGCTCAAGCCGTTTGGCTGTGAGGAACTGTACCGGCAGATACTGGCGATGCGCCAGCAGCCCGTGGCGCAGGTGAGCATGGGCGTGCCCGAGCCCACGCCGCCCAAGTCGCTGGATGAGGAGATATCGTCGCTGTTCCTGGCGGTAGGCATACCGGCGCATATAAAGGGGTATCAGTATCTGCGCGAGGCGGTGCGCATGGTGGTAAACGACCCGGACGTGATAAATCGAATAACCAAGGAACTGTACCCGGGCATTGCGCGCACGTTTTCGACGTCGGCCAGCAAGGTCGAGCGCGCAATACGGCATGCGATAGAGGTCGCGTGGAACCGCGGCCGCATAGACGCGATAAACGCGACGTTTGGATGTCGGGTGTTCTCGCGCGACGACAAGCCCACCAATGGCGAGTTCATAGCGCTGATAGCGGACAAGATGCTGCTAAAGCGCAGCGCGTAAAGGCGCGCGCTGTGCGCAGGTGTTCATGCGGCTTTATAATAATAGAATATGTGATGTGCAGCGCGACTGGCAGGCGGCGCGATGGATCAGTGCGATCCGTCGCGCCGCCGCTTGTTGTGCCGGATGAATCGTACTTCCCGGCATACCCCGAAGCACGAACGCGCCGCCGGTTGTTGTGCTGGATGAATCGTACTGCCCGGCATGCCCAGAATCACGAACGCGCCGCCGGTTGTTGTGCTGGATGAATCGTACCGCCCGGCATGCCCCGAAGCACAAACGCGCCGCCGCTTGTTGTGTTGGTTGAATCGCACCGCCCGACATAACCGAAGTGCGAACGCGCAGCTGCTTGTTGTGCCGGATAAATCGTACCATCCGGCATGACCTGAAGCGCGAACGCGCCGCCGCCTGTTGTGCCGGATAAATCGTACCATCCGGCATGCCTCGAAGCACGAACGCGCCTCCGACTGCCATGCGCGAGAAGGTACGCCGTCTCCAGTCATGACCCAACCCGTGGACGCGCCGCCGCTTTGCAGGCGGCAGGCAAGACATGCTGTTAAATGAGCCAAGTATACTTACAGTATGACCAGTCATAATGCGGGCCGGGCGCGCTTATACATAGCATAGATAAAGGAGGTAGTATAATGCCGCTGAATATAAGCAGACAGACGCTTGAGACCGAGCGCGTCGTCGATTCGAGGATCGTCAAGGCGCTTATAGAGACCGACGCGATGGCGCAGGGCGCAGACGAGGTGCTGCTGTGCGACGCGATGTGCGCGATAGACTCGGCGCAGACGCAGCAGGGCCGCATACTGCTGGATGGCAAGGTGCGCTTTCAGGTGCTGTACCGGGCGCAGGGCGAGGTCACCAGCCTCATGATAAGCGCGCCGCTGCGCGAGATGATAGAGGCTGACGTAGGCCCCAAGATGGCGGTGGAGTACTCGGTGGAGATGGAGAGCGCCGAGGCGCGGCTGATGGCTGGGCGTATACTGTGCCGCGCGGTGCCGGCGATACGGTTGACGGTCACCACGCTCGAGCCGCGCGCGGTGATATCGGATCTGGACGGCATATCGGGCGTATGCGTGCGGCGCGAGCGCATAACCTCGCTAAAAGTGAATGCCGAGGCGCGCGCGACGGCGTCGCTGAGCGAAGAGTTCGAGCTGGAGCGGGCGCTGGGTGCGGAGCGCACACTGCTCACGCGCGCGCGGTGCGACGTGAACGATATGTATGACTCAGTGGGCGGCGTGACGGTCAAGGGCACTGTGGCGATAGAGGCGGTGCACAGCTGCGCGTTGCCGGGGCGGCCCATATGCGTGAGCCGGCACGCATTGCCGTTTGAACAACTGGTGGAGCTGCCGGACTGGCTGCGCGGCGACTTGCGGGCGGATGCGTGGGTCACGGGCCTGACGGCGCAGACGCTTAGCGATGAGGAAGGCTCGATGCTGCGCGTGGGCGTGGAGCTGCTGTTGGGGGTCAAGGCGTTGGGTGTGGATGAGTCGGAGGCGGTCGTGGACGCGTATGCTACCGGCGATACCGACATCGAGATAACGCGCGGCGAACTGCTCACGCGCACCGAGTCGCGCCAGGTGCGCGCATTGCAACCTGCCAAGCTCAGGTTTACGCTGCCCGAGCTGCGCGGTGGCGACGGGCGGGTGTCGGGCATAAGCCAGGCGCTGTATTGCGTGGCGCGGCCCACGGTCGTACAGGCAGAGCACAGTGGCGGCAAGGCTACTGTGGACGGCGTGATGGAGCTTCAGGTAGTGTACCTGCCGATTGGCGGCGACGACGTGTTGGCGGCGACGCTGGAGGCGCCGTTCACGGCGGCGTTTACGGCCGAGCTGCCGGAGGATGCGCCGCTGCTGCTGGAGGCGTTTGACTGTGAGTGCGTGCCGGTGACCTCGTCGCAGTTGGAGCTGAAATGCACGCTGGCGCTCAATGCCGTGGCTGAGGCGCAGCAGAGTCATGACGTGGCGCTGGACGCGCGCGAGGTCGAGGGGCAGGCAGTGCCGATGGGCATAACTGTGTTGCTGGCGCAGCGCGGCGAGACGGCGTGGGATCTGGCCAAGCGGTTCCGGGTGCCGACCGAGGAGCTGGAGCGCATGAATCCCGAACTGGCGGCGCAGACCGCATATGGCAAGCCGGCGCAGGTCATGGTGTTCAAGCGATAACGGCATGGTGGTTCACAAACCGGCCGGGACGTTGTATAATGGATATGGCAGGCCGTCGCGGGTGCTGGCGACGGCCTTTGTATGTCCGGCGCAGGCTGGGTGGCTGGAGCGGCCATTAGCTGCGAAAGCGCCATGGGATGCGGTGCGTGGCCATGGGCTGCTGGTACATGCCGTATGCATAGACATCGGAAATGACGGTCATCCGACCGGAAGGATGAGATATATTATGATAATAAAGGCCAATGCCAAGCTCAACTGGACGCTCAACCTGCTGGGCGAGCGCGCGGATGGCTACCATGAGCTGGACATGCTGATGCAGAGCGTAGACCTTTGCGACGAGTTGGAGCTGGAGGACGCCGACGAGTTTTCGCTGACGATTGTGGGCGGCGCCGAGGTGAGCGCGGGCGAGGACAACCTGGTGTTGCGCGCGGCCCGGCTGCTGGCGCATGAGTGCGGTGTGCGCACCGGTGCGAACATTAGGCTGGTAAAGCGCATACCGGCGCGCGCGGGGCTGGGCGGCGGCTCGAGCGATGCGGCTGCGGTGCTGCACGCGTTGAACGCGCACTGGCGCGCGGGGGTTGGTCTGGATGAACTGTGCGCCTTGGGTATGAGGCTTGGAGCGGATATACCGTATTGCCTGACCGGCGGGCTGTGCAGGGTGCAGGGCTTGGGCGAGCAGGTAACTCGCATGAACGGCGCGCCGGAGGTAAACGTGGTCATTGCGATGCCCGACGCGGGACTGAGCACCGCTGCGGTGTTTGCGCAGAGCACGCCCTGCCCGGCACAGGACACGCGCGCGGCGGCGGAAGCGCTGCGCGAACGCGACTGGAACTGGCTCAGGCATCACACGGCCAACGACCTGCAACCGCCGGCCGAGCGCCTGCGGCCCGGCATAGCGAAGTGTCAGGCGCGTATGTATGAATTGGGCGCGGAGTTTGCGCGAATGTCGGGCAGCGGCAGCGCGGTGTTTGGAGTATTCACGGCGGAGCGCGTGGCGGAGGCGGCCGCGCGGCTTGGAGCGGAGTATACTGAGTGCTTTGCAGCGCGCACGCTGGCATGATGCAGGAGGAGAATGTATGCGCACGCTGACATACGAGGTGCCGTCAAGCGACGACGGCCGTCAGATAAAATACGTCATACGCTCGCGCCTGGGCATATCGCATAGGCAACTGGGCCGGCTCAAGGGCTGTGACGGCATGCGCGTTAACGGCGAGACCGTGCATGCCAATCGCGTAGTGCGCACGGGCGACCGCATAGAGCTGCTGCTGGAGTACGACGGCGTGCCGGACGCGCAGCCGCCGTCTGAATTTGGCGCTTATGCGTCGGGCGTAGCGCATGGCCCGACCGTGCCGGCAGACCTGCCCGATCCTGAGGCTCAGGCCGACGAGCGCGAACTGATAGCGCGCCTGTCGCCATCGGGCAGTGCGCGCACGCGGCTCGAGCTGGCTGAAGAGATCATCGTATATGAGGACAGCGACCTGCTTATAGTCGATAAGCCCGCGCCATTGCCCACCGGTGCAAGCGCGCATAAGTCGGGATTGACGCTTGAACTGCTACTGTGCGCGCGATATGGAGCGGCCTGGCAGTTCCGGCCGGTCAACCGGCTGGACAAGGGCACAAGCGGATTGATGGCATTGGCGCATACTGCGCATGCGCACCATCTGATGCAGCAGCAGTTGCACACGCCTGAGTTTAGGCGCGTGTACCGCGCGATAACGCAGGGCGCGCCCGTGCCGGAGCGAGGGCGAATAGAGCTGCCGATAGGGCGCGTGCCGGGCTCGGCGGTCAAGCGCTGCGTGACGGCTCAGGGGCGGCCATGCGTGACGCATTACGACACGCTGTGGAGCGGCGACGGCAAGGCGCTCGTGCAGCTGGAGCTTGAGACCGGCCGCACGCATCAGATACGGGTACATCTGGCGGCGCTTGGCTGTCCGGTGTATGGCGACTTCCTGTACGGCGTAGAGGAGCCGGAGCGCCTGCCGGGGCGATTTGCGCTGCACTCGCATGTGCTGATGTGCATACAGCCGGTCACGAATGAGCAACTCGGGTTTACGTCCGAACTGCCGGACGAGCTGACGCGGTTGTTGCCGAGTCGCGTCTAATGTTGACAATTCTGTGCCGAACCTTGACAGTTAACAGGCATAGTATATAATGAAACTATGCTTAACTCAACGCAGGCGGGAGGTCGATGGGAGTGGATCAGGAGCAGGGCCTGTTCAGCGGCTACTTCAGGGCGGGCCGCGAGAACCTGCGCGCAAAGCTGGAGGAGTGCCGCGACCTGACTGAGGTAGAGGACACGGTGCGGCTGTACTGGGATTCAATGCAGCACGAGTTTACGTCGAACGTGACCGACGGACGGGCGCGGGAGCTGGGCTTTGAGCTGTTTGTGGTGGCCAAGAGCGCGATATCATGCATGCTCAGCGTATCGCAGGCGGAGGTGCTGTTCAAGGCTGCGCCGCCCGAACGCGTGCAGGAACACAGGTTCGACTGGAAGCAGTACGTGGGCGCGGGCGCCACGCTGCTGCTGTCGGCATACCTGCTCATGGAGGGCATGTGGGCGCCGATGGGCGTGGGCCTGTTTGCGACGGGCTGGCAGGTGGCGATGCTGAGGAAGGTCAGCGTCAGGCGGCGCGACGTGCCGGCGTTGCCCGAGGCGCAGGGCGTACCGCGCGCCGATGTGGACGAGCTGATGCGGCGACTGGAGCGGCTGGCGATGAGCATGGACAGCGCATATGGCCACATGCTGGGCGAGAGCGCAAAGCCGGCGCTGCCCGAATCGATAGAGTGGTCGCCCGAGCAGCTCGAGGCGGTGCAGATGCTCTGGGAGGCGCTGCGCCAGGACGATGGGCGCTATGCGCTCAAGACGTTGCCGCAGCTCATCATGGCGCTCGAACAGCAGGGCATGAAGCTGGTAGAGTACAGCGAGGACACTGCGAAGTACTTTGAGCGGCTGCCGGGTGTTGAGGACGGTTATACGATACGCCCGGCGCTCATGCTGGGCGAGCGGCTGGTCGCGCGCGGCCAGGTCACGCAGAAGATGCAGTAGCAATCATCCCATAAGTCGGAGGTACTGATGGCTAATTCGGATATGGACCGGGAGTTGACCCCGGAGGAGATAGCAAGGGAGAACGCGGCGCGCGAAGCTGAATTGCTGGAGGCGATCAAGCCCGCCGAGATGCCCAAGATGGAGTTTTTCGGCGTGGACATGGGCGACGGCGAGTCGGCGGTGTCGTGGCTGAGGTCGGACACGCAGACCGAGCCGCAGATGCTGGAGATATGCGGCAGCAAGAGCATAATCACCGCGCTGGGCGTGCTCAAGGACGGAAAGAGCGTGATAGGCGAGGAGGCGTGCCAGATAGCCGACCCCATGGCGCTGCATCTGCGCTTTAAGAGCAAGTACCTGAAGGATACGCAGACCGTATCGGGATATATCGACCGGTTTGCGCGCGTGCTTGTCGATGAGCTCAAGCGCGGCGGGCGCATGCTTGACGGCGAAAATGTGCGATGTGCGATAGGCTGTCCGTCAGGCTGGAACGGGCAGACGCGGCGCGCGTATGCGCAGTTGTTTGGGCGCGCGGGATTTCCGAACGTGCGCGTGGTATCCGAGTCGCGCGCGGCGTTTTTGTACTCGCGCGAGTCGGGCGAACTGCGCATGTCCAGCGAACTGCTGGGTAAGCCCACGCTTATAATAGATGCCGGCTCGTCTACGACCGACTTTACGTTTGTCGAGGAGCTGACCGAGCAGCGCCTGCCGGTGCACGACTTTGGCGATACGGCGCTGGGCGGCGGTCTGATTGAGCAGGAACTGCTGCGCATAAACCTCAAGCGGCAGGATAACCCTGAGCTTAACGCACTGCTGGAGCGCTACCCGCAGTGCCGGGCGCGCTGTGAGATGGAGGCGCGCAAGGTCAAGGAGATGTACTTTACGCGGCAGCGGCGCGGCAATGCGGGCGCAACGGTACCGTGCGAGTCGTCGGTCAAGCTGTACTGCGCGCTGCCACCGATAACGGTGGACATATCGTGCGACGACGCTGACATGCAGCAGGCGTTGAATGCGCCGCTTGCGGAGCTGGGCGGCCTCAGCTTCATGCAGGCATATAAGCGGGCGCTTGAAGACGCGCGCGCGGTGCTGGGCAAACAGGTGAGCGTGATACTGATGACCGGCGGCGCGTCGCGCATGGGTTTCATGCCCAAAGTCGCGGGGCAGGTGTTCCCCGAGGCGCTGATAGTGCATGGATTGGAGCCTGAGTTTGCTATAGCGCGCGGGCTGTGCTATGCGCTGCGCATAGATGCGCGCGCCGAGGGCTTTACGCGCGATGTCGAAAAGCTGATAAAGTCGCCCGCAGTCGAAAACATCATAAAAGGCGAGCTCAATCGGCTGTTTTCGGAGGTGTCGCGGCCGATAGCGCGCGCGATCTGCGACAACGTGGCCGAACCGGCGTTCAAGCGCTGGCGTGCGGGCTCGATAGAGACGATAAACGGAATCGCCGAGGAGATACAGCGCAACACCGGAACATGCCTGCGCAGCACCGAACTGCGGGCGGCGCTGGAGCCGTACATATACGAATGGCTGCGCCAGCTCAGACCGCAGCTCGAAGCGCTGACCGATCCTATCTGCGACAGATACGACCTGCCGCGCACGGCGCTCAGACTGTCGGGCCGCATGGAGTTCACGCCCGACGGCATAGCGATATCGTCCGATAAGCTGATAAACTTTGATGCGTTCAAGGTTATACTGGACGTGATAGTGGCTTCGATATTTGCGATGATAATGGGCGGCGCGGAGACGGCGCTGTTAGCCGCGGGGCCGGTTGGGCTTATAGTGGGCGCGGTGCTGGGGCTGGTGATAGCGTTCGTGGGCTCGGAAGCGGCTGATAAGAAATTGCGCAACGTAAACCTGCCCAAGGGCGTCAGGCGCATGTTTTCGGAAAAGCGCTTCCACGCCGGACTGGAGCGAAAGCAGGAGGATTTTGCGTTTGCGATATTCGACCGGCTGATGGCCGACCTTGACAAGAATACACCCGAGATAACCGATATGGTAAATGATATAGCCGACTGCCTGGAGACGCAGCTGCGCGATATGCTCAATCGAGCGGTGTTGCTGATACGCTGATAAGGCGGCCGGAGCGCGCGGGCGCTCCCAATAAGCTGGGAGCGCCCGTTTGAGGTATGCTGTGCAATTGACAGTGGGATTTGCATCAGATTGTTGCGATAATGCGCGCGTTTGCTGGGCGCTATCCTACGTCATAATGCTTGACCAGCAGCGCGTCCGATTCGCTGGCCAGGCGTTCGATCTCAGCGCGGAACTCATCGGTAGTTGCGGCGGAGGTTATCGCGTCGCTGGCCAGCGCGTCAGCGCACCCCACGCCCAACGACAGCAGCGGCGTCATGCCCGACGAGTAGAACACGACCGACAATCGCCCGCAGCTGAGATTGGAGGCGCGCACCTGGCTGAAGTACTTTGTCATCAGCGTACGCGCGCAGTCCCACAGCGCATCCGGTTCGGATGAAGTCGCGTATATGTTCAACAGCACATCGGGCGGATCGCCGTTTATGTAGCTGGTCTGCGTCCAACCGCTGGGCAGCAGTGCGGCGCAGTGCGATATGAGTTCGCCTACGTTGGTTATCTGTCGCGTTGCGGTTTGAGTGGGCTGTACGGCGGCGGTGGCGGGCGTGAGCGTCAGCTCCAGCGCATCGGGTTTGAGCGCAAATGTGAGCGTGAGGCCGGGCACGCTGTCCTGGCCGTCGGTCTTGCTCATCAGCTCCAGCAGCTTTGAGCGCACAGTGGATTCGTCCGAAGGCGAGTATGCCATTATCGCGCATGACAGCGCACTGAATATCGTTTCGCCCGATTGCGCGCTGCCGTTGCCGTGTGCGACTATGCTTATACGCGCTATCGAGTCGTCGTGGGTTTCGACGCTGAGCGTTACGAGATCTGATATTACTGTGACGCCCGGGCTGTCCTGGTTGGACTCGATATTGCGTTCCTTGAGAAGCTCGCTGAGCGCGGCCTCGTACCGTTCAAGCGTGGGCGCTTTGATCTCTGTTTGTGCGCTGGCCGACGGCGATGCGCCGGGCGTCGGTTCGGACTGTGCGGCCGCTATGCTGCCGGGCGATGCGGTCGGCGTGACGACCGGGGCGTCTGCGGCGAGTGCGACCGGCATAAGCGCCAGCGCGCCGGTCAACAGCAGTGCGGGTATGTGTCTCATGGCGCACCTCCTGTGTTATCAGCGCCTATTATATCAGAATTGGCGCACAAACGCAAATGCGCACCGATATGTACTAAAGCATACGTCTGAATTCGAGGCGCGACCATGCGGCAACGCTAATACAACACATTAGCACCATGTGCGTCAGACACTTGAAAATGCGCAGGTTTAGTCTCAGTTGTGGTCATAGTCAGATAAAATCCGCGTAAAATGCGCTTTTTTCTAGGCAAAAAGCAGGAAAAAAGGATGGGCCCGTAGAAACAAAAGAATCAAGGATGAAATTGTACCATTTCACACAATCAGTGCGAAGTGCGCTGCAATGGATGTCACCCGGGTTTTTTACATTACTTGTCTGCCTTGGGCGGGCGGCATGGGCCGCGCACGCATGGCGCGATGAGAATAGGAGGCACGGTATATGGGCAAGGAACTTGAACAAATGCTTAAGCGCAGGGAAGAGATTCTCGCGGGCGACGCGGCGCGCATAAAGGCGCAGCACGACGCGGGTAAGCTGACGGCGCGCGAGCGGATCGACAAACTGCTGGGCGCGGAGTTTACCGAGCTGGACCAGCTGGTCGAGGGCGGCGAGTCGGGCGTTGTGACCGGCTATGGTGTGCTGGGCGAGACCCCGGTCTACGTCTGGGCGCAGGACTACGCGGTAAAGGGCGGCGCGGTCAGCGTCGCGGGCGCGAAAAAAGTTATAAAGCTGCTCGATTTGGCCAAGAAGGCCGGCAAGCCCGTGGTCTCGCTGCTGGACAGCGCGGGCATGCGGCTGGATGAGGGCGTGAGCGCGCTGGGCGCGTTTGCCAGCGTGCTGGCCAAGGTCTCCGAGCTGTCGGGCGTGGTGCCGCAGATCGCGCTGTGCCTGGGACCGGTCGCGGGCGGCGCGGTCATGCTGGCGGCGCAGTGCGACATAGTGATACAGGCCAAGTGCGGCGCGGTCATGACCTATGGCCCGCAGGTGCTGGCGGCGGTGCACGGCAAGCCCGTTGACGCGGCGGCGATAGGCGGCATAGAGGCGTCGGCCAAGGCCGGCGTGAGCCATATGACCTGCGAGACTGAGGACGAGGCGTTTGAGCTGGCCAGCAAGGTCATAAACCTGCTGCCGCTGAACTCGGCGTGCGACAACGACCTGGTCGAGACCGGCGACGACTACGCGCGCGAGCTGCCTGAGCTCAATGACGCGGCGTTCGATTCGCGCGCGGTCATTAAGGCCATGGCTGACAACGGCGAGGCGATAGAGCTGCTGAGCGACTACTCAAAGCGCGCGGTGACTGCGCTGGGCCGCATCGGCGATCGTGCGGTGGGCTTTGTGGCGGCGACCGGCCGCGTATGCCCGGGCATGTGCCAGAAGATAGCGCGCTTTGTGCGCACCTGCGACTGCTTCGGCCTGCCGGTGGTGACGCTTATAGATACCGAGGGCTTCTCGATTGACGCCGAGAACGGCCGCATGATACTGGCCCAGTCCAAGCTCATGTACGCCATGGCTGAGGCCACCGTGCCCAAGATAGCCATAGTAGCCGGCAAGGCGATAGGCGCCGCCTACATGGCGCTGGGCTCCAAGGCCGTAAACGACATCGTATTTGCATGGCCGCAGGCGTCCGTCGCACCGCTGGACGCGCCCGCCGCAGTGCAGATACTGCATCATGAGGAACTGGTCGGCATAGCCAATCCCGCCGCCCGCCGCGCCGAACTGGAGAGCGAATACCTGCACGACGTAGTGGACGGCGTGAACGCCGCGCGCGCGGGTCAGGTTGACGCGGTGATAGTCCCCTCCGACACCCGCAAGGACGTAATCGGCGCGCTGGAGACGCTCGAGGGCAAGCGCGACGTGCGCGCGCCCCGCAAGCACGGCAATATGCCGCTGTGAGGCTGAAGCAGAGAGCGCTTTAGTTCGGGTGAAAGGGAGGAACATTGATGAATGCGTTAATATACGGACTTGAAGTCGCGGTTATAGGCATGGTCGTGGTGTTTATCGGCCTTGCGATACTGATAGGCATCGTAAAGGTGATGACCGTGATACTCAACAAGAAGGAAGAGCCCGCGCCCAAGCCCGCGGCTCCGGTCGTGCCCACGGCTCCGGCCGCTCCGGCGCCCGCGCCGGTCGCCGCCGCGCCCGCCGGAGACGATGCGGCGGTGGTCGCCGCTATAATGGCTGCGATAAGCTGCATGTACGAGGGCACCGGCAAGCGCCCCGTGGTGCGCGCGGTGCGCGCCGTGCGCCGCTCCAGCGCGGACTGGAAGCACGCTTATATGTAATTTGAGGGCAATTGGCATACCGACTAAAATAATACAGCCAGCTATCGACTGGACTTGAGGAGGATTACAATGCGCAAGTTTAACGTCTATGTAAATGGCACCGCTTATGAGGTCGAAGTCGAAGAAATAGCCGCCGGTCAGGCCGCCGCTCCCGTAGCTCCCGCGCCCGTAGCCGCGCCGGCCGCCGCGCCCGCGCCCAAGCCCGCTGCGCCCGCTCCGGCTCCCGCGCCCGCCAATGCGACCACGATAACCGCGCCCATGCCGGGCACCATAGTGTCCATAAACGTGACCGTGGGCCAGGAAGTAAAGCGCGGCGACGTGCTGGCGATACTCGAGGCCATGAAGATGGAAAACGAAATCATGGCTCCCAACGACGGCAAAGTCGTGGCGGTCAGCGTGACCAAGGGCGCCACCGTGAACTCGGGCGATGTAATAGTTGCCATCCAATAAGCGCTGGGCGCACACTCGAATAGAACGGCCCGGCGGTTTGGCCGGGCTGACAGAAAGGATGGGGCTAAATGGGCTTTTTGTTTGGGTCAAGCGTGGCGTTGGCCGACGCGGCGAACACCGTGGCCGATACCATTGAAAATTACCCGATAAACTTTGGCGACGCTATGCAGAAGCTGCTCGCCACGACCGGCTTTGGCGCGTTCGGCACAGTGGACGGGCTGAAGATGCTGGTGATGATAGTCATAGGCTGCGTGCTGATATTCCTGGCGATACACAAGCAGTACGAGCCGCTGCTGCTGCTGCCGATAGGCTTTGGCATGGTGCTGGCCAACCTGCCGCTGGCGGGACTGATGGCCGAACCGGTGTACGACGCCACAGGTCATATGGAGACCGCGGGCGGACTGCTCTACTACCTGTATCAGGGCGTAAAACTGGGCATATACCCGCCGCTGATATTCCTGGGCGTGGGCGCGATGACCGACTTTGCGCCGCTTATAGCCAACCCCAAGTCGCTGTTCCTGGGCGCGGCGGCCCAGCTGGGCATATTCGTCGCGTTCACCGGCGCGGTCATGATGGGCATGGGCCCCAGGCTCGCGGCGTCGATAGGCATAATCGGCGGCGCGGACGGCCCCACGGCCATATACGTGACCTCCAAGCTCGCGCCTGAGTACCTTGGCTCGATAGCGGTCGCGGCGTATTCGTACATGGCGCTGGTGCCGGTCATACAGCCGCCGATAATGAAGGCGCTGACCACCAAGGAAGAGCGCATGATAAAGATGGAGCAGCTGCGCAACGTGTCCAAGCAGGAACTGATAGTGTTCCCGATAGTGGTCACCGTGCTGGTGTCGCTGCTGCTGCCGTCGGCCGCTCCGCTGGTGGGTATGCTTATGATGGGCAACCTCCTGCGCGTGTCGGGCGTGGTAGACCGCCTGTCCAAGACCGCGCAGAACGAACTGATGAACATAGTGACGATATTCCTGGGCACCACGGTCGGCGCTACCGCCAACGGCTCGGTGTTCCTGACGGTGGATACGCTTAAGATACTGCTGATGGGCGTGTTCGCGTTCGGCTTCGGCACGGCGGGCGGCGTGCTGCTGGGCAAGCTCATGTGCAAGCTCACGCACGGCAAGGTCAACCCGCTGATAGGCTCGGCGGGCGTGTCGGCGGTGCCCATGGCGGCGCGCGTATCCCAGGTCGTCGGCCAGAAGGATAACCCGTCCAACTTCCTGCTTATGCACGCTATGGGCCCCAACGTCGCGGGCGTCATCGGTTCTGCGGTGGCCGCGGGCGTGTTCCTGTCGCTGTTTGCGTAAGCTGATTTAAGGGTATATATCCACAAAGGAGGTTGCACTATGGCTAATAAGCTGCTTATAACTGAAACGATATTGCGTGACGCGCATCAGTCGCAGGCTGCGACCCGCATGCGCACCGATGAGATGTTGCCCGCGTGCGCTATACTTGACAAGATAGGCTATTTCTCGCTGGAGTGCTGGGGCGGCGCTACGTTTGATACCTGCCTGCGCTTCCTGAACGAGGATCCGTGGGAGCGGCTGCGCAAGCTGCGCAAGGCTCTGCCCAATACCAAGCTGCAGATGCTGTTCCGCGGCCAGAACATACTGGGCTACAAGCACTACGCCGATGACGTCGTCGACTTCTTCGTCAAGAAGTCCATCGAAAACGGCATAGACATTATCCGCATATTCGACGCGCTGAACGATCCGCGCAACCTGCAGCAGGCGATCAAGTCCACCAAGAAGTACGGCGGCACCTGCGAGGTCGCGATGAGCTACACGCTCAGCCCGGTGCACACCGAGGACTACTTCGTAAAGCTCGCCGTTGAGCTGCAGAAGATGGGCGCCGACATAATCTGCATCAAGGACATGGCCAACCTGCTGCTGCCCTACAATGCGTATACGCTGGTCAAGCGCTTGAAGCGCGAAGTCAGCGTGCCGATACACCTGCATACCCACAACACCGCCGGTACCGGCGACATGACGCTGCTCAAGGCGATAGAGGCTGGCGTGGACATAGTCGACACCGCGCTCTCTCCGCTGGGCAACGGCACCAGCCAGCCCGCTACCGAGCCGATAGTGGCCTCGCTGCGCGGCACTGACCGCGACACCGGCCTGGATCTGGGCCTGATGAGCGAGGCGGCCAAGCACTTCCGCGGCGTCGCCGATCGCCTCAAGAAGGATGGCTTCCTGGATCCCAAGGTGCTGGGCGTGGATATCAACACGCTGCTGTACCAGGTGCCGGGCGGCATGCTGTCCAACATGATAAACCAGCTCAAGCAGGCGGGCAAGGAAGACAAGTTCTACGAGGTGCTTGAGGAAGTGCCGCGGGTGCGCAAGGACTTCGGCTATCCGCCGCTGGTCACTCCTACCAGCCAGATCGTGGGCACGCAGGCGGTCATGAACGTGATCGCGGGCGAGCGCTACAAGATGTGCCCCAAGGAGAGCCAGGGCCTGATGCGCGGCGAGTACGGCCGTCTGCCGGCGCCGGTCAACGAGGAAGTGCGCCGCAAGGTCATAGGCGACGCGCCCATCATAACCAAGCGCCCTGCCGACGACATCCCGCCGGAACTGGACAAGTACCGCGCCGAGATAGGCGACTACATGCAGCAGGAAGAGGACGTGCTGTCCTACGCGCTGTTCCCGGCAGTCGCCAAGAAGTTCTTCGAGTATCGCGACGCGGCTCAGAAGGGTCTGGATTCGACGATGTTCAATCGCCAGGACATGACTCATCCCGTGTAATGGATCGCATTGAGCGATGCATATGCGCGGCCCAATTCGGGCCGCGCTTTTAGTTTTGGCCATACAAATCGATGCCGGTAATTTTATAAACTGCGGCGTCATGCGCGTAATTGCAGGGTTGACATGTTCGGCAAAAATATGTAAACCTGCCATGTGTGCACTGCACGCCATAATTTTGCCATGCGCACAGTATATAATCAGATCAAATGGGTTAACAAGCGGAGGTGGAGCGATGTTGCTCAGGAGGATATGTGCGATGCTGCTGGCGCTTATGTGTCTTGGGGGCATGGCGTTGGCGGACGACGCAGATGTGCCGGTATCGGATGCAGCCGCATCCGAAGCGGTCGAGGCAGAAGCGGAATCTGAGCTGACGGCTCAGACGCTGGCAGGCAAATGGCAGTTAATCGAGTACAGCGTGGGCGACGAGTATTACACCGACGCCGATCTGGCTGAACGCGGCGAGCTTATCGAACTGAACGCGGATGGCGGCGCGACGTGCACGCGCTACGGCGAAAGCGTGCAGGGCGAATGGTCAATTGAGAACGGCACGGTCGCGCTAAGCGTGGACGGCGATGAATCCAGGCTGGATTATGACGGCATGTCGCTTGTGTTGAGCGACGGATCTGTCAACGCGAGGTACATACGCGACACATCGGCGCTGTACGCGCTCGAATACGACGGCGCGCAGGCGCAGGCGATGTGCAACCTGTTGAATGGCGGGCTGTTTGTGCGCGATGGCGAGACGCTGTACGGATTGAGCTGGGACGAGTCCGGCGCGGCAATGCTGGCGGCGCGCACTCTGACGGGCGATCAAAGCGTTGTGAGCGAGGCGCGTGCGCTGGATGAGCAATGCATGGCGCAGTATCTGAACATGGACGGCGGCAAGCTGTACTATGTGCGCGTGGGTCTTGACGGCCGGAACGGCATATACGCGCTTGAACTGGACGGCGGCGAGCCTGAACAGCTGATCGAGGGCGAGTTTGGCGGACTGCAGCTCAGCAATGGGCGGCTCTACTATCTGAATGCGGAGCACAAGCTGTACAGCTGTGCGCTGGATGGCAGCGACGCGCGTGAGGTCATGGGCTTTGACGCCTATTATGCGTATATGCTTGACGATGACTGGCTGCTCTATCAGAGCGATGAGGACGAGGAGACGCTGCATGCGTATCGACTCAGCGATGGCTACGACCTGTCGTTGACCGACGAGCGCAGTTACCTGCCGGTGCTGCACGGTGGATATATATACTACTTTGGCAAGTCGCTGGAAGCCGAAGGCGCGGATCTGGAGGATACCAGGCTGTGCCGCCTGGAGCTTGCAACGCTGGATGTGGAACGCACCGCGGCGTACTGCGGCGCGTATCTGGCGGTCAACTCGGACACGTTCTTCACGGCCAACGGCTACAAGCTGACCGACCTGGACGCGTGGTGGACGCTGCAAAACGCTGATACGGCACAGGTCAGTACAGCTCCGGTCTATGCTGACGACGAGTATCTGGTATCGCTGGAATATGAGGACGGCGTGGCATCGCGCATAGAGGTCGAGCGCCTGGAAGACCGCGCGGCGGCGAGCGTCAATTGAGTGGCGCCGCGCGTCTGGCGGTATGCGCTTGGGTGGTATTTGGCAATTAAATAGCGGTAAACAGCATACGCCCTGCCGGGCTTGCCGGTGGGGCGCGCCTGTCCTTGTATGACCGTCGTTTATTGCGAGATGGCTTTGCGCGCTGTGGACGGCATATATAATTAGAACGGATGTACCCCAAAAAGCACGACCTGCCGGGCGAGATGAAGTTCGCCGGGCGGGTCGCGTGCTATCAAAGCGCAATCTTACCGGCGCTTTACCGGCACATAGTAGTCGAATATGATGCGCCCCTGTGAATCGGGCGTGGTATAGCGCGGGCAGTTGTAGCCTTCCAGCAGCCAGAGCCGCTCCAGATCGAAGCTGTAGCCCAGCTTTTCGACGCGTGCCATCGTCAGATCATGCGCCTGTGCGATGACATATGACTCATCGCGTCCGCGCACATAGCCGCATATGGTCGGACCGCCGGCCAGCTCGTGCACGACGCACCCCTCGGGCACATCTGCGGGCGGAGCTTCAAACAGCATTCCGATTATATAGTAGAAACGGCTCATGTCGCCCGGCCAGGAATGGATGATGCCCATGTAGTCGGGAGTGTACGCACCCGGCAGCTGCTCCAGCCGCCCAAACAGTCCCGTCTGGAACTGTGCCTGCCACTGCGCGGGTATTGGATTATTGCCCGTGTTGGGCACGTCCAGCTGTACGCCCACGGCGTAAAGCGTGGGCAATTCGATAAGCTTGTGATCGATAAGCTCTGCCATAATTACCTCCATATACTGCGAACTGGACGCCGCGCGCCGGCTCCAGGATAAATGAAAAAGCGGCCGCACATGTCTGTCGCATGTGCGACCGCTTTTAGACATCAGGCCCGTGCTGCGGAACAAAGCGCACTATGCCGCGTTGACGTCAGCGCGCCAGCATGATCCGCTTTTCATAATCGCGCACGGTATCCAGCCACCGGTCGCCGGCGGGCACGCCTTCTCGCAGGCAGTAGTAGTCCCATACCGCGCCAAACGGCAGCGTCTTGTCCTCTTCCATCAGCGCGAGGCGGCCGGTCAGATCGCCGTCCAGCTCGAGCTGCTTGAGCTGCGCGGTATTTTCGAGGCTGGCCTTGAGCAGCGCCTTGCGTGCGTTGCGGGTGCCGATTATCCATGCCGCGAGCCGGTTTATCGACGCGTCGAAGAAGTCCAGCGCAATCTTTACGCGCTCGGTGTAACCGTTGCGCACCACCTGCTGCATTATCGCGATCAGTTCGTCGTCCAGCGTGACCACATGGTCGCTGTCCCAGCGCACCGGGCGGCTCACGTGCAGCAGTGCCTCGGGCATGAACTGCATGATCGACGATATCTTGTTTGATATGACCTCGGTCGGGTGGAAATGGCCCGCGTCGAGGCAGTAGAGCTTGCCGCGCGTTATGGCGTAGCCCAGCATCAGCTCATGGCTGCCCACGGTATAGCTCTCCACGCCCAGGCCGAACACCTTGGATTCGACGGCCTCCTTGACGCCTGCGATTGCGCCGCCAGCGAATATCGCGTCCAGCGATTCTACCATGCGCGCGCGCGGGCCGGCCATATCGGCGGGATTGTCCTTGTAGCCGTCGGGCATCCAGTAGTTGATTACGCATTCCTTGCCCAGCGCGCGATAGAACTCGGCGCCGATCTCACGGCAGCGCTTGCCATGCTCTATCCAGTACTCGCGCACAGCCGGGTCAGCGCTGGACAGCGTAAAGCCATCCTTGACCATTGGATGCGAGAAGTAGGTCGGGTTAAAGTCCAGGCCCAGATTGCGCTCGCGCGCCCAGTCGATCCAGCCCTTGAACAGTTCAGCAGTGTACTCGCTGCGTTCGACCTTGCGGCCGTGGAGCTCGGCGTAGCTGGCGTGCAGGTTGAACTTCTTGGGGCCGGGTATCATGCTCATGGCCAGGTCGGCGTCAGCGCGCAGCTCGTCTGCGGTGCGAGCGCGGCCGGGGTAGTTGCCGGTCGTGGCTATACCGCCGCTGGCGCCGGCCTCGTCGCCGCCTTCAAAGCCCATGACGTCGTCACCCTGCCAGCAGTTCATCGATATCGGTATGCTGCCGGCAGTGGTGAGCGCGGCCTCAACATCGATGCCGCGCTCAGCGTAGACTTCGCGCGCGTACTCGTAGCCTTTTATAATGAGTTTTTCGTCCATTGCAATCACCTCGCGTAGGCAAATTTGTGCTTTTATTATACCATACGCGCACCAATATTCCAATAGTCACTTATAATGGAACAGGGGTCGGAGGCGCGATGTAACGGAAATTAACCGCAAAAATCGCAAAAGGGATTTACAAATCCGCAGTTTTTCGTTATGATATATTCAAGGGGGGATGCGCGATGGCGAAGCTCGCTAAGGAAAGGTTACTGGCGAACAAACTGATTTCTCTGGATCCCTGGCTTAAGCCCTATCGTGGCGACATCGAGCTGCGGCAAAGCAAGTACCTTGAATGCAGGCAGCGGCTCATAGGCGACGGCAAACTCACCGAATTTGCCGACGCATATAAGTATTATGGCATACATCAGCAGGAGGGCATGTGGGTCGTGCGCGAATGGCTGCCGGATGCAAAGGCAGTGGCGCTGATAGGCGACTTCAATGGCTGGGATGCCGCGGCCAATCCGCTGGATGCGCTTGACGAATGCACGTGGGAGGCCATATTGCCCGGAGACGCGATGCAAAATGGACAGCGCGTCAAGCTGCGGGCGGAGTTTAAGGACGGTCATACGCGCGACATAATCCCTTCCTACATAACCAAAGTAGTGCAAAACGAGGACAATACGTTTTCAGGCGTGGTGTGGGATGTGGAGTACAAGTGGCGCAAGAAGCGCTATTCCACGCCCAAGCTGGAGCATCCGCTGATATACGAAGCGCATATAGGCATGGCGCAGGAAGCCGAACGCGTGGGCACGTACGCCGAGTTCGAGCAAAACGTGCTGCCGCGCATAAAGGCCGACGGGTACAATGCTGTGCAGCTTATGGCGATAATGCAGCATCCGTACTATGCGTCGTTTGGCTATCAGGTCAGCAATCTGTTTGCGCCCAGCAACTGGTTCGGCGAGCCTGAAGAGCTGAAGCACATGATAGATACCGCGCACTCAATGGGCATAAGCGTGCTGCTGGATGTTGTGCATTCGCATGTGGCGCCCAACACCGCCGAGGGACTGGCGGGGTGCGACGAGGCTGGCGGACACTACTTCCTGCCGGGCGACCGTGGCTGGCACAGCGCGTGGGGCTCGCGGCTGTATGACTATTCCCATGATGAGACGCTGAGGCTGTTGCTGAGCAATCTCAAGTATTGGCTGGACGAGTACAGGTTCGATGGGTTCCGGTTCGACGGAGTGACGTCGATGCTGTACTGGGATCATGGACTGGGTCAGGCGTTTGATAATTACGATAAGTACTATTCGCTTGGCAGCAATATAGACGCACAGGTCTACCTTATGCTGGCGAACGAACTGATACATACCGTGCGGCGCAATGCGGTCACGATATCCGAGGATATGAGCGGTATGCCGGGCATGGCGTTGCCGCTGGCGCATGGCGGATTTGGCTTTGACTACCGGCTCAACATGGGTGTGCCGGATATGTGGATAAAGCTGACCAAGGACATTAAGGATGAGGACTGGGACATGGGCGGCATATACTACGAGCTGACGCGCCACCGCGCGCTCGAAAAGCAGGTCGCCTACTGCGAAAGCCACGATCAGGCGCTGGTCGGCGATAAGACGCTGATATTCCGCATGGCCGACGCGGCGATGTATACCGATATGTCCTGCGACACGCACAATCCGGTGATCGACCGCGCGATAGCGCTGCATAAGATGATACGCTTCATAACGCTCACGTTGGGCGGGGATGGATATCTCAACTTCATGGGCAACGAGTTCGGGCATCCCGAATGGATAGATTTCCCGCGCGAGGGCAACGGCTGGTCGTTCAAGTATGCGCGGCGGCAGTGGAGCCTGTCGGAGAAGGGATTCCTCAAGTATTCGCAGCTGTTGGCATTTGACAACGATATGCTGGCGTTTGTGCGCGACCACGATCAGCAGGGCGGCGAAAGCGAGAACCTGTGGATGGACGAACAGCGCAAGTTGCTGGCGTATAAGAAGGGCGAGTACATATATCTGTTCAACTTTTCACCGTTTGGTTCGTATCCGAACTTCTTCCTGCCCACGCACGACGTGGGCGAATACCAGGCGGTATTCTCAAGTGACCGCGCGCGTTACGGCGGTCAGGACCGCATAGACGAACAGTACGTGTATAACGCGCGGCCTACGTTTGGCCAGGGCGTCGGATTTGAGGTGTACACGCCGTCGCGCACCGTGGCGGTGTTCAAGCGCATCGGCAGCAAATAGCATAGGACACGGCAGTGCCCGTGACGTCATTGCATGGCGTCGCGGGCTTTGTGCGTTTGGCGGCGGCAGCCGGTTTCATGTGCGGGCATGAGCTCAGCAGCCCATGATATGTGGCTGTTTGGACGAAATCATGCGCGACTGTGCCTCAAAGCTGCGTGCAGTGCGCTTGACATTGGCTGTGGCAACAATATAAAATATATATGATCTGATCGAATCAGGCAGTTGGCGACGGTCTGCCAGCGCCCGATTGGGTTCACAATCGCCGTGGCCGCGCGTATTCATTTACAGTTGGCGCGGCAAAGGGGGAGAACATGGATAAACTGAGGGAATTGTTTGGGTATCAGCGGTTTGCTCAGGATGCCAGGCTGCAACGCATTATCGACAGCGTATGCGAGCGGTATCTGAACGACGTCGAGGAACTGGATGACTCAAGCCTGGACGTATCCGCGGCAGGGGACAGCAATGCCGTCAAACCCAAGCACAATCCACTGGAAAGGAGCCAGTATGACCCGGACCACGACTGACATAGATGAGGTCTATCGTGAGTATCAGCCTCGAATAGCGCGTTACGTATCAATGCGCATAGCCAACCGGGCCGATGCGGAGGACGCCGTGTCGGCGGTGTTCCTGAAGGTCGTCGCGCATTTGGCGGAGTTCGATGAAAGCAAGGGCAGCCTGTCGACCTGGATATACGCGATTGCGCGCAATCAGGTGATCGACTACTACCGCAAGCCGCGCGCGGTAGCATGGCCTGAGGGCTACGAACCCGTGGCGCAGGCGCTCCCGGCTGATGCCGACGCCGCGCTGGCGAGCCTGGCCGTCGCGCTGGAGCGCCTGCCCGAGCGGCAGCGCAGTGCGGTCGTGCTGTTCTATTATGCGGGCCTGAGCCATAAGGAGATCGCCGAGCGGATGGGTGTGAGCTATATCAACGCGCGCAAGCTGTGTTCGCTGGGCGTGGCTGCGCTGAGGGCAGAGCTGGCGGAATGAGCCGCGCATTTGCCGGTACCCTGGCACGGCGGCCAGAGCACATGCGTCATAGTGGCAGATGCCGGATGCGGCCATACAAAAGCACTCGAGGCTGTGCATAATGCAGGACTTCGAGTGCTTTTGCATCGTGCCAAGTCAAGTGGGCGTTCTGGCCGGAGCGTGCCGGATGCGTTGTGCGACTTCATCCACAGTATCAATGCATGTGTTCTGACCGCATTTGAATGCCTTGGCGTATTTGCTGCGGGCGCTGTTGAGCATGGCGTTGACGTTGGCATCGGCCATGGTATTCTTCATCAGTTGGCATCGGCCATGATATCCTTCAACATGCCTTTGAGGCTGTCCTCATCGAGCTGATCGGGCTGCACGCCGGCGGCGGTCAGGCGGCCCGGCAATTTGATGTAAATCATGGCGGCAACGACTGCCACTGCAAAATCGATGCCGGCCATAATCAGATTGGCGCTCACCGTGCCCGGCACGGGTATGAACGATATCGCCGTGGCGGCTGCTATAACGGCAGCGATGTTTATAGCGCTGCTGGATACAGTGGCTATGAACGCAGATGTCAGCGATTTGAGCACGGCCTTAGAGCGCTTTATTCTCATTGCATTTCCTATGCGGCAGTACATGGACCATAAGCTGCCGACGGAGCCGATAAGCAATATGCTGCTGCCGGGTATCGCAGCGGCAGGGCCCGCGGCTGCGCCAGCAAGTGCGTGCGTAAATATTTCATCGACTTTCTGCTCACCATAGTGCAGCTTGTCCATGCGCTCGAGCTGAGGCATTACGCCTTTGGTCAGAAAGCATGCCATGATGCTGGCAGATGTCATGCTCATTATGCGATGTATTCTATCTATATCGTACGCGTTGCCCGGCGCACCGGGTGCAGAACTATTTGTGACCGCACATCTTTAGGCAGTTCCGGCCGCGAATCAGCGCGTAAATTGGGTTGCGCTTTGGCAGTAAAGCAGCCTGTGTGCCGCCCCGGTCAGTCTGGCGATTTGCTGCGGCGCCACCGCGTGCTGTGGTTTGCGGCGAGTGCCGGCAGGCGGGCTTGACTCATGTCGACCGCCGATGAATCAAATGGCGTGTTCAATTAAACTGATTTGATTATATCATATGTAGTTTGACTGATTGTGAGCGGGTCCGTCGGAATGCAGCACGCGTGTGCCGATGCTTTATCTTTATAAAGGCGAAAGCGCCCCCATCGCCTGTTAAATGGGAGCGCTTCATTTATTCAGCATGGTGCGGCTACGCGATTATACCGGTTGATTCAATGTGGCGAGGCAGCCGGGTCACTTCTGGTCAGCCGAAACGGATAGCGCTTCGACGTAGTAGTTGGGCGCAAGGCAGATCTGGCCGCCGGATACATGTATGTCCAGCGTCTGCGCCGACTCGTCCACCCAAACCAACAGCTCCACGCCGTCCACGTCGAAACTGGCGACTGTGTCGCCTGCGGCCGCGAGCTCAGCTCCATAGTGCGCCAGTTCCAGCACGTATGCCTGGAAACCTTCGATGGTGCAGCCGGTGTACTGCATGTTCATGCAGTTGGGCAGCTCGTCGAACGCCATCAGGCGCTCAAGCGGGGTTATGTTGCCATCGGCATCGGTCCAATAGTATGTCACGTCGCCCAGCGCGATGCCCTGTGACGCCGGCAACGGCAGCACGCGCGGCAGACCGGCTATCTCAAGTACGTCTGATGCGACGGCTTCGGCATCGAACTCGTTCAGATCTGCCTGAGTCATGGCCAGCGCGGAGTTGAATACCAGCATGTTTTCGGCCATGAGCTCCAGCGTCTCATTTAGCTCGTTGAGCAATTCGTTCTCTGAACCGAATAGTTCAGGATATCTGCGCATTATTGCCGGCAGGTTCTGACGCGACCACTCGGCCAGCTTGTCCGCGTCGGCCTGGGGCAACTGCAATACCAGGAAGTTGTTGGTCAAAAACCAGTATTGCAGCTCCAAATCGTTGTGAGTTGCGCGTGCGCTCGCGTTGAGCGCCAGTGCGCTTACCCAATCGGCGGTGTATGCGCACTCCATGAGTTCCGGCACATAGTAGATCTGCCATGTGCGCGCGTCCAGCTCGCGCTGTTGAGCGGACTGTTCAGACGCGTAGGCGTTTACAGTGGCCTGTACGTCGGCCACGTCCAGGCCCTGAGAGATCAATTGCGCGTAATCGTCGGCAGATGCGCTGGCGGCGAGCTCGTGTTGCGCGTAGTAGTCCATCAGCTCGCATGTAAATGAAGCGGCAGCCCGGGCGCGCACCAGATTGTCCCAGGTCGGGTCCTGATGGAACGCCAGTATCAGTTCGAGCGCAAAATTCTGTTGAGAAAAGATGTCGTCCTGTGTGTATGCCACCGCGGTCCAGTCGCTCAGCATGCGCTCGATGGGTGAGTCCGCGGCTTCAGCGCCTGCACACCCCAGAGGCAGGGCGCTCAACGCCAGTATCAGTATGGCTTTAAGCAGTTTTTTCATAATTCCAGCTCCTTGCGTGGATTTGAACATGGGCGTCAAGCGGTCAATGTCGCCGCCAGGTAATCAGCGTATGCCGGATCTTTGGACAGTGCCGTGCGCGCGGCGTATTCAGCGTCCAACGCGTCGGTCAGATCAGAAGCCAACTGCTCAAGGCTCAATTCGAGCCAGTCCGACTGTATAAACGCATTGGTCTGGCTGCAATACTTGCGTCCATCGTCTAAGCGCTGATACGCGCCTTGGGCCGCGGCGCCGGCGGCGGTGGTTTCCCATGCCGGCAGGCCGTCCAGCCGTCTGGTGAGCAGCAGGCAGTTGTAGGCTGCGGCAACGCGCGCATTGGCGTCCAGTACGGCCCGAATAAGCTCCCGGCAGCGCGCGTAGTCGTCGGCACGCAGGTATGTGAATTCAAGCAAGTCTATGTATGTAGCGTAGCGCTCGCTGCATTCGTCGAAGTGTGCGGTCATGTCATCGAATCGCTCCACGTCGAACGCCAACTCGTTCCAGGGGAAGTGCTCGCCAACGCTCAGCTTGTCGGATATGAATCCGGCGCATTCGGAGGCCACATGACCGTCGGCATTCAGGTCAAGTGCGACTATGGCTACATTGCTGTCCAGTGCGCGGCGCGCGTCGTCAAAGCTGTATGTGAGCGAGCTGGTATTTGGGTCAAAACCCGACTGATCGGGTTGAGCGTTGCCCAGCAGGCTTAGCATGGTGGCATACTGGTTGTTCATGCCCATATATGTGGCCTGAACGTACGACAGCGCATCCAGCGCGCCGTTTACGTCATATGACCGAGTACTGCCCAACTGCAATATGAACAGGCATACGGCCAGAGCCATGCAAACTCCGCCGATAGCCATGAGGCCGAGCCTGTGTGACCGCGTAAACAGAGGTCGCAGCGCCCGGCCCGAACCCGAGAGCACGTCGCGGAACTCCTGATGCGCCACGCGATATTCGCCATACGCGTCCTGATACAGCAATCCCAGTCTGCGCCAGAGCAGGTCGTGTATCATCAACCCGTACCACTCGTCGCCATCACGGGTCGAGCCGCGTATGTCGGCGGCGTGGCCTATCCATTGGGGATAGCGCTTGAGCAGTGCGCGCCGGTTGAGGCTGTGATAGAGCTGTTCCATGCGATGCAGCAGCTCCTTGCCGGCAACGCTTCTGCCGCGCTGCACCTCCATGTCGGCTATCATGGGGTATACGCATTTAATTGCGGCATCGATCTGCCAGCGTTGCGGTGCGTCTGGCGGCAATGCGGCCAGTTCCTTGGCAAGTAGCGCTCTCAGGTATGCGCGTATGAGTTCCTCGCGCGTGGATATCTGAACCTGCTCATGACTGTCAAGACAAGCGCGCACGTATAAACTGAGCATCATGGAATTGGCCAGCAGTTCCAGCAACTGCGGCGACTCGGGCATAAGCAGGCCTGCGGCGCTGAGCGTTGCGCGCACCGTGGATTCGGCTAACGGCCTGAGTTGCCAGTGTTCAAATGGGTATTCGCGCAGCGCAGTGCGGCTGGCGATGAGCATGCTCACGCCGTCCAGCTGAGCAAGCTGGCTTATCTCCTGCCTGAGCGAATGCGTGTCGCCGCTGATCTCGTTGTAGCCATCCAGCAGCAGGCATAGAGCCGGCGCTGTACCTGAGCGGGTGCGCAGCGGCTTTTGCAGCAACAGTTCCAGCGCGTGGCGTGCGTCGGCATAGCTGGAGGTATCGGCCTTGAACTTCATGCGCCTGAGCAGGCTGTCGCGTATGAAACCTGGGTCGCCCGGATGGTAGCCGTATAGCGACAGGTATATCACTGCCGGCCGGTCGCGCCGGTAATGCAGGCTCTCTAGCCATGCCGTGCGCATCAGCAGCGTGGTCTTGCCTGCGCCGCCGCTGCCGGTCAGCACTGCGCGTCCCATGAGCAGCGCTTCAAAGCCGCTGCCTGCGGGCTTGTCGAGCTCAAGCGGGTACAGGCGCGACTCATCCGTCAGGTAATCCGCGGCCGGATTGAGCTTTACCTCTCGATGTATGCACTTGCGTGCGACTTCCCACAGCGCCCAGTGCGTCACGCCCACGCCGTCGATGCGGTCGAGCAGTTCGCACAGGTCGGCGCGCAGTTCGGCGGCGGTTTGATAGCGCCGGCGCACTGTGGGCGCGAGGCCATGGGCGACGATCTGGCGCAGCAGGCTGCGCACTGTTTCGGGAGCGTCTGACAGGTAGCGGCTTTCGCTCACGTCGGGCCTGCGCACGCCGCTGCTTTCCATGTTGGACAGCGGCCGCCCCATCAGGTGGTTGAACAGCACTGCAACTACAGAGTACAGGTCGGTCCATGTGCCTATTAAGCGAGTGTCGTGCGCGCGGGCTTCGGGCGAAGCGTAGCCGGGCTTTATGCTCAGACGCGGGGTTTGGCCGGCATTGAGCGCACTTATGGGCACTATGCTGTTGTAGTCAATGAGCTCCACTCGTTCTTGAGAGCCGCGACCTATCAGCAGTATGTTGTCAGGGCTTATGTCCAGATGCAAAAATCCCATGTTGTGGAATATGCTCAATGAATCAAGCACGCCTATTATGCGCTGGATCATGCGGCGCAGTGTGACCTGCTCGTCGGATCTGTTCAACTCGGCCGCAAGTGTGCGTCCGCCGTTGAAGTCGAGAATCGTATAGTAGGTGCCATTGTAAGGAAATGTATTTATGTTGCCGCTCACTTCGGCCGGGTTGGCGGCGCGCAGTCGCAGATGCGCCTCATTGCCCCATATGAAGCTGCGGCGGTGCAGCTCCATGAGTTCGCTGCCTTCGTCGGTATGGCACACTGTCGAACCGGTTTCACTGCGATATATCGCGCCGCTGTCGTGGTATGGGAACAGTTCTTTTATCAGCACATTGTGCCATTGTCCGGCGTTGAGCGCGTCGGAATACCGGCCCAGGTAGACTATCGCGTTTGAGCCGCGACCGCTCTCGGCAACTATCTCACAGGTCATGCCCGGAAAGCTCAGCAATGTACCTGCAGGCAGTCCCCGTCGCTTGTCCATAGACTTACCTCCGCAGTTATTTGACTATATTATAACTGGCGTGAGGGTCGTGCTTGCGGGGCGTTTCCAAACAGTTCGCCCAGCAGCGTTTCGAAGCGCTCGTCCAGGTCGAACAGGTCGCCGGTGGCTATGCCGAAAAGCACCATCCAGTCAAATGGCTGGCGCGGGTTCAGCGGGGCGTACCCGCAGTCGGTCAACATCGCGTCAAGCTGTATGCGCATTGCATCGAAGTCTGCGTCGCCGGCAGAGATATCTACGTCGCCGTAGTCGTCATAGTCGAAATCGTCATAGGCGGTATCGCCGTCGCATGCGGCGTCGGTTTGAGGGGCCTTGACCGATAGCCCGCCGCCTGAGGCCAGGTACAGCAATATAAGCGTCTTGCGGCCGACGGGTATCTCGCGTGTACGCATGCGTGAAATCTGGCTCTCATCGGGCCAACCGTTGCGTATGCTCTTTTCGAGCGCGGAGAGCTGACTGTGGCGCGCGACGAAGCGGCGGTACAGGTTACGTTCGATCAACTCGCCCACTGTGGCGTCAGTGCCCTCGTTTTGGAGCACGTCCAGCATGTCGGTGAGAAATGCGTGCGCGGTATTGTGCGCGGCGCTGAAGTCGCCGCGGTTTTCGCGCAGGTATCGCTTTAGCTCGGGCACGCTGTGGAGCATGCGCACGGCGGCGGCGACGACCGGCGTAAAGCTTTCGCTGACGGCGCCGTCGGACAGCTCAAGCAGACCTTCTGTGGACAGCTGGCCCAGCAGTTCGACGTATTGTGAGTATGTAAGGCCGTTGTCCAGCGCGTATGCGGCGACAAATTCGATGGGCGAGCGGTAGTGTATGCCCATGCCGGCGACGGCCTTCATCAGCTGATCGGCGCGCTCCAGCGTCAGCCTTAATATAAAACATATCTCAAGCGCATATGGGCGTGATATCGTGCGATCGTCTATGCCCTTTGCGACGGTGAACCAGTTGCGGACGTTTTTTCGGATTGAATCGCGCTCGTTGGCGTCGGGGTGGGAGCGGTACAGCTCATCGCGCAACAGGCGCTGCAAATCATCGGGCGTGCCGGGGTAGAACTTGAGCAGCTTTTCCGGCAGCGTTTGGAACGAGGCGGCATTCATGAGCCATTCCGCCGCCTGTCTCGAGCTCATTCCGGGCGCGATTGCCAGGTCATATGCTTTTTGTGAGAGTTCCGTGTAGTTTTGCATGCCCATACCTCAACATATCATCTTGTTGTATACAGTATACGATAAATGTTCATGAAATTCAATATTGAGGAATGGGTTTGAGCGTTGAATGCGCAAAACAAATACATAATGTGGATCTGGATGGCGGCGCGTCGTTGCCGGGGCGTGCTAGCATTGTAAGGCAGGCGCAGCATGAACGGACGACAGTGGATGCTTAAAGCGTATAGCGCATCTGAAGTTAAAGATTATCGCAGATTGACATTTTAAGGAATACGGCGTATACTCAATATCGGTGATGGCGCATAAAAGACAATCGGATGCGTAAATCGATGGCATGCGAAATATTCGATTCGGCAACGTCCCGACATTACTCAAATGTGATAGGGCATGTAGCCGACGATGGAAATGTATACAATACGGCGCTGGTCTACGGTGAGAGCATGGATAACTGCGTAGGGCACATAGCGTCCGACGGCAACGTGTACACGACTGCCAGAGGGTTTGGCGAAGGCACGGGCAACTGTGTGGGGCATATAGGCGCAAATGGCAACGTATACACGAACTCAAAGTTTCAGGGCGATGTACAGGGATACTGCGCAGGGCACGTGGAATCAGAAGGCAAGGTATACTCGACGCCGGCAGAGGCTTCTGCGGGCGTGAACTAGTAGGTCAGGTCGCGGGCAGCGAACTGGAATATGGCGCGGCGGCGCTGCTGCTGTTGTTGAAGCCGGGCGCACGGTCGGAAACCGAAACGTCGCATGAAGGCGGCTATGGCGGTAGTCATAGCGGCGGCGGTAGTGGTTATGGCGGCGGGTCGACAACGGCGTACAACAGGCGCCGTTTGCCGCCCACGGTTTACAAGTCCGAGGAACAGCTGATAAAGGCGTTCATAGCGCGTTTAGTCGGCTTGAGCGTGGTAGCGGGGCTATTGGGCGTGGTGCTGGCCGATTTCAATATGGCGCTTGGCGTGACGATGGGTTTGCTGGTCGGCGCCGGCATATCGCTGCTGACGCTGTTTGGCTTTACGGACCGGAGGATATGCAAGTTCGATACTCAGCATTGCAAACATGGCTGGCTGGGTGTGCTGCTGCGCAAACCGGCGACGCTGGGCATAGTGCTACCTATGGCGATGCTGGTAGTTGCGGCGCTCATCGCACTGAGCTGCCTGAGCGGCACTCCGATGTATTCGTTGGGCCTGGTCTATTTAGCGGTACTGATCTGCGTCGGGCTTGCGCTGGGCAAAGCGATACGGCGTTGGCGGTCCAAGTGAGCACGGCTATATGACGATGTCATTGCCCGTATAGATGAGCAGGCGCTGCGTTGGGCCGATGCGGGCAACTTAAACATGCGCCGGTAAAAGGCCGGCAAAAGCATGATTAGGCGCAGTGGAATCAACCACAGAAGGGATGGACGATATGAGGCGGTATGTAGTTGGGGTGTTGTTGGCGGCGTTGCTGTGCGGGCTGTTCGTGCCGACGCTGGCTGACGAAGCGGCCTGCGCCACGGCGGACGAGTACCTGGCGGCGCTGATGGAGGCCGGAGCCAGCGCAGACAAGGGACAGTTTGTCTCATTTGAAGTGCCGGTGACCGAGGAATTGCTGGATGAGCTGTCGGCTGACGATGACGCGCTGTTGCATGAGCTGGAGCTGAACGCAGGGCTGGCCGAGGTGCACTACGCGGCGACGGGCAAGTCAATCCGATATAGGAACAGCGTATTTGACGACATGCAGTATGCCGACGACATTGCGAGCCTGGTCGACGCATTAAACGCGGGGCCGCTTGAGACATACCGCAACATATATGTGCAGTGCAGCGACGAGCTGTACGAGTACCTGACGGATGACATCTGGCTGGATTTGCGACGGCTGTTGAACGACTGCTGCGGCATGGTAGATGTGGATTATACCACGGGGCTATTGCCGGTAATATGCTTCACGCCCAGAAGGTACTACTCGAGCTACGTCATGATAGAGGCGCTGCGCAGCGGCGACACGTCAGCGCTGACGGATGATGAGCGGGCGGCGCTTGATATAGCTCAGCAGTGGGCGGCGCAGGTCACGCCAGGGGATGACGAGAGCGTGATGCGCCAGATACACGACATTATCTGCGCCAACGTCGAGTATGATTACGATAAGACGCCGGACTTTTGCCACAGCTGCGTGGGCGCGCTGCTGCATGGCACATGCGTGTGCGATGGTTACGCGGACACGTTCATGCTGCTGGGCACTATGTGCGGGCTGGATGTGACCATACAGATAGGCGGCGTGCCATCGGGCGAAGAACTGCTGGTGGAGATGGGCAATCACGCCTGGAACATGGTGCGTGTGGATGGCGAGTGGCGCATGGTAGACGTGACCTGGGACGACGGGTCAGGCAGCTACGACTATTTCAACCTGAGCCGCAGTCAGGCGCCCGACACACACGAATGGGTATGGGGGCCTGAGGGTTGGAACTGAGCGGCATGCGATGGCGCTGCTGCAACGCGCGCAATTGGCGTTGCCGGTCAATCCGTTTGCGATTTGATTACCTGATTGTCCTTTGATTCGGCTTCTGCTCGTGGTGCGTTTAGTGGACGCGCTGGGGTTAAGGACTGTATCCATGTGCAATCGGCTTGTGCCGCGGTTTTCCCCCGTGATCGATGTCTTGACCTGGTTTGATATCAATCACAGTTTTTATGCTGTTTTCCGATTGCTTTGCCCGCTTGACTTTCGTACATATGTAGCTCCCGCCAGACGCGGAGCCTTCGTATATCATCTCCTTATACAGATAACCTCCTGTCGTAGTTTTGTTCTACAACAGGAGGTTTCGTTTTCGCTGCTCATTTTTCGGGGTACTGCCCAATTATCACTGTGGCGCTTTTCCATGGTGCGGCAGGCGTATGCTTTGTTGCGGCTAATGCCGGAGATTCATGCCTTATGGTTTGAGCTGAATCATCAGTGGCATTGCGATTAACTGAACTGCC
>DVNK01000029.1 GCA_018714445.1 Candidatus Fimadaptatus faecigallinarum | reverse complement strand
CGTCCTGAGCCAGAATCAAACTCTTATGTTCAATTCAATCGCTCGATGCTCGCTAAAACATCTCGCTCTCGCTCTCTCAAAAAACTGACTGTTCTTTGCTTCTTTCCAACTCAGTCCTTCCGGACTTCGTCAGTCCATACTGTATCGTTTTCAAGGATCGCTGTGCCGCTGTGATTTTGTGTCTCTCGCGGCGACAAGTGGTATTATACCACCCCTTTTGGCGGCTGTCAATACCTTTTTCGACATTTTCTAAAGTTTTTTTGCTCTCGCCTTTTTAGCGGGCGCTATACAGTATATCCGGACGCGCCCGCGTCTATTCGCGCCGCGCTCAAAAAATCCCTGAGCCGCCGCTGTTTGCGCTTGACGCGCACGCCCCGGGCAGGTATGCTATATGTAGCAAAAAAGGAGGTAGAGCGCATGTCGATAACATATGACGCGCAAACCCGCATATTCCATCTGGCCACCGCTCACACCAGCTACATAATCGGACTGGACGAGGGCGGCGCGCCGCTGCACCTGTACTGGGGCGCACGCCTCGCCGATCCGGACGTTTGGGCGATTCAGTGCATGGAGCGTCCTCATGTGTCGTTCGAGGTTGACACGTACTTCCGTCCCTACGAGTATCCTTGCCACGGCACCGGCGACTACCGCACCCCTGCCGCCCGCGTGCTTAACGCCGACGGCAACAGCGTCACCAGCCTCAAGTACGTCGGACACGAGATCTATGCCGGCAAAAAGCCGCTGGACGGTCTGCCCGCGGTTTATTGCGCCCAGCAGGCCGATGCTCAGACGCTTGAGCTCAGGCTGCGCGATGAATTGACCGGCCTGGAAGTCGTGCTCAGCTATTCCGCGTTTGACGCGCTCGACGCGATCTGCCGCAGCGCCCGCTACGAGAACCGGGGCGTGCAACAGCTGACGCTGCTGACCGCCGTCGCCGCCAGCGTCGACTTCTTCGGCAACGACTACGACATACTCCATCTGCAGGGCGCATGGGCGCGCGAGCGTGCGCCGCAGCGCGTGCCGGTGAGCCACGGCGTGTACACGATCGACTCCCGCCGCGGCGCCTCCAGCCATCAGCACAATCCGTTTGTGGCACTGCTCAGCCGCGACGCCGACGAGTTCCACGGCGACGTTTGGGGATTTAATTTCATATACTCGGGCAGCTTCGCCGCCACGGTCGAGTCCACCGCCTATGAGTGCACCCGTGTAACGATGGGGCTGAACCCCTACTCGTTCAACTGGCAGCTGGCGCCGGGCGAGTCGTTCCAGACCCCCGAGGCCGCGCTGGTCTACTCCGACGCGGGACTGAACCTCATGTCGCAGCGTTATCACACGCTGTACCGCACCCGCCTGTGCCGCGGCAAGTACGCGCTGGCCGAGCGTCCGATGCTGATAAACAACTGGGAAGCCACCTACTTCAAGTTCAACGAGGACAAGATAGTCGAAATCGCCAAGGCCGGCAAGGAGCTGGGTCTGGAGCTGTTCGTGCTGGACGACGGCTGGTTCGGCCGGCGCGATACCGACAACTGCTCGCTGGGCGACTGGGTCGTGGACAAAAACAAGCTGCCCAATGGACTTGACCACCTGGCGCGCCGCATAAACGATCTGGGCATGAAGTTCGGGCTGTGGTTCGAGCCCGAGATGGTCTCGCCCGACAGCGATCTGTATCGCGCGCATCCCGACTGGTGCCTGCACGTGCCCGGCCGTGAGCGCACTCAGGCGCGTCAGCAGTTGATACTCGACCTGTCGCGCGGCGATGTTTGCGATTACATAATTGACGCCGTGTCGGCCGTGCTGCGCAGCGCGCCCATTTCCTACGTAAAGTGGGACATGAACCGCAATATGACCGAGGCCGGCAGCGCGCTGCTGGACGCCGCGCATCAGGGCGAAGTCGAGCATCGCTACATGCTGGGCCTGTACCGCGTCATGGATGCGATAACGCAGGCGTTCCCCGACGTGCTGTTCGAGAGCTGCTCGGGCGGCGGCGGGCGCTTTGATGCCGGCCTGCTCTACTACATGCCCCAGACCTGGACCAGCGACGATACCGACGCCATCGAACGCCTCAAGATTCAGTACGCCACCAGCATAGTCTACCCCGTGAGCGCTATGGGTTCGCACGTGTCGGCAGTGCCCAACCACCAGACCGGCCGCGTGACGCCGATGCGCACGCGCTGCGACGTGGCGCTGAGCGGCAACTTCGGCTTCGAGCTGGATCTGAGCCGCCTGTCCGAAGAGGACGCCGCAACCGCGCGCGACGCGATTGCGCTGTGCCGGCAGATACGCGGCACGGTACAGCAGGGCGAGTTCACCCGCCTGTCCAGCCCGTTCGAATCCGACATAACCGCATGGCAGTTCACAAGCGGAAGCAAGGCGATACTGTGCTGCTTTAAGGCGCTCACCATGCCCAACGCGCCGCTCAGGCGCATACGCATGCGCGGCCTCGAGCCCGACGCGCACTATCGCACGGCAGACGGCCGGGTGTTCTCGGGCGGCGCGCTGATGCAGTTGGGCTATCCGGTGTACGAGCTGCAGCACGACTTCTCCAGCAGCATCGTCATATTCGAAAAGGTGTGACCCTGCGCGGCATATCTTTTACGGCCGGCAAGCCATTGAGGATGTCAGGCTTACAGCTTTGCCACTTCGCAATTATCGCATATATGGCAATCGCCCTGTCCAGCACGTTCGGGCAGGGCTCTTTTTGTGTTATGTATATTATTATCGATACGCTGCGTATTCATATTTATGTATATTTATTATAATATTTCGGCTCATGTGGCGCACAAGTGCGCTGCATATGTTTGCCCGGCAGGCGGTATATGCGGCGCAGCGACGACCAGCTCATATAGTTCAATTGCATTCGCGCTTTGGGTGGCATTGCGTCTGGCGGCGCGCGGGTTGTCGGAGTTTCTTCATATTATATATGCGAGATTTGAACGCACTCGGTGCGCAGGCGCATATCGACACGGCATCTCATGCGCGCGTCGCCAGTTGCTTCACTATATATATGTGTTGCGCATCCGCGCTGCAAATTAGCACAACTCTGCTTGCGCGGCATGGCGCGGGGCGTTACAATCGCACCAGACCGCCACGCACGGCCAATTTGATTGCGAGGTAGAGCATATGCTGTTTGATACACACTGTCACCTTTGCGACGAGCACTTTGACGGCGCGCTCGACGAGGTATTCGGCGCGATGCGCGAATGGGGCGTAGAGCTGGCCGTAAATGTCGGCGACGGCACGACCGACGATCAGCCGGTTTTCGAGCTGGCCGCCAATCACCCCGGCCTGTACGCCGCCACCGGAGTTCACCCCCAGGACGCGCTGCGCTTTGACGATTCAACTCCTCAACGGCTGCGCCAGTGGCTCGCGCTGCCCAAGGCGGTGGCGCTGGGCGAGATCGGGCTGGACTATCACTACGACAACGCACCGCATGAAACTCAGCTGGACGTATTCTTGCGGCAATTGCTGCTGGCGCGCGAGCTGAACCTGCCCGTGATAATGCACATACGCGACGCGCATGGCGACGCGACCAGCCTGCTGCGCGCACACCGCGCCGAGTTGCCCGAAGGAGTGATGCATTGCTTCTCAGGCAGCGTCGAGACCGCGCGCATTTACCTGGATATGGGCTTTTACATATCGTTTGCCGGCGCGGTCACGTTCAAAAACGCCGCCAAACTGCCCGATGTCGCGCGCTATGTGCCCGCCGATCGCATACTCGTCGAGACCGATTGCCCGTACATGGCTCCGGTGCCCGTGCGCGGACGGCGCAATGAACCGGCATTCGTGCGGCACACCGCGGCGCGCATTGCCGAACTGCGCGGCGTGGATACAGCCGAATTTGGCGCGCAATGCCTTGAAAACGGCCTGAAGCTGTTCCATATAGATCCGAATGCCCCGCGCGGCATGTGACGCGACATGCGTTTAGATATGCATTCGCCATTTCAGCGCGGGCATAGATGCATACTGTGCGCATTTTCATGCAGCACATAGGCGTAGATTTTCGGCTGAATATTTTGTATAAACATGCATCCGTGTCTTATCGACTTGTTAATTCATTCCTCATACAAAACTTTGCCGGCTGTACCTGAAAGGCAGTCGGCTTTCGTTTTTGTGTGCGCGATATGTAACTGTGCTACTGTGCTGCACCCCACTGCTGACACGCACGGCGTCAACCGCATCTGCGGCGCTCGTCCCTTGGCGCGCTGTTCTGACCATACTACTAAACCATGCTCACTAAAAGCGTACTCACTAAAAGCGTACCCACTAAAAGCGTGCCCGCTAAAACCATGCCCCGCTAA
>DVNK01000028.1 GCA_018714445.1 Candidatus Fimadaptatus faecigallinarum | reverse complement strand
ATACGCCCAGTCTGCTGTTGAAACCAGACCTGTGCTTACGGCTCTACGCCACGCAAGCACAGCCCTGTTTTCCTGCCGCTTCAAATGCCCTTGCCCTCCCCGGCGGCAACGGCATTTTCACGGCAACGCCGACAGAGCGTATAACACACTACACTTTGCTTTGCAAAGTCGTGTGCCAAATGGGGGCGTTGCCCCCTTTGGAAACCCCCACAAGAAAAGGGCGGTACGCTTCCCCTCCACGGGGCGCATACCGCCTTTTCTTGTTATCCAGCCCTCCGGCTGTATCGGTTGAGCAAAAGTCAGCGTGGGATTGATGTGGTATCTTTATCTAAGTGATACCCCGGTCTCCCACTTGCTGACAGCCTGGCCGGTCACGTGCAGCGCCTGCGCCAGCTCATCCTGCGTTATGCCCCTGTCCACGCGCAGCGCGCGTATCCTGCTACCCAGTTCCATGCATTCATCTCCCATCGATTTATACCGGCCGGTGGTTAGATTATACACCGACCGCGCCGCCCTGCCAATCGACGCGCTCGCTCACACGGTCAACCGCTGGTTGGACGCCGCCGGATTTTGCCCAAATTTTGTCGGATAAATGAAGCAAATCCTGAGTTTTTCATAAATCTGAGCAAGTATTAACGGAAATTTGCTTGCCTGCAATTCATCACGCGTTGTATAATTTAACAGATGCAGGTGGATAATACGCCTGCATCCAAACTGCGTTTATACCTTAACTCCATTGGGTTACCTAGATAAAGGAGGAAGAGCATGTCCAACAAGTATGTGTACCTCTTTACTGAGGGCAATGCCAACATGCGCGAGCTGCTGGGTGGCAAGGGCGCCAATCTGGCCGAGATGACCAATCTGGGCCTGCCGGTGCCGCAGGGCTTCACGATCTCTACTGAGGCCTGCACCCGCTATTACGAGGATGGCAAGGTTATCGCTCCGGAGATCATGGAGCAGATAGATAGCGCGCTGGTCAAGATGGAAGAGATCTGCGGCAAGAAGTTCGGCGACATGGAGAACCCGCTGCTGGTTTCCGTGCGTTCGGGCGCGCGCGCCTCGATGCCGGGCATGATGGACACTATACTTAACCTGGGTCTCAACGAAAACGTCGTAAACGTGCTCGCCGAGAAGTCCAACAATCCCCGCTGGGCGTGGGACTGCTATCGCCGCTTCATTCAGATGTACTCCGACGTCGTCATGGAGGTCGGCAAGAAGTACTTCGAACAGCTGATAGACAAGATGAAGGAAGCGCGCGGCGTCACTCAGGACGTTGAGCTGACCGCCGACGACCTCAAGGAGCTGGCCAGCCAGTTCAAGGCCGAGTACAAGGCCAAGATCGGCAAGGACTTCCCCGATGATCCCAAGGAACAGCTCGACGGCGCTATCAAGGCCGTGTTCCGCTCCTGGGACAACCCCCGCGCCAACGTATACCGCCGCGACAACGACATCCCATACTCCTGGGGCACCGCCGTCAACGTGCAGATGATGGCGTTCGGCAACATGGGCAATGACTGCGGCACCGGCGTCGCGTTCACCCGCAACCCCGCCACCGGCGAAAAGAAGCTGTTCGGCGAGTTCCTGACCAACGCTCAGGGCGAAGACGTCGTGGCTGGCGTGCGCACTCCGATGCCCATCAGCCAGATGGCCGAGAAGTTCCCCGAGGCGTTCGCACAGTTCGAGGGCGTCTGCCAGACGCTGGAGAACCACTACCATGATATGCAGGACATGGAGTTCACCGTCGAGCACGGCAAGCTCTACATGCTCCAGACCCGTAACGGCAAGCGCACTCCGGCCGCGGCACTCAAGATCGCCTGCGACCTGGTCGACGAGGGCCGCATAGACGAAAAGCAGGCCGTCGCCATGATAGATCCGCGTTCGCTGGACGCGCTGCTGCACCCGCAGTTCGACGCCAAGGCGCTCAAGGCCGCGCCCGTCATCGGCAAGGCGCTGGCTGCTTCCCCCGGAGCTGCCTGCGGTCAGATAGTCTTCAGCGCTGAAGACGCCAAGGCCTGGGCCGCCAAGGGCCAGAAGGTCCTGCTGGTTCGCCTGGAGACCTCGCCGGAAGATATCGAAGGCATGAAGGCCGCTCAGGGCATACTGACCGTGCGCGGCGGCATGACCTCTCACGCTGCCGTCGTCGCCCGCGGCATGGGCAAGTGCTGCGTGTCCGGCTGCTCGGCAATAAAGATGGACGAGGAAAACAAGAAGTTCGAACTCGCCGGCAAGACCTACCACGAGGGCGACTGGATCTCGATAGACGGCTCCACCGGCAACATCTACGACGGCATCATCCCCACCGTCGAAGCTTCGATAGCGGGCGAGTTTGGCCGCGTGATGGCCTGGTGCGACAAGTATCGCAAGCTGAACGTGCGCACCAACGCCGATACGCCGCAAGACGCCGCGCAGGCGCGCAAGTTCGGCGCGGAAGGCATCGGCCTGTGCCGCACCGAGCACATGTTCTTCAACGACGACCGCATCGACGCCATCCGCGAGATGATCTGCTCCGACACCGTCGAGCAGCGCGAGGCCGCGCTGGCCAAGCTCGAGCCGATGCAGCAGGGCGACTTCGAAGCCATCTACGAGGCCATGGAAGGCTATCCTGTGACGATCCGCTTCCTGGATCCGCCGCTGCATGAGTTCGTGCCCACCGAGGAGGCCGACATCGAAAAGCTGGCCAAGACCCAGGGCAAGACCGTAGCCGACATCAAGGCGATAATCGCTTCGCTGCACGAGTTCAACCCGATGATGGGCCATCGTGGCTGCCGTCTGGCTGTGACCTATCCTGAGATCGCGGTCATGCAGACCCGTGCCGTCATAAAGGCCGCGCTAACCGTGCGCGCCAAGCATCCGGATTGGGACATAGTGCCCGAGATCATGATCCCGCTGGTCGGCGAGGTCAAGGAGCTGGCTTACGTAAAGAAGATCGTTGTCGAGACCGCCGACGCCCTCATCAAGGAAGCCGGCAGCGACATGCACTACAAGGTCGGCACCATGATCGAGATACCGCGCGCCGCGCTGACCGCTGACCAGATCGCCAAGGAGGCTGAGTTCTTCTCGTTCGGCACCAACGACCTGACCCAGATGACGTTCGGCTTCAGCCGTGACGATGCGGGCAAGTTCCTGGGCGCGTACTACGACAAGAAGATCTACGAGAACGATCCGTTCGCCAAGCTCGACCAGACCGGCGTAGGCCAGCTGGTTCAGATAGCTGTCGAGAAGGGCCGCAAGACCCGCCCCGACCTCAAGTGCGGCATCTGCGGCGAGCACGGCGGCGATCCGTCCACTATCGAGTTCTGCCACAATGTGGGCCTGAACTACGTGAGCTGCTCTCCGTTCCGCGTGCCGATAGCGCGCCTGGCTGCGGCTCAGGCTGCTATAAAGGCTGCCAAGTAATACCGTACATCTGGTTCGCGTGCGATCGATAGCGGTCACATGCATTAACTAAATATATTCTGCCACCGGGTAGATGAATGCAGGGCATTCGCTTAGCACATCGTCAGGTCTTAGAAGATGTGCCGCGAATGCCCTTTTTTTGAGGATGTAAGCGCATGAAGCAGTTGCTCTCATTCAAGCAGTTGACTGCACTGGAGCGGATACTTTGGCTTGGTTCAGTCACAGTGGTCAGCCTGGCGTTTCTGGCTATGCCCACAAAGGACTATTTGTCGCTCACCGCTTCGCTGATAGGCGTTACAGCACTGATATTCGTAGCCAAGGGCATGGTCATAGGTCAGGTGCTCACAGTAGTGTTCGCCGTATTTTACGGCATAATATCGTTTTATTTCAGATACTACGGCGAAATGCTTACGTATCTGTGCATGACTTCTCCGATAGCGGTGCTGGCCGCGCTGGAATGGCGGCGCAATCCATACCGCGACACCGCGCAGGTACGCATACGCAAGCTCGACGCGCGCTCGGTCACGCTGATGCTGGCGCTGGCTACGGCAGCTACAGTCGCGTCATACTTCGTGCTGCATGCGCTGGACACAGCCAATCTCACACTGAGCACAGTGTCGGTTACTACCAGCTTTATTGCATCATACTTGACCTTTCTGCGCAGCCCTTACTACGCGCTGGGCTACGCCGCAAACGACCTGGTACTGATAGGGCTATGGATGCTCGCCGCTTTTGAGGATCCTGCATATGCGCCCATGATAGCGTGCTTTGCAATGTTCTTCGTAAACGATGCATACGGCTTTATCAACTGGCGCCGCATGAGGCTCAGCCAGGCCGAATGATGCGACCGGCAATTTCCGACAACGCAAACATCGCGCGGGACGCCGCCTTGAGCAGCGCCCCGCGCGATATGTATTGATTTACGTGCCACAACTTCCGGGCATGGCCGCGCACGCTCGTATGCCGTAAGCAGCACCCTTGATTTCTGCCGCTACCGCCGGCCGCCCGCCTCGGTCGCCAGCTGCTGCCAGTCGATGCGCTTGATATATATGACAAACAGTATCGTGCTCAGCGTCCAGGTGATCGGATACGCCCACGCTATCGTGCTGTACTCCGGCCGCACAATCAGCGCCAGCGTTACGTATACAATGCGTATGCCGCACCAGCACACCAGCATCGCAATCATAGGCACAAACGCCTTGCCGCACCCGCGCAGCACGCCGCTGGCACAATGCGAAAACGCCAGCGCACAGAAAAACAGCGCCACCGTGCGCGTATGTATCGCGCCTATGCGTATCGCCTCCGGCGCGTCCAGAAATATGCCTATGCCCTGCGGCGCCAACAGCATCATCACCACGCCTATCAGCTCCGCCAGCACGCACCCCGCCGCCACGCCTATCACTGAGCCGCGCCGCGCGCGCTCCGCATTGCCCGCGCCCAGATTCTGGCTCACGAACGTCGGCAGCGCCATAGATATGCTCATTATCGGCAAAAACACCAGGCCCTCCAGCTTGGCGTGCGCACCGTGACCCGATATCGCGTACGAACCAAACGAATTTATGTTGGCCTGTATCACCATATTGCCTATGCTGACGACGCAGTTCTGCACGCCGGTGGGCAGACCTTGCTGTATCACGCGCTGCATGATCTCGGGATGCAGCCGCAGCTTGCTGACATGCAGGCGCGTCGCGTCCTGCGCACGGCACATGCGCACGATGCACAGCGCCACGCTCAAGCCCTGCGCCAGCACCGTCGCCACCGCCGCGCCCGTCACGCCCCACTTGAATCCCGCCACAAACACCAGATCCAGCACCACATTGACCGCCGACGACAATATCAGATAGTACAGCGGATGCATGCTGTCGCCCACCGCCCGCATTATCGCCATGCATATGTTGTACATCACGACCGTGGACACGCCTGCAAAGTATATGGTGAAATACGTGAGCGCATCGCCCATCACATCGGCGGGAGTATTCATCCAGCGCAGCAGTTGCGGCGTGAGCAGCAGCCCTGCCACGGTCGATATCACCGACGCTATCAGCCCGAACAGAAAGTTGGCATGCACCGCGTTCTCCAGCCCCTCGCTGTCGCGCGCGCCAAAGTAACGCGATATCACTACGCCGCCGCCTATCGCTATGCCGTTGAAAAAGCCGACTATCAGAAACGTCACATTGCCCGACAGGCTCACCGCGGCAAACGCCTCGTTCGTGGCAAAGTTGCCCACGACCCAGGCGTCGGTCATGTTGTACAGCTGCTGCAACAGCTGGCCCCAGAATATGGGCAGCGCAAACGCAATCAGTCCGCGTACTATCGAGCCCTGCGTGAGATCCTGCGCCTTCGCCCGCTCAACGCCCGCCCTTCTTCCGATCAATGTCACTTGCCCCTTTCGCAAATTGTGCGCGACGCATGGTCCGACATTGCGCGCTCATATCAGTATATTTAACCTTTACGCGCCGCGTCTAGCAGTTCGATGTTATCTAAGCGTTAATCGCTCCGTCACATCGTCCAGCTTTAACCGCAGCGCCATACTACTGTGCCAATTTGGCTGTACTTTCGGCTGCACAATACCAATGTTTGCTGTATAATAAGTTAAAGCAATTCTGCGAAATGGAGCATCTGTTGAGTATGCATGATGAAAGACCTTGCCGCGCCTGGCGCGTGCTCGCACTAGCCGCGCTGGTGGCTGCGCTGCCCGCATGCGCGCACGCAGCCGCCGCCGACGCCCGCATATCGGCCGAGCCGGTCAATGCATTTGACCTGATAACCGGCGCATACGAACTGCCCGATACCGCATACGTCGCGCCCACCGCGCTCCCCACGGCCACGCCGACCGCAATCCCCACTGCAGCGCCGACCGCAACCCCCACCGCCGCGCCGACTGCAGCGCCCACAGGCATGCCTGAAGGCACATACACCGGCGCCCATCCGGTCGCGCCCACGCTGCCGTCGGGGCTGATCGCCTCTGCGGCCACCGCGAATGCAACGCCCACGCCGACGGTCACGCCGCTCGGCGACGTCAGCGCGGGCGAGTTTTCGCTGATGATTCTGGTCAACCGCGACAACCCGATGCCCGAAGGCCTCAAGCCGACGCTGGTCGACATAGGCGGCGGCGACAGCGTGGACGCGCGCTGCTATGACGACCTGATGTTGATGCTGGACGACTGTCGCGCCGCCGGGCTGGAGCCGGTCATATGCTCCGCATACCGCACGCAGGAGTACCAGACAATGCTCTACGAAAACAAGATTGACCGCCTAATCGCCCAAGGCTTCTCCGCCGAACTGGCTCCGGCGCTGGCTATGACGGTCGTGGCGCTGCCCGGAACCAGCGAACACCAGCTCGGGCTGGCGCTGGACATAGTGGACGCCAGTTATCAGCAGCTCGATGAAGCCCAGGAACACACCCCGGTGCAGCGCTGGCTGATGGACAACAGCTACCGCTATGGCTTCATACTGCGCTATCCCAACGACAAGAGCGCAGTGACCGGCATAATATATGAGCCCTGGCACTATCGCTACGTCGGCCGCGACGCCGCGCAGCAGATTTACGACAGCGGCCTGTGCCTGGAGGAATTCCTGGCAGCTCATCCCCGCGCGGTTGGTTAACCGCACGACCGAAACGATCCACCCGACATATACGCGGCAGGCAGCATGAAACTATGAGCGCCGTTTGACGGTGCGCTGCGTTTTATGCTGTTTGCCGCGCTTTGCGCCTTGCCATGTTTTGTGACTAGCTGCGCTTTGCTTATTGTCACGCTCTGCACCTTGCCACGTTTTGCACCTTGCCGCACTTTGCTTATTGCCACGCTCTGCACTTTGCTACGCTTTGCGCCTTGCCGCAGTTTGCTTATTGCTACGCTCTGCACTTTGCTACGCTCTGCACTTTGCTACGCTCTGCACTTTGCTATGCTCTGCACTTTGCTACGCTCTGCGCCTTGCCGCACTTTGCTTATTGCTATGCTCTGAACTTTGCCACGCTTTGCACATTGCCGCACTTTGCTTATTACTACGCTCTGCACTTTGCTACGCTTTGCGCCTTGCCGCAGTTTGCTTATTGCCGCGCTTTGCTTATTGCCGCGCTTTGCACATCACCGCACTTTGCTTATTGCCGTGCTTTGCTTATTGCTACGCTCTGCACCTTGCCGCACTCCGCGCCTTACCACGCTCTGCGCCTTGCCACGCTTTGCGCTCGACGCCATCTGTAATGCACCAAAATATACAATGCGCGCACCGCGCCTTGCCATCCGCTCCGGCGTGTCGCACGCCCGCGCTACTGGCTGCGCCCCGCGCGGAACTCGCCCGGCGTCACGCCGCATTCGCGCCGGAACGCTCGCGCAAAATACGAATTGTCGGGATAACCGCACATGTCGGCTATGTCGGCTATCGGGTAGTCGGTCAACAGCAGCAGTTCCTTGGCGCGCCTAATGCGCAGTTCGGTTATCATGCCCAGCGGCGTGCATCCCATCTCGCGCAAAAAGCGTCTGTGCAGCGTGGCCCGGCTCAGCCCGCTCAACTCTATCAGCGCATCCACGCTCAGTCGGCCCGCATAGCCCTCGCCTATCGCGCGCGCTACCCGCCGCACCTCCGGCGATATGCCCCGCGCCGCCGGCGACGACATCTCGGCCAGCTCCGAGAGTATGTCCAGCAGCAGCGCCCGCGCACGCAATCGCTCTTCGGGCCGGCTCGCACCCTCCAGCCGGTACGCGCGCTCGAACAGCCGGTCCATGCCCGAGCCCGGCGGACAGCTGAGCCGATCCGGCAACGCGTCAAGTATCGGATTTTCGTAGCGCGGCTGGGCCTGTTCGCGCGTGCCGAACATGTACTGGCCCATGCGCGACGCGTTGCCCCGCGCGTCAAAGCAGATTATGTAACACCTGTACGGCGGCACGCCACGCACCACCTGCCCCGGCTTGCGTATGTTTACATCGCCAGCCGCAAACGCTATGAATCGCCCGTCGACCTCTATGCCGCCATCTGAGCGCGTGTAGTACTCCAGCTCATAGTCGTATACCGTGCGCGCGGCATAGCCGCCCGGCCGCTCACGCCCCACATAGCCGTCAAACATCGACGCGCGCAGTATGCACGGCGTGAATTCATCCATGTCCAGATACATATTTTGTCCTCCCCAAGGCGCGCTTTGAGCCAAGGATATGATACTTTTGTCCTATTGTCAACAGTTTTTTCCTAACGCATCGGCGGCAAGTAGTGGTATCATATATGTAAAAATAGACCCGACGGGAGGCATGCAAATGACCGGCAAGGAGCGCATAACTCGCATATTGAACCATCAGCCCGTGGACAGAATTGGGCTCTACGAGCACTTCTGGGGCGACACCCACCGCGAATGGGAACAGCAGGGCTACGTCAAACCCGGCGAGAGCTTCGCCGACATATTCAACTTCGACATGGACGAGTGCTGGGCGTTCAACCTGGTGGCCGACATGGACTTCGAACCGCAGAAGGTCGCCGAGGACGAGGACACCGTGACGCTGCTCGACGGCAACGGCGCAACGCTGCGCCGCCACAAGTTCCACGATACCACGCCCGAACATATTGACTTCGCAATCAGAACGCGCGCCGACTGGGAAACCCGCATAAAGCCGCTGCTGACGCCCGACCCGCGCCGCATAAACTTCAAGGCCTACCGCGAGGCCAAGGCGCACGCCGCTAAAGCCGGGCGCTTCTTCGTGTGGAGCGGCGTAAACGTGTTCGAGAGCATCCATCCCGTGACCGGCCATGTGAATATGCTGATGGCGATGATAGACGACCCGGACTGGGTGCTGGACATGGCCATGACGTACGCGGAGCTGACGGTTAAGCTCCAGCAGATGCTATTTGACCAGGAGGGCTGGCCCGACGGCATCTGGTACTACGAGGACATGGGCTACAAGGGCAGCCCATTCATGTCGCCCAACTTCTACCGCCAGCTGATACAGCCCGCGCACGCGCGCACGATAAGCTTTGCCCATGAGCACGGCATGCCGGTCATAATGCACTCGTGCGGCTACGTGGCGCCGCTGCTGCCCTACATGATAGAGGCAGGCATCAACTGCCTGCAGGTGATAGAGGTCAAAGCCGGCATGGATCTTATCAAGCTCCACGAGCAGTTCGGCGACAGGATAGCGTTCATGGGCGGCATAGACGTGCGCGCGCTGTACACCAACGACCGCGCCATCATAGACCGCGAACTTGAGTCCAAGATACCGATCGTAAAGCAGGGCTACAACTTCGTGCTGCACTCCGACCACTCGATACCCAAGACGGTCAACTTCGACACGTACAGGTACTTCATAGAGCGCGGCCTGGAGCTGGGCCGATACGACTGACAGGCGCGATGCCGACGGCCGGCGCGGCATGGCGTCGCTGACGTTGCTAAGCAGAGTCGCAGTACATGCAGTATGGCGTCGATGGCGTCGCTAAGCAGAGCCGCAGTACTCCCGGCATGGCGTCGATGGCGTTGCTAACCTAGCCACAGTATAACCAATACGGCGTCGCTGATGCCGCTAAACCGCGCCACAGCACTCTTGGCATGGCGTCGCTGGCGTTACTAAATCGCGCCGCAGCACTCTCGGCATGGCACTGCTGGCGTTGCTAAACCGCGCCGCAGCACAACCGGCATGGCGTACCTGCGTCACTAAACCGCGCAACAGCATGCGCGGCATTACGTTGGGCAGGAGTTGTTGACTTGTGCGGTGCCGCCAGGACAGCACATATACAAACATCAATGCCCACGGCTTTTCACTGATTGAAAGGCCGTGGGCATCGTCTTGCTTTTTGCTGGCTGGAGCTGCCCCTCTACGGGGCTTATGTCATTTCAGCGCGCCGTCCGGAGCGCCCAGCCGCACGCTCAGCGCGTCGCTGAGCCGGGCCAGCTGCTCGGGCTCCAGCGCCTCGCCGCGCACGTTTGCGGCCAGTCCCGCCGCCTCCAGCACAGCCTGCGCATCGGCACGCGGCAACTTGAACGCCGCGCAGATGTTGTTGAGCATCGTCTTGCGGCGCATCAGAAACGCCGCGCGCAGCACGCGCTGCAACATGGCCTCGTCGCGCACCGGCGCAGGCGGCGTGGCGCGCGGTGTGAGCCTGATGAGCGTTGAATCGACATGCGGCCGCGGCGTGAACAGCTCGCGCGACAGTTCCATGACGCTCTCCAGCTCGTAGCGCCAGCCCAACTGCGCGCTCAACAGGCAGTACTGCGCCTCGCCCACCCGGGCAGCCATGCGCTCGGCTGCCTCGCGCTGCACCAGTACGCACAGCATATCGAACCGCGTCACGCCAAGCGCATACCGCGCCAGTATATCGCCGGTTATGTAGTACGGCAGATTGGCAGTGACGCACAGCCTGCCGCCGGGCGCACGCAACGCCTCCAACCGCGCGCGCAGCGCCTCCGTGTCGCACTTGAGCGCGTCGGCCATAATGAGCTCAAAGCCGGGCTGTCCGCCCAGCAGCGAGCGCAACACCGGCTCCAGCTCTGCATCCAGCTCGATGGCCAGCACGCGCGCCCCGCGCCGCAACAGCGCGGCTGTCAACGTGCCCGCACCCGGACCTATCTCCAGCACGGCGTCGCCAGCCTGCACGCCCGCACGCGCCGCTATATCGTCCAGCACGGCGTCGTCCAGCAGGAAGTTCTGCCCCAGCCTGCGCGCAAAGCGGAAGTCCCCGCGCTCCAGCGCACCGCGTGCGCGCGCTCCATAGCTCAGGTCTGAGCCCATCGACTTGTCCTCCTTGTGATATTGATGGCTGCGCGACCGGCGCCCGCGCTGACGTGGTGGCGATTATGGGCCGGGCCCGTTCCTTGACGTCGCCGCATTCTATCGTACGCAGATTGCTCCGTCTTATAATATTGCCGCAATCAATCGTTCGCATCCGGTTTGAGCATTATAGCATGCTTTCGCTCAATACGCCATACCCAGCAGGGTACAATCGCTGATTGCGTCTCGCATTATCACATGCAAAACGCCCGCTAAACGGTGCGCGCACAGCAATACCGCTGATTATTGTTTAGCGCATTAAGCGCGCTTGTCAATCTACTCGACTAAGCGCACGGAGGATTATGCCTCGCACGCATTTACGTTCATGCCAATCCATGCCAGTTCAGTGCATGAGCCGCATAGTGGCCCGCCCGCGCTCAGAACGGCGCCGGCGCCTCCAGCACCAGCCCCGCAAACTCGCCGCCCTCAAACGCCACGCGCTCACACCACAGCCGCTGATGCGTCGCGCCATGCGCGCGGTTGGCCGCCCTATCGCCGTACCGGTCATCGCCCAGCACCGGCAGTCCCGCGTGGCTCAGCTGCGCGCGTATCTGATGCGTCCGGCCGGTCTCCAGCTTGACCCGCAGCCGCGCCACCTCGCCGCCCGCCAATACCTCGCGGCCTATCAGCTCGTACTCGAGCGCCATCGTCAGCGCACCCGGCCGCGGCGCATCGTATACCCGCACAATTGCCTCGTCGGCCGACTTGATCGCGTAGTTGACCAGCCGCGCCCTGAGCGCCGGCTCGCCAACCACCTGGCACACGTACCGTTTGTCCACCGCATGCCGCCTGAACTCGGCCAGCAGCGCATCGCGCACCGCCGCATCCAGCGCCACCGGCATCACCCCACCAGTGAAGTGGTACAGCCGGTTGACCAGGTACGCCTCGCCGAACAGCTCGGATTTGCGCGCCTCAAGCGTGTCCTCGCCAAGGCCCTGCGCGTCGCGCTGGCAGCTCAGCCCTGCCGGCTTCACCACTCCCGCCACGCGCGCGCCGCGGTATACCACTTCGAGCGGCCCGCCCAGCAGGTACTCATCCGCAATATAGCAACTCAACTCGCCGCCTGCGCGCACCGCGTCGCGCTCACCCAGCCGCACGCCATCCAGCTTGAAGTCCCGTCGCGCCAGCGCGCGCCGCAACATGGCCGCGTCGCACATGGGATAGGCGCGCCGGATGTACCGCCCCAACGCCATGCCATCCGCGCCCGCCGGCACCTGATGTGTGCGCATTATCCTCACCTCGCCTGCAATTCAAAGGGCCGCGCCCGCGGTTGCGGACTCGGCCCCAACTCAGCCACACCTGGTCAGGCGCATCAGAGCTTTACGATCCAATTGTGAGGGTCGGGCAGACGGCCGTACTGTATGCCGGTCAGCGTATCGTACAGCTTCTGCGTCAGCGGGCCTATGCTGCCGTCGCCTATGCGGATGACCTTGCCATCCATGCACAGCGAGTTGACCGGGCTGACGACCGCCGCCGTGCCGGTGCCAAACGCTTCTTCGAGCGTGCCGTCTTCGGCCGCGTCGAACACTTCCTTTATCGCTACGCGGCGCTCTTCGACTTCAACGCCCATGTCGCGCGCCAGCGTCATTATCGAATCGCGGGTGATGCCGGCCAGTATCGAGCCATTGAGCATGGGCGTCACTATGCGGCCGGCTATCTTGAACATCATGTTCATCGAGCCGACTTCTTCGACGTACTTGTGCTCAATGCCGTCCAGCCACAGCACCTGCGCATAGCCCTTCTCGTTGGCGACCTCGCCAGCCTTTATCGATGCGGCGTAGTTGCCGGCGGTCTTGGCAAAGCCCATGCCGCCGCGCACCGCGCGCACATACTGATCCTCGACGTATATGCCCACCGGATCCAGGCCGCTGGCATAGTACGCGCCCGACGGCGACAGTATGATGTAGAACGCATACGTATTGGACGCATGCACGCCCAGCCGCACATCGGTCGCGATTATCGTCGGGCGGATGTACAGCGACGCGCCCTCGCTATGCGGCACCCAGTCCTTTTCGACCTCCAGCAGCTTCTCAAGGCCGGCCATAGCCAGTTCGACGTCAAACTGAGGTATGCACAGGCGGTCAGCCGACTTGTTCATGCGGCGGAAATTGTCGCGCGGACGGAACAGCTGTATGCCACCGTCGGCACGGCGATACGCCTTCAGGCCCTCGAATATCGTCTGGCCATAGTGCAGTACCAGGCATGCCGGATCCATGTCGAAGTTCTGATACGGCTGCACGCGCGCATCAGTCCAGCCATCGGTGGGATTGTAGTTCATTATGAACATATAGTCGGTAAACAGCTGGCCAAAGCCGAGCTTGCTCTCATCGGTAGGCTTGGCCTTGAGTTGTGTCGCAGGTATAAAGCGTATATCTTGCATTTTGCTTGCCTCTTTCTCCTCAATGGTAGACTCGCCTAAATCAGCTGATTCTTCATTATAGTCACATCAGGGTTAAATAACAAGACACACAGCGCAAATATTGGCACGCCGCGCAATATTTTACACAAATTTGCATGAAAATGCGAACACTATGTCCAATATGTCTTTGAAATATTCAGCTTTTTGTGCGAGCGCGCGTGGACATCGCTACAATGGCAAATGAATAAACGCCGCGTCGCGGCGTCGCGGCCGCATTGCCGGCCTGGTCTGAACGGCGCGCATGTGTCTGTTTCACATCGGTATTCATACCCGGTATCAAGCCGGCGATTTACCCCGCCGCATTGCTGAAACTTGCGCCGCACAAGACTAACGCCCGCTGGTTAGCGCCATGGCCGCAGCTGCATTGCCGGAACTTGCGCTGCGCCAGACCAGCGCCCGCTGGCAAGCCATGGCCGCAGCTGCATTGCCGGCCCGGTCTGAATGGCGCACATGAGGCTGTTTTACATCTGTGAATTTCCATTAGAGAACACAAAGCAAATACCCTCATATCCGAAGATACAAAGGTATGCTTAACGGTCATGGGTTTAGGTATTTCTTCATCTCTGCCTTTATCTTTTCTCTGGCGGCAGTTACAGCACGACCTACGGATTGTTGGCTGCAATGCTCGATTTTCCCTATCTCTTTATAAGTCATTTCATACTCATAGTGGAGCAGGAAACGCCGCCTTTGCATTTCTGGCAGCTTGCTGATAATCCTCTGGAGCAGTTCTGCCCGTTCTTCCTCAAGAATAACCTCCTCAATGCTTTTAGGCTGTCTTACCGCCCGCCAGTTCAGAGTTTCCTCCATAATTTCCGAAAACTCCCTGTGACGGTAATCCCAACCCTCAATTTTCCTTTCGTCAAGTTCCAGTCTCCGAAACGCCATGTAGAAGTCATAGGATACGCACAGCTTTTGGATTTTTCCCTGCCCGTCACGAAAACTGATATGATAGCTTGTTCCTGCCTCTGTCACTACTTCCCGAAGCCAGTATGACCGTTTAGGTATCGCCATTGCCTTGTCCTCCTGCTAAAAAATGGGTGAGAGGGGTTGTCCTCTCACCCAGTAGCCCGCAGGAAACAGCAGGGCTTTAGATACTATAAGAGTTTTCTCAGCTTTTTCCGCAGATGGTCTAACCTCGCATAGACAGCGCCCGCCGATAAATCAACCATCGGCGCAATCTCCTTTAGGGAATATCCCTGCATTTTCAGCAGGACAATTTGCAGGGTACGCTTGTCCACCGTAAGCAATGCGCGGTACAGATTTTCGTCCTCGATTTCATTCAGCATATCCCAGACTGTGTTGACCTCCATAGGCG
>DVNK01000027.1 GCA_018714445.1 Candidatus Fimadaptatus faecigallinarum | reverse complement strand
GCGGCTGTCGGGCGTCGACCGGCAGGCACTGCGCTCGATGAACTTTGACGCCATGGCGGCAATAAGCGTGGTGGCGGGCACCGCGCGCGAGATAGGCGTGGGATTCCTGGGCGATATGCGCGACGGCATCGCCGAGGTGATAGAGTACTCGCATATAGACATAGACCGCCTGCCGCAGGAGGACTGGATGCATGAGATAGCGCTGGCCGACGGCCGCGTGCGCGCCAGCTCAGGCATCGACGACGCGCAGGAGCGCGCGCTGCTGGTGTCTGTGGACAGCGCCGAATCGCTCAGCGAACTGGCCGCGCTGGCCGATACCGCCGGCGCGCTGGTGATAGAGTGCGTGCTCCAAAGGCTGCCCAAGCCCGATCCGGCCACATACATAGGCTCGGGCAAGGTCGAACAGCTCGCATTGAACGCGCAGGCGCTGGACGTGGACATATGCATATTCGACGACGAGCTGACCGGCGCGCAGCTGCGCAACCTCGAAGAGCGCCTGGGCGTTAAGTGCATCGACCGCACCGGGCTGATACTGGACATATTCGCCCAGCGCGCGCGCTCCAGTGAAGGCAAGCTCCAGGTCGAACTGGCTCAGCTCCAATACCGGCTGCCGCGGCTGATGGGCCAGGGCACCGCGCTGAGCCGGCTGGCCGGCGGCATAGGCACCCGCGGCCCCGGCGAGAGCAAGCTCGAACAGGATCGCCGCTACATACGCCGCCGCATAGCCGACGTAAACGAAAGCCTGCGCGAGCTGGAGTCGCGGCGCGAACTGCAGCGCCGGCAACGCCAGAAAAACGGCGTGCCGCTGGTGGCGCTGGTGGGATACACCAACGCGGGCAAGTCGACGCTGCTCAACCATCTGGCCGGCGCGGACGTGCTGGCCGAGGACAAGCTGTTCGCAACGCTGGACACCACGACGCGCAAACTCGAACTGCCCGACAATCAGAGCTGCCTTATAATCGACACGGTAGGCTTCATAAACAAGCTGCCCCACGAACTGGTCAGCGCGTTCCGGGCCACGCTCGAGGAAGTCGTTCAGGCCGACGTACTGGTCGTGGTATCCGACGCGGCCAACCCCGAATGCCAACAGCAGCGCCGGGTCGTAGCCGAAGTGCTGACGCAGCTGGGCGCAGGCGACAAGCCGACAATCGAAGCTTACAACAAGTGCGACCTGCTGACCGAACGCCCGCCGCTGCCGCGGGGCCAGCTATACGTGTCGGCGCGCACCGGCGAAGGCCTTGACGAACTGACGCGTGAGATTCAGCGCCGCGCCGCCGCGCTGCTGCACCGCGTGCGCATATTGGTGCCCTATGCGCAGGGGCAGCTCGTCAGCCGCATTCACGCTCAGGGCAAGGTCATATCCGAAGAGTACACCGACGAGGGCACGCTGCTGACCGCGCTGCTGGACGCGATAGCGCTTGAGCGCGTGGCGCGCGAGTTGCCGCCGGGCAGCGTGTTGCCCGCGAACGAGCGCGAGGATAACGCGTGATGCGCGCGGCCAAGCTGGCGCGCCACTGGGCATGGCGCGAGAAACCATCGCGCGAGCAGGCGGCGCGCCACTGGGTACGGAGCGGGCAACCATCGCGCGAGCAGGCGGCGCGCCACTGGGCACGGAGCGGGCAACCATCGCGCGAGCAGGCGGCGCACGACTGGGCATGGCGCATGCGGGCAATATGCGGCTGGGCGTTGCGCTGGTCCAGGCGCGCTGTGGCAATAGCGCTGCTGTGCGCGCTGCTGATGACGGCGCGCGCTGCTCAGGCTGAGCTGAGCGCGTACTTCATAGACGTGGGCCAGGGCGACGGCTGCATAATAAGCTGTGACGGCGAGCATATGCTGGTGGACGCCGGTCCCGTGGACAGCGGCGAGCGCATGGCGGCATTGCTGGAGTCGCTGGGCATATCCTCTCTGAAATACGTGATAAACACCCATCCGCACTCCGACCACGCGGGCGGTCTGAGCGCGGCGCTGGAAGTGGTCACGGCCGGCGCGGCGTATTCCAGCGCGACCGAGTACCCCGAACAGGCATTTAACGACTACGTGCAGGCTGTCGCGGCGCAGGGCCTTGAGCTGGCCACGCTGAGCGCGGGCGATGAACTGACGCTGGGCGGCGCACAGGTGAACGTGCTGGCGCCGGCAAGCGAGCTGGAATCGGTCAACGACAACTCGATAGTGCTGCGCATAACCTACGGCGACACGGCGCTGCTGATGATGGGCGACGCCGGCGAAGAGGAAGAACAGGCGCTGCTCGACTCGGGCGCAGAGCTGCAGGCTGACCTCATCAAGGTCGGCCATCACGGCAGCTCGGGTTCGACCAGCGCGGCGCTGCTCGAGCGGGTCAGCCCCGCATGGGCTATCATATCTGTCGGTACGGGCAACGATTTCGGCCATCCGCACGCCGCGACCCTTGAGCGGCTGAGCGAAGCCGGCGCGCAGGTACTGCGCACCGATATGTACGGCGACCTGATCGCATTCAGCGACGGCGTCACGCTGAGCATGATCGACGCGCCCTGGGACGACGTGACAACCACGTCAGCCAGCGGCGTACTGGGCGGCAGCGGCACAACCGGCAATGGCGATACTGCCGACGGCGCGACGGATTCCGGCGATTCGGAGACGAACGGCAAGGCAGCAACAGGTGTAAATAGCGCGAATTACTACATAGGCAACGTCAACACGCATAAATTCCACCTGCCCAGTTGCGGCACGCTGCCCGCCGAGGAAAACCGCATAGTACTGGTATCGCGCGCACAGGCAATCGTGGCCGGATATTCACCGTGCGGAAACTGCGACCCCTGAACCGCGATATGCTGAATATTGAGCGCGTTATTCAGTGCGAATGTCTACTATATTATCATTAAGGATATGTTTGCCATTTCAGGGCGTAGAGTCATTAGAGCAATGAATCGCCTATATTGTATGCGGCGGTTCACGGTTCCAGCCCATGACATTTCTGAAATGGCAACTGTATCCGTGCACACGACAAGGCTCCGCATGATTGCGCATTGGCTTAAGGTCAAGCCACATAATCTTACCCGTATTGCATACTGATTCAGCTACGATTTGAGCGACCGCTGCGGCGGGCGCTCATTTTTGATTCAATGTATCGCGCGCGTCTATCAACATAAATGCCCGCGCGGCGCCAGCCTACGCGGGGCATAAAACCATATGGATTACAGACTCGGGCACATGCCGGTAGGACTCGCGGCACAAGCACAAAGCCGCATGCCTAACAACGCACAGTCACAGGTGCGCGTTCGTAAAACTTGCAGCACAAGCATATGCAAGCCGCATACCAAACAGCGCGCAAACTCAGGCACGCGTTCGTGTAACTTGCGGCACAGGCACACGCAAGTCGCCTGCCTAAAAGCACGCAGACCAAGGCGCGTTCGTGGAACTTGAGATATAAGCATATGCAAGCTGCATGCCAAACAGCGCACAGTCACAGGTGCGCGTTCGTGCAACTTGTAGCGCAAGCGCATGCAGGCTACTAGCCACACAGCGCACAGTCACAGGCACGCGCTCGCGTAACTTGCGGCACAAGCGCACAAGATCCATTGGCAAAATAATGACCAGACCTAAGCGCGCGTTCTCGGAACCACAAGCAAGCCACAAACTCCCGAATGCGCTATCTTATCACGACATAGTCCAGCATCTCGCGCACAAAGCCGGCTTGCTCGAGGGCGTCGGCATATTCGCGCTGATACTGGCATATGCGCAGCATCGACTGCAACGGATAGACCTGATTCAACTCGAACGCCCGCTTCAACTCGATCAGCGCTTCGACCGCGCATGCCGAGTCCAGCACGCGCAACACCCGGCCCTGCTGCTCGCATATCAGCACCGGCGCTCCGCCGTGCAGCACCACAACCGTGCCCGCCACACGCATGAAACCGCGCTGTCCATCGTCATGCCTGAGCAACAACCCCCACGCATTGAGCGGATCTATCGCGCTCAGCGCCACGCAATCCTCACGCGGACGCGCCAGGTTCAGGCACACCCGCTCAAAGTCGTCCGCGCGCACGAACTGCGCGCCCGACATGCCCTTGACAAAGTAGCCGCGCCGTACCAGGCCGGCGTATTCCAGCGCGCGCAAACGGCTCAATGCCTCGCCCCAGCTCAGCCCTGCCTGCGCCAGCGTCTCGCGCGAGGCTATCGCGTACCGGTCAAACGCCTGCTCAAGCCGCGCATCCACGTCCAGCGGCTTGAGCGGCCGCGCCAGCTCCCAGCGGCGACGCGTGGCCTGAGCCGCAGTGCGCCGCGCCGCACGCTTGAGCGTGGCCTCTCCCGCACTGCGCAGCGGCTCAAGCGAGTCCGCCGTGACCAGCCCTTTCAGGCACAACCCCGTAAGCAGCTCCAGCGCGCCCGATATCCGCGGCAATGCGCTTATGAACGACGCGCCCCGCACCTTCAGCGCCTCCAGCAGCGTGCGCTCGCCGTCGCTAAGCGCCATGCCCTGCCATGAAGCCGTTGGGTCGGCGTCCCAGTCTATGCGCTCCGGATCGTGGAAACTCAGCAGCGGCCGCTTGCCCGGCGTCACCCGCCAGATCACATCGCCCGACGCCACCAGCGAATCTATGTGCCGTGCGGCATACCCCGCAGTGAGCGCCGGCAGCACCGTATCCCACGCGCTCACCGGCAGTTCCAACTCATTAAGCGGCTTTAAATTGTTCAGCAGCCGCTCCGTGGTGCGCCCGGACGCGCTCCGGCTGTGAGCCAACAGCGCGGCGTAGTGTTCAGGCGGCACGGTGCGTATGCATTCCCGGCGTGCGCGCAGCTCTATGCGCTGGGCTTGCTGATACACGTCGCGGTGCACGTATCCCGCGTCAGTTGCGATTATCTCGCCCCGCGCAGCCATCGACGCCAACGCGTCCGCCACGAGGCGCTCATCCAGCGCATAGCGCTCCGCCAGCTCGTCAGCAGTCAGCGGGCCGTGCCAGCGTATGCAGCGCCGCAGTATGCGATTCAGCGGAGTATTTGCAGGTGTTGCCTTCGGGGCGTCGGCTGCGTCCGCGCCACGCTCTTCGGCGCCGGCATTCAGAATCGAATCTCCACATTTTGTGGTGCACGCTTCAGACTGCATATCACCCGCGCCACTTTGAGCTGTATTAACGGCTGAATCGGCCGTCTGCGCGCCACTCTGTGTGTTGCTCATATCGGTTCCGTCCACATTCCGATATGTATTCTCGCCCAGCGCCTGCGCATAGAGCTGCTCATCCTCGGCCGCTATCCACAGCCCCGGTTCGACATACAGCGCCCGCCGCTGCGCACATAGCCGTTCCAGCCACTCCAGCGGCGCGTCGCACTCGCCTGCGACCATGTCGCCATGACTGAGCAGCAGTTCATGCAGGCGGTCGGCGTTCTCAGCGCGCGGCGCCTGGGCCAGAGCCGCATCCAACGCCGCCTGAGCCGGCGCGAGCTTCAGCTCCGGCTCGCCGGTCATATCCAGTCCGCCGGCGGCCGTTGGGGTGGGCGTATAGTTATACATCTCGACTGCCTCGAGCTGCCCGCGCAGTCCGCGCGCAAATGGCGACGGCAGTACACTGTTGCGCTCCACAACGCCGACCTCGCCTGCGGCCACCTGCTCAAGCACCTCTATCAGCGCCCGGCAGTCGGTATAGTCCTCCAGGCATTCGCGCATCGTCTCGTACAGCAGTGGATGATGCTCATGCCTGAGCGCACGCGCATACGCCTGTTCGCCGCGCAGCCGCTGCACCCAGAGCGGCTGTCGACCCGTGCCGCGCATGCCCATCATAAGCGCGCGCGTCGAATTGTACCTGAACGCCATCGTAAACAGCGGCGCTGCAGGCAGCAGCCTTATCAGTTCTTCGCGCACATTGGCACGATCTATCTTATATATCAGCCCTTCCGGCAGCGGAGCGCTGGTCGAATGCAGCAGTATGCCGTCGTCCGAATAGTGCATCCGGACGTCGCCGCCCAGCAACCGCACCGCTGCCTTCTGCAGCATAAGGCCCAACGGCAGGTTTACCTGCGCGCCAAACAGGCTGTGCACCAGCATCTGGTACTCGCCCGCGCCGTCGCTGAAGTGCTCGCACACCAACGTCCTGTCGGTAGGCAGGCCCACCCGCGCCTGATCCGATATGTAGCGCGCCAGATTGACCCGGGCATCCTCATCCAGGCAGAACCCATGCAGCGTCTCATCCAGCCGTCCACGTGCCAGCGCATCCTCCAGCGCGCGCATATATCCGCCAAACAGCCTGCCCGCATCGTAGGGCCGGCCCATGCCCTCGCCACGCCAGAACGGCGGCGCCGCGCCGCCCGCATCGCTGGCGCGCACCAGCACCCGGTCGCGCGTTATGTTGACTATCTGCCACGCAAACGCGCCCAGCAGAAACCTGTCGCCCAATCGCGCTTCAAACACGCACTCCTCGTCCAGCTCACCCAGATACGTGCCGTCCTCCAGGTACACGCCATAATAGCCCCTGTCGGGTATAGTGCCGCCCGCGCGCAACGCCAGCAGCCGGCTATAGTTGTCGCCGCGGAACACGCCGTTTATGCGGTCGTATATCAGTCTCGGGCGCTGGGGCATGTCATCGTCGCGCTCGTAGTCGCCCGCCAGCATGCACAACACCCGCTCAAGCAGTTCGCGCGTGAGCTCACGCGCCGGCCACGCACCCCGCAGCACGCCCAGCGCCTCGTCCAGCGTATACTCGCCGCACACGCTCATCGCCACCAGTTGCTGCGCTACCACGTCCAAGCACAGCCGCGGCGGACGCATTGACTCTATCTCGCCGTCCAGTACGCCGCGCGCGATAAACGCATCCAGCAGTATGTCCTGCGCGTTGCGCGGATAGAACCGCATACGGCTCACCTCGCCCGGACGATGGCCCGCGCGGCCCAATCGCTGCGCCGCGCGCGCAACCGACGCCGGCGCGCCTATCTGCATAACCAGGTCTATCTCGCCGACGTCTATGCCGAGTTCCATCGAGCTGGTCGCGCACATCATGCGCAGTTGACCGCTCTTGAGCTGGCGTTCGGCCTCCAGGCGCTGTTCGCGCGATATGCAGCCGTGGTGCGTGCGCGCAAAGCCCTCGCCGCCCAGCCCGTTAACGCCATGGGCGAGTTTTTCGGCGGTGGCGCGGCCCTCGCAGAATGCCAGCGTCGTGCGGCAATGCGATGCGGCGTCGTACGCCCTGCGGAATATCGCCGGCCATATGCTGCCCTCGGGCATCACGCGCAGGTCGGGCAGCGCAAGTTCGACTTGCAGGTCCATGCGCTTGCGTATGTCCGGGCACACGCGGGCACACACGCGCGGCGCGCCATCCGCGCCAAAGCCGGCCAGGTACTCCGCCGCCAGCGCCAGCGGCTTGACCGTAGCCGACAGTCCTACGCGCGGCACTTCGCGCCCGCACAGCTCGTTTAGCCGCTCCAGCGTCATCATCAGGTGCGCGCCGCGCTTGGAGTCCATCACGGCGTGCAGTTCGTCCACTATGACCACATCCACGTCATGCATAAGTCCCCGCGTGCGCTCGCCCGTCAGCATTATGAACAGCGATTCAGGCGTAGTTATCAGTATGTGCGGCGGGCGGCGCAGCATGGCGCGGCGCTCGGCGGGCGTGGTATCGCCGGTGCGCACCGCCGCACTCACCGGACATTCGCCGCCCAGTTCGGCCGCTATGCCCTGAAGCGGACGGTCCAGGTTCTGACGGATGTCGTTGCCCAGCGCCTTGAGCGGCGATATGTATATCACGCGTATGCCGTCGCGCAGCGCACCGCGCACGGCCTCGCCCAGCATGCGGTCAATCGCCCACAGGAACGCCGTCAGCGTCTTACCGGTTCCAGTAGGCGCGGATATGAGCACGTTTCCGCCGCGCGCAATCGCGGCCCAGCCTTCGCGCTGCACCGGCGTGGGCATGCCGATATTGCGCGTAAACCAGCTCTGGCAGGCGGGCGAGAACAGTTCGAGTATATCATTGGGCATTGAGGTCGGCTCCTTTCCGGCGCGTCGTTGGGGCATGTGGTAGAAGCGCTTGTCGTTAAATCTATTTTACCCTATGCGTACAGTGCGCGCAAGTGGTTGGCGCGGCGCAAGCTCAACATGGCGGCGACGCACGCCGGCAGCCATATGGTACAGCATCGGCTGTGCTGCGCATGAACTTGTGAATCCAGCCGGGCAGGATACACGCATCGCATGCGCCAGTCAGATTTGACTGATGGAGTGCATCCCTCTGGGCAGGATGTACACATCGTATGCATGCCCATCAGATTTGACAGACGGGGTGCGTACCTCTGGGCGGGGTGTACACATCGTATGCATGCCCATCAAATTTGACAGACGGGGTGCGTCCCTCTGCGCGTGATGCGCACATCGTATGCGCGCACATCAGATCTGACCGGTATGGTGCGTTCCTCTGGGCAGGGTGCGCCCAGGCACAACTTGCTCGCCTACATGCGATTTCCCGCAATGTCGCCGTGCTCAGATCATGCGGCAGTCCGGCGGCTCAAGCAGCTCTAATGCCAAATGCGCTTCGTTCCGCCGCCGCATTGACCGAACTCTTCTGCGGCTGCGCAATGCCTGCCGTTTGAACAGACGTCCCGGCAAAGCGAGCACTGCGAATATGCGAAGGTGATCCGCTGAGTATATACACTGTCCCATCGGTCGCGCCGCCCGCGCTGCATCGTCATTCGGCGCTCGACTTGGCAATACTCAATTATCACAATTCCTTTAAATTTGCAAAATCGCTAAGCGGCTTTACACAGGAGCGGTATAATGGCCATGTATGGCGTTGCGCGCCGTGGCGCATGCCTTGACGCATGCGTGCGCGGCTATGCGCCGCACGTTACTGCGAAAACTTGCACTCCCCGGAGGTAAACAGACATGAGATGCGTTGTACAACGCTGCACGCGCGCACAGGTCAGCGTCGACGGCGAGGTCATCGGGCGCATAGGCCATGGATTCATGGTGCTGTGCGGCGTCGAGCAGGGCGACGGCCCCGCCGACATGGAGTACTGCCGCGCAAAGCTGGCCGGCCTGCGCGTGTTCGAGGACGATCAGGGCAAGATGAACCTGGCGCTGCGCGACGTGGGCGGCGAGCTGCTGCTGGTAAGTCAGTTCACGCTGCTGGGCGACGCCCGCCACGGCCGTCGGCCCAGCTTCTCGGATGCCGCCGCGCCCGCCGACGCCGACCGCCTCTACCGCGAGCTGGCCGACGCGCTGCGCTCCGACGGCTTTACCGTCCAGACCGGCCGCTTTCAGGCGCATATGCAGGTCGAACTGGTGAACGACGGCCCGGTCACGATACTGCTGGACTCTAAGAGGAGATTCTGAAATGAACACAGTGATACAGACAATCATAACAAATTCGATGCAGGAGAACGCTCACCTCGTCTGCAACAAGTCGACCGGCACCGCGTTCGTCGTGGACCCCGGCGGAGCCGCCGGCGAGATCTGCGAGGCCTGCGAAGCTCAGGGTTGCCGCCTGACCGATATTCTGCTCACCCACGGCCACTTTGACCACATCGAAGCCGTGGCCGAACTCGTCCGGCTCACCGGCGCGCATATACACATCCATCCCAACGACGCCGACATGCTGTTGAGCCTTGAGCGCTCGCTGGGCCGCCCCGGTTACGAGCATGTGCAGGTCGCCGCCGACTGCCCGCTGGACATACTCGAAAGCGCAAAGCTGAACGTCTGCGGGCTGGACATGGAGATAATATACACGCCCGGCCATACCTCGGGTTCGGTCAGCTACTATCTGCCGGAGCAGGGCGTGCTCTTTGCCGGCGACACAATGTTCTATGAGGGGTTCGGGCGCACCGACTTGCCGACCGGTTCGCCGGTACAGCTGCGCCGGTCGCTGCGCAAGCTGTACACGCTCCCGCTGGACACGCGCGTGCTGTGCGGTCACGGCCCCGAGACCACGATACGCCATGAGGTGACCGGACAATGATACTGCGCACACCGCTGCCCGAATTCTTCAATGACATCTGCGAGGTCGTGCGCCTGTTCATCAGCGTAAGCGAGATAAGGCTGGCCGAGCCCGGCCAGGATGCCGACCTAATCCATACCCATGCCGAGCGCGACGGCCAATGGGTCGAGGCGTTCGACTACATAGGCGCGCACCGCGAAGCCGCGCTGGCAGTGCCCGGCGGCGACGCGCTCGAGCGCAAAAAGCAGCTCAAGCGCCTGATAAAGCACACGCTGTACCTGTTGCTGCGCGATGCGCTGGGTGTGCGGCCGCCGTGGGGTTCGCTCACCGGCATACGCCCCACGCGCCTGGTTTACGAGGCGCTGGAGCATGGCATGGACGAAGCTCAGGCGCTGAATTGGCTCAGCCGCACATTCGACGTATCTGAGCACAAGTCCGAACTGCTGGGCGAGATAGTGCGCGCGCAGCGCCCGGTCATCTGCCACGATACCGGCGTGTTCGACCTGTACATAGGCATACCGTTTTGCACGACGCGCTGCGCGTACTGTTCGTTCGCCTCGGACGAGCTGGGCAACGGCCGCATGGTCGAGCCATACCTGGACGCGCTGCTGCGCGAGATCGCCGCGACCGGCGAGCTGATGCGCACGCGTGGACTTAAAGTGCGCGCGGCGTACATGGGCGGCGGCACTCCCACCGCGCTGAGCGCGACGCAGCTTACACGCGTGATAACCGCGGCACAGCGCGAATTCCCCAACGCGATTGAGTGGACCTGCGAAGCCGGTCGCCCCGACACCATCGACCGCGCCAAACTCCAGGCGCTGCTCGACCTGGGCATAACCCGCATATCTATCAATCCCCAGACGCTGTGCGACCGCACGCTCGAGATCATCGGCCGCCGTCACACCACGCGCGACACGCTGGACGCCTACGCGCTGGCGCGCAGCATGGGCTTTGATGACATAAACATGGACCTGATCGCCGCATTGCCCGGCGAGGACATCGCCGATTTTGAGCGCACGATGCGCGGCGTATGCGAACTGGCGCCCGAGAGCGTCACCGTGCACACCCTGGCGATAAAGCGCGCGTCGCGACTGCATGAGCGCGGCTACAACCAGGTCGACGCACCCACGGCGCAGCGCATGGTCGAACTGGCGCGCGACATGGCTCACGCCGCCGGGTACGTGCCCTACTACCTGTACCGGCAAAAGTACATGGCCGGCAACCTCGAAAACGTCGGGTATTCCCGGCCCGGACGCGCATGCCTGTATAACATCGACATCATGGAGGAGACCACGCACAACCTCGCGCTGGGCGCGGGCGCGATATCCAAGTGGATATTCCCCGAGCGCCGCCGCATAGAGCGCGCCGCCAACGTGCGCAGCATAGAACTGTATATTCAGCGTCTGGATGAAATGGTCGAACGCAAGGCGCATGTCATATCGATGTACGACGACGCGCCGCTTAACTGACGCCGGCCGTCTTTGCGCCAGCGATGCAACAGGGCGCGCGGGCAGTTCAATTGCCCGCGCGCCCTGTCATATGCTTATGCGATTATCACACAAACGTCCTTGCCGCCCGATTCACCTCAACCGCGGCGCTTTGGGCAGCTGCTTCTTGCCCAGCTTGTAAAACGCCCTGAACACCAGTATCGCCGGCACCGCGTTATACAGCAAAAACGCCAGATCAAACAGCCCGTTGAGCACATAGAACGTGCCCGCTATGAACAGCAACGGCCGGTTCTTGCGCACCGTGCCTATCCAGTTGAGCACCAGCCCTATCAGCATTGGCGACATAAGAAACGCTATACCCAATATCATCTGCGCGATGCCGCCCACCTCGTCGCGGTAGTCCCACATTCCGCCCACGCAGCTTATGAGCATAAACGCCACCAGCGCCGTCGTCACGCCTGCGCTCCATTTCAGCTCCCAGTTGCCCTCAAACATGCTTTGTCTCTGCATACGCACCCTCCGCCGCATTTCATGGTTATTATTATATCATGCTCTGGCGCGCTGTCAACCAATCAAATGCGCCGCGCAAAGCGCGCTCACTCGGCAAAATCTGGTTGCAGGCCGCATACGGCTTTGTGCACGTGTCAGTTCCTATTTGTACTATTGTATCATTTGTGCAGGCAGGTGCGAAATCATGCGACTTTAATGCAAAACATCGGCCCAAATCCGCTCCACAAAAGCGCCATTGCCGCTTGCGAGGCGCGCCGAATGATTGTACAATGGTATTATCAATCGAGAAATCGAAGGGAGATGCGCACAATGCCCAAGATCACATTTATGGGCGCGGGCTCGACCGTGTTCGCCAAGAACGTGCTCGGCGACAGCATGATGACCCCCGCGCTTGAGAACTCGACGATAGCGCTCTACGACATAGACGCCGACCGCCTCAAGGAAAGCCGCCTGATGCTGGACACGATAAACCGCAACAACGGCTCCAAGGCCAACATCGAGAGCTACCTGGGCGTAGAAAACCGCAAGGCCGCGCTCAAGGGCGCCAATTACGTCGTAAACGCGATACAGGTCGGCGGATACGAGCCGTGCACCGTGACCGACTTCGAAGTGCCCAAGAAGTACGGCCTGCGTCAGACGATAGCCGACACGCTGGGCATCGGCGGCATATTCCGCGCGCTGCGCACTGCGCCGGTCATGCTCGACTTCGCCCACGACATGGAGGAAGTCTGCCCCAACGCATGGTTCCTCAACTACGTCAACCCCATGGCGATACTGACCGGCACGCTGCAGCGCTTCACCGGCATAAAGACCGTGGGTCTCTGCCACAGCGTACAGGTGTGCGCGTCCCACCTGCTCAATGAGCTGGGCATGGAATACGACGACACCGTACAGTGGAAGATCGCTGGCATCAACCATCAGGCCTGGCTGCTGGAGTGCACCCGTGACGGCGTGGACCTCTACCCCGAGATCAAGCGCCGCGCGCTGCTCTACAACGCCGGCAAGCTCGACATAGGCACGTTCGAGGAGCGCGTCAAGTCGCTCACCGGCGGCCGCGAGGTCGACGAGCGCATGCTCGAGCATCTGCGCAAGGACTACGATCTCTACACCCAGAAGGGTCTGCACGGCGACATGGTGCGCCTGGAGCTGATGCGCCGCTTCGGCTATTACATCACCGAGTCCAGCGAGCACAACAGCGAGTACACCCCCTACTTCATAAAGGCGCGCTACCCCGAACTGATCGAGCGCTTCAACATACCGCTTGATGAGTATCCGCGCCGCTGCGTGCGTCAGATAGCCGATTGGGACGCGCGCCGCGACGAGCTGCTGGCCGATCACGGCCTGACGCATGTGCGCTCCAAGGAGTACGCCAGCTACATAATGGAGGCCATGGAGACCAATCGCCCGTTCAAGTTCGGCGGCAACGTGATAAACAACGGCGTCATAACCAACCTGCCGACCAACGCGTGCGTAGAGGTGCCGTGCCTGGTCGACAAGAGCGGCGTGGCTCCGACGTACGTGGGCGCGCTGCCCGAGCAGTGCGCAGCGCTCAACCGCACCAACATCAACGTGCAGTTGCTGACGATACAGGCCATAATGACCCGCAAGAAGGACTACATCTATCAGGCCGCCATGCTCGACCCGCATACCTCCTCCGAGCTGTCGATAGACGACATCGTCGCCATGTGCGACGACCTCATCGAGGCCCACGGCGACTGGCTGCCCAAGTACAACTGATCCGCGATTTAAACTGCGCCCGGCCGGCTCATGCACTGGCCGGGCGTTCTGCTGCCATGAGCGCTCACGCCGTGCGCTCTGCCGCTGCTGACACGCTTGCGAAACCACCCCGCAGCCGGCACGTCGCGCTGGCGCGGCTGATGGTCGGCATACGTCAAGCAGCAAGAACCCTGAGCAGTCGCATGCCTTTAAGCCTGTTTGCAGCCGCGCTGCTAGCTGGCTGTGCGGTGTGCCTGACGTTTTTGGTGTGGTGCGAATGTCGCTGGAAATGTGGCGTGCATGCCGCTGGCCATGCGGTACACTTGTTGCTGGCCGTGCGGTACGCATGTCGCTGGCCGTGCAGCACACTTGTTGCTGGTTATGCGGTGCGCATGTCGTTGGTCGTGCGGCACGCTTGTTGCTGGTCGTGCGGTACGCTTGTCGCTGGTTATGTGGTGCGCATGTCATTGGCCGTGCAGCCCATTTGTCGCTTGCTATGTGGCACACTTGTCGCTGGTTGTGTGGTGCGAATGTCGTTGGCCGTGCGGTACATTTGTCATTGGTCGTGCGGCATACTTGTCGCTGGTTGTGTGATACGCATGACATTGGTCGTGCGGCACATTCGTCGCTTGCTATGCGGTACACTTGTCGCTGGTTGTGCGGTACTCATGTCGTTGGCCGTACAGCCCGCATGTCGCTGGCTGCGCGAAGCGGCCGACGCCGCTGTTCAGCTTGAAATTAACAAAACGCGCAATTTTTCACTTGCAATCGTCGGCATTGTCTGCTATAATGAATAAGTACTTGCCGATGTGATGGAATTGGCAGACGTAGCGGACTCAAAATCCGCCGCTGGTGACAGCATGCCGGTTCGACCCCGGCCATCGGCACCATATGCAGCCCGGGCCTTGGCGCCCGGGCGCAATCAGCATTTAGCCCGGCGGTACATCGCCGCCGTAACGAGAGGAGTTTTGTAACATGAAGCATATCCAGACGGTTCAGCCCGCGTGCCTTAAAAACAGCGCTGCGCATGGCGGCTGCGGCGAGTGCCAGACTTCCTGCCAGAGCGCCTGCAAGACTTCCTGCACTGTGGCCAATCAGAAGTGCCAGCGCGAGGAGAAGTAAGGTCGCAATCGAAATGCGAAGGGCCTCCGAGTTTCGGCGGCCTTTTTTCATGCGCGCAAACCGGGTAGAATGCGCCGAAACACAGCGCGCAGTGTATGGCATGCCACAAGGCGCGCCGTACGCTGCCTCCCACGGCTTGGTTGCTTAATATGCGGTAGGGTTTTACCCCACGCGCAACGCGATTGCATGCCATGCGGGATGGTTTGACCCATGGTAACGTGATTGCATGTCATGCGGAATGGTTTGCCTCGCATGCAATGCGAGTGCATGCCATACGGGCTTGTTTGCCTCGCACGCAACGCAATTGCATGCAATGCAGGCAGATTTCCCTCACACGAAACGCAATCGCATGCCATGCGGGCAGATTTCCCTCGCACGCAACGCAATTACATGCAATGCAGGCAGATTCGCCTCGCGCACAGCTTTGCCGCTTGTAATGCTGCAATTTAGCCTTGACTGCGACTCTGCTCACCAGGGCATACGGCCTTGATGCGCCTTCTAAATGCCGGCACGGCTGCACAGGCTCAGAGTGGTCCCGCACATAATGCGCGGCCGCAAGGCGCGCAGCCTGCCATATGCTTAAACCTGCGCGCGGCTTAAAAGCACGCGTTCGGATAACGCCGCACGGCGCGCCCTTAAGCCGCTCGATGAGACTTGCCCGCGCGCCCGACTGCAAAGCGCGGCAACGTCCGCCGCTTCGACGGACGGCAATACCCTGCCGGATCGAACCCGGCTGTATACAAGAAAGGATGACATGATGCTGCACGTATTCAAGGCGCTGGGCGCCATGATAGCGCTGGACGTGGACTCCGGCAGCGTACATATGGTCGATGAGCCCGCCTACGAGGTGCTCAGCCGCATAGAGACCATGGAGCCCGACGCGATAGTTGACGAGCTCAAAGACCGCTTCGACGAAGCCGAACTGCGCGAGATACTCGCGGAGATCGACGAGATGCGGGCGCGTGGCGAGCTGCTGACCCACTACGACTATTCCGGCCTGGAGATAAAGAATGCCGGCACCGTCAAGGCGATGTGCCTGCACGCCGCGCACGATTGCAACCTGCGGTGCAAATACTGCTTTGCTGACACCGGCGAGTTCCACGGCCACAAGCGCACGCTGTTGCCCTATGAGGTAGGCGTAAAGGCGCTGGACTGGTTGATAGCGCACTCGGGCGCGCGCCACAACCTTGAGGTCGACTTTTTCGGCGGCGAGCCGCTTATGAACTTCGACGTAGTCAAGCAGCTGGTAGAGTACGGCCGCAAGCGCGAAGCAGAAACCGGCAAGCACTTCAACTTCACGATAACCACAAACTGCGTGGCGCTCAACGACGAGCGCATAGAATTCATAAACCGCGAGATGAAGAATGTCGTGCTGTCGCTGGACGGCCGGCGCGAGGTGCACGACTTCATGCGCCCCACAGCCAACGGCAAGCCTTCTTACGACCTGGTGCTGCCCAACGCGCTGAAGATGGCCAAGGCCCGCGGCGATAAGGAGTACTATGTGCGCGGCACCTATACCGCAGTGAGCGCTGATTTCTCCAAAGATGTGCTCGCGCTGCACGACGCCGGGTTTGAACAGATATCGGTCGAGCCGGTCGTATTGACGCCCGATTCGCCGTACGCGCTGCGCCCCGATCAGCTGCCCGGACTGCTGGACGAATACGAGAAGCTGGGCCGCGAATACCTCAAGCGCCGCGCTGAAGGACATTTCCTCAACTTCTTCCACTTCAACGTGGACCTTGAGGGCGGCCCGTGCATACGCAAGCGGCTCAGCGGCTGCGGCGCCGGCAACGAGTACGTCGCGGTGACGCCCGAGGGCGACATATACCCATGCCACCAGTTCGTGGGCCGGGAGGGCTATCGCATGGGCAGCGTGCTGGACGACACGTTCGACACCGATATCCAGCAGACATTCGCCGCCAACCATGTGCTTAACAAGGAAAAGTGCCGCAACTGCTGGGCGCGGTTCTACTGCTCGGGCGGATGCGCGGCCAATGCACAGCTGCTCAATGGCGACATATCCTGCCCCAACGACATGGAGTGCGAGCTGGAGCGCAAGCGCCTGGAATGCGCAATCGCGATATACGCAATCGAGCGCGCCAACCGCGAGGCAAAGCAATAATACCCCCGCTTCCGGGCTTTTACGCCGCCCCGGGCAATCGACGTCGCGCACAAAGCGCCGGTGATTGCCCGGGGCGCTGTGCATCTGGGCGCATCCAGCATCGATTTTGCATTTGCGCATTAGCCGTTCATTTGTGCTGGCTGCTGTTTGCATTGGCTTGTTTTGCCGTTCATCGCGCAGGTTGGTGTGCTCCTGTGCTTGCCCGCCATTATTCGCGCGGATTGCCATTAACCCGTGCTTGCCGGTCGTTCATCGCTCCGGTTGCTGTTAACCGCTGGCCATTTACCTTTCATTGCGCCATTTGCCGTGCCCAGCGCGGGAGATTGTCGACAGGCCTGCTCAAAGCGCCGTGATATGCGACCGTCAAACGCCCGCATATGCAGACATCATACGGCGCATGCCCGCCTCCAAACGCATTCCCCCAACATTAAAAGACGCTAAGCACTCGCACAATGCGGTTGCACGAGATGTCGATATATGATACACTGTTCAGGTGGAGACTGTGTTTGGAGGCACCGCAGATGAGGATGACAACCGATACCACCGCGCGCATGGCGGTGTTGACGCTGTGCGTGGCAATAGTTATAATGCGGCTCTTGCGGCCGGAAATAGCGTTTGACGGCGCATCGCTGGGAGCGCTTGCGCTGGCGGCGCTGATAGCGATTGCGCCGGTGCTGCGCGAGCGGAGCCGCGACGGTCAGGCGGAAGCCGTTGAACCGCTCCGGTTGCGCACGGTGAGCGCACTCAAACAGAGCATATCGGACGCGGGACTGTTGCTGGACGAGTCGCGCGGCACATACGCCTCGCTGAATGAAACGCGGCCGCTGGAGCTGGCGCTGGCGGGCGCGCGCGCTACGCTGGGATTGCGGCTCAAGTCGCTTACCGAACAGGCGCGTCTGGACTCGCATGGCGCCGATGCCGCAAGCTGCCTTAACGCGCTCAACACCGCCGGCGTGACTACCGGCGAGCAGTTCCGCGCACTGGACGGCCTGCTCAAACTGCTCGAACAGTCAACGCGCCCCGGCGCTCAGGCCGAACCGCACGCCGCTGAGGAGCTGCTGTCCACCGCGATTGGCGTGATCGAGATGCTTGACGGCACGCTGAGCTGAGCGCGGCCGCGAAGGGAAGTTAAATGGATATCAACGTAAACCTGAAGGCGACGCAAGACTACTACGAATCTGCGGCGGATGAAAAGCTGTGCGACTGCGACTACTGCCGGAACTACTGCCGGCAGGTCAGGGCCGCATATCCCGAGGTCGCCGAATACCTTGCCGGGCTGGGCATTGATATCGAAAAGCCGTTCGAGACCTTGCCGCTCGAGCCGGATGAGGACGGCTATCTCGAATATTGCATCTGCCAATACGTGGCTTTCGGCAAGTGCAGCGCCGAATATCACCACAGACTTGGCGACGTCGAGTTCGGCCTGAGCACCTCACATCCCAATACCGGCATCGACGCAGACCATTTTGTCATAGATATTTACCCCATAAGGCTCAAATACTTGCCATGACAGGGCTGTCATATCCGCGCCGGGCAAATTCCGCCCGGCTTTTTCAGTGCGCTCTGACGCTCCGGAACGCGCGCCAGACAGCCGAGTAAATGACTGGCAGTCGGCTAAATGACGGTCATGCGGTAAGTAACGTGTAGTTGGCTGAGCGACTAACAGCCCGCTAAATGACAGACAGTCGGTTAACGTCGGACAATCGTCTAAACGACTAGCAGCCGGTTAAACGACAGACAGTCGGCTAAATGACGGATAGCCGGATAAACGACGGGCAGTCGGCCAAATGACGGGCAGTCGCTAAACAACTTGTAATCGGCTCAACGACGAGCAGCCGGCTTAATGACTGACAGTCGGCTAAACGACGGGCATTCAGTAAACAACTTGTAATCGGCTCAACGACGAGCAGCCGGCTTAATGACTGACAGTCGGTTAAATGTCGGACAGTCAGTGAACAACTTGTAATCGGCTGAACGACGAGCAGCCGACTTAATGACAGACAGTCGGTTAACGTCGGACAGTCGTCTAAACGACTAGCAGCCGGCCAAACACCAGACAGCCGGCCAAACGCCTGACTGTACAAATCGCTGGACAGCCGCGGCCCATTATCCGCCCAAATTCAATACCGCGCCGGACACGCTGATTGACCGTGTCCGGCGCGGTATTTGCATATGCACTTAATCCTATTCACATGTCGATTCAACTTGGCCCGCCTCATCGCAGGTGGTTGCGCACTACGCCCCAGAGCATGTCGCCCGGTTCCACCGCCGCGGGCATGTTTATCCTGACCACGCTCTTGCCCACTCGCGCCGCATCGAGCTGTTCGCCGGTGTCGGGGCGCTCCAGTCGGGTCAACTCGAAATCGAATCCGCCCCCGGGCGTCAGCACGCCCAACCTGTCGCCGATCAGCATCGCGTTGCGCACTTCAACCAGCGCGCTCGCGGTCGCCGGCTCATACTCCAGCACATAAGCCGCGAACTCGGCGGTCTGGTAAAACCCGTCCGCGCCGCCCGACGGACACGGCGCGCCATAGAAGAATCCTGTATCATGCCGGCGATGGCTCACGCGGTCCAGCGCCGCACTCAGCGCCTTTACCTCAGGCGCGTCGGGTTGAAACCGCTCGGGCGCGGCTGCGTACAGGTCAAGCGCACGCCGGTAACACTGCGTGACCGAGGCCACGTAATATTCGTTCTTCATGCGGCCCTCTATCTTGAGCGAATCCACGCCCGCGTTCACCAGATCGGGTATGTGCTCCAGCATTCTCAGGTCGCCTGATGAGAATATGTATGTGCCGCGCTCATCGGCCTCGACCGGAAAATACTCGCCCGGGCGCTTGCGCTCGACTACGGCGTACTGCCAACGACATGGCTGCGCACATGCGCCCCGGTTTGCGCCGCGCCCCGTCAGGTAGTCCGACAGCACGCACCGCCCCGAATAGCTCATGCACACCGCGCCATGCACAAACGTCTCCAGCTCGCAATCGGCCGGCAGTCGCGCCCGCATCGCGGCTATGTCCTGCAGGCTGGCCTCGCGCGCAAGTATTATGCGCTTTGCGCCCAACCTGTGAGCAACCAGCGCCGCACGACTGTTGATCGTATTGGCCTGCGTGCTCAGGTGCAGCTCCAGCCCGGGCGCCTCCTGCGCCAGCATGTCCAGCGCGCCAATGTCGGACACTATCGCCGCGTCGGCGCCCATGTCGCGCACGCGCCGCGCGGCTTCAAGCAGCCCCGGCAGGTCGCGCTCATGCGGGAATATGTTCAGCGTCACATACGCCTTTACCCCCGCGGCATGACACAAGGAGATGGCCCGCGCCATCTCCTCGTAAGTGAAGTTGCCTGCGAACGCGCGCAATCCGTACTCGCGCACGCCCATGTACACGGCGTCCGCGCCAAATCGCACCGCCGCCTTTAGCTGTCTAGGCCCGCCCACCGGACACAGCAGTTCGGGTATCATATCAGCTTACTGTCCCTCCTGCCCCGCCTGGTCGCTGCCGGCGCGGCTGTTGTCGTACTCAATCCACAGCGGGCGATACTGTTCTACTGCGGCCTGATGCTCCTCATAGGTCTTGGAGAACTGCAACTCGCCCGAGGTCGGATCCTTGCTGCAGAAGTACAGATAGCCCTCGTTTAAGTATTCCTCATCTGGGAACGCCGCCGCCTGCAGCGCCGCGCGCGACGGATTGCAGATCGGGCCTATCGGCAGACCGCTGTTTTTATATGTGTTGTACGGCGAATCGACCGAAGTATCGCTGTCGGTCAACGCCAGGCGCGTCGTACCCAGCACGTACTGCACCGTCGCGCAGCTCTCCAGCCGCATGCCCTCAGCCAGGCGGTTATGGAACACCGCCGACACCTTGGCAAAGTCGTCGGGCTTGGCTTCCTTCTCGATTATGGAGGCGAGTATGTACAGCTCGTCCTGATTGAGGTCGACGCCCGGCAAGTCGACGTCGTCGGTCGTGGCGTCGGGGTCATTGGGATCGAGCAGCATACTCTTTTTCTGCTCGCGCTGGTCGTATATGTCCCAGATCACCTTTTCGCTCTGATTGAGCAGGCGCTTTATTATGTTCTCGGCGGATTCGTTGAGATAGATGTTGTACGTATCCGGCGAGAGATAGCCTTCCAGCGCATAGCGGCGCTGGCTGAGCTGGTCCTCGGGCACCAGCGACGTCAGCTCGTTTACCACGTAGTATGCGCTGAACGTCTCCGTGTCGGAGCACAGTTTCAGGAACTCCTCGGTATCGGTCAGCGCGCCCTGGCGCACCAGATACTCGGCTATGTCCTCGCAGGTCCAGCCCTCTATCAGCGTTATGGTGCGCTCGGTGGGCGCGGAGCTGCTGGACAGTTCGTTTATTATCTCGCTGAGCGTCATGTCGCGGCTCAGGTTGTACGCGCCGGCCTTTATGCGGCCGCTGAGCCCCTGAAAGTCGACCATGTACTTGAACACGGTCTTATTGCGAATCAGCCCCTGTTCCTCGAGCTGGCGCGATATCGTCGTAAGCGACGAACCACTCTCTATCTCAAACACCACGGGCGTGCTGTCGGTGGGATCCACCGGCAACAGGTACTTGGAGTTTATGTAGTTCCAGCCCGACAGCAACATGCCGGATATCATGATGAGCGACAGCGCGCCTATCAGCAGCGGCCGTATCACCCGCCAGATCCAGTCATACCAGAAAAAGCCGTACTGCCGCTCCTGCATGAGCGTCTCGGCGTCGTACTCCCGGTACCGCTTTTTGCGGTTGGGCTTCTTCGCTTTTGCCATTTTGCCTCCGCTATGCGGGCGCTACGAGCGCAGCATGTCCAGGTCTATGCCCGCCGCGTCGCCCAGTATCTTGTATATGTCTGCCAGCATCTTCTGAAAGCGGAACTCCGCCAGCAGAAAGCTGCTCGCGTCCGGATTGAACTGGAGCAGGTTGCCTATCGCCTGCATCCGCTGCATGTCCTGCTCATCGGGACGGTCGCCGCTGGCGAACTTGACCTGCGCCTGGAACTGCAGGCGCTTGTACTCGTCCAGCAGCGCCTTGTTGGTCGAATCCTCGTAAGCCGCATCGCGCAGACGCTGGTACTCGCGGTACTCGTCGCTCTGCTTCAGGCATGCGGCCAGTTCATGAGCCTTGTCGTAAACATTCATTCGCCTGATATCCTCCAATGGAGCCGGGCGCCCATTAGACGCGCGCGCCGGCCAAATCGTTCCATGCCGCGCGGGGCACTCAGACCTCGATTATTATGGGCAGTATCATCGGGCTGCGCTTTATGCGATCGAATATGTAGTGCGAGACCTCTTCGCGCACCTTGTGCTTGACCGCGCCCCAGTCGCCGGGCTCGATTGTCTGGAAGGCGTCCAGCGCATTCTTGGCCGCCACGCGCGCGCCCTCCATCATCTCCTCGCTCTCGCGCACGTACACGAACCCGCGCGAGATTATGTCCGGACCCGACGCCACAACGCCCAGGTCGTGGTCTATCGCCATAACGACGATTATCAGTCCGTCCTGCGACAGCAGCTTGCGGTCGCGCAGCACCACGTTGCCCACGTCGCCTATGCCCAGGCCGTCTATCAATATGCTGCCCACCGGCACCGTGCCTGCCGAGCTCATCGAGTTGCGGCTCAGCTCGAACACCTGGCCCAGTTCGGGCACGCGTATGTTCTTCTCGGGCATGCCCAGCTCGTGCGCCATGCGCGCGTGCTGATGCAGATGCCGCGCCTCGCCGTGCACCGGTATGAAGAACTTGGGCTTGGTCAGCACATGTATGAGCTTGAGCTCCTCCTGACAGGCGTGACCGGACACGTGCACGTCGGCCAGCGCCTCGTAGATGACCGTCGCGCGCCGCCGCACCAGCTGGTTTATCACGCGCGACACCGACTTCTCGTTGCCGGGTATCGGCGAGGCCGAGATTATGACCATGTCGCTCTCCTTGATCTCGAGCTTTTTGTGCTCTGAGAACGCCATGCGCGTAAGGCCCGACATCGTCTCGCCCTGGCTGCCGGTGGTTATCACGACTATCTCGTCGTCGCTATAACGGTCCAGGTCGTCTATCGAAATAAGCTTGCCCTCGGGTATCAGCAGCTCGCCCAGCTGTATCGCGACCTTGCTGACGTTGACCATGCTGCGGCCGCACAGGCACACCTTGCGGTTATGGCGCACGGCCGAATCGACGACCTGCTGTATGCGGTGTATGTTCGAGGCGAACATGGCGATTATGATGCGTCCGTGCGCGTCGTGGAACAGGTTTTCAAACGTCGCGCCCACGGTGCGTTCGCTCATCGTATAGCCCGGGCGCTCGACGTTGGTCGAGTCGCACAGCAGCGCCAGCACGCCCTCCTCGCCCAGCTGCGCCAGCCGACCCAGGTCGAACTGCGCGCCGTCCACCGGCGTATAGTCGATCTTGAAGTCGCCGGTGTGTATTACGGTTCCCACCGGCGTATGTATCGCCATAGCCACCGCTCCGGCGATAGAATGGTTCACATGCAGGAACTCGACCTTGAACGCGCCCAGCTGCACCACGTCATGCGGCTCTATGACCTTCAGGTCGACGCCGTTGACGCGGCGCTCCTTGAGCTTGTGCTCGACCAGCGCCAGCGTCAGCCGCGTGCCGTACACCGGCGCCTTGAGCTTTTCGAACACATAGGGCGTTGCGCCTATGTGGTCCTCGTGGCCGTGGGTTATCAAAAAGCCGCGCAACTTGGACACGTTTTTTTCGATATAGGTCGTGTCGGGTATCACCAGGTCCACGCCGAGCATGTCCTCCTGCGGGAATATCGAGCCGCAGTCGACGACGATCATATCGTCCTCATACTCGTACACGGTCATGTTCTTGCCTATCTCGTCCACCCCGCCCAGCGGGATTATCTTGAGTTTTGAGCCTTTGTTGGCCTTAGATCTGTTTGCCAAATCATTACTCCCCTCCTGTTTTATGGAGCATTCGCCCCGTATTTTGATATCACTCGATCACCCGGAACCGTCCGCCGTCAGCCTGATGCGTATGCAAAATCAGGGCATCTGGCCATGCCGGCTGCCTATATGGTCACCTTTTATATTGACGCCGCGGGAGCTCGCTGTCGGAACGCACAGACAACGGCCGCGCCCGGGCTTTTGAGGCAAACGAACTTAATCAACTAATTGATTATACCACATATTGCGGCGTTTGATAAGTCGCTCCAAAAAATGTAACAATAAGACAAAGGGCGCGCAATATCAGGGGCGCCTGCGCACCGGCGGCGCGCTTTGTTTACTTTGCCGCACGCTGAGCTTAACGCGCGCGCGTCAAGCGCGTTTGTACGCGCAAATTGGAGGCTTAGCTCCGCCAGCCGCGCCAGGCATTGCCCCCATATGAGGCCGCGCCCGGCCGCAGGCGCTTGCTTGCATTGCTCCTGCGCTGCCGCAACGCATGGCCTTGCCCGACCGCAGCTCGTGCCGCTGCGCAGAGCCACGTCCAGGCGCACAATTTCATATATGGGCGCATCCGCCGCTCAAACTCAGTCCATGCAAAAACGCCCCGCGGCATTGGTGCCGCGGGGCGTAGAATCATGCTCTATGTATTCCGGTCAGGCAGTCAGCGTTCAGATGAGCTGATCCAGCCACTTCTTCAGGTCCTGAGGCGAGCGCGCGCCGACTATGCGGTCGACCTGTTCGCCGCCCTTGAGCAGTACCAGCGTCGGTATGTTCATCACCATGTACTTTTCCGCCAGCTCGGGCGACTCATCGACGTTGACCTTGCCCACGCGCAGCTTACCTGCGTACTCCTGCGCGACCTTGTCAACGACCGGAGCCATCATGCGGCACGGACCGCACCAAGTCGCCCAGAAGTCGACCAGCACCGGCGTATCTCCACTCAGCGCCTGCTGAAACGTCTTGCCATTCCATTCGGTTACATATTCAGACATGTCAATTACCTCCATCATCCGCCCTGTCGGCCTTGATTTTCCGCAACTCATCGGCCTTGCGGCCACACGGGGTCATGTCCAGCGCCAGCGCCCCGCTGCGGCTAAGCCGCGGCGACAACAGCTTGACGCCCAAAAATCCCAGCGCCATCAGTGCCACGCCGCCCACCGCGCTTGCGGCCTCGGCGCTCATGCCCAGCGCATCGCCCGCCGCGCTGCCCAACAGCAGCCCGACGATCAGTCCTGCCAGCGGCGTGAGATACGCCAGCGCCGACGCGCGCAGCAGCCGGTCGCCCGGCAGCTCTATCGCCACCTCGTCGCCGACGTGCCAGTCGCCCGCGGGCAGATCGAGCAACAGCTCGCGTCCCGGGCACATGCCGCAGTGCTCGCACTCGGCCGGACGCACGACGCGCAGCTTCAGCGCACCGTCTGTATCCATTACGACCGTACCGGTCCTGCGCATACAATTCGCCTCCAGCATTCAATAATAATATAACCCGGTCACGCGCTTTAAAACACGCTTTTGCGGAAAATCAATCGCGGATAGATGGATTTACAGATCGAGCTTTATCTTAAGCGCCTTGAGCTGTTCGGGATTGACGTCGCTGGGCGTATCCATCATCAGGCAGTTCGCGCCCTGGCCCTTGGGGAACGCTATCACGTCGCGCAGGCTGCCCGCGCCGGTCAGCTGCATTATCATGCGGTCTATGCCGAACGCGAATCCGCCGTGCGGCGGCGTGCCGTACTTGAACGCCTCAAGCAGGAACCCGAACCGATGCTGCGCCTCCTCGCGGCTTATGCCCAGCTTGTCGAAGGTCTGCGACTGCACCTCGCTGGAGTGTATGCGGATAGAGCCCGAACCCATCTCGATGCCGTTGAGCACCAGGTCGTACGCGTTGGCGCGCACCTTGCCCATGTCGGTATCCAGCAGCGGCAGGTCCTCCTCCATGCACGATGTGAACGGATGGTGCATCGCCATATAGCGGCCTTCCTCGTCGCTCCACTCGTACATCGGGAACTCGGTCACCCAGAACAGGTTGTACTTGCCCTCGGGTATCAGGTTATGCCGGTGCGCGATCTCCAGACGCAGCGCGCCCAACGCCTGATACACCGTGGCGTTCTTGTCGGCCACGAAGAACAGCGCGTCGCCCGGCTGACCGTCCATAGCCGCGACCAGCTCGGCCATCTTCTCAGGCGAAAGGAACTTCACAAACGACGACTTAACGCTGCCATCGGGCTGCACGGTCACCCACGCCAGGCCCTTGGCATGATAGGTCTTGACCAGCTCGGTCAGCGCGTCTATCTGCTTGCGGGGCATCTCGGGCGCCAGGCCCTTGGCGTTTATGCCGCGCACGCTGCCGCCGGCGGCTATCGCATTCTCGAACACTCCAAACCCGCACTGACGCACCACGTCGCTTACATCCTTGAGCCGCATCTCAAACCGGGTATCGGGCTTGTCGGAGCCGTAGTTGTCCATGGCGTACTGCCAGGTCATGCGCGGCAGCGGCAGCTCAAGCTCAATGCCCAGCACGTCCTTGAACACCCGCTCGAATGCGCCCTCGACCACGGTCTGTATCATCTCCATGTCGGCAAACGACATCTCCATGTCGAGCTGGGTGAACTCGGGCTGGCGGTCGGCGCGCGAGTCCTCGTCGCGGAAGCACCGCGCGACCTGATAGTACTTGTCAAACCCGGCCAGCATCAGCAGCTGCTTATATATCTGCGGCGACTGCGGCAGCGCGTAGAACGTGCCCGGATGCACGCGGCTGGGCACCAGGTAGTCGCGCGCGCCCTCGGGCGTGGACTTGGTCAGTATAGGCGTCTCGACCTCGGTAAAGCCCTGTTCGTCCATGTAGTTGCGGATGGTGTTGATTATCTTGTGGCGCATGCGTATCGTGCGCTGCAGCGACGGCCGGCGCAGGTCCAGATAGCGGTACTTCAGGCGCACCGTCTCGGATTCGTTGGCGTTGTCGTCGATGTAGATCGGCGGAGTCTCGCTCTTGTTGAACAGCGCGGCTTCCTTTACGAATACCTCTATGTCGCCGGTATCGAGCTTGGCGTTGCGCATGGCCTCTTCGCGTGCGCGCACCTCGCCGCGTATGCTGACGACGTACTCGCTGCGCAGGCTCTCTCCCAGCTCGAACGCCTCGCGTCCGCACACGCTCTCGTCGAATACCACCTGCACCAGTCCGCTGCGGTCGCGCAGCCATACGAATATCAGGCCGCCCAGATTGCGCGTGCGCTGTACCCAGCCGTCCAGCGTGACCGTCTGGCCCACGTCCGCCGCGCGCAGCTCGCCACAGTAGCGCGTGCGCTTCCAGTCCTTTATAGAAACTGCCATATCAATACATCCTTTCCATGCGGCGCGGCCCGACGTCGCGCGGGCCGTCGCCGTATCGCAATGTAAGCGCTCATCCAATCGCCGCGTCGCACGCGCGGCGCCTGCAAGCCGGGATATGCTCAGCTTGCAGCAAGTCCTGACTTAGCAGACCCGATCAGGCCTTGCCCGCCAGCCGCGCTATCTCGGCCACGGCTTGGGCGCGCGGCACCGTGTGCTCCTCGGACGCCGCCATGTCCTTGAGTTTGACCACGCCCTGAGCCAGCTCGTCGCCCGCCAGCACCGCCACGACCGGCGCGCCCAGCTTGCCCGCGTACTTGAACTGCGCCTTCATAGAGCGCGCGGCATGGTCTATGTCGCACCGCAGCCCGGCAGCGCGCAGCTCGCGCGCCAGCAGCATGCCCTCCACGCGCGCATCCGCGCCCATCGTGACTATGAACGCATCGTACAGCCGCGGCGCGACCGGCGCTATGCCCTGCTGGCGCATGACCATTATCAGCCGCTCCTCGCCCATGCCAAAGCCTATGCCGGCGCACTTGGGCCCGCCGACCTGCTCTACCAGGCCGTCGTAACGGCCGCCGCCGCATACGGTCAGTTCGCCCGCGGGCTTGCCGTCCTCGCCGGGCACGGTCGTTATTATCTCAAACACGGTCTTGGTGTAGTAGTCCAGCCCGCGCACTATGCGGCTGTCGACCTCGTACGCTATGCCCAGCGCGTCCAGGTAGCGCTTGAGCGCGTCAAAGTGATTCCGGCAGTCGTCGCACAGGTTGTCCAGTATCGAAGGCGCGCCCACGGTCGCCGCCTTGCAGCCCGGCTCCTTGCAGTCCAGCACGCGCAGCGGATTGCGCTCCATGCGGTCCAGGCAGGTCTTGCACAGCTGATCGCGGCGCTCGTTCAAGAAGTCTATCAGCTTGCGCTTGTACGTCTCGCGGCAGGTGGGACAGCCTATCGAATTGATGCGCAGCATCAGGCCCTTTACGCCCAGCCGGCCCATGACGTCCAGCGCCAGCGATATCAGTTCGGCATCGCAGCTCGCATCGGGCGCGCCGAATACCTCCACGCCAAACTGGTGATGCTCGCGCAGCCGCCCGGACTGCGGCGCCTCATACCGGAACACCGGGCAGTTGATATAGCACATCTTCTGCGGCAGCGGCTGTGCGCACAGTCCGCTCTCTATGAACGCGCGCACCACGCCCGCAGTGCCCTCGGGTTTGAGCGTTATCGAGCGGTCGCCGCGATCCTTAAACGTGTACATTTCCTTTTGCACCACGTCGGTAGTATCGCCGACGGAGCGCTGAAACAGTTCGGTGTGTTCGATCACCGGCGTGCGCACCTCGCGCATGCCGTACAGCGCGCACACCTCGCGCTGCGTCTTTTCAATCAGCTGCCATAGATAGCTCTCATCCGGCAGTACGTCCTTGGTTCCGCGCGGAGCCTGCGTAAGCATCTTTATCCTCCCCTTTTTATAGACGCGCATATGCGGATAAATAAAAACGCGATCCTCCGCCCCATGTAGGGGCGAAAGACCGCGGTGCCACCCTGCTTCAAGGGCCATGGCCCTTCTCATCGCGCCGCGCACGAACCCGTCATGCGCCTGCGCCGATCTTAACGCGATCTCACGTTCCGCCATTTCCTGCGGACTGCTCCGGGGTGTCGTTCAGACCGCGCATTCGGGCGGGCTCTCAATCATGACCCGCTTCCCTGTACCGCGCGCCGCGTCCTACTCTTCCCTTCACCGCATTTGCGCTGTGTTTGCTGTCAATGATATCACATTTGCCCTCAAAAGGCAAGTTTTCCGTCAAAACTTAACCGGACGCGAGCGCCTTAACCTGCCGGCATGCCCGCCGTCCGCATCAGCCACAGCCTGCCCCGCCCGGCGCGCGCGTTGACGTGCGTGGCAGCGATCCCCACCATCGATTCGGCGCACATCGCAGCAAGCGGCGCCGGCCAATTACGGCATGCGCCACAGGCTCAACCAGCGCGCGTCACCACAGATCCGGCCAGCCAGCCGGATGCACGTCGAAAGGTTCGGGCGCATCGTCGCTGCTGAGCATCTGTGCGCGTATCGCCTGCGCCAGGTCGGGCACGGTATGCTCGTCGTAATCCTCGAATTCAGCCTCGCTGATTATCACCGCACCCATGCGCCGCATGTCGTCGATATTGGCGCGCTGTATCTCATCGGTCGCCGATGAGCAGCAGTCCTCGACCACAACCACATTGTAGTCCAGCGCGTTGGCGTCGTAGCAGCTCGTGCGCACGCAGTTGGGCGTAGTCGTGCCCGCCAGTATCACCGTGCGCACGTCCAGCCGCCTGAGTATCAGATCCAGCTCCGTGCCGAAAAACGCGCTCCAGCGCGGCTTGATAATCGTGTAGTCGCCTGGCTGCGGCGCGAGCTCCCTGGGCACATCTGCGCCGGTCGCGCCAGTCGACGCCGGCCGCATCGCGCGCCCGCCCGACTGCCATGCCGCATGCCGCGTCAACTCAACGTCGCTGCCGTCCGCGCGGTACATCCGCTTCACAAAGAACACCGGTATGCCCTTGCGCCGGGCCGCCGCCAGCGCCCGCGCACACGCCGGCACCGTCGCCCGCGCGCCCCGTATGCAATGCGCCGACGCCGGGTCGATGAAGCCGTTTTCCATATCTATCAGTATGAACGCCGATCGCGTTGGATTTGGTTTCACCTTACATATCCTCCACTGCTGTGATATCGCCTTGCGGCGCCGCGCCGTCTGCGGCCCGCATATTCATTTGGCATAGCCGCCCGACTGCTCGCGCGCTATGCGCCGGGCCAGTTGCGCTATCTGCCGGGCCTCGGGCGGACTCAGCTCCGGCAACGCGTCCACGTCGAACCACTCCAGCCGCGTCACTTCCTCGGGCTGCGCGCGCAGCTCGCCGCTGAATTCCCGGCACAAATACACCACGCCCACCGCATAAACCCTGTCGCCATTGGGATATGTGTATATCCTGTCCGGTCCGGACGCCAGCCCGCACAGCTCCAGCCGTCCTGCCGTAAGCCCGGTCTCCTCGCGCAGTTCGCGCCGCGCGGCGTCCTCAAACGTCTCGCCTATCTCTATCATGCCGCCATGCAGCGCCCACAAGCCGTTGTCACGCCGCCGCTGAAGCAGTATCCGCCGCCCGTCGCTGACCAGCACCGCCACGCTCGCCGTTATCAGCATATCATGTCCTATGCGCGCACGCATGTCCTCGATATAGCCCATAAAGCGCCCTCCTCAGCCGCGTCACTGCGCCATTATAGCATACCTGCTTTTAGATAACAAGCTCCGGCCGCGCGCCCATACCGCCTTCAAGGCATGCGGTCAGGCGACGCGCCGCGGTTCAGTTAGCTCGCGCCGCCGACAAAGCGGAGCGACGCAACGCTGCGCCGCTCCCCATCACGCTCACAAGTTCGACATATCAGACTATTACCCACGGCTCAACCAGCAGTCCCATAGGCCACAGCCGATACGAATAGCTCCACTGCACGCCGGTCGTATGCCAGCTCTGCGGCCCATAATACGGCCATGTGCGGTCGCAGTTGTGCATCGGGCCAAACGCGTTGACGCGGTTGCCGTACACCTTTATGCCCAGCTTATGCCGTCCGGGCTGCGCATCCATGTGCAATACGTACGGCGCATACGCGATAAGTCCCTGCCGCTGGCCGTCCAGCGTTATCTCGAGCACAGCGCCGCGATACTGCGGCACGCGCAGCGTTATGCCATCCTGCCGGGCTTCGACGTCGAAATAGTACGTCAAGCTGCCCGCATAGAACGGCAGGCCCTGGTTCGCCCAGTCGCCCATGCCCAGCTCCTTTACCGGCGCGGTCAGCACTCCGCAATCGCCCTTTAGCTTTACGCCAAAGTCGCCCAGCAGATAGCACCACTCCAGATTGCCGCCGCGCTTGAAATCTATCGCCAGCTCCAGTTCATGCCGCCCCGACCCGAACGCCGGCAGCCGGTAGCGCCGTATCGCCTTGTCGACAAACCAGCCGTTGTCCTTGAGTTCGACCGGCACGCCGTCCAGCGTCACGCGAGCGTTTTGGGCCTCTTCCATCGCCAGTTCGGGCTCGGACACGACGACCTCGCTGTCTATCGCAAAGCGCAGATACAGCGTATGCTGGCCGTCGTCGAACACCTTGCCGGCGTCGACCCAGGGCTGAGCGTAGTTCTTGCCGCGCAGCGGCATGTTCCAGGCGGTACGCGCCGCATCGTCTATGCGCAGCAGCTCCTCGCGCGGCTGCCACTGGCCGTCGTCGAGCTTGAATTCGGCCATGTCCAGCATCAGCACGTTGGGCTCGTCCAGTTCGACCAGCGCGCTGCCCGGCAGGCGGTGCATGCACATATCCCCGCCCACTTCGCACTCGAACACCCTTCCGATCTCATCGGTCTGAGTGAGGTTTATCAGCATGCTGTCATAAGCGTCCATATCGAATTTGACCGTAGTTACGCCGTCCGCGCGCGAGCACTCAAGCGGCTTTACCTGTCCGTCGAGCGCGTCGAACTGCCGGGCATAGAACTCGCCCTTTATGCGCACGGTCAGTTGGTGGCGCCGCGTGGCATCCGGGTTTACGGGGTTGAACGCATGGGCTATGAACAGCCAGCGTTCGGCGCCGTCCTGGCGGTACTGCGTGACCAGGTCCTCGGAGCGCGCGCCGTTTTCGAGGCGAATGTCTATCTCGCGCACGTCGGCCAGCGCTTCCAGCACCGAGTTGCGGCTCAGCGGTATCACCTGCGCGCGGCGGCTCAGCTTGAGCGCGCGATCCGACGGTATCGCGTCGACCAGCCACGGCACGCGCCCGGCGAATATCAGTCGCCCGCCGCCGCGCACGAACGCCTCCAACCGGTCCAGCGTCGACGAGCGTATCGTCTCCATGTCGGGCACTATGACCGTGCTGTACTGCATCTTGCCGACCTTGAGCGGCTTGCTGCCCTTTGCACACTGGCCGGGCAACAGCGACTCGCTTATGTAGTCGAAGTCGATCGAGCCGGTTATGAGCCACTCGGCCAGATCGGTAAAGTGCCGGTCCATCTCGTCGCGCACGGCGGCGGTCTGCTCGTTGGGGCCCCAGTGCAGCCAGTAGCTCTCGACCGGGTGCACCACGCCCACGCCCACTATAGGCTTGCCGCGCGTCATAGCGGTGTTCACGCGCGCAAAGTAGTTCTCGACATACGGATACTCGCGGTACCACGGCGACTGATAGTTTATCGACGCCGGATAGTCACGCTTGGCTTCGCCGCCCATCGACACCCAGCTCAGATGCGGCACGCGCACCGTCACGCCCAGCGCCGCCTGCCAGTCGCCCTGCGACTTGTGCCCGCGGAAGTCATAGTCCCAGTTGGTCACGCCGTACAGCTCGCTCAACACGCCTGGGCAGCCGTACTGATGCGCCGCCGACTGCGCCTGCTTGGCCGTGGTGAACTCGCGCCGGTCGCACAGCATGTCTATGCCCGGCAGCTGGAACGACCTGTACGAGCGCATGCAGTCGCCCAGCGCGGCGGTCTGACTGCGTAGCGTCGGTTCCTCCATCATGTGGCCGGTCAGCATTATGCCATGCGCCTGGCACCACGCGCCCACCGTGTCCGCAAACGCCGACGCAAACCGCTCCGCGATATGATCGTGATAGTGATATCGTATCAGCGAAACCTTGCCATCCGGCAGATCCCACAGCAGTTCCGGCAGATGGTCCAGCAATTCCTCGCCATACGCCGCGCGGAACGTGTCGGGCAGGTCGTGCGTAAACGGCAGCGTCACGTCCTCGCGCGCGTCGGCAAACGACAGCGTCTGCTTGCGCGTGAACTGCGGCTCGTCGGTGAATATAGACGGCACCACGCCGCCAAAGCTGTCGCCGACCGCCTTGAGGTACGCCTCGTGCGTGACCTCGACGAAACGCTCGACCGAGGGCTTGTCCAGCGTATTCAGGTACGTCTGGTTGTTGTACCACGGCGCTTCCACCATAGTCTCAAGATACGCGTACCAGGTATTCTGACCATCCGGCTCGCCATCGGCCAGGCGGCGGTAATCCTTAAGATATCCGTGATCCAGCGTCACCTCATAGCGCGCCAGCAGCTCTCCGTTCTCGGCGCGCGCCGACACCGCGTCGCCGTCTATATGCGCATGCGCACTGTGCCCGGTATAGGGCGTGGGCGTCATCAGCAGATACCGCGCGCGGTAGCGCTTGTCGCGCGTGACCAGACCGCCCGCCGCGCCCGAGGGCCAACGATCCTCGTCATACAGGTAGCACAGCATCTTATTGCGCGCAGCGCGGTCGCGGCACGCCTTGACAAGATCCATGAACTCGTCGGTCAGGTAGGGCGTCGCCATGCCCGAACGCGAATGCATGTGGAAACCGCCAAAGCCCATCTCCTTGAGCACGTCTATCTGCCAGAGCAGCTCATCCTTGTCCAGCTTGCAGTTCCACGCCCAGAACGGCGTGCCGCGATACTCGCTCGTGGGGTTCTCAAACAGTTTTATATCCAGCTTTTTGGTTTTTGACTTGGGATAAAACATCGCTCATCCTCCTTGCACACGCATCGGGCCCCGCCCGTGCATTAGATTCAACACTATCGCATCACCGGCCAATCGCCGTGTGTCGCCAGATGAGAGTGAGATAAATCGCCCGCGGCCCGTATCGCTCACAGCTGCCCAATATAGCGCCGCGTGACGATCTGCTTTCCATCAACTTCGTTTACTATCCTGTCCTGAAGCGCGAGTCCGTTTTTCTCTATTACGCGCGCCGAGGCCATGTTGTCGTCGTCGCAGGTTATCAGCACCTGCTTTATGCCCAGCTCGCGCGCCCGTTCCAGCGCCAGCTTCAACATCAGCGTGCCATAGCCCTTGCCCTGCTCGGATGCGCGCACGCCGTAGCCTATGTGACCGGCATAGCGCCTGAGCGCCTCGGTGAGCCTGTGGCGCACCGATATCTCGCCCAGAAACCGTCCGCGCGCGTCGTCAACCAGCCAGTAGAAGTGCGCGCCCACGCGGTTCGGCGGCAGATCGCGCTCGTGCGCATAGGCGTCAAAGCGCGCCAGCACGTCCTCTTTGCGCGCATCGCGGAACCTGTGCGCTGTGATGCCCGCGACCGCGTTTTCGTCATACGCCTCAATGTATGAATCCAGATATTCAGCCGACGGCTCTATCAACCGCACCACACGCCTCCGCTCCTTTCAATCGGCATCCGCCATTTGCTCAAGCGCCCAGCGCGCATGTTCACACACCGCCTCCGACGGGCTGTCAGCCAGCGGCTCTATCAGCGCCCGCATCTCCGTCATGCCCAGGTTGGCCGCGACCAACACCGCCTGCGACAATACGCGGTTGGTCACCGCGTAGTTATAGCCCAGCAGCGCGCCGTATTGGCGCATGTAGTCGGCGCGCGTCGCCGGGTCCAGCACCCGCGCTATGTCCAGCACCTGCCGGAGCGCCTCGGACGGCTCAAGCGCAGCTTTAAGCGCGCCGGCGTTATGCGGACACGCGCGCAGGCACTCCTCGCAGCCCAGCAACCGCCCGCCCATCTGCTTGCGGATGTCAACGGGCGCGGGCGTGCCCTGCATCATGTGCGCACGCAGGCAGCGCGTAAAGTCAAACCCTGCCTCGCTCAGCGCGCCCGACGGGCACGCGTCGACGCATCGCCGGCATGTGCCGCAGTGCGAAGGGGCGTCGGCATCGCCGCCCGGATATGGCCCGGCAGCCTCAAATCCCTCGCCCAGCGCGATACACCTGAGCATCACACAGCCGCCCAGTCCCGGTATCTGTATCAGCCCGTTCCGGCCATACGTACCCAGCCCGGCGCGCTCGGCTGCGGGCTTGGCGGGAATCTCCAGCAGCATCGACGTAACGCCGCGCGCGTTCAGCTCGCGCACGAACTCCGTGCCACGCGCATGCGCGGCGTTGTACTCGACGTAGTACGCCGCCACGCTCACGCCGCGCTCCGGCTTATACAGCGGGTACGGCAGCGCCGCCACACATATAGCCCGGGCCCATGGCGCTATCTCAAGCGGGTTAGCGCTCAGGTGCTGCGCAGTGCGGTGTGCGCCCGCGCGCGCCCTGCCCCAGCGCTCAAACGGCTCCGGCGCGCACAGCGCTACCCGCGCAAAGCCATACCTGCCTGCCAGCGCTTTGAGTTCTGCCTCGTTCATACTGCCCCTTCCGGCGCGCCGCGCCATACTGCGATTCGCTCTACATAATCTGCATTATAACATCCTCTCACCACAAATACAATCCACATTTTCAAATGCGACCAAAAAGCCCAGCGTCTGCCAAAACAGGCAAAGCCGCGACGCATACAGCATCGCGGCTCAATTCACTGCAAAGTATCAAGCATACTGCCAGCTTGGCCAAACTTACAGCAACGGCGAATGGCATCTTCATGAAAAATGCCCGCCATATCAAACGTATTTTGAAGCATCGTCCATGCGTCATTTCACAAAAGACTAATGCGTTATGTTCAGCTGCCATGGCTTGGTCAACGGACTGAGCCGCGACGCATACAGCATCGCGGCCCCTAAATATGCCTCGATCGCGCGCCCGCTTGCGCGGGATATCCGGATCACGCGCCGGCTTCGCGCTTGGCTATCATGTCCTTTACCTTCATTAGGCGCGTCGTAGTGCCGCGCTCGTTCTCCTCCAGCTTCATCGTTATCATGCGTATAGTGTCCTCGAACTGGGGGATCATCACGTATTCCAGCGCGTTGACGCGGCGGCGCGTCTTTTCGATCTCGTCGGCCAGCATGTCGCAGGTCTTTTCGATCTGCGCCAGCGCTATCAGTTCGGGCAGCGCGTCGGCCAGCTGGGCTATCGCGCCGTCCAGCTGAGCGCTGGTCTGCACCAGGCCGTAACTGAGCTGCGTCTCGCCCAGCGCCTGCTCGTCGATGCTGAACGTGGGCACCTTGACCGACATTATGTTGCCCATGCCCACGGTCACGTCGGCCGTGCGCACCGGGTAGAGCAGCGCCTGCTCCAGCATGCTCGAATCCATGGCGCCACGGCACAGCGCAAACTCGCCCAGCGCCAGGCCCAGCTTCTTCTCCACGCTCAGCCGCAGCCGCTGGTTTTCGCGTATCAGCAGCACGAACCGGCGCATCATCTCGTCGCGCTTGTCCTTGAGCAGCTTATGGCCGCGCACGGCGGTCTTGAGGCGCTTTTTAAGGCGCGTCAGCTCCATGCGCGTGGGGTTGACCCTCAATGCGCCCGCCATTATTCATCACCTTCCGCCGGCCCCATGTACTTGTCGAGCATGTCGTCGCGTATGCGCTTGAGCTCGGAGCGCGGCAGTATCTTGAGCAGATCCCAGCCCAGATCCAGCGTCTCGGTTATCGAGCGGTTGGTGTCGTAGCCCTGAGCCACGTACCGCTTTTCGAACTCCTCGGCGAACTTGGCGTAGAGCTTGTCCTCATCCGACAGCGCCGCGTCGCCCAGTATGACCGCCAGTTCCTTGGCGTCCTTGCCGCGCGAGTACGCCGCGAACAGCTGGTTCATAGTGGGGGCGTGATCCTCGCGGGTCTTGCCTGCGCCTATGCCCTTGTCCTTCAGGCGGCTCAGCGACGGCAGCACGTCTATCGGCGGCTCTATGCCGCGCCGGTACAGCTCGCGCGACAGTATTATCTGGCCCTCGGTTATGTAGCCGGTCAGGTCGGGTATCGGGTGGGTCTTGTCGTCCTCGGGCATCGTCAGTATCGGTATCTGCGTGACCGAGCCCTTCTTGCCGCGTATGCGCCCGGCGCGCTCGTACATCGTCGCCAGGTCGGTGTACAGGTAGCCCGGGTAGCCGCGCCGGCCCGGCACCTCCTTGCGCGCCGCCGACACCTCGCGCAGCGCCTCGGCATAGTTGGTTATGTCGGTCAGTATGACCAGCACGTGCATGTCCTTTTCGTACGCCAGGTACTCGGCCGCGGTCAGCGCCATGCGCGGCGTAGCTATGCGCTCTATCGCCGGGTCGTTGGCCAGGTTCATGAACAGCACCGCGCGGTCTATCGCGCCGGTGCGCCTGAAGTCGCTTATGAAGAAGTCGGCTTCCTCAAACGTTATGCCTATCGCGCCGAACACCACCGCGAAGTTGCTCGCGTCGCCGCCCAGCACTCGCGCCTGACGCGCTATCTGCGCCGCCAACTGCGCATGAGGCAGGCCGCTGCCCGAAAACACCGGCAGCTTCTGGCCGCGCACCAGCGTGTTCAGGCCGTCTATCGCCGATATGCCGGTCTGTATGAACTCGCTGGGGTAGTCGCGCGCGGCGGGGTTTATCGGCGAGCCGTTCATGTCCAGGCGCATCTCGGGGATTATCTCAGGGCCGTTGTCGCGCGGGCGGCCCATGCCGTCGAACACGCGCCCCAGCATGTCCATCGACACGCTCAGCTCTATGCTGCGGCCCAGGAAGCGCGCCTTGCTGGTGGATATCTTGAGGCCCTGGCTGCTCTCGAACAGCTGCACCATGGCCTTGTCGCCGTTGACCTCCAGCACGCGGCCCGAGCGCTTTTCGCCATCGGCCTGTTCTATCTCGACCAGTTCGTCGTACTTGACGCCGCTGACGCCTTCGACCAGCATCAGCGGGCCCACGACCTCGCGTATCGTAGAATATTCCTTCAGCATATCACATACCCTCCGCCAACGCGCTCATCTGGTCGCCCAGCTCGCTCTCGATCTTGTCAAAGTCCTTGAGGTCCTCCTCGGGTATGTACTTGGCGCGGCCTATGCGCTCGCGCACCTTCAGACCCGTGACCTTGCTCAGCTCCGCGCCGGCGTCCAGCGCCGCGCTGCCGCGCTCCAGATACTGCAGTATCAGCCGCAACATGCGGTACTGCTTCTCGAGCGAGGTATATGTATCGACCTCATCGAACGCGTTCTGGTGCAGGTAGTCCTCGCGTATCATGCGCGCGACTTCGAGTTTCAGCCGATCCTTCCAGCTCAGCGCGTCTATGCCGACCAGCTGGACTATCTCGTTGAGCTCGGCCTCGTCCTGGAGCGTGGCCATCGCCTGCTGGCGCAGCGTCATCCAGTCGGGCGCGACGTTGTCGGTGAACCAGCGCGAAAGCCTGTCCACATACAGCGAGTAGCTCTGCAGCCAGTCTATCGCCGGGAAGTGGCGCTTGTACGCCAGCGACGCGCTCAGGCCCCAGAACACCTTGACTATGCGCAGCGTGGCCTGGCTGACCGGCTCGGATATGTCGCCGCCGGGCGGCGAGACCGCGCCTATTGCCGATATCGCGCCGGTGCGGCCCTCGCCGCCCAGGCACTCGACCCAGCCCGCGCGCTCATAGAACTCGGCTATGCGGCTGGCCAGGTACGCCGGGTAGCCTTCCTCGCCGGGCATCTCCTCGAGTCGGCCCGACATCTCGCGCAGCGCCTCGGCCCAGCGCGAAGTCGAGTCAGCCATTATCGCAACCTTGTAGCCCATGTCGCGGAAGTATTCGGCTATCGTTATGCCGGTGTATATCGACGCCTCGCGCGCCGCCACGGGCATGTCGGAGGTATTGGCGATGAGCACCGTGCGCTTCATAAGGGTCTCGCCCGTGCGCGGGTCGTGCAGCTCGGGGAACTCCATCAGCACGTCGGTCATCTCGTTGCCGCGCTCGCCGCAGCCCACGTATACGATTATATCCGCGTCGGCCCACTTGGCCAGCTGATGCTGCACCACGGTCTTACCGCTGCCGAACGGGCCGGGCACCGCCGCCACGCCGCCGCGCGCTATCGGGAAGAACGTATCTATGACGCGCTGCCCGGTGACCATCGGCTCGGTAGGCGCTATCTTCTCGCGGTAGGGCCGGCCGCGGCGCACCGGCCAGCGCTGGAGCATCGTCAGATTTACCGTCGCGCCGTCGCTTGTCTTGAGCGTGGCCACGGTCTCGTCCAGCGTATACTCGCCCGACTTGATCGCGGTTATCTCGCCCGAGAGCGTGGGCGGCACCATTATCCGGTGCTCGACGACCGAGGTCTCCTGCACGACGCCGATTATGTCGCCGCCCGAGACCTTGTCGCCCTTGTGGGCGCGCGCCTCGAACTTCCACTTGCGCGCGTGGTCCAGCGACTGCACTTCCACGCCGCGCGTTATACGGTCGCCCGCCTTTTTGTATATCGCGGTCAACGGGCGCTGTATGCCGTCAAATATAGATTCAATAAGCCCCGGCCCCAGCTCGACCGACAGCGGCGAGCCGGTCGATACCACCGGGTCGCCCGGGCCCAGGCCGCTGGTCTCCTCGTACACCTGTATCGAGGCCATGTCGCCGCGCAGCTCGATTATCTCGCCGACCAGGCGGCGCTCCGACACGCGCACGACGTCGTACATGCGGCTGTCGCCCATGCCCGAGGCGACTATCAGCGGGCCGGCAACCTTTACAATGGTTCCCTGCTGCATCGTTTACTCTTACCCCACTTTCCAACCACCGCGGCCGCGTGGAGCTTCCGGCTCCCTCGCGCCTCCGCGGCTTCCAATCCGCCCGCGGACGGCTCACTCGTTCATAAGTATATCCGCGCCCACGGCCTTTTCCATATTGGCCTTCATCGCCGCGCGCGCGTAGCCCGTAGACCCACCCGCGCCGGGTATCGGTATTATCGCGGGCGTGGGCGCGGTCTTGTACTTGGATATCGTCTCTTTCACGCCCTGCGCGGTGCGCTCGGTGACCAGTATTATCGCATACCCCTCGCGCGCCAACCGGTTTATCGCGCGCGCGGCCTCATCCGGCGTCTCGACCGGCTCCGCGCGCAGCCCTACCGCCGAAAACGCCAGCACCGCGTCGCGCTCGCCCACCGCCGCCATCTTAGTTGCCATACATATCACGCAGCCTTTCGCGCAGCCTGTCCATCGGGAACCGGTTCTCCAGCGCGGTCATTATCATCCTGACCGCGGCCGCCTCGCGCTGGCGCGCTATCAGGTAGCCCACCAGCGGCAGCATCGACACCGGCTCATACCGATGCGCCTCTATGCGCTCGCGCAGGTAATCGTCCTCCAGCTTCTCAACCGGCGTCAGATCCCCGCTCTGTTCGTAGGTATCCAGCGCGCGCCTGAGCCGGGGATAGTAATCCTCGTGCGCGTACAACGCGCGCAGCGCCGCCATGTCGCCGGCCTGCGCTATCTTATCCGGCTCTATCGCGCCGCCCGTCAGCATAAGCTTCAGGGCAAAATCGCCGCCCCGGCCCATGTTCTTTACCCTGAGCCGTATCAGCAGATTTATGAAGTCCACCTGCACGCGGAAGTACTCGCGTATCTCAGCGGGCGCGCCATGACGCAGGTTGAGCGCTATCTGCCGGTACATGGCCTTGTCCAGCCGCGCGTCTATCGCCAGCGGGTCGACCTTGACCACCATTTCGCGGCTCAACTGCGCGGCCTCGGCGGCTATCTCGGGCGCATACGCGTCAAAGTGCCCATCAGTCACGGCCTTTATCGCGCGCTCGGGCTCGACGGTGCCGCCCGCCATCAGCGGCAGCGACTCGCCCTCGCCCAGCCGCCCCAGCGCCTGCGCCTTGAGCAGGAGCTTCAAATTATGCACGTCGTAGCGATAGCTGAAGCAGTCGGTCACGCGCGCATCGGGCGAGGCGCTGACCATCAGCTCGCTGGCCATGCGCACATGGCGCTCAGCCAGTTCCTCAACCTCGCGCTGGTTTGTGGCCTCGCCCCAGCCCAGCTCGCTGAGCATCCGGCACAGCTCCTCGGGCGCGCGCGCCGTCAGCAGCCGCTCCAGCCCTGCCCGGCCTATAAGGCTTCTCTCCAGCACCCGCACGCGGCCCACGGCGTATGCCTGACTTGTTGCCATATCACATCATCTCCCACAGTTAAGGCGCCGTGGCCCCGTCGCGCCTCAGCTCTCGGGGAACAGCAGCTTGAGCACATCGCCCTCCAGCGCGCTGCGCGCCTGACTCATTATCGCCTCGTAGGTGCACATTATCTCGGCGCCGCCGTCCTTGAGTATGAACCCGCCGCCTATCGCGCGCCGCTCGGCATCCAGCCGGAGCTCGCCGGACTTGCCGGCCTTTTTGAGCGCGGCGTTGACCGTGGCCACGAACTCGGGCGTATACACCTTCTCGTCGCGCGCGTCGAACACTATCGACTCAGTGCCGCCGGCGTTTTCGAGCAGCTGGCGCATCACGAACTCGCGCGCGGTCGCGGTATCCATCGCGCGCATCCGCTCCAGCGCCCGGTCAAACGCCTCGTCTATCGCCTGGCGCTTGGTCGCCAGCAGCGCCTTGCGCATGTCCAGCTCGGCCATGCGCAGCATGCGGTCGCGCATCTCGTCGGCCTGGGCCTCTACGTCGCGCTGGGACTGCGCCCGTGCGTCGCTTATGCGGGTCTCGCTGGCGGCGCGGGCCTTTTGGGCGCGCACGTCCGCGTCCGAGATCAGTTGCGCCGCGTTATGCCGGGCATCGCCCAGTATCTTTTCGCGTATCGAATCGGTATTTAGCACGCCTTAGCCTCCTTCCCGGGTCGCGCGCAGTTCATTATATTATGAACCACACCATCAGGAAGGACGCCAGCAGCGCCAGCACCGCGTAGGTCTCGACCATAACGGTCATGACTATGCCCTTACCGGAGGCATCCGCATTGCGGCCGACCATGCCTATCGCCGAAGCCGCCACGCGGCCCTGATATATCGCCGACACCAGGCCCACTATCGCAATCGGCAGGCACGACGCCAGCACCAGCCAGCCCTGCTCATTGGTCAGCGATATCATGCCGCCCAGCACGTTGGTCTTTATAAGCACTATGAACCCGATGAGGAAGCCGTATATGCCCTGCGTGCCCGGCAGCACCTGCAGCACCAGGCACTTACCAAACGCCTCGTCGTTCTCCGCGATCACGCCCGCGGTCGCCTGGCCCGCGATGCCCACGCCGTAAGCCGAACCTATGCCGCCCATTATGACCGCCAGTGCCGCGCCAACCAGCGCAAGTATCTGTCCCATTTCCATCGTGTCGTCCTCCTAATCTATTTTGTGGGGTATGTGCCCCAGGGTGAACTGTCGTTACGCGGCATCCTTTTCGAGTATGTCCACGTACTTGGTGCGGTTGCTCAGCGGCTTGAACTCGCGTCCGCCGTCCTCATAGAACCGCGAGAAGAACTCTATGTACTGGAGCCGGCACGAGTGCACGTACGCGCCCAGAGCGTTTATCGCCAGGTTGAACACGTGTCCGCCCACGAACACCAGCACCGCAAATATCATCGTAATCGGGCTCTCCCACAGCATGCCCGCCACCAGGTTTATGACCATGCCTATTACGCCGGTCGCAAGCCCCATGCCGAACAGTCGCGCATACGACAGCAGGTCGCTCAGGTATCCCGATATGCCGTAGAGCTTGCCCAGGCCCCCGCCTATGCGCTTGAGTATGTTCTTGTTCTGCCGGCCGCCGAACAGCACGACCACCGCCACGCCCGCTATCGCCAGCCACTTGCCTATCTCGGCCAGCGGCTGTATCGCCAGCATGCCCAGCCCCAGCAGCACCGCTATCCATGAGCCCTGGTCGTACAGCGCGTCCAGCGGTTTGCCGCGCTTTATGTTCATGTACATCGCGATGACCAGGCTGGTCACTATCTGCACCAGGCCCAGCACCACGCACAGTATCATCATGTTGAGCGGTTCATCCATCGGCGAGAACATCAGTGCCGGCACGGTCACCCCGAACCAGCCGCCGTAGAGTATGCCCCAGAACAGCGTCGACGCGCCGCCCGCGACCAGTATCTTGGCTATGTCGCCTATCGTGCCGCGCAGCTTGAGGAACTTGACCGCCAGCGCGGCTATCACACCCATCACCAGCCCATAGCCCGCGTCCGACACCATCATGCCAAAGAAGCATATGAAAAACGGCGTCATCATGAACGTGGGGTCTATGCCGTGGTAGTCGGGCAGCGAGTACATCGCGATTATCGACTGATACGGCTTGAGGAACCGATTGTTCTGCATCACCGTGGGCGGCTTGTCGTCGGGCTCGGGTTCGGTGAACTCGACCACGCAGCTGGGCGATACCTCGCGCAGCCGCTTGCCCACGGCCTCCACCGCATTCTCGGGCACCCAGCCCGTCAGCATGAACGCCGAGTGCGTGCCCGCCAGCAGCGTCGCGGCCTTATCGCGGTCGCGCTCCAGCGACAACACGTCGTACAGCAGCTTGAGCCGCGGCAGCTGGTCGCACAGTCCGCGCGCCTTGTCGTCGAGTTGAGCATGGCTGGCGCGCAATTCGTCCACGCGCTTTTCCAGCGCAGTCATGTTCTCGCGCGGCGTGCCGGTAAAGCCCTCGAAGTTCTCCTGAGTGAAATCCGATTCCTTGAGCAGCGCCCAGAACGCGTCCCACTCGTCCAGCGGACTGAGCACGAATATGTGTGCGCCATCCTTGTCGATAGACACCACGTCAAACCTGCCGGCCAGCTTTTGCTCCTGTATGCCCGCGTTCAGCTCGTCCACGCGCCGCGGGTCCACCACGCCCAGCATGCTCATGGTCAGCCGGCTGCGGCCCAGCTTTTCAAGCGGCTCGGACAGTTCGCGATATGGCGCCAGTTGCCTCAATCGGCTCTGGGCGCGGCTCTCCTCGGCGCGGGCCTCGGCGTGGGCGCGCTCTATCTGCTCCAGCGCGTCGATGGTCTCCAGCGCCTGGCCCATCGCGGCCCAGGCGGCGGCGATCTCCTCGTCACCGGCGGTGTCGCGCGGCGCCAGCAGGCCCTTCTTGGATGTGTCCAGCCGGCTCAGACGGCCTATCGCCCAGTTAAGGCGGCTCAGCGTCTGTTCGGCGCGCTCCAGCTCGCCGCCGTCCTCGATGTGGTAGCGCTGCATGTCCTCGCCCGTCAGCGGCTCTATCTGCACGCAGCCCAGCTTCTGCAGCGCCCTGAGCAGCCGCTTGCGGTCGGCCATCACCGCCACCAGCCGCAGCTTTTTCATCTCAACGAGCGCCATTTTTCACAATCCTTTCAAAGATAAGATCCGCCGCCATCGGCACGCGCTTGCGCGCATCCCTGAGCAGCTCCTCGCGTTCGGCCGCGCGCTTGACCTCAAGCAGCTTTATCTCGCCCTGCACGCCGCGCCGGCGCTCATCGAGCTGCTTTTGCGCGTCGTCGCGGATCTCCTTGAGCGCCGCGCGCTCCTGCGCCACGCAGGCCTCGTCGACCGACTTGACTATATCGCGCGCCTGGCGTGAGGCGTCGTGCACAATGCGTTCGGCCTCGGCCTCCATGCGCTCAATCTGGCCCATTATGCTCTCCATATGCTGTCCCACCGCCTTTCATGCGCGTGTGCGCGTCACTTGGTGCCGAACAGGCGGTCGCCGGCGTCGCCCAGTCCGGGCACTATGTAGCCGTGATCGTTCAGGCATTCGTCCACCGCCGCGACGAATATGTCTATGTCGGGGTGATCCTTCTGCACGCGCCGGATGCCCTCGGGCGCGGCAATCAGGTTCATCAGCTTTATCGACTTGCAGCCGCGCTTTTTGAGGAAGGTTATCGCGGCCGACGACGAGCCGCCGGTGGCCAGCATCGGATCGAGCAGTATTATGTCGCGCTCCTCGATGTCGTTGGGCAGCTTGCAGTAGTACTCGACCGGCTCCAGCGTCTGCGGATCGCGGTACAGTCCGATGTGGCCCACGCGCGCCGACGGCACCAGCTTGGTTATGCCGTCCACCATGCCCAGGCCGGCGCGCAGTATCGGCACTATCGCCAGCTTCTTGCCCGACAGCTCGCGCGCAGTGCACTTGCATATCGGCGTTTCGACCTCTACGTCCTGAAGCGGCAGGTCGCGCGTGACCTCATAGGCCATCAGCATCGCGACTTCCTCAAGCAGCTCGCGGAACTCCTTGGTACCGGTGTCCTTTGAGCGCATCAGCGACAGCTTGTGTTGAATAAGCGGGTGATCCATAATTACCAGTTTGCTCATAAATTTCCCATCCTCCTTGGCGATATGATGCGCGGCGCGCACAAGCACAGCCGCGTGAAATCCCGACTCGGCATAGTCAATTTTATTATACAACATTTTGAACCTGCATTCAACGCTTGCAGCGCTCCGCCTGTAAAAAATTATCCGTTTTATGTGCGTTTATCGATCAAGCCGAGCCCTTTTCGCGCAAATTGCGCCGCAGATCATCTGAATACTCATCATAAGATATGCTCTATGTTATCTTTAACCAGTCATGTATGTGCAACTTATTATCATCCGATAAAATCAAAAAGCACGCCCAATCCATACGAATCGGGCGCGCCCGGGTCCACGCAAGCGAGACATGCCTGTAAGCCGAGTTCTGTCGTGAACGGCCATCTATCTAGACCGCCCGTCACCGGGCGGTTCAAGCGATTCTGGGGAGTCGGCGGGCCACCATAGCACTCCCGCTACATCTTGCACCGAATGGGGTTTACATGACGGAAAAGTCGCCAGTCCGCCGGTGAGCTCTTACCTCGCCTTTCCACCCTTACCCCGCAAAGGGGCGGTATATCTCTGTTGCACTTGCCTTGGAGTCGCCTCCACCGGGCGTTACCCGGCATCCTGCCCTGTGGTGCTCGGACTTTCCTCATGCGAGTGGTTACGCATGCGGCCGTTTGGCATACTCGCGTAGATTAAGCATACCACGTTTTGGGCGCGCTGTCAACCGGCGCACATCCGCGTTTGCATGCCTCGGGCATCTGCGCCGGCGCCCACCGCGCGTGCGGTCGCCGCAAGTCACCTGTCCACAAACAGGTAAATCCAGGCAAAGAAGTGGTTATTGAGCATCCATTCGCGAAAGTTCATCTCGCGCCGTGAGCGCGCGACCGCCAACCCGAATATCAGCGCAAGCGGCGTCAGCAGCGGCATTATCAGCTCATACAGCGGCATCAGCATCGCGATATAGAAGTATATCATCGGCATCGTGCTGAATATGAAGTTGACTATCACGGATATCAGCGCAAATATCAGGTTGTCGTTGCCGGCCTGCGCAAGCGCCATCAGTATCGCGTGAATATACGCGCCCATTATAACGCAGCTCACGGTATATATGAAAAACTTTATAATGCTCAAGAACCGAAGTCTGAGCAGGTCGCTCACCACCACGCCTATAAAGCGCAGCATCAGAAACACGACCACGACCTGAAAGCCCTCGGTCAGTTCCCTGAAGCCGTAGAATACGGTCTCCTCGACGCGCGGCGTGCTCTCTATGCCAAATGGTGAGTACATCGAAAACAAGTACACCAGCATCTAATAGTAAAACAGCTTCCACGCCATCTAATAGTAAAACGCAGTGTCGCCCTTGTCCCCGCCGTCCATTTGCTTTTCAAACCGTTTTGCGGTTCTGCCCACGCCGTTGGCAATACAGGCGTACGTCACCCGCAGACATATGAACGCCAACAACAGCACAAGCGGCGGGCCTAATATTATGTACATGTCGTTGGCGAGCATCAGGCGATTCCAGATGGGCACGACAAAATCGCTCACCCGCATTAGCGCCCAGTCCGCCCTGTCGACGCCCCAGCTGACGGCGTTTTCTATATACAATTCTGCGCTTTCCTCCAGACGCGGCCATGCGCTCTGCAAGCCATTATGCGCCCAGCACAACATCATGTCACAGACTAGTCAAGCGCCGCGCGTCCCAACGCGTCACAGGCTGGTTGCTATCAGCGCCGCGCCCGACACTATCAGCATCACCACGACCACACGCCGCACTACGCGCTCGCTGAGCACCTTGCTGCACGCCATGCCCAGTCCCAGTCCGACAAGCATCGCCGGCATCAGCACTAGCGCCAGTTTGAGCGACTCAAGCGTGATTATGCCCCAGAGCGCATATGTGACTATGCGGAACGTGTTCTCGGCGATGAACACCATGCAGATGTTGGCCTTGAACGCGTGACTGTCGTCGGTCACACGACTTATGTACGCGCCCAGCAGCGCCCCGACGCCATACAGCCCGCACAGCACGCCCGAAAGCACGCCCACTGTCGCCAACATCGCGCGCGACATGCGCCCCCGCTTTGACCTGAATTCGCGCAGCAGCATCTCGCCGCCTATCAGCACTATCAGCACGCCGAACGCAATCTTGATCGCACCCGTATCGGCGTTGCGCAGCAGCAGCGCGCCGGGTATGCTGCCCGTTATGACCAGCGCCATCAGCGGCAGGCACATCCGCCAGTTGATCGCTGCGCGCTCGCGCCAGGCAAGTATCACGTTAGTGGGATATCCCAGCAGCAGTTCCACCGGCGATATCTCGCGGTTTGCCGTGCCAAAGCTCAACGCCGTGGTGAATACCAGCGTGTTCGCGAACCCGCACAGCCCCTTTACGAAAAACGCGCTGACCGCCGCAATTATCCAAAGCGCCATATCATCCGCCATCCCATATGCCAGTCTGCCGCGCTAACGCGGCGCATTTTCGATACTAACACAAACATGTCCAGCCTGCGCGCGCACATGTGTAAAATGTCGCATGCGCCCGATGTCGCGGTTTATCGGTATGCGGTTCACGCTCAGCGCCGCCCGGCACATCAGCGGCCCCGCGCCCACACATCGCGCAATAATTCGTACAATAGCAACGCGCAGGCGAACCCACCCGTCCAGCCGTACAAAGCAAGTCGGCCATCAATTGCAGCAAACGGAAATGAGCAGAGATACGCCGCACCGTTGTACATACGTATGAGCGCGCCCGGCACCCGCGCCAATTCAATTCAGCCATACCCTTCAATCCAGCAGTCGCGGCCCTGCGGCCTGTATCGCCAGCGCACCCAGCGGCGCGGTCAGCACTATCGCCAGCGCCGCCATCGCCAGCACCAGTCCGCCGCAGTCCAATCCCGCCGCCAACGGTACGCCGCCTATCGCCGCCTGCACCGTCGCCTTGGGCATATACGCAATCGCACAGAAGATCCGCTCGCGCAATGTGAGACGCGTCCGCGCGGTGCTCAGCCACACGCCCAGCGCCCGAATCGCCAGCCCTGCCGCTATCATGGCCAGCGCACCCACGCCCGCCTGCGCCAGCAGCGTCGGATCGACCTGCGCGCCCACCAGCGCAAACAGCGCTATCTCGGCAGCTATCCAGACCTTGGAGAACTTGGACGCCAGCCGCTCAGCCACGTCCGCCCTTCTGTGCCGCAGCGCCGCCGCCATCGCCATGACCGAAAGCAAACCCGACATCGGTACATAACCCTTGAGCAGCTCCTCCAGCGCCGCCATCAGACACGCACAGCCCAGCATCAGCACTACCTTGACGCTGTCGCGCATGTGCCACCTGCTGACCAGCGCGCTCAGCGCCAACCCAGCCGCCGTGCCCAGCGCTATCCCCAGGCAGATCGATACCGGTATGCCCGCAAAGCTCCATGCCGACACCGTGCCGCCCTGCGCCATCGACAGCAGCGCCGTGAATACGACTATCACGAACACGTCGTCCATCGACGCGCCCGCGATCACCAGCTGCGGCACCGAGTTGCGCTGGCCCAGTCCGCGCTCCATCAGGCCCACCATGCCAGGCACGACGACCGCCGGCGATACCGCACCCATGACCGCGCCCAGCAACGCGCTCTCCAGCGTGCTCAGCCCCAGCAGCGTGCCGCCCAGCAGCGCATACGCGAATATCTCGCACAACGCCGGCACGCACGACATCATCAGCGCCGGCCGGCCCACGCGCCTGAGTCCCGCCAGATCCAGCGACAGCCCCGCGCGCAACAGTATCACAATCAGCGCCAGCTCGCGCAGGTCGGCCGATACCGCCAGCGTGCCGGCATCCATCAGATTCAGCACATGCGGCCCCAGCAGCAGTCCGGTCGCCATCATGCCCACCAACCGCGGCAGCTTCAGTCGTGCGCACACCGCGCCCAGCGCCAGCCCTACGACAAACATCAGTCCCAAAGTAAGCAGCATACCCATACCTCCAGCGCGGAAGGCACAAAAAAAGCCGACGCCTTCCGCATACAATAATGCAGAAGTCATCAGCTTAAACAAGCGGTTTCGGCAAGCCGAGGGAGTACTTCATTCCCCTGCGCACATTATAGCGCACCGCCCGGCACACTGTCAATTACATGCAAGTTATATTCGGGCTATTTGCGCCGCCCGGCCTACGTTGCCATAACGCACGCAAAGCGGCAATTGCCTCGCGCATATGCCGGCTCTGCCTCAAGCGCAAGCCCACTCGACCGCATAATCTGCTTTTACCGGTGCCGGAATCTAGCGCGAACCTGCTTGCCAATGACACAGGGCGGCACCGCCCGGCACACTGTCAATTACATGCAAGTTATATTCGGGCTATTCGCGCCGCCCGGCTGGTGTTGCCCGCATGCACGCAAAGTAGCAATTGCCTCGCGCATATGCCGGCTCTGCCTCAAGCGCAAGCCCACTCGACCGCATAATCTGCTTTTACCGGTGCCGGAATCTAGCGCGAACCTGCTTGCCACTGACACAGGGCGGCACCGTCCGGCACGCTGGCAATTACATGCAAGTTATATTTGTGCTATTCGCGCCGCCCGGTCGGAGTTGCCATCAAGCAAAGCGGCAATTGCCTCGCGCATATGCCGGCTCTGCCTCAAGCGCAAACCGCTCCCAGGTCTACCCGTCAACGTCATTCTTTGGCGAATATTATGCGCCCGCAGTTGTCGCACTCGACCAGCTTAGCGCCCGAGCGTATGTCGCGCATAACCACCGACGGCAGCGACATGTTACATCCGCCGCAGCGGTCTCCGTCCAGCAGCGCCATCGGCGGGAAGCAGTGCTTGCGGATCTCCTTGTAGCGCTTGAGCAGATCCGGATCGATGCCCTGAGCCTCCTTGTCAGCCGCGGCCTTGAGCGAATCCAGCTTGCGCTTTTGCTGCTGGAACTTCTGATCGTACTGGCCTCTGAGCTGATCGAACTCAGCCTTGACCTTGGCGGCGCGCACGCGGATCTCGCGCTGCTGACGGTCGCGGGTATCGGCATCCTTGCGCAGCTTCTGCAGCTCCTGCTCGTAGCGGGTCAGCAGGTCGCAGGTGCGCTGTATCTGCTTCAGGCCCTCGCGCACGGTCTCTATGTCCTCGGTGGGGTTGTCGATGAAGCGCGCCTTCTGATCGGCCAGCTGAGCCTCCAGCCGCTGTGCCTCGTCGCGCACCGCCTCCAACCGGTCCGCCATTATGCTCACGTCGTTTTCGAGCTTCTTCATGGCGTTTTGCTGGTCCACCAGGAACGTGCGGTGCTTGAGCAGCTTCTGGCGATCGGGGTCATTGCGCATCTCGTTTTCGTACTTGTCGACCTCCACGTCCACCTGCTGATACTTCCACAAAACATCTAATTGCACTTGTATTTCCTCCTAATCAGCTTTGCATGTCGCGTCCGCCTGCCCGGCACGTAGCCCCTACATCAACGGATGCGCCCGGCTGACAAAAACCTTCGCCTTATATTGTAGCGCATCCAGCCGCGTTTGTAAACCTCTGGCCAGATGAGATAACACAACCCTTTCAGTTTCAAAGTGTCCCGCGCATATCGCGCACAATCCCAACTGCCGCGCAAGTATTATCTCGCTGTGCTTGAGTTCGCCCGTTATGAACAGCTGTGCGCCACAGCGCGCCGCGTCCATCAGCTCGCTGCCGCCCGCGCCCGAACACAGCGCCGCCCGCTCTATCCACGCATCGGCCGGGCCGTAGTACAGCGCTCGCGTATCCAACGCCCGCTCCACGCGCCGCGCTATGTCCTCCAGCGTGCCCGTCAGCCCGCCCGCGCGTATCAGCGGCGCCGGCGCATAGGCGTCGGTCAGCCCCACCGCCTCGGCCAGCGCGTCGTTCACGCCGCCTGGCGCCATGTCCAGATTGGTATGCGCCGCGATCAGGCTCATATCCGCGCGTATCAGCTCGCATATCACATGGCCCTCTGGCTCATCGTCGCGCACATGCTTTGTCGCGCGGAACATCAGCGGATGATGCGATATGATGAGCTGCGCGCCCAACTCGCGCGCCTCGGCCACGACCGCTCCTGTCGCGTCCACGCACAGCAGCATGCATTCGACATCCGCGTCGGCCCGGCCCACCAGCAGCCCGGGATTGTCCCAATCCTCGGCCAGCTCGGGCGGAGCTATCTCATTCATTATATTTAGCATGTCGCCTACTTTTGCCATTGAGCTATCTCCTTCCATATGTCGAGCCTGCGGCTCAGCTCGGCGGCGCGCGGGTTGTCCGGCGCTATTGGCGCTATCGCGTTTTTGAGTATGCGCACCTGCCGCTGCGCAAAGCGCGGCAGCAGCTCATGCCGCCGCCTGAGCAGCACCGGTCCCACGAGCAGTTCGCGCTCATCGGGCCGCGCCGCGCCGGCATCCGGCTTTGCCTGCATAATAGAATACCACCAGCGCCCATCGTATATCAGTTCCTCGTCGGTCACGGCAAAGCCATGGTCATAGAGCCATACGCGCACCCGGTCGGCGTCGACATTGGGCTGCAAAACCAGCGTCGCGCCGCGTATCACGCCCAGCCCGCGCTCCAGTATGCCCATCATGGTCTCGCCGCCCATGCCGGCCACCACGCACGCATCCAGCGGTTCGCTCACGCGCTCCAGTCCATCGCCGACCTCAAACCGCGCGCGTTCCGCCAGCGCATCGCCGTCAAACAACCGCCGCGCCTTGTCCAGCGACGGCGCGCTTATGTCGCATATGTACATGCGCCCCACGCGTCCGCTCGACAGCAACCACGCCGACAAAAACCCATGATCCGCGCCTATGTCGGCGCACACGCCGCACTCCGGTACCATGTCGGCCACCCGGCTCAGCCGCGCGTCAAGCGTTATCTGCTGCATGTCCTGCACCTCCCGATGCCGCTTCGATATAGTCCACGAAATAATGCGGCGCGCGCCGGTACATCGCCGCCGCCGCTTCCCACATCGCCGGCGCGTCCAGCAGCTGGCACCGGGCCGCGCATATGCCGCCCTCGCGCAGCGTGCCCGCGGGCATCAGCCCCAGCACGCGGCTGTAACGCTGCACCACGCCGTCAAAGCCATGCGCGCGGCAGTTCATGTGATATACTGCGCCGTCAAAGTCCGTCAGTTCGTATTCATAGCTGTCCGCGAACAGATAGTCCGGCGGCGCAAGCTCCTCGACCGCATGCATAGACGTATTGCAGTCCGCGCCGCAGCCCAGGAACAGTATCTGGCCGTTCAGCTCCATCACGCGCCGCAACGGCGAATGCGCGCCACAGGGCGTCGTGTCCTGCTGCTGGCCGCGCGTTATGCGCACTGCGTCCGGGCCCAGCGCCGCGCAAGAGTGGGTCGGGCACAGCGAACGCGCCTGAGCACGGCGCACCCTGAAGTACTCGGGTATCGCGCCCACGTTGGACGGCGTGGTGCGCGCATTAAACCGGCGCTGTGCCGGGCCGACATGCATATAGCTCAGCGTGGGCAGCACCAGCGTGCCGCCATCCAGCGCCGCCAGCAATCCGTCTATCACGTCATCGGGTGTCGCGCCCGGCTCGCGCAGCGACTTGAGCGATGAGTGCACCAGCAGCACCCCGCCCGGCCGCACGCCCAATGCGCGCGCATGCGTCGCAATGCGCATTGCAATGTTGGTCACAGGCTCTCCTTTCCGGTCGTGCGTGCCATCGCCGCTGCTCCAGCGCGCCGCCATGCACGGCCTCAGATCGCGCCTTAAGCCGCGCGACCACTCTTAATGCATATCGGTATCATAGACCGTCCCGGCTATATCCGCCGCAACAGCTCCCATAGGCGCATCATCAGCCCCGCCGGCACCAGCTTGGCCGCAATCCGGTGCAGCGTGCATACCACGCCCGGCGTGGACACCGCGCGGCCCTTCAGCGCATCGGCCAGCGCGCGCCGCGCCACCTGCTCCTGCCGCGACGCAAACGGGAAACTGCGTATGTACGCGCTGTCACGGGTATCCTGCGCCACCGGTATGAACTCGGTGTCCTTTATCCAGTACGGGCACACGGCGGTAACGCTTATGCCGCGCGGCCTCAGCTCCACGCGCAACGCCCGGCTGTACCGGTACAAAAACGCCTTGCTGGCCGCATAAACGTTCAAGTACTGGAACGGCTGGAACGCCGACGTCGAACATATCTGCATTATGCGCGCGCCCCGGCCCATGTGCTCCAGCGCCACGCGCGTCACCGCGACCGCCGCGCGGCAGTTGAGATCGATCATGTTCTCGCAATCACTGAGCGATATGTCGTCCCAGTTGCCTATCTTGCCATATCCCGCCGCGTTTATAAGCAGCCGCACATCCGCGCCGCACTCGCTCAGCTGCCGCTTCAGTTCGCGTGGCGCAGCCTTGTCCGTCAAGTCCATCGCCAGCACGCGCACCGGCGTCTTCAGCTGCGCGCGCAACTGCTCCAGCCGCTCTGCGCGGCGCGCTATCGCCCATATCTCATCGTACTGACCGTCCACCAGGCGCGCAAACTGCCCGCCCAATCCGCTTGAAGCGCCAGTGATGATCGCTATATTCATATGTGTACATCTCCTGACTGCATTATGGCGCGCGCATTGTTCACGCGCCGCGGTCGCCGCGCGGTGCGTTCTAGCGCGCAACTCAGCGTAATGGCCGACTGCGCGGCTGTCAGCGACCATTAAGACATAATAATAACGTCTACTGTGGCCCGGGCTTTAGCATTACGGTCTCAACGGCTTTCAGTACTTGCCCGGCTTGTCGCTGATGGACGTCGCTTTGGCGTTGCAATCGCCACGGCTTTCAGCGCTTGCCCGGCTTGTCGCTGATGGACGTCGCTTTGGCGTTGCAGTCGCCACGGCTTTCCGCGCTTGACTGGCTTGTCGCTGATGGACGTCGCTTTGGCGTTGCAATCGCTACGGATTCCCGCGCTTGACTGACTTGTCGCACCTTGCCGTCGCTTTGGCGTTGCAATCGCCACGGATTTCCGCGCTTGCCCAACTCGTCACCACTGGTTCTCACTTTGGCGTTGCAATCACCATAGCTTTCCGCGCTTACCCGGCTTGTCGCTGATGAGCATCGCTTTAACGTTGCAATCGCCACAGCTTTCAGCGCTTACCCGGCTTGTCGCAGCTGGCCATCGCTTTGACGTTGCAATCGCCACAGCTTCCCGCGCTTGCCCGGCAAGCTGCCGTCGGCCGTCGATTAGCGTTTGGCCCGAGCCATGGCGCCACGGCTAACCGCTAACCGCGCATTGCCGCGCAATCTCAAAAAGCCGCCGCGCGTACAGCGCGCAACGGCTTTGATACCGGTCGGATTGCTCGTCCGCCCATTACAGGAAATCCTTGAGTTTTTTGGAGCGCGAGGGGTGACGGATCTTGCGCAGCGCCTTGGCCTCTATCTGGCGAATGCGCTCGCGCGTGACCTTGAACTCCTTGCCGACCTCCTCGAGCGTGCGCGCGCGGCCGTCGTCCAGGCCAAAGCGCAGTCTGAGCACCTTCTCTTCGCGCGGCGTCAGCGTCGACAGCACGCCCATCAGCTGCTCGCGCAGCAGCGTGAACGCGGCGGCCTCGGCAGGCGCGGGCGCCTCGTCATCGGGTATGAAGTCGCCCAGGTGAGAATCCTCCTCTTCGCCTATAGGCGTCTCCAGCGACACCGGCTCCTGCGCTATCTTGATTATCTCGCGCACCTTTTCCTCGGATATGCCCATTTCAGCGGCAATCTCCTCGGGTTGGGGCTCGCGGCCGTACTCCTGCAACAGCTGCCGCGACACACGGATGAGTTTGTTTATAGTCTCGACCATGTGCACGGGTATGCGTATCGTGCGCGCCTGATCGGCTATCGCGCGGGTTATCGCCTGGCGTATCCACCAGGTCGCATACGTTGAGAACTTGTAGCCTTTTCGATAGTCGAACTTTTCCACAGCCTTTATCAGGCCCAGATTGCCCTCCTGTATCAGATCCAGGAACAGCATGCCGCGCCCCACGTACCGCTTGGCGATCGACACCACCAGACGCAGGTTAGCCTCAGCGAGTTTGCGCTTGGCCTCCTCGTCGCCCTGCTCCATGCGCTTGGCCAGTTCGATCTCTTCGTCGGCGGTCAGCAGCGGCACCTTGCCTATTTCCTTTAGGTACATGCGCACCGGGTCATCGGTGGATATGCCCTCGGGCACGCTCAGGTCGAGGTCGTCGACTATGTTCTGGTCCTCGGGCAGCGCCTCGGGCTCGGGCAGTTCTATTTCAGAGACCACGTCCACGCCCAATGTATCCAACATGTCCAGTATTTTGTCGAGCTGATCCGGCTCGAGTTCCACGCCCTCCAGCTGGTCGGCAACTTCCTTGAGCGTCAGCGTGCCCTTTGTCTTGCCGGACTCGACGAGTTCGTCAACTTTGCCCTGAGGCTTAACTTCATTAGTGTTGCTCAATCAGTCCACTCCTTTCGGCCAGACCTGATCATAGTCTTTTCGCGGGTGAGCCTGGTCAGGTGAGCCAGCAGCTCGCCGCGCGCCTCGCCCTGAGCATCGCCCAGGCGCGATTTGATCCCGTCTATCTGTTCTTCAAGTCGTTTTACGCGGATCTTCTCCACGCAGTCGGCGGCCATCTGTCCGGCCAGCTCAGGGCTGATCGGCACCGCCTGTTGAAATATCCCGGCCGCCCGGTCGCGCTGGTCAGCGTCCAGCTCGTCCAGTATGGCCGAGGGGCTCTTGCCGCCGATAAGCCATTTGGCTATCTTGCGGTTGAGTTCATCTGAAAAGTCATCCTCGCGCATGAGCCGCGCCGGACACAGGCCCTGCGCATACAGCATCAGCAGCAGCTTTTCGGCCTTGACATGTTCGGGTTCGAACTGGTCATGTGCGATGCGCGATGCGCGGTGATCGCGCGGCGGGGCGTCATTGCGCGCGGGGCGCACGCCTATCTGTTCTATCAGCGCCTCGCGCGAAAACCCGGTCTTGATCATCAGCGCCGGCAGATAGCTCTCGCGCTCGACGGGGTTTTTGAGCCGGGCAATGCACTTTGCGGCTTCTATCGCATAGCTAGTGCGGCCTTCCTGCGTCGAAAGGTCGACCGACTGCTCGATGCGATCCAACCGCCATGCGGTGGGCTGCATCGGTTCGAGCCGCTCGAACGCCTCCCGACCGAACTCGCGCACGAACTCGTCCGGGTCGCGCCCGTCCGGGAAGCGCAGCACGCGCGCATCCAGCTCCTGTTCTTCGAACATGTCCAGTGCGCGGGCGATGGCGTTCTGTCCGGCGCCGTCGCCGTCGTAGGCCACGTACACCTGGGGCACATAGCGCTTTATCAGCGCCGTCTGTTCGGGAGTGAGCGCCGTGCCCAGCGTGGCCACGACTCCGCTTACGCCCTTTTGCACCAGCGATACCACGTCCATATATCCTTCCACCAGTATCAACCGCTGCACCTTGCCCTGTTTTTTTACCATATTCAGCCCGTACAGCTCGCGGCGCTTGTTGAACACCACCGTGTCGGAAGTATTCAGGTACTTGGGCTGGCCGTCGCCCATAACGCGTCCGCCAAATCCCAGCACCCGGCCCTGAGGACTGACTATCGGGAACATCGCGCGATTGCGGAACTGATCGTACAGCCGCCCGTCGCGCTCGCCGACCAGCCCCGCCATGCGCAGCTCGTCGTCGGTAAATCCCTGCGCGCGCAGCTCGCGCGTCAGCGCGTCGCCCTGTTGAGGCGTCGCGCCCAGTCCAAACCGGCGTATCGTCTGATCGTCCAGGCCGCGCCTGTGCAGGTAGCTCAGCGCCGGCGCGCCTTCGGGGCTGTACAGCAACTGGTGATAGTACAGCGCCGCGGCACGGTTGCACTCGTATACGCGCTGGCGCTGCTCGGCATTGACGCCGGGCTCGTCGCGCCTGCTCAGCTTGGGTATCTCGAAGTTCACGCGTTCGGCCAGCAATCGGGCCGCGTCCATGAACTCCATGTGTTCCATCTCCATTACGAAGGTGTACACATTGCCGCCTTTGTGGCAGCCAAAGCAGTAGAACATCTGCGTGCGCGAGTCCACCGAGAATGACGGCGTCTTCTCATTGTGAAACGGGCAACATGCCCAGTGTCTGTGACCCTTGGGCTTCAGCGACACGTAGTCGCCCACCACGTCCACAATGTCCACGCTCTCGCGCAGTCTGTCTATCCAGTCATTGCCGCTTGCCATTTTTTCACCTTGCGGAGCTGCCCCCGCAAATGTCGATTCAACAAATTTCGCTCATTTCCCTGCCTGTGCGCGCGATATTTAATTAGAAAATAAACATCCCGCCTCCGCCCGCGTCACTTTAAAAACGGCGCGGGTATGAATTTTTGCCGGAACAGCTCGACCGCATATTGATCGGTCATGCCTGCTATGTAGTCGCAGATCGCCCTGTCAAAGCCTTCTGTGTACAGCGTGCTGACATTGGGCAGCTCGACCGGGTTGGCCATGAAGTAACGGTACAGGTCGCTTATCACATGATCGGCGCGCTTTTCCTCCTCCCGCGCCCAGTCGCCGCGATATATGCGTTCGAACAAGAATTCTCGCAGCTGCATCATGAAGTCGTAATTGCGCTCGCTCATCATGATGTCGTCCTGCCCATCCGACGTGCGCACTACGTCGCGTATCAGCGTATCGATGCGCCGGCCATGGGTATCGCCCAGCGCCTCGACGCACTTTGCGGGCAAGTCGCGCGCGGCCAGCATACCGGCGCGTTCGGCGTCGTCGATGTCGTGGTTTATGTAGGCTATCCTATCGGCCAGCGCGACCAGCCGGCCTTCCAGCGTTGCCGGGCGCACTCGGCCCGAGTGATGCGCGATACCGTCGCGCACCTCCCACGTAAGGTTCAATCCCCCTGAACCCTCGAGCCGTTCGACCACGCGCAGGCTCTGCTCGTTGTGATGAAAGCCCGCCGGGTTGAGCGAATTCAGCGTGCGCTCGCCCATGTGCCCAAACGGAGTATGGCCCAGGTCATGGCCCAACGCTATCGCCTCCGTCAGGTCCTCGTTGAGCCTGAGCGCGCGCGCCATAGTGCGGGCGATCTGCGACACCTCCAGCGTATGGGTGAGTCGCGTGCGGTAGTGGTCGCCCTGCGGCGCCAGGAACACCTGCGTCTTGTGCTTGAGCCGGCGGAACGATTTGCAGTGCACTATGCGGTCGCGGTCGCGCTGAAACGCGGTGCGCAGCGGGCATGGCTCCATAGGCCGCTCGCGCCCGCGACTTGAGTCGGCAAAGCACGCGCGCGGCGAGAGTATCCGATGCTCAAGCTGTTCGAGTTCTTCGCGTATCTCCACCGCCATCGCCCCCATGCGGCGCGCTGCCACGCCGCCGCTCTTATATAAGATATATACCACGCATCCCGTCAAAAATCCTTTATGACGCGCCCGATTTGAGTGAAATTTTGCATTAAATTGACGCCCCGGCGCGAATTTGAGCGCCAAATGCTGCGTGCCAGCGCAGATTTTGGCGGATATGGGCGGCAGATGGCATTGGCGCCCCTGACATTGCTGCACGGACAGGCATTGCCGCCCGAGCCGGCGCCGCGCAGGCAGCGCGACAGAGTCGGCTCGATATAAACCGCCGCGCAGCCATCGGCAGCGCGCAAATGGCAACGCTCATCGACGCCGGCGCGGTAGACGCCCGCCGCTCATATCTGGGTGGCATTATAACCTCCGTGGCGCCGTCCGCGCTGCTGATGCGCTTGCCGCTCATATCGGAGTGGCATTATAACCTCCGTGGTGCCGTCTACGCTGCTGATGCACTCACCGCTCATATCTGAGGGCATTATAACCTCCATGGTGCCGTCTGCGCTGCCGACGCGCCTGCAGCTCATATCTGGGTGGTATTATGACCTCCATGGTGCCGTCTGCGCTGCCCACGCGCCCGCCGCTCATATCTGGGTGGCATTATAGCCTCCGTGGTGCCGTCCGCGCCGCCCATGCGCTTGCCGCTCATATCGGGGGGGGCATTATAACCTCCATGGTGCCGTCCACGCCACCGACGCGCCCGCCGCTCATATCGGGGTGGCATACCTGTTAGTTTTCGGAGCTGGAGCAACAAAAAAGGAGCGGCCACTTTGCCACTCCCGACAGCTCGCGCCAGCACGCGCTACTCGCACAAGCCCTGCTCGGTCTCGCGCAGTATGTACACCGGTCGGTGTTTGCCTTCAAGGTATAGCCTTCCCAGATACTGACCGACTATGCCTATCGCGATAAGCTGCAGCCCGCCCACAAACATTATGAGGCTGCACAATCCGCCCAGCGCTGAAAAGCCCGCGCCGCTGGCGCACGCGTACACGCCCAGGCCTATCGCCAGCGCCACGCTCGCCACTGTCAGCAGTACGCCGCATATCAGCGCCAGCGCCAGCGGAGCTATCGTAAAGGCCAGTATGCCCTCTATCGAGTACTTGAACAGTTTCCAAAATGAAAACTTGGTCTTGCCGGCAACGCGCTCTATGTTCTCATAGCTGAGCCACTTTGTCTTGAAGCCCACCCAGCCGAATATTCCCTTTGAGAACCGGTTGTACTCGCCCATCGACACTATCGCGTCGCGCACGCACCGCCGCATCATTCTGAAATCGCGTGCGCCGTCGACTATGTCGGCGCGCGACATGCGGCGCATCAACCAGTAAAAGCAGTGCGCAAACGCCGAGCGCACCGGCGGTTCGCCGCGCCGGGTACTGCGGCGCGTGGCCACGACGTCATAGCCCTCGTTCACTATCGCCTCGTACATCGTGCGCAGCAGCGCGGGCGGGTCCTGCAGATCGGCGTCCATAACCGTCAGCAGCTCGCCGGTCGCGTGCTCGAACCCCGCCAGCAGCGCCGCTTCCTTGCCGAAGTTGCGCGAAAAGCTCAGGTACCGCACGCGCGGGTCGCTCTGGCGCAACCGGCGCATGATTTCCAGCGTATCGTCGCTGGAGCCGTCGTCCACGAACAGCAGTTCAAACTCAAGTTCGGGCAGCTCCCGCGCCGCCGCACAGATCGCCTCGTAAAAGCGCGGCAATGACTCCTGCTCGTTGAAGCAGGGCACTATCACCGACAGTACGCTCGGCTTTGCGTTCACTTGCTCTCCCCCTTGTTGAATATGAACAGCTTGCTGGCCAGGTAGTTGACTACGATTATTATCACATTGCTGACTATCTTCATCACCATATTCGGCCAGCCCAACATGTCCACAGTCAGCCACATGATGCCTATGTCCAGAAAGAACGACACCGCGCGACACGCAAAGAACGAGCCCATCTCGCGCAGCAGCGCCGCCGCGCCCACAGTCCGGCTGCGAAACACGTACCGGCGATTGGTGACGTACGCAAACAGCACCGCCAATACCTGAGCCAGCGCCGTCGACGGCACCGTCGCCAGGCCCATTACACTGTTGACGACGTAGTATACGACTATGTTAACCAGCGTCGTCAGCCCGCCGAACACTATGTACATCACCTGCTCGCGATACTTGGCGAGCAGCTTATATATCCTGTCCATACAGCGCCTCCATAAACAGATGCTTTCATCATTCTATTGCATTCCGGTGGCGACTTTGTGTCGTGCGGGCGAATGTTTTAAAGATATTTGGCGAATAATGCGCTCAGGTCGGCCACGGCGGCGCGCGCAGCGTCCAGATCGGCGCGATTCACGTACAGCGTGAATTCGGCTTCGCCGTTCGCGCCCCGGCGCTGGCGCAGCTTGCAGCCTATGCCGGCGCGCACCAGCGCCGCAAGCAGCTTGTCCCGCTGACGCTCGGAATATGTGACCGCCAGTTCTGCGCGGTTGAATACGGTTATCACTTTGCACACCTCCCGCGCATTAGAACTCAGAGAACTGCTCGCCCGCGGCGGCGTCCAGCAGCGCCTTAGGCGCGCGCGCAAACCCCAGCGCCGCATACGCTTGAGCCGGCATGACCTGCTTCAACGCCGGCAGTGCGCGCTCCAGGTCGTTTACGCGCGCGCCGACTGCCGGGTCGGTTATGAACTTGAAGCCGAAATCGGTATAGAGCTTTATCGCGCGATAACTGGACGGCTGCGTGTGCAGGCATACCGGCATGTCGTCCGGCCCCAGCGCGCTCAACACATCGGTCAACAGCGCGCGTCCTATGCCCCGGCCCTCGTATGCGCGCAGCACCTTGAACCAGTGCACCGTATTTACGCGCCCATACGCCTTCCACACAAAGCACGTGCCCACCGGCGCGCCGTCCACGCACGCAAACCGGCACCTTTCAAAGAACAGCTCGCCGTGCGGCGCATATACGCGCTCAAAATACTCGTCCATATATGGCTTGAACTCGCGCGCGGTCTCGGGCAGGTCGAAGTGCATAGCTTTCCACAGGTCCAGCTCGTCATGGCGGCAGCAGCGCAGCTCGACGCCGCGCGGCAATGCGCCAAATGCGCCGCGCTCTACGCGCTCGCACACCATGAACAGATTGCCATCGGGCATCTGTATATCTTGCGGCATTCGTACATCGTCAGGCATAACATCCTCCTGTATCAACGCCCATCCCAGCGGCAATGGGCGATGTCTACGCGACCATCTGCCAGCATAGGCACGCCCTCGCTCTCCAGCAGCGCCCGGCGCAGCGGCGCATAGTCGCCGCCGGCGATGGAGCCATCGTCGCGCACGACGCGCTGGAACGGCACGCCGTCCGGGCAGGCGCGCATCGCCCAACCCACAATTCGCGCGCCGCCCGGCCGCCCCAGCATCAGCGCAAGCTGACCGTAACTGGCCACGCGCCCGGGTGGTATGCGCTCGACCAACGCCCATACCTGCGCAAAGAAGCCCTGCGCGTTGGATTGCGCCATCGTATCGCCGTCCTTTTCCCCGCCTGGGATCCGGCGGTTTTGATTAATTTTGGTCATAGCCGGCGGTTTTTATACCCACAGGCATTACAACATGCACCGCCCCTATCATAGCAAGTATAGCACATGCGCGCGGCGCGTGTAAACGTAAATCCGCATCACAGCGGCCGTCCTCGTTTAACATCCTATCAGGCCGATTTCAGGCAAAACAAAAAAGCCGGATTTACATCCAGCTTCTCAGAGGCGCCACCCGGAATCGGACCGGGGAATGAGGATTTTGCAGACCCTTGCCTTACCGCTTGGCTATGGCGCCAAGGGAAATGGAGCGGTAGACGAGATTCGGACTCGCGACATCCACCTTGGCAAGGTGGCACTCTACCACTGAGCTACTACCGCAGAATTTCCGGCGCCAAAGGTCACACGCCGAAAACAAATGCCGCGGGGCGGAATCGAACCACCGACACGGAGATTTTCAGTCTCCTGCTCTACCATCTGAGCTACCGAGGCACAAACGACCAAGAAGGGGCTCGAACCCTCGACCTCCAGCGTGACAGGCTGGCATTCTAACCAACTGAACTACTTGGCCACAAGAAGTTGTATGATGGGAACAACAGGGCTCGAACCTGTGACCCTTTGCTTGTAAGGCAAATGCTCTCCCAACTGAGCTATGCTCCCTCGCACCATTTACCGAGGCGACGAGTAGTATTATACACTACCCGCTCACATTTGTCAACCCCCGAGTGCGACTTTTTTTCATTTTTTTCCGTCCTCGGCCATGCTTTGCGCTGTGCGCGCCAATTGTCGCACATTACAGCGGCCTTGCCTTGGCGCAAAACGCAATGCGCTCAGCCAAAGGTTCAACTCCGATCCGCTGACAGCGGCGATCTGTGCCGGCATCGACTCGGCACGCCAGCGGCAAGCCGCCCGCCGGCCAGCCGCGTCACGGCCGCGCACATTGCGGCACTATCAGAGCACAGCCCCGGCCATCATAGCGCACAGCAGTCCGGCAACCCACTCTGCGTCCCGCCGCCAAACCGCCGGTTCACATCTGTCGGCGCCACACCACAAATGACGTGCCGGCGCTCTCGCCAGCCCCCAATGCCGCCGGCAAATACCGGAGCCGCCAAGTCGCCAGAGTATTCTTGCGCTTGCCCCATCTTTATGCGCCGGCCGCTCTTATGAGTATCTACGTTTCTGCTGCCTCTGAGTCTAGATGGTTCTGCTGCCTCGGCAGGCAGAATTGCCATATTCGGACTTGCCGGCAGTCCCGACATACCGGCGCAATATTGGCCCTGTCAACATGAAAAGCGGGCCAGCGCTCTCGCCAGCCCGCCCGCATTCATTGACATCTTTGGGTTGCGCATGCCAAACGCGCTCAGCCGCGCCCTGCGCCGCCGCCGCGCGTGCGGCCGCCGCCAAATCCGCTCGGCCGACCACCGCCGGATCGACCGCCGCCCGAACCACCCGGACGACCGCCGCCAAATCCGCCCGGCCTGCCGCCGCCAAAGCCACCCGGACGCGGTCCCGGACCCGGCCTCGGCCCCGGACCCGGCCTCGGCCCGCCAAACCCACCGTGGTAAGGCCCATGCCCGCCAAACGGAGGCATCGGCGGCCGTGGCGGCCGTGGCGGACGCGGCGGCCTGTGCCAGTGCCCACCGCCGCCCCAGGGTCCACGCGGCCCCCTCGGCCCGCGCGGCCTGAACATGCCAAATATTATCACAAGTATTATTATGATTACAATTCCTGCCATACTGAACACCGTTCCTATCAGTCCACCGGCCAGCCCGAACACCGCGCCCAACAGGCCACGCACCAGTCCGAACGCCCAGCCGATTATGCCGCCTATAAACCCGAACAGTCCACCGCCCGAGTCGCGGCGGCCGGCATCGCCGTCATACTCCCAATCGCCGCCATAGCTGCCCGAGTTCCAGTCGTAATCATATGCATCGCCATCGACGTTGTATATCTGCTCCAGCCGCGCGTACAGCGCGTCGTAGAACTTCAGCGCGCCGTCAGAATAGCGCTGCGCGGCGAAGTCCGGCTCCAGATACTCGTCCAACAGCGCCTTAATCGTGCTGGTGGGCAGGCTGCTCTGGATGCCCTCGCCCTGCAGGCACCAGTACTTCTCCGCGCCTATTACCATCAGCAGCAGCACGCCGTTGTTTTCGTCCATTCCGCCTATGCCCCACTGGTTGAACAGCTCGTATGCATAGTCGGAAATGTTGTTGTCGCCTATGAAGTTGACCGTGACCACGACTATCTGCGCGCCGGTCTGCTGGTACAGCGACTCGGAGGCTTCGAGCATATGCTTTTGCACGTCGGCATCGAGCACGCCCGCATAGTCGGCCACATATATCTGCTCGGGTTTCTCGACGACGTCTATCGCCGCCAGCGCGCCGGTCGGCAGCGCACATGCGATCAGCGCCAACATCAGCGCCAGCAGCGCCGCCATCCCCCGGCGCAGCACCGCACAGGCCCTCATATCCACATCGCTCCTCATAAATCTTACGCGCGCCTACCGGTAGTATTCCGGCGCGCCCAATCCCCGCATCAGCGCTATCAGGTTTGCCGGGAAGCCGCTCACCACCGCCTCGTATTCGGCCACGCGCGCATTGTAGTCGCTGCGCGCGACTATCATATCCTGCGAATCCATGCTGGATTTCTCAGCGGCGACCAGCCGGGTGTCCTTCTCGTTCATACCGTAGTCATTCAGCTTGCCCACCAGCGTTATCACGGCGGCGTCGATGCGCTGATCGGCCGCGTAGAGCGCGCTCGGCGTAGACGCGCCGTTTATCTCACGGTACGCCGCGTCCAGTTCCCTGACGTCTGCGTCTTCATCGCCCAGCAACCGCCGCGCCACGGTAAGTATGTTGTATGCATTCTCATTGTGCAGGCGCATGTCGTCCACTATGCTGCCCGTGGCGCCATCGTATGCCGCCGTCACATCCGCGCGCAGCGCCGCCAGCTTGGCTCCGCCCAGCACCAGCAGCGAAAATATCACGCATACCGCCACGAATATCAGCGCCGCGCCCCGCCGGCTCACGTGCGTCCTGCCCGCGCCGCCCTGTTTCTTCATTGTCTGCCTCCTGCCCGTTCATCCGTGCTCAGCCGCGCATCTCGAGCATCTTCTGCTTGAGTTCGCCCTCTATCTGGCGCAGTTCGCGCTCGGCGTTCTGGCGCTTTTGCGCGCCGTCCTGCTGAATGCGCAGCACCTCGTCCAGCGTGTTTATCAGCGACTGGTTGGTATATTTGAGCGTCTCTATGTCCACTATGCCGCGCTCGGCCTCCTTGGCGGTCTCTATCGAGCCCATCTTGAGCGTGTCGGCGTTTTTGCGCAGCAGCTCGTTGGTCATGTTGGTCACGGCGCGCTGGGCCTCCATCGCCTGGCGGGAATGCTCCAGCCCCAGCGACAGCACCATCTGGTTCTTCCACAGCGGTATCGTGTTGGCCAGCGTGGACTGTATCTTTTCGGCCATCTGCTGGTCGTTATTCTGCAGCAGGCGGATTTGGGGCGCCATCTGTATCGATATGTTGCGCGTCAGATCCAGATCGAACAGCTTCTTCTCAAAGCGCCCGCACATATTGGCCAGGTCGTTGGCGGCCTGGGCGTCCTCCATAAGGCCGGTCTGACTCGCGCGGCGCTGCAACTCGGGCAGCACTTCGTTGCGCGTCTGGCGGAGCTTCAGGCGGCCCGCCTCGATGTACATCGACAGCTCCCGGTAGTAGTCCAGGTTGGCCTCGTACATCTTGTCGAACATCGCTATGTCCTTCATCAGCTGTATCTGGTGGCCGGTCAGCGCGTCGCATATCTTGTCGACGTTGGCCTGCACGCCGTCATAGCGCGCCTTCATCAGCTCGACCTGCGACTGCGCCTTGCGGAACATGCCAAAGAACCCGCGCGGCTCCTCGTCGGTGAAGCCCTTGAGCTGGCCCATCAGCTGCGTCATCAGCTCGCCGGCCTCGCCCAGGTCGTGCGTGCGCACCTTGTCCAGCGCGCTCTCGGTGAACTTGGATATCTTCTGCTGCGCCGCCGCGCCGTAGCCCAGTATCAGGCTCGAATCGGTTATATCGATGCGATTAGCGAACTCCTCGACGACCTGCTGCTCCTCGGGCGAGAGCTTGACCTCGGGTATGCGGGTCTCCTCGGCCGGGGCCGGAGCGATGGGCGCCTGGGTATTCAGCGTGAGCGTAGGCGTCGCAGACCCGCGCGGCGCAAAATCGACCGGCGCAGCCTGCGGCACCGCTGTGCCCGCCGCGCGCAGTTCAAGCTCCGCGTTCATCGCCGCGCGCGCGGCCTCCAGTTCGGCGTCGCGCGACTCGGGCGCGGTCTGGGCCTTTTCGTCGCCGGGCAGCACCAGCTTGGGAAAATCAGTCATAATCAATTCCTCCTCGAATCGCCGCGCTGCTCAGCGGTCTTCGCGCGGCTGTCAAACGGATCGTCGTCCAGCAGGCCGTCCGACTTGAGCAGCGTCTCCAGCACCTCTATGTCGGTGGATATGTCCAGCTGTTCGTCTTCGAACATATTGCTGAGCTGGCGCTCGGTGGCGCGCGCCACGTTCTCCATGCTGTCCTCGATCGATTGCAGCGTGGCGTTCATGGTCTGCGCCTGACCGGCCTCGCACAGCCGGTCGTACGCATCCAGCAGTTTCATTATCGTGGGCAGATAGTAGTTTATAAAGCGCTTGACTATCGCGGCCTTGGCCGGCGTCTGCGCGACTACGTCGACCATCTGAGTCAGCGCGCGCTCGGTGCGGGCCACGTAGGTCTTCAGCTCCGGATCGGTTATGCGCTCAAGCGTCGCGCGCAGCCGGGCCGTGGTCTCGCGGCCGCGGGCTATCACGCCGTCGGCGTCGCTGTCGCCGGTCTTGACCTCGACTTCGACCTGCTCGACCTTTGCCGGCGACTTGAACGTCCCCAGCAGGTACACCGCCAGCGCCAGCACGCACGCTATCGCAAAGTGCGAGGTCTTATATATCGGCGCAAACGCGCTGTATATCAAAAAAGTCACGCCCGATGCGTATATAGGCCATAACGGCCTGATCCGCTTGTCCCGATATCCAGCCTTTGCCATGCTGTAACCCTCCGTCATGCCGTATCGATACCAGTATTGTAATATTCTGCGCGTTTCGCGTCAACTGATGCGCGCCAAATACCGCGTTTTCATGCATCAAATATACATACCGGACGCCATACCGGCCCGCGCGTCTGACCGCGCAAAGCATCCCGCCACGCCCGCAATTAAATGATACCACAAACCCCGCCCACGCGCAATTAGAGCCGTATTAGAATTGCGCGCGACAGCGGTGAGCGCCAACCGCAACGGCCTGTGGCGGCATCAGGCAATCGCGCCGCAGTCAAGGGCGTACGGCGCGCACACCCGCGTCAAGCGGCGCGGCGCTTTGACCTGCATGTCCGCGCCATGCGCCCGAACAAGCATCCGGCTTATGCCGCGGCCTTGGCAGGCTGTCGCGCGGTCTGCCCGAGAGTCAATCGGCCTGGGCGGACTGAACGCGCCAAAGAAGTTGAGGTTTGGAATCGCACGGTTCCAAACCTCAACCTGGATTCAGTCGCTTTGTCAGCGTATCATGGTGCCCTCAGGGACGCTGTCGTCCACAAATATGACCTTGCAGCCGCAGGCGTTGTTGGTCGCAGCCAGCAGCATTCCCTCGCTCTTTACGCCGGTCAGGCGCGCCGGCGCCAGATTGGCAATGACGATTATCTTGCGGCCCTCCAGCTGTTCGGGCTTGTAGTAGTCCTTGAGGCTGGAGACGATGGTGCGCTTATCCTTTCCGTCAAACAGCGTGAGCTTATAATTGACCCGGGCTTTGCGGATCTCCTGGCACTTCAATATCTTGCACACGCGCAGATCGATGGCGTTGAACTGCTCCAGCGAGATGACGGGCTTGAAATCCTGCACGGGATCCGGGTCGCCATACTCGACCGCCTGTTCTTCCACTTCGGGCTCATCCGGGGCGTTGCTCTTGAGTTCAGCGTCGATCTCCTGCTGGGTCTGAGGATACGAGAAGTCAAGCAGATTGAGATAGTCATCCTTGCGCAACGTATCCAGGAACAGGTACAGGCGCGGCCCCTGCTCGCGCCCGAGCAGCAGGCGGTACACATTTTTGAAAAAAGTGGTCTGGAGCTTTTTCTTCTCCTTGTCGCCAACGTCCGCCTGGCGCACATCCAGCGGAATGGCGTAGATCATAGCGTTCAATTCGTCAAGCGTGTAGTCGCGCGCCTTCAGATTGGCGCAAAGCCGGTCTATCTCGCGCTGCTGGTCTGCCTCCAGAGAATTGTAGACCTCCCAGTTTCTCACGGAGCGCAGGCGGTATACCTGATCGGGCGCGCAGACCTCCAGCCAGTACCTGGCGCGATCCAGTCTATCCTTGAACTGGTCGTATGTGTAAGGAGTGCCGTTTTTCCTGAGCACGGCCTCCAGCAGCGGTACGTCAAAGTTGACCACAGAGCCTATCTGTATCAGCAGGTTCATCGGAACCGGCTGGACATTGCGGCCGCGGATCAGGCAGGAATCCATAATGGCTTTGACCGCATCGTCGGCAGTGCCCTCGTTATACCGGGTCAGCATGCGGTCGAACTCGCCGTACTGGCGCAATATGCCATCGTCAAAGCAGAAGTCAAATGCCTTCATCGGCTCAGTCTTGGCATATAGCCACAGTATGACCTCAGGCTGATAGATCTTCAGCAGCGCGCCGGGGGTTAGATTGAGTCCGGACGAGCCGGACATCTTGCCCGTGGTGCCCCGTATGCCGATGAACTCATAGCCCTGGAACAGCGGCGGCTCATATCCGAATATCTCCCGGGAAATATCCTTGCTGGTATCATAGCTGCCATGCGGAGCGGCGTGATCCTTGCCGCCGGGCTCAAAGTCGACGCCTTCATACATCCAGCGCATGGGCCAGTCTATCTTCCAGTTGAGCTTGCAGTTAAAATCCGATTTGAAATCAAAACTGGCATGGTGACCGCAGGCGCACTCGTATTCCGCGACGGTATTGTCTTCGGATATTGATACTATACGTGTGGTATCGCGACCGCAGTGGGCGCAGTATATGCTCACGGGGTAAAACTCGTTCCGCTCCGCCTCGGTGGCCGGCTGAGTGCGGTGGCGCGACAGTATGTCGTAGATCTCCCTGCGCCGGGCGATGGCCTTCAGTATCATATCGGTGTACTTGCCGCTGCGGTACATGCTGGCCTGATAGCGGTAATCCATGTCGATGCCGAAGGCGTTGACCGAGTCCATGAACTCCTGCTCAAAGTACCCGGCGTAGGTCTTTGCGCCCAGGGCGTCGCCAAACGGATTCGGCACATCCACATATGGCATACCCACATACTGCTCCATGTCGCCGCGAACGCTGGCAACGTTCACCGGTATCTTGCGCAGCCGGTCAAACTCGTCCCAGCTGAACAGCAGTCGGGCCTTCCTGCCCATGCCGCGCAGCGCCTGAACCACAAAGTAACTGGTGGCAATATCGCGGAAATTGCCGATATGAATCGAACCGGACGGACTGATGCCCGCGGCGCACACATACTCATCCTTGTCGGGTCTACGGGCGATTATCTGCTTTGCGATATTCTCCGCCCAAACCAACATAAAGATCACCTCATAGATCGATTGAATTTAAACTTTCAAACAGCTACCCAGGACGTCCCTGCAAATATAATACCGGATCATATTACCATATCGCGGATTCTGATGTCAACATTGGCGAGTCGTCCCGTCGAGCGAAGCCTTATCACACGCTGTGCCCTGGTGCCGCCGCACTTTGCCGCTCGTCGCGCTGTGCCGCTCACTGCGCATTGCTGCCAGACACACATTGCCGCCCGCCACGCTTTACCGTCAGACGCGCTTTGCCGCCCGCCGCGCTGTGCCGCCCGCCACGCTGTGCCGCCCGCCGCGCTGTGCCGCTCGCCGCGCTTTGCTGCCCGCCGCGCATTGCCGCTCGCCGCGCTTTGCCCGCCCACCGCACTTTGCTGCCCGCCGCGCATTGCCGCTCACTGCGCATTGCCGTCAGACGTGCATTGCAAAAAGCGCCAGAACGCCGAGCGCGAACTGCACCAGATAGCTCACCACGCTTTGCCACCCGCCGCGCATTGCCGCTCACTGCGATGTGCCGCTCGCCGCGCATTGCCGCTCACTGCGCTGTGCCGCCCGCTGCACATTGCCGCTCGCTGCGCTTTGCCGCCCGCCGCGCTTTGCCGCCCGCCACGCTTTGCCGCTCACCACGCTTTGCCGCCCACTGCGCATTGCCGCCCACTGCGCCAAATAAGGCGCAGCTCAATGCCCGCGCACTGAGCCGCGCCTGCCAGCCCCGCGATATGCGTCAGATCCACTCGGCGGGCGTCACGACGGTGGGCCGTCCCTCGGTCACGTCCTGGCGTATCAGCAGCGCGTGCACGCCGTCGATTCGCTTTTTTTCGGGCGTGGACGTGCTCATCACCACGCCCATGCCCACGACCTCCACGTCGAACTCGCGCATCAGGTCGTTCATGCCGCGTATCGTGCCGCCGCCCTTCATGAAGTCGTCGATTATCAGCGCGCGCTGCGCCGCCGTGACCGCGCGCCGGCTCAGGCTCATGGTCTCTATGCCGCCGTTTGAGCCCGCGGTGTAGTTTATCTTGACCGCCGAACCTTCATATGCCTTGCTGTCGCGCCGCGCTATCACCAGCGGCACGCCCAGTATGCGCGCCGTCTCCATCGCCACCGGTATGCCCATCGTCTCCATCGTTATGACCACGCTCGGGTTGCTCGCGTAAAAGTACGACGCCAATATCTCGCCCATCCGGCACACCACCGCCGGATCCGCCAGTATGTCCGCCATGTACAAAAAGCCGCCCGGCAGCACCCGCGACGGGTCCGACAGCCGCTCGCATATCCCCTCCAGGAACTCCCGCGACCGCTTTGAGTCGTATGCCGGCCGGTACCTGACGCCCCCGGCCGCTCCCGTCACCGTCTCTATCGTGCCCAGCCCAAACATGTCCAGGCTGCGTTGGAGTATGTCTATGTCCTCGCTTATCGTCGACTTGGCCGCCGAAAACATCTGGCAGAAGTGTCCCAGCGTGAATACGCGGTTCGGCGCCGCCGTCAGCACCTGTACCATCGCCGCTATGCGCTCGTTGCGCTTTATTCGCTCCATTGCTCTGCATCTCCTTGACATCCGACAAAACCCGAATGTTCGTGTCATATGGAGCTATTATAATTCACTTTTGTCAAATAATCCAGTGCCAAATTGCATATTTACGCACACACAACGAGTATTTTACCTGTATGCCCGACAAAAATCCGAGGCAGTATATTGCGGTGGAGCGCGCAGGGAGCGTATAATAGTAGCACAACCAATCCCGGCGCAAAAACCGGCAAAAAGCAGGTGCGCACTTTTATGAAAGGTGTGAAAAGTATTGGCTTTACATATAAATGATTTCATCGGCGGACAGGCCGCGGACGGCGCAAAAAAGCGCGTACATATGATAGGCATAGGCGGCTCGAGCATGTCGGGACTGGCGCAGATGCTCGCGCAGAAGGGCTGCCGGGTGACCGGTTCGGACCGCGATGAGTCCGACAAGACCCGCGCGCTGGCGGCGCGCGGCATAGGCATAATGATAGGCCACAGGCCCGAAAACGTGGAGGGCGCCGACCTGGTGGTATACACCGCGGCGATAGCTTCCGACAACTGCGAACGCGTGCGCGCACGCGAACTGGGCATACCCGAGATGGAACGAGCGGTGCTGCTGGGCCAGCTGATGCAGGGCTACAAGCGCGCCGTAAACGTGTGCGGCACCCACGGCAAAACCACGACCTCGGCAATGCTGGCGCAGTCGCTCTGGGAGCTGAACACCAATCCCACAGTGCACATAGGCGGCGAACTGCCCGCGCTGGGCGGCAGCACGCTGGTGGGCGGACACGAGTGCTTCGTGGCCGAGGCGTGCGAATTCAACCGGAGCTTCCTGCACTTTGACCCGACCCACGCGATAATGCTCAACATCGAACCCGATCACCTGGACTGCTATGGCACGTTTGAGAACCTGCTGGCAGCGTTCGCCGAGTTCGCCGCCAAGATACCCGAGGACGGCTACCTGATAGGCTGCGGCGACGATGAGCACGTGCGCGACATAATGAACGAGGTCGAGTGCAACATAATATCGTTCGGCCTGAGCGATGAAAACGACGTCTACCCCGAGAACGTGACTTACGACGAGCTGGGCCGCGCGCGCTGCCAGGTAATGCTGTTTGGCCAGCCGATGACCGAGCTCAGGCTCCAGGTGCCCGGCGAGTATATGCTGATAAACGCGCTGGCAGTGCTGGCGTGCACGTACACGCTGGGGCTGGATTCGCATCTGGTCGCCGAGACACTGGGCCACTTCACCGGCGTGCACCGCCGCTTCGAGCTGACCAGCACCACCGACGGCGTCGCCGTGTACACCGACTACGGCCACCATCCCACCGAGATACGCAACGTGCTGAGCGTCGCCATGAAGCAGCCCCACAAAACGCTCTGGGCCATTTGGCAACCGCACACCTACTCGCGCACCAAGAACCTGTTCAACGAGTTCGTCGAGTGCTTTGACGGCGTGGACCACGTGCTGATAACCGACATATACGGCGCGCGTGAAAAGGATCCCGGCGATATCCGCACCGAGATGCTGCTCGAGCCTATGCGCGCGCGCGGCCTGACGGTCGACCATACGCCCACGTTCGACGACGCCGAGGCGTTCCTGCGCGCTCACTGGCAGCCCGGCGACCTGGCCATTACCCTGGGTTGCGGCAACATCAACCTGCTCAACGACCAGATCAAGGCGCACGGGGATACCAAAAAATAATGATCGCGCAACTGACATAGATTACATGTATCCGCTCATTCAGGAGCCGGGCTGCTTTTCATGCCCGGCTCCTCTGCTTTTTGGCAATCGGACGTTCACCTTGCGATGCGACCTGACGCTATCGGCTCTACGCCATCCGCACTGCGACTTGATTGGCGGCGTTGGGTGTTCAAAATTTGAATATTGAGTTTTGTTGCTCGTGCAAATATGTTGACTTGCGCAGCAGTGCAATGGTATAATGATATTGAAGGAGTTTTGCGCGGTCACAGGCCGCGCATGCAACTGCGAAACATGGGGAGGTGTTTCAACATGAAGCGAATGACGCTGCTGGTTGCGGTGCTCTTGGCGCTGCTGCTGCCGCTGAGCGTGCTGGCTGACGCTGCGCCGCCCGCCGCGCCCGAGGCGCTGGACATGACCGCGCCGCTCGAGGCGGCCGAGTACCAGTTCGACTTCCTGCCGTGGTTCACGACCTTTGACGACGCGCTGGCCGCGTTCGGGCTTGAGGACGGAGACTATCGGCTTATAATCGCCGGACCGGTAGCGCCAAGCGAGCCGGGCTGCCGCGCCGTGGTCGAGTTTGAGTATCCCTCCGCGCTGAGCGGAAGCGGCGCGAGCGCGCAGCTGATATTCGAGTACATGCCCACCGGCGCGGACGGCACGGGCAAGGATCTGCTCATAGGCGTGCGCCTGATAGAGAGCCTGGCCGACTTTGACGCGTTTAGCGCATACATGGACGCGATAGGCCAGCGCTTTGAGGGCATGGCGGGCAGCAAGGCGGTCGCCAGAACGACGCTTAACGCCATTGAAAACTGGCCCTACATAGTGGAGAACTTCACTGCCAACCCGCTCACCGCGTCCAACTTCGGCCTGTACAGCTTAAAGGCCTTCACCGACCCGGCGGGCCTTGACCGCAACGCCAACATGTACATAAACCTGGGCGCATCAACCACCACGCGCGCCCTCCAGATGGGCAGCGGCAGCGGCGAGTACTTCGCGCTGTACGAGTTCGTGCTGGACAGCATACAGGACTGAACGACCCGGCAATATTCGGGGCGTCGCCGCAGGACAGATGTACGCGGCGACGCCCCTCGTCATGTCCGGCTCCAGTAAAGCGCACATATGCCAAAACACGGGTATAGCCGGCCCGCGCCGCATGTGATATAATAACGATATCATGACCAGCGCCCGCACCACAGGAGGTATAAAACACATGCGCATACAGTTGAACGCGCGTACGCCGGATGACGTTAAGACATACTTTGAACGTACCAACGACCCAGACATAGACCGCATGCTCCCCCGGAGCGTCTTTACACAGGAAGCCGCCATGGCCAACTACAACGCGTCGCTGCTGCCCGGCGCTACCAGCTTTGGCCGGACGATATACGTCGACGGCCGCTATGTCGGCGACATATGGATATACTGCATCGACGCGTCCGCACAGCCGCAGTGCATGCTGAGCTTCTGCATATTCGACAAGTCCTGTTGGGGCAGGGGCGTCGCCACGCACGCGCTGGACATGTTCCTGCTCGAGGTCGCACACAGGTATCCGCTCATCAACTCCGTCGGCGCGTTCACATACAACCACAACCGCGCGTCAAGGCGCGTGCTCGAAAAAAACAGTTTTGCGCTTGCTGATTCGTTTGAGGAAGGCGGCGTGCCGTCATGCTACTACGAGCGCAGGCTCTGAAAGTTAAGGATTCCGTCATCCATGCGCCGCGCCGCCGTAAACATGTCCTCCGGCCTCTGAGCCGTTTTGAACGCAGAATCCAACTTTTACTCAAATAAGCGCGACATACATCCGGAAGTGTGCTATGCTTAAAGGTAGTTGATTTTTTTGATATGCGGAGGGCGCACGGATGAAGATCGGTTTTGACAACGAGCTATACGTCAAAAAACAGATGGAACACATACTCGAGCGCATGAGCAAGTTCGACAACAAGCTCTACATTGAGTTCGGCGGCAAGCTGTTCGACGACTACCACGCTGCGCGCGTGCTGCCAGGCTTCCACGCTGACGCCAAGCTGCGCCTTTTGCAGAACTTCGCCGACAAGGCCGAAATAATAATCTGCATACACGCCGCAGACATAGAGGCCAATAAGATCCGCGCCGACCTGGGCATAACCTACGACATGGACGTGCTCAGGCTGATAGACAACCTGCGCATGAGCGGCCTGACCGTGACCAGCGTGATAATCACCCGCTACACCGGCCAGCGCGCCGCGCTCGCATTCAAGCACAAGCTCGAGATGCGCGGCATGCGCGCGTACCTGTTCCACCCGGTCGAGGGCTACCCCACCGAGGTGGATACGATATGCTCGCCGCGCGGATTCGGCTCCAATCCCTACGTCGAGACCACGCGGCCGCTGGTGGTCGTCACTGCGCCCGGCCCCAACTCGGGCAAGCTCGCCGCATGCCTGAGCCAGCTCTATCACGAGCATCAGCGCGGCGTCAAGGCCGGCTACGCCAAGTTCGAGACCTTCCCGATATGGAACCTGCCGCTCAAGCACCCGGTCAACCTGGCCTATGAGGCCGCGACAGCCGACCTCAAGGACGTCAACATGATCGACCCGTTCCACCTGGAGGCGTACGGCACCACCGCCGTCAACTACAACCGCGACATCGAGGTGTTCCCGATACTGCGCGCGATACTCTCGCGCATAACCGGCGGCAAGGACCTGTACAAGTCCCCCACCGACATGGGCGTGAACATGGCCGGCTACGGCATAACCGACGACGAGGTGGTGCGCGAAGCCGCATGTCAGGAGGTCATACGCCGCTATTACCACATCTGCCAGGACTTCAAGACCGGCCTGGCCGACGAGGACACGCTGGCCCGCATAAACATGATAATGAAGCAGATGGGCCTGACGACCGTGATGCGGCGCGTCGTTCAGCCCGCGCTGGACAAGGCCCGCCTGAGCGGCTTCCCGGCGCTGGCGATAGAGCTCGACGACGGGCGCATAATCACCGGCCGTGCCAGCGAACTGATGAACGCCTCGGCTGGCTGCCTGCTCAACGCGATAAAGGCGCTCGCCGGCATAGACGACCGCATGCGCCTGCTCAGCCCGATAGTGCTCGAGCCCATAGTCAAGATGAAGCAGCTGCTGGGCGCGCATGACACGTCGCTGACGCTTGAGGAAGTGCTGATTGCGCTGTCGATCTGCGCCGCAACAAATCCCATCGTCGAGACCGCCGTCAATCAGCTCGAAAAGCTCAAAGGCTGCGACGCACACTCGTCCGCGATACTGCCCCATACCGATGAGACCGTGCTGCGCAAGCTTGGCATCAACATAACCTGTGAGGCGGAGTTCCCCACGACTGATCTGTATTTCGAATGACATTTGGCGCGGCCGACGTTGGGTTGGCCGCGCGTTTTTGTCAGATATGGAAGTGGCAAGTCGATTGATTTGCGCTCAAAAAAGCGGCGCGGCAGGTGATTGACCTGTCGCGCCGCTTGTGCTTTCCGCGTCGAGTTACAAGTAGCCTTCCTTATTGCCCGTCGTGACGAAGCCGCGCGCTCGACTCACCCGCGCACCTTTATGCCCACAGTCACGAACTGCCACGGCCGCAATGCGAGTTCCAATGTGCCCGCTGATTCCGCATCGCCCAGCTCGCGCTCATCCGCCGTGAGCCTGCGCAGCATTGCGCCGCTCAGCATGCACTCCACGCGACAGTTCTGCGCGTCCGGCGTCATGTTGACCAGCCGTGCCACATAGCCGCAGCCATCCTCCGCACGCTTTAGCGCCGACACGAACACGCCCGGCGCACTTATGCGCAGCACCTCGCAATCCGGCCGCAGTGCGGTGCGGGTGCGCGCCGTCTGCACCGCGTGCACGCCCGCAACATACTCCAGCGCCCGCGCATACAGCTCCGCGTCGGCCAGCCCCGCATGCGGGCATATCGCGAACTCGAACGCGCGCATGCCCTGCTCCTGTGCGCCCGGCGTGGCCAGCGTCCAGCCGCCGTTGCCGTCGCGGCTGTCCAGGTCCTTACGCGACAGCCAGCCCACACACCTCAGCAACGTGAGCCGCAATGAATCGCCCTGTGCGCCGCACTCGACTTCAAACTGCGGCAGGCCCTTTGCAAACACCGCCAGCGCGCGGCCCTCGCCCGTCAGCGCAGCCATGTTCTTCATAAAGAAGCTGTTGTTGGGGCGCTCCATCCAGCCGGTCCAGTCGCCGCCGCCGTCACGCACTATCGCGCGCTCGTCTATCGAGAACAGCGAGTCGCTGACGCACCGCACTGCGCGCGCGCCCAGCGGGAACAGCGCCGTTAGCCTGTGATCGCGCGCGCGATTGTCGAACTCCACGCGCACGTCGACCCGCTCTACGCCCGGCAGCGCCCGCGCAGTCACGCGCACCGCGCAGTCGACCGTATTTACCGACCGGCTGTGCCGCACTTCGCCCACCGACTCAGGCAACCGCATCACGCCGCGCACGACCAGCGCCGCGCCCGCTGCATCCACCTGTACGCTGCCCGGCAACATGCCCAGCGCCGCGCCGGCTATCGGGTCAAACGTATACTCGTCGCCCGCGTCGCCCGCGTCGGCCAGACGCGCCAACCCGTCATATCGCGCTCCGGTGCGCTTATCCAGCACATCCAGCGCGCCGTCCTCGCCGCAGGTCACGCGGAAGAACTCGTTTTCCACACTCGCCGCGCTGCCTTGTGCAGCCCTGGCGCCATACTCGAGCCGGTACGCATACTGCCGCCAGCCCACGCCAAAGCACTCCGGGCAGAAGCTCGCCACAATGCGCAGGCAGCGGTTCATCGTCGGCTGGGAGTACATGTTCGGCTCGACCGTGTCGCAAAGCTCGCAGGACTCTATCTCGCCGCGCAACTCCGTGCCGTCCGCCGCCGTGAACACTATGCCGGTGGGATGCGCTGGAGCGTCGTCGCCGTCGAACTCGAGCAGCCGCTGATCCTGGTCATAGTCCACGTACCTCAGCGGGTGCACAACGCGCTCTATTACCACGCGCGCCTGAGTGCGCCGGCCACTCGAAAGCGTAGTGAACACCGTGACCACGCCCTCGTCGGCCTGCGTGCGCACGGGCAGACCGGCCACGCTGCCGTCGTCGGCCACGTCGCCCAGCGCGCGCCGCGCTTCCAGCTCCACCTGAGCCGCGCAATCATCCAGTTCGGCGTAGCGCCCCAGCATCTCCGCGTGCACCGCATCCACGCCGCAGCCGCAGATCGAATCGTGCGGCAGGTTGGCCAGCAGCAGCCGCCACATGTGCCGCAGCTTGGCCTCGGGATATGCGCTCAGCCCCGCCATGTCCAACATCGTCAGCATCGGCTCCAGGTGGTTCTCCAGCATCACCTCGGCGCGGCGCTGCAACTGCTTGAGCGGCATGCGCGTCGACAGCGTGTCGCCCAGCAGGTACGCCCGGTATCCCGAACGCAGCTCGCCGGTCGCCAGCTGCAATTGCGCGCCCTGCGCGCGCGCGTGCGCCTCGGCGGCGTACTCGGTCTACGGGCGGAGCTTGAGTTCGACGTCCGGGCGCGCCTGTGCATAGCGCCTGAACTTGGCCGGCGCATCGGCGTCGGGCGCGATGTGGTCGGAACCGTTCATTATCAGCACCAGTCCCAGCGCCGACATCCGGCCCAGCTTGTCGATCTCATGGTCAAGGCGCGCCGTGCATTCGGCCTCGCCGGCAGGCAGGCACGCGCCGTTGGAATAGCCGTACACCATGTTCAGCGCCAGTATCCGGCTGCCGTCGCGACCCTCCCAGATGAACTCGCTATGAGCTATCTCAGGGCCCGGTCCGCGCCAGAATATCAGCTCGCCCATGCCCAGCGCGCGGATTATCTGCGGCATCTGCGACGGATGCCCGAACGAGTCGGGCAGGTATCCCAGTCGCATCGCCCCACCCAGCCCGTCGGCCAGCCGCGTACCTTCTATGAAGTTGCGTATGTGCGCCTCGCCCGAGCACAGGTACTCGTCCGGCAGCACATACCATGGCCCTACCGCCAGTCGCCCCTGTGCTATGTACTCGCGCAGCTCGCCGGCACGTTCCGGGCACACCCGCAAGTAGTCCTCCAGCGCTATCAGCTGGCCGTCCAGCAGGAACACGTAGTCGGGCTGCGCCGCCATTATGTCCAGCAGCCGGTCCATCATGTCCACATTCATCATCTGGAAACGCGCGCGCGTGAAGTACCACTCGCGATCCCAATGGGTATGCGGCACTGCGTACACCGTAAGCCCGTTCACCGCTCAAGCACCTCCACTTCGGTCAGCCGCGCCTCACCGTTCAGCACAAGCGTAAGTTCGCGGCAGTCCTGCGCCTCGAATTCGACTCGATTCAGTCCGCGCCTTAGCCCGTTCACACGCGCGACCTCGCGTCCGCCCGCGCGCACAGCCAGCTCTGCCGGCGCATCGGCCACCGCGTATACGTTAAGTCCGCGCACCGTGCGCTCACCCGGCAGCGTCAGCGCGACCTCGCCCGCCGGCGCACAGCCTTCGCCCGATATGCGCCCGTCGGTCAACAGACTGGCCTGGCGCGGCGCGTCAAACGCCTGATAGCGGCACTCCATGCCCACTATGCCAAAGCGCGCGCCCACATGATCGGAGTCGTGCGTGAGGTCGGTCGCAGCCTCGCCCGATATCGCCCGCAGCCAGCCCGTGCCCCAGTCGTAGTCGCTGGGCTGCGTTTTGCCTTCATTATAAATGCCGAACGTGCACTCGTAGCCCGCGTGCCCGCAGATCCAGCGGTAGTAGTCGCCCTCAGTGCGCGATGCCGCGCGCTCGGTCTGGCCCAGCGCCAGCGCATACCGCTCGCCTTCGACCAGCTCCAGCCCCGGAGTGGCTATGCGCAGCACCTCATACGGCGTTATGGCTTCAGGCGCTATTCGCGCTTCGAACAGCCGCTCGCTCAGCGCGCCCTCGGCATCCAGCCGGTATACGCTCGCAATCAGCTCGCCCAGTGGCGTGCCATTGCCGTTCAGCTCCTTGTTTAGCTTGACCTCCAGCGCGTCAATATGTTCCACGCGCGGCTGCGTCCGCGCACATACGCCCGCCACTGCGCAGGTATTGTACGCCGACAGCCGCGCGATGCTCGCGCCACCCTCAAACGTCACCCGCACGCCCGCGCACACCGTCGCGTCAAACTCAAACGCCGTCGGCGCATTGAACGCCGGCACGCCCGCGCAGACTCTGCGCCACTGACCGGCCTGCAACACCTCAAGCGCGCACGCCGCCGGCAACGCCTCGCCATGCGCTCCATCCGACGCAGTGCGGTTCTCATAGAACACGCACTCCACGCGATCTACGGCGCGTTCCATCGGGAACACCGCGCCCAGCGCGCCCGCACCGGCAAATGTGACCCGCAGCGTTGAGTCGCCCCGCAGCGGTTCACGCGTGCCCAACACGCACTGCGCATCGCCACGCACCGGTTCAGTCGTGCATTCGGCCTGCGCGTCCGCCGCCAGGTCGAGCAATTTGGCCTGCTCGGACGGGGCCGCCGCAAAGCCCAACGCGTTTATTGTCAGCTCACTGTGCGCATCGCCGGCGCCGCCGTATACCATATTCAGCGCAACCGCGCCGCCCGCCAGTCCCGCGCCTTCAACGCGCGCGCTCATGCCCGCGCCGCCGGTCAACGGCAATATGTACACACGGCCTTCGCCGCGCATCTCATTGCGCGGCGCGTACAGCATCTCCAGCAGCGGCTGTTCCGGGCACAGCTCGACCGCGCCGCCCTGCGCGCCACGCAGCGTTATGACCGGATAGCGCGTCTTTTTGTCCCAGTCGGTTGGCGCATCCGAGAAGTACTGGAGCTGCATAACCAGCGCGGCGCCGTCCGCCACGCCGACCGGCTTGTCAAACGTCAGCGTCAGAGCATGCTCAGTGCCCTGCGCTGCCTTAGCCCGCAAGGCGCCCGGCCCATAAACCCCGCACACGCGCTCCAGCTTCGCTTCCGCGCAGGCAGCGCTATACTCAACCGGCGCAAAGTCCGCCGGCAACACCTGCAGCGTCGCGCCCGCCAGCTCCATATGCCCATCCATGCGCGCTGTGACGCTCACCGGATACAGTCCCGGCGCGGCATAAGTATGCGTAACTTCGCCGCCCAGCGCAGTGCACTCGTCGCCAAAGTCCCATACATGGCCCTCGCCGCCCGCGCACTTGAACGCAACCGGTGCGCCCGCGCGCGGGTAATCGCCATACGCCATATTCAGTTCGAGCCGCGCATCGCCGGCCGGCGCGCCGCACGCCACACTGTCCGCAGCGCCATTGGCAGCCGCATCGCACCAGGTCACGTCGGCCACATCGCCGTCGCGCATCACCGGCTCACCCGCATTGTCGCGCAGCTCATTGTCCGCCAGCGCTATCAGCCGCGCGTGTTTCAGGTATATCCCGTGCCCGCGATAGCGTCCGCAATCGCGGTTGCGCTCTATCACGTTACCCTCTATCACCCAGTGGCGCGAGGGGTTGTCCAGGCTGTTGCGTATCGCTATGCCCGGGCCGCAGTTGTCGTGCACATGGTTGCCGCGCAGCACGCTATGACTGCCCGAACCGTTTACTATCGCTATGCCCGCGTTGCCGAACGACTCGGGGGCGTTGTTGTGATACGCGGGGTCGCCGTTGAACGCGGCCTCATTGCCCTCAAGGTATGTATAGTCCGAATTGCCCAGCCAGAATCCATAGCTGGAATAGTTGGCCTTGTTTCCTATATATGCGTTGTGGTCGGCCCATGCTTCCACCGCATTGTTGTTTGCGTAGGAGCAGTCGTTGTTGATGAACACATTGTGGCACGACATCCAGCCATTGAGCACGCGTATGAACAGCCCGTCGCCGCCGTGAGTCATGTCGTTGCCATAGAACCAGTTGCCATCCGAACCCGACTCTATCAGCACGCCCGACGAGTCGCGCGCATGCACCTCGCCCGGGTCGATGCGTATGCCGTACGACAGGTCGCAGTTGACTATGCGGTTGCGGCACGCATGCCAGAGCTTCAGGCAGGTGTCCGAGGTATGCGAAAAGTCGCAGCCGTACACGTTGCACTCGTCGCTGTGGCGCAGGTTGAGCGCGTCCCAGACGGCGTTGGCGCGGCAGTTCACTATCTCACAGCGCCGCGAATCGCGCACCAGTATCGCGCCATGTTCGCCGTGCTCATCCCAGCCCCACGCCGGGTCATGGAAGCAGTCCGACAAGTCGCAGTTTATCAGCGACACGCCCGAGCTGCCCTCTATCAGCGCGCCTATATCGAACCCGCTGAGCTTCAGGTTCATTATTACCACGCGCGCGCGTCCCTTCACGCGCAGCCCCACGCCGCAGTAGCCCAGCTGCCGCGCATTGTCCGGATTGGCCGATTCGCCATAGCCGAACTCCGCCAGGTTCGTGCCGCTCTGTTGCGCCTGCCGCTCACAGCCGCCGCGCAGCCATGCGCCCGCGCCGTCTATCACTATGTCATCCGCCGCGATTTCTATGCCATCGCCGTCGGTAAAGTCGTATTCGCCGGGCCTGAAGCGCAGGCTCTGGCATATGCGCAGGCCGCGCTCGGGTATAATTCCGTTAAGCATCGCTCTGACAACCTCTTTACATCGTATTTGTGTTTATCCATTGGCGCCCACATGTGCGCGCATGCGTGCACATGTGGCCGGCAATGAGTGCCACAACTTGGCTGAGCCCGTGTTTCCAGTTTGGGGCCGAGCCATACATATCATTAAATAAACGATTTGCAATACCGTTTAACCGCCTGTCGACAAAATCTGCGCGCGCAAGCGACAAAAAATCCCCCCTCCCAATGCCACATGGCATGAGAGGGAGGGTCGGCGCGCCATGGGACGCGCCGCAACAGATCAGTTCCGCGTATTACTTGGCCTGATAGCGGTCGGACGCGGCCTGACGGATGGCCAGCAGGTCGTTCACGCCGTAGGCAGCCAGATCGTTCAGATAGGTCTCCCAATCGTTCTCGATGCTCGCGTCGCCGGTGATGAACTTATCGCGCCAGCTGGTCTGGATGGTGCTCAGGTCGGTGGCCTTCTGAGTGTCGATGTCGGACTCCTCAGTGGTGAACGCTATGAAGGGCTCGATGGCCAGCGAGCTGTCGGCATTGCACCAGGTGTTGATGAACGCCTGCTGCGCCTCGGTGTACAGCTCGAACTGAGCGTCAGCGCTCTGCACGCCCACGAACGTCGGATGAGCATACATGCTCAGCGCGGTGGTGGCCTCGTAGGTGTCGTTGTTGGTCACGACGTCGGTGTACTGGTACACGCCGTCGACTATCTCATAGGACTCGCCCTCTATGCCCCAGTTGAGCAGGGTGTTGCCTTCCTCGGTGAAGAAGTAGTCCAGATAGGTCAGTATGCCGGCAACATCCTCGCAGGAGGAGCTGATGGCCACGCCGTAGGGCTGCACATAGCGACGGGTCGCGCTGGACAGGTTGTAGCCGCCGATCCAGGGCATGGGAGCGTAGTCCATACTCAGGCCGTTGGCCTCGCCATCCTTCATGATGGTGCCGAACACGCCGGGGTTATCGCAGTACAGACCCACGCGGTCCTCCTGGCACTTCTTCATGTAGATGTCGCTGTCGTTGGTGAAGTAGTCGGGATCCAGTATGCCTTCGGCGTACAGGGTGTTCATGAAGGTCAGGAATTCCTTGTAGTTGTCGGTCATCGGGCCGTAAACGACGGTCTTGCCATCCTCGGCGTAGTGATAGTCGTCAGCGGTCTTGAACGCGTAGGCAAGCTTATTGAGCTGGCTCTGATAGCCGGTGATTATCTCATCGTTCTCGCCGTTGCCGTTGGCGTCCTGCGCACGGAACTGACGCAGCACCTCGAGCAGCTCATCGGTGGTGGTGGGCATTGCAAGGCCCAGCTTGTCCAGCCAGTCCTGACGGATGCCGAAGCCCTCGCCGTAGACCAGGCGACGGTCGGAGGTTATCCACGGCACGAAGTAGATGCCGCCGTCAGCCGAGTACAGCTGCTTGCGGATGGTCTCGTCGCTCTGGATCAGCGCCCACAGGTTGGGAGCGTACTCCTCGAGGTAAGGCGCGATGTCCACGATCAGGCCCGCCGCAGAGTACTTAGCGGTGCGGGTGGGGTTCCAGGCGTAGTAGATGCCGTCGGTGGTGTCGCCGGAGGACATCATCAGGTCGAAGATACGATATCGTCTGCACGGTGCGCTTGAACTTGCTGGAGCGCACTTCATTGAGCAGCAGCGCCAGTATTATGGGCGCCGGGAAGCCTATGCACAGTGCCCACACGTTCAACAGCAGCGTGTTGCGCACCAGTTTGGGAAACATCGGGCTGGAGAACAGCTCGCGGAAGTTCTTTAGCCCTACGAAGTTGGCTCCCTCAAAGAAGCTCATGCCGGGCTGATAGTCCTGGAACGCGATAATAATGCCGTACATCGGCAGGTAGCTGAATATGATATAGTACACAGCCACCGGCAAAAACATAAGGTACACATACTTGCCGCGCATCAGGCCCCGCTTGAAACTGCCGGGGCGCTTTATTGGTTTGGCCGCGCTGGTCATGCTGGTTCCTCCTCAGGGCCCGGTTCAGCCGGGCTGATAGTTGTAAGTAAACACGTTGAGCGAATCGTCTCGATAATAGACGCTGTTTTGAGATGTCACGATTTCCAGCCTTGCATGCACGACGCTCGAGCGGGGCTTTACGCCGCGCGCAAGGTATTCATAGAGTATCTGTACGCATAGATTTCCTTGTTGAGCAGGGCCCTGCGTTATCACAGCCGATATCACGCGCTTGCGCAACAGGCTCAGAATGCTGGGCGAAGTATCGAATCCCACCAGCACCGTACGCCCCGCAAGGCCGCTGTCGTATACCGCGCGCGCCACGTCGTCGAGCTGACCGTACGTCATGTAGACCGCGTCGGGCCGCTCGGCCTGGAGCATCGCAAGCGTATCCTCGTATACGTGGTCGCCCACGCGCGAGAACTTGTACGGCCCCAGTATCTCTATATCGGGATACCGCGCCAGCTCCTCGCGGAAGCCGGTCAACTTCTGAGGTATCATCGTGCCGGTGTCCGAGAACGCTATCGCCGCTACGCGCCCGCGTCCACGCAGTCGGGAACCTATCAGCTCCGCGCTGATGCGGCCGGCCTGTACGTAGTCGCTGCCTATGTAGCACAACCTGCGGCTCTGCGGCACGTCGGTGTTTATCAGCAGCACCTGTATGCCGTTTTCCATTAACCGGTCTATCGTCGGGGCCACCACTTCAGGCACGCACGGCGATATCGCTATCGCGCGCGCGCCGCGCTTTACCAGCGCGTCCACGGCCTCTATCTGTTCATCGGGGCGGCTTATGTCGGTTATCACCGTTTCGACCGTCAGTCCGTAATCGTGATAGCGGCGCTCGGCCTGCTGCACGCCTTTGAGCAGTTCGTTCACGTAGCCGCTCAGCTCGCCCGTGCCCTCGGGCTTTGAGTACAGCACTACGCCTACCAGCAGCGATTCTCCCTTTGCCAGCGAGCGCGCCGCCTGATTGGGGCGGTAGTTCAGCTCATCTGCCAGCTTGAGTACCCGCTGACGCACGTCCTCATCGACGTGAGGATAGCCGCTGAGCGCGCGGGACACCGTGCTGCGCGATATGCCAAGTCGCTGCGCCAGCTGTGTAGAGGTGACCTTGTGCTTTTCCATCATGCGCTGCCGCCTCCTTTGTGCACTCGCGTGCATTCTTATGTGCAAACTTTGCCACAGTCAGGCCCGATATTGCAATAATGCGCATTGTTTGTGTTGCATTCTGATCAATCAATGGCTATATCATAGCATTTAAGGGTCAATGTGTCAATAGTTTTCCGCACGTTTTTAAAATATTTCTGCACTCGCGTGCAGAACATGCTCAGCGTGCGCACTGTTATGCAACTCACGCTGCTTTGTGCAATTGTGCATGCACAATTGCGCCAACCGAATATCATCCGTTGCGCAACTGCCGACGCTCCAGCCAGCTCGACGGCGCATACCGAAGTCGCCCGACAGCTCTCGCCGACGTCAGACGCATGTCTTCCGCAACGGCGGCATGCGCACAGCAATCGTGCGCACGTCCGCAACATCATGCGGCGACAGCACATTGAACGCGCAGGAGTGCCCGACTCAACGAGCGCCAATGGACACAATACCGCTCAGGACTCGGCAGATAACACCCTCTCCGCAATCAAAGCGCCCTGCACAGCTTGCACGCCATCAACGCCCGCCTTCGTGCGCAAAGCGCATGCGCTGCTCATAGCCCTGTGGCGCGCTGCCTACCGAGGCAGCCGCATGCACGCAATGCTCATACACAAACAACCCATCCGCCTCAGGCAGCCGCACCCGCGCACATGCGCGCAATGCGCATCATACCCAAACAACCCATCCGCCTCAGGCAACCGCACCCGCGCACATGCGCGCAACGCGCATCATACCCAAACAACCCATCCGCCTCAGGCAACCGCACCCGCGCACATGCGCACAATGCGCATACTAGCTGCACACAGCGCGCAAAAACATCCGCACCGTGTGCAAGCGTTCAGCATTTCAGGCACAAGCGGCCCGCGGCACACATCATCGCCATCCGCAAAGCCGCCGCGCCCGCATGCACAATTCTAACCCGTCCAATTCGGGCGCACCAGCCCGCGCGCCGCTCAATAGACGCATTCCGCCGCCGCGCGCGCAAACCCACGCAGTTTGTCGACCGGCGCGTCAAAGAAGTGATCGCTGGCCGACATGATGTAGCCGCCCTGAGCGCCAAACACCATGAACAGCCGCTCGACCTCGGCGCGTATCGCATGCTCATCGCCGCGGCCGAGTATGCCGAACTGGTCCATGCCGCCAATCATTGCGACATGCGGCGCCAGCGTCGCGCGCACATATTCGCCATCCTCGTCGGTGGCTATGTCGCCGCCCACCGACGCCGGCGACAGCGTCTCCGAGGCGTCGCAGCCATTGGCTACTATCAGGTCGAGTATCTTTGTCATGCCGCCGCAGGTGTGGTACACGACCTTGTAGCCCAGCGCATGCAGCGCGTCATGCATCCGCCGGTCGTACGGCAGGCAGAACTCGCGATGCAGCGCCGGCGATATCACCGTGTTGCTGGCCGCGCCGCCGCCGGTTTCGATCAGGTCGAACGGCAGTCCGGGCAGGTTGCGCTCTATGTACCTGAGCTTCCAGTCCAGCAGCAGTTCCATGAATTCATGTACCCAGTCCGGGTCGTCGACCGTCGCGTATATCAGATTCTCCACGCCGAACAGCTCGCACGCATCCTGCCAGCAGCCGCCCTGCGCGCCACACACGAATGTGCGCAGTATGCCGCCGTCGCCCAGCTCGTCATACTTGCGCCGTGCGCCCTCGCGGTCAAACCGCGGCACCGGCATGTACTTGAGCAGTCGTATGTCCTCCGGGCGCTTTATCAGGTGCTCTGTGACCCAGGTCGTCATCTCATTTGCGCCGTGGCAGCAGGTCAGCTCGCCTTCGGGCGTGGTTATCGTGGTGCGCGTTACGGCATAGTCGGCCGTGCCCGGCTCGGCGCTGACCGTCACGCGCCAGTCGGGGCTGGGCGCATCCTCCAGCGTGCGGTAGAAGTTGATCGACGCGTCCAGCCCACAGATGCGGTTGGCCTCTATGTCGCTGACGCCGCCCATGAAGTGATTCAGATGGTAATCCTGCCATTGGTGTATCGTGACTGGCAGCCGGTCAGGCTTGCCCCGATTCAGCGCCGTCAGCATGCGTTCCTTGGATGTCATATTCATTCCTCTCGGACGTCCTCGCGCGCCAGCCGGCCTTCCACGCCCGGCAGCGGCTCAAACGGCTTATGTGGTTCGGTCTGGTACCAGTACGCCGTAGACGAGTAGTCGTTGGACAGCTTGTTGGCATGGCCGTGCTCTATCGAGAACACCATCGAGCGCTCAAAGTATATCGGGTCGAGCACGTGCAGCCGGTACATGCTGTTCTTGCCGCCCCACTTGAAGCCCGCGCGGTCGCCGCTGTACAGCGTAAGCCCGCTGTATGGCGCGCAGTACTCCTCAGTCGGACAAAACGCCGTGCTGAAGTAGTCCTCGGTGCCGGTGCCGTGCAGCGACGGCGGCCATGGCTCGCCATCGATGAAGAACATGTCGTCGCCCTCGCCGTACCAGTCGTTGGCATGCCGCTCGAACACGTCTATGTTCAGGTTGCAGCCCACGAACTTGCCCCGACCTTCGGCGTCGAGTATCACGTAGTTATCCTTGCCATCGGTGTTGCGGCGCAGCCACGCCTTGGGCAGCCATGCCGGTTCGTCCGGCACATTGGCCTTCTCGCGGTCGAGCAGGCCGGCCTCGCGCGGCGCCCAGCCGTTGGTGTCGCGCTCGCGCCGCCAGCACGCGTGGAAGTAGCCCAGATCCTGTTCGGGCAGCGCGTCGTACTGCTCATAGTCTATATAGAAGTAAAAGTTGCACGGATTGTCGCAGTCATTCTGCAGCGTGAACCGCGCCCGCCGCGCAAACGGCATCGGGAAGTAGCAGTTCATGCCGCGCCATCCTCCGGGTTCATCGCGAACGCCGCCGAACAGTACACCTTCTGCATGCCGAACCCCATGCCGAAGAAGTCGCCCAACGGCGCCTCTATGCTGGGCATGGCCTCGTCATCCCAGTAGACGCGCAGCACCAGCTTGCGCAGCGCCTGCTTTTCGGCGTTCCAGTCGGCGTCGCCGACCCAGTTCGTGCACCATATGTGGCGGATTATTCCCGCGCCACGCAGATCCGCAAACTCGACCGTCGCGCCCGACGGCACGTCCAGCCAGTCGTGATTGCCGCCCGAGCGGTCGTAGCTCGACGCCCGGCGCGACCGGCACCGGTTCAGCACGAACAGGTCGTGCATGCCATTGCCCTTCAGTTCGCTCATAATCATATCCTCCTGACAGGCCGGGCGGACTTGCGGCACAGCTGCGCCGCGCGCGACATGATTCGCGCGCACAGCCCATACCTGTGCCGCACCTGCCCGGTTAGCACTCATCATTGCGTTTGCGTCATGCGCGCATGCGCAGGCCATTTACGCGCATAACGCTCAGCGCTTCCGCGCGGTGTGCTGCCTGCACAGTGTGCATCGCTTTTGCTCTGCGCATCGGCGCGAGGCACGCATTGGCGTGGTGCACACATTAGTGCGGAGCACGCATTGGCGCGGGGCACACATTGGTGCGGAGCACACATTGGTGCGGAGCACGCATTGGCGCGAAGCACAAATTGGTGCGGGGCACAAATTGGTGCAGGGCACGCATTGGCGCGGGGCACACATTGGTGCGGGGCACGCATTGGTGCAGAGCACGCATTGGCGCAGGGCACAAATTGGTGCGGGGCACACATTGGTGCGGAGCACACATTGGTGCGAAGTACACATTAGTGCAGAACACGCATTGGCGCAGAGCACGCATTGGCGCAACTCTACGCATAGAAAACACATCCTGTTTTGCCTGCATAGTGCACATCGCTTATTCGCAATACGCCCAACCGCGATGGTCGCTTCAAATTCCGTCCGCTTACCAAAGCGAACGCCCTTCACCCATCCGCGCTCACCCGCGCGCCAGATATTCCACCGCGCGCGTCAGCAGGTACACCGCGCCCGGATTGTTGGCAATGAACGGGGCCTGCTTGCCCATGCCGCCCTGGAGCCGCAGCGTCGTGGCCACCATGCGGCCGCTGCCCAGCGTGCACTCCAGCATGTAGTCGCTCGCGTACCACTCACGGCAGTCGTAGCGGCGCAGTATCGGCCTTGCATCGCCAAACCCGCGCTCAGCCAGCTTGTCGGTCTCAATGGCCGACGTGGCCGTCATCGAGAAGTAGCGCAGCTCGTCACAGTACATCTCGCGCTTCAGCGGGCGCACTATCTCGTGGTCGTACTGCCGCAGCACGCCCTCGCGCCAGAACGCCACGCGCCGCACCGGCAACACGCCATCCTCCTGCTGCATCAGCAGCGCGCGTCCGCCCGCCTCGACATATGCGCGCACCGCCGGCGTTAGCAGCGTGGTTATCACCACGTCCGTGCCTTCGGGCACCGGCTGGCCCTCGCCCAGCCGCGCGCAGTCCAGCACGCGTTCGAGCGTGAAGAACTCGTTGGTCGGGTCGTACAGCGCAAACCGGCCTTCAGGCGCGGTGTGCGCCGGGTATACGAATACCGGCCAGTCATTGGCGGTATGCACGCCGTCGGCGTTGAACTCGGCCTCCAACCGCAGCGTGCACGGCTGGGTCACCTCGGGCAGCGTGCACACTATGCGGCCAGCCTGTATCACGTCGCCGCGCGCGCAGTCTATGCCGTCAAAGCTGCCGCCGCACAGCTGCTCGGCGCCGCGCATCAGCCTCCATGTCAGCGTGCCGGCCTGCGCGTCGTGCGCGTAGTTGCTCAGCAGCACGCGCAGCGTATACTCGCTGCCGCTGGCAAAGTTGTAGCGCTCGCGGGACTTCACGCGGTCGGCATTTATCCACATCCGCCCCAGGTCCCATGCCGGACACAGCACCGCGTCGGCATTGGACGCGCGCACCCGCGCCGCGTCGAACTTGGGACGCATCAGGTCGTCGAACATGCCGCTGGTCGCTATCGGCACGTCGCGTATCGAGGTTATGTTGTAGCCCGACGTGACCGGGCATGCGCGGGTCTGTTCGAGCGTGACCTTGCGGTGCGTCAGCGCGTGGTCGTAGCTCAGCGCGCGTATCAGCTCGAAGTCAGCGCGTATGCCCGACTGCTCCATGCGCGCGTCGTGCTCGCCCAGGAAGAAGTCCGGCTTGAGCAGCGATATCGGATTGCGCGCGTGATCGGCCAGCTCCCAGTTGAGTTTATCCACACCTTTGGCGCGGCGTATCTGCGCCAGATCGCGCATCGTGTCGCTGTCGCAGAACTCGCCGAACAGCCACGGCCGCGTGTTGCGCCAGCCGGGCGTGAACGTCTCGATCAGGTTTTCCATGTTCTGCAGCTCGGCATAGAAGTGGTAATCGAAGAAGTCGGCATAGTCGACCTGGAGTCCGCCATAGCACTCGCCCGAGCCCGAGTTGTCGCGCACCAGCGCCCGCGACGTGCGCTGCGCCAGCTCGTACATCTCGCGCAGCAGTCCCCCGCCCACGCTGTCATCCAGCTCGCAGCCCAGCGACACCGCGCACACGCTCGGATGCCCGGCTATCTGCCTGAGCAGGCGCGGATACTCGCGGCGTATGCGGTTTTCCAGCTCCGGGCTGGGCTCGGGCAGCCACAGCGGCAGCTCTATCCACAGCAGCACGCCCGCCCGGTCGGCGGCGCGGAAGTACTCCTCGCGCGGTATGTACAGGCAGTGCTTTATCGCATTGAAGCCGTATTCGCGTATCGCGTTTATCTCGGCGTCTATCGTCTCGGGCGACGGATTGGGTATGATCGCGTCGTCATAGTAACCCCAGTGCAGTATGCCGCGCAGGTAGCACGGCGCGTCGTTTATCATTATATGCGTGCCCTCTGCGCGCACGTCGCGGCAGCCCAGTTCGCCCTCGAGCTGTTCGCGCTGACCGGCCAGCTCGAGCTCGAGGCGGTAGCTGTACAGGTACGGGTCCTCAGGCGACCAGAGGCGCGGCGACTCTATATCGGCCCTGATATTCAGCTGACTGCGGCCCGGCTGTACTGAGCAGGTTTGCGTTGCGCTGGCGACCGGGACGTCCTGTGCGTCGGCAATCGTCAGGCGCGCCGTCATGCTGCCCGCGACGCGCGCGTCCACATCGCAGTCCAGGCAGACCTTGCCGCGCATGTCGCCCGCGGCGCTGTGCGCATCCACGAAGAACGCGTCCGCACGCTCCAGCGCCACATCGTCCCACAGCCCGCCAAACGTGCACAGCACGTCCGGCACAAACCCCGACAACACCTGCCGGAGCGGGAACCTGTCCTGCGCGTGATAGCCGGGCTTGGTCACGTCAATGCGCAGGCGGTTCTCGCCCGGACGCGCACAGCCGCTTATGTCGATGTCAAAGCCGTCCCACATGCCCTCGTGGCTACCGACCAGCGCGTCGTTTACATATACGTCGCAGTAGTAGCTCACGCCTCCAAACCTGAGCCGCGCGTACTCTTCGCCGCCATCCAGCGTGAACGTCGTGGTATAGCTTACCGCGTCTGCCACGTCCCAGCGGCCCGCCACGCTGTCAAAGCAGCCCGGCACGTCTACCTGCGCCGCGCGGCCGTCCGCAAACGCAACGTTCCAGCGGCCGTTCAGTGATATGCTCCTCATATTCAGCTCCTCCCGCGCGGCTTCTGCACGCGCGTTCAATAGTTTGCAGTATGTATTGCATGATTTGCCCACTATATTAACACCTGACGCCGCTTATGTCAACGGCATTGGCCCGTTTGCGGTAAATTTTGATTGCATCCGGCTAATATGCCTTTACTTTTCGGTCTGTGCGGCGGTGTATACAATCGTTGCAACGGCTATCGCCGTGTACAGTGCAGTGGATTTGATTTGGCATTTGCACTCGTGTTCAAGACGTGCAAGTGGAGCCGTATGTGCTAACATATCGAATAATATGCCATAATGTGGAGCGCAAATCCCATGCAACGATACTTTAGCCCACCATTTAGCTGCCTGGCGGGCTTCATACTCTGCCATTGCCCCGGCCGCGCCGGGCGGCGCTGATAAAACCACCTAAGCTGGCGCATGGCAATTGCCGCGCGCCAGCCGCTCAAATCGCCAGTTGCAATACGTTTGCAAATGCGGTATAATTAAATTGCACTTTTGCCCAATAGCGCATCGCGCCCATATTAGAAAGGATTTCGCACATGACCAGCTCTAAAAAGCCGCGCACGGTCAAGATACGCAATCAATCATATGTAAAGCACTACAACATACAGACCGTGCTGCGCGTACTGGAGGAGTATCAGCCCGTGAGCCGCACCGAGATAGTCCGCCTCACCGAGATGAGCCCCACCAGCATCACCCGAATAATTAACGCACTGATAAACCTCGGTCTCATATACGAAACCGACTCCGTGCCCAAGACCAGCCGCGGCCGCAAGGCCATCAACCTGTGCATAAAGCAGGATGGCATATACACGTTCGGCGTGTTCCTGACCTACGACAGCATACGCATCTGCCTGATGGACTACGGCAACCACGTGCTGCACTCCGACATACTCAAGCTGGAACGCCGCACATATTCGCCCGATGAGCTGGCGCAGCTGAGCCATGACCTGTATAAGAGCATACCGCGCTACCTGGTGCGCGACTGGAAGTGCGTGTGTGCGCTGGGCGTGTCGTGCGCCGGCATAGTCGACCCCGACGCCGGCCGCGTCGTCAAATCCGACCAGATGCACTGGGCCGACGTCGATCTGCGCAGCGCGTTCCAGCGCGAGTTTGAGCTGCCGGTGTGGATCGAAAACGACGTCAAGGCCTGCCTGATAGGCGAAAAAGCCCGGCGCGGGCTGTCCGATGCCGTGGATACCGTATATCTTATGGTGGGCACCGGCGTGGGCGTGGCCGCGACCGTGTCGGGCCGCGTGATGCGCGGCGACAAGAGTCGCGCCGGCGAAATAGAGCGCGTGCCGATCGTCGCCGACTCGCCCGCCCAGACCACGCTCCACCAGCACATTATCGAATCCGCACTGATAGAGCGCGCCGCTCGCAATGACCCCACGATAGACTCAGTCAGCGCGATAGTGTCCAACATCGATAAGCCCTGGGCGCGCGAGATAGTCGACGACTTCAAGCGCTATCTGGGCTTCATAATCCACATGATAGACGGCGTATGCGACCCGCGCAGCATTATACTGGGCGGCACGCTGATACCTAAGCTCGCGCCCTACATACGCGACGCGCTGCCCGAGAACCGCGTCATAATCGGCGAAAACTACGAGGAAGCCTGCGTGACCGGCACGGCCATAGTCGCAATGCGCGCCGCGATACACGCGCTGATAAACGAACAGATAGCCATCTGACATACGAAGGAGGTCGATGCCATGGAACGCATACTGCTTGAGATCTGCTGCGGTTCGGCCGACGACTGCGTGGAAGCTGAGCGCGGCGGCGCCGACAGGGTGGAATTGAACTCGGCGCTGTTCCTGGGCGGACTGACGCCCAGCCTGGGCACGGTGCGCATCGCCGCACAAACCTGCAAGATACCGATAATGGCCATGATACGGCCGCGCGCAGGCGGGTTCTGCTATACGGCGCGCGAGTTCGAGTCGATGGAGCAGGACGCGCGCGCGCTGATAGAGGCCGGCGCGGCAGGCATAGTATTCGGCTGCCTCACGTCCGAGGGCACGCCCGACGTCGAGCGCAATGCCCGACTGACCGCTATAGCCCACGACATGGGTGCACAGGCGGTGTTCCATCGCGCGATAGACGTGGTGCCCGACTGGCGCGCGGCGCTGGATGCGCTGATACAGCTGGGCGTGGACCGCGTGCTGACCAGCGGTCAGATGCCGTCCGCGCCGCTGGGCCTGGACGTGATCGCCGACATGGTGGAATACGCCGCCGGACGCATTGAGATATTGCCTGGCGCCGGCATAAACGCCCGCAACATACGCTCGGTGCTGCGCGCGACCGGCTGCACGCAGGCGCACATGTCAGCCAAGTCGGCCCAGCGCGACGCGTCGTGCACCGGCAATGCGGCGATACACTTCGGCGGAGCGCTATATCCACCCGAGGACAGCTTTGACATGGTGGACAGCGCGCGCGTGGGCGCGATAAGGGAAATGATATGAATATGCTAATGTTTGAACCCGACCGGTACTTTCCGAGCTGCCATGCGAGCTGCCTGTTGCCGCGGCCCGATGGACGGTATCTGGCTGCGTACTTCGCCGGAGCGCACGAAAAGGCCGGCGACGTGGGAATATGGCTCAGCGAGTACGACGGCACGGCCTGGCAGGCGCCCCGGCTGATAGCCAAGCTCAGCGATGAACCGCACTGGAACCCGGTGCTGTTCGACGTAGCGGGCGGCATAAGGATAGTGTTCAAGGTGGGCTGGGAGATCGCCCACTGGCGCAGCATGACGATGCTGTCGCGCGACGAGGGCCGCACCTGGAGCACGCCCCACGGCTACCCGGACAACCTCGCCGGCGGCCCTGTGCGCTCCAAGCCGATACGGCTGGCGGATGGCGCGCTGCTGGCGCCCAACTCGGATGAAGCGGGCCACTGGACGCCGCGCGTGGACATATCCCGCGACGAGGGCGAGACGTTTGAGCGCCTGGCTGACATACCAGTGAACCTGACCGACGCCGGCGCATCCGACTACATCTCGGGTCGCGGCGCGATACAGCCCACGCTGTGGCAGGACGCCGACGGTCTGCACGCGCTTTTGCGCACCAGCGCAGGATACATCTACGCCTCGGATTCACGCGACGGCGGCCGCACATGGACCCGCGCGCGCCGCACTGACCTGCCCAACAACAACAGCGGCATAGATGTTACGCGTGCCGATGACGGCCGGCTGTTCCTGGCGCTGAACCCGGTAAGCGGGGACTTTGTGGCGCGCACGCCGCTTTGCGTGTATATGAGCGACGACGGGCGCGAGTTTCGGCCATTCGCCGTGCTTGAGGACGTGCCGACCGACCCGGCAACCGGCGCGCCGGCCGAGTTCTCATATCCGTCGCTGATCGCTTACGATGGACAGCTCTGCGCGAGCTACACGTTTAATCGGCGGGCTATTGCGTTTTGGAGCTGCAAGTTATAGATAAATCCTGCTTTTATTCAGTGTTAGCCATCGTCGTTTATAAGCTTGACATTTAAACCCGACAAGCATCAGACCACTGACAAACCCCGCCATAAAAAGATATGGCCGGGAGCGTCAGTGGTCTGCGCCTTTTTATCAACAAATCCTTGTATGGCAAAACGATCACGACAGGCAATGCTTCATGATAGACAGTGGTCCCGGCCAAGCCCTGCCCGGCGCCAGTTTATTGTAGAGTTGGCAACGCCTCCGCCCGGCAAATCGATGTGCAAATCGACCAGGCGTCAGCTGCAAATCGCAGATTTGATATGGCATGAGCAAACGCGCTGCGACAGTACAGCCGGCATATAAATCAATGTGGAAATTCCAATTCCCCGGCAGTCTTACGCTCGGGGCTTTGTCCACGCCCCGAGCGCGCGCCGCCCGGCCGCTCGCAACCGGCGCATACAATGTCAATCGCACATATGGCACGCGACATAGTGGTCCGGGGCCAGTTCTCTGAGCTGGTATTCCGCCTTGCACTTCTCGCTCGCATACGGACAGCGCGGCGCAAACCTACAACCCGGCGCCGGGTCGATGGGTGAGCTGACCTCGCCCTGAAGCATGTGCCGCGCACGGTTCCGCCGGCTGAGGTTCGTAGTGGGTATCGCCGAGAGCAACGCCCGGGTATACGGATGCAGCGGATTCCGGAACAGCTCGTCCTTGCGGGCGTACTCCACCACCTGCCCCATGTACATGACCATTATATCGTCGCTGATGTGGCGCACTACGCACAGGTCATGCGTTATGAACATATAAGACAGGCCGCGCTGCTGCTGCAGATCCATCAGCAGGTTGAGTATCTGCGCCTGTATGGACACGTCCAGCGCGGACACCGGCTCGTCGCACACTATGAACTTCGGTTCTACGACCATCGCGCGCGCCAGCCCTACACGCTGTCTGCGCCCGCCATCCAGCTCATGCGGATAGCTGTTTGCATAGCGGCGCGGCAACCCGCACAGCTCCATGATGCGGTGTACGCGCTCGTCCAGCTCCGACCGGCGCAGTGAGTGCCCATAGAGCTCGCGCATCGGCTCGCTTATCAGGTTGTATATCGTCATGCGCGGATTGAGCGAGCTGTACGGATCCTGGAATATCATCTGCATGTCGCGGTGGACGCGCTTCATTGCGGTTTTCCCAAAGCGCAGTATGTCCTCTCCTTCAAGCAGCACCTTGCCGGACGTGGCGGGCGTGAGTCGGAGCAGCGTCCGGCCCAGCGTCGACTTGCCGCAGCCGGACTCCCCCACCACGCCCAGCGTGCTGTGCGCCGGTATCTTCAGATTGATGTCCTCCACGGCGTGCAGCATGCCGCCCGGCGTCCTGAAGAACTTGTTAAGGCCCACGGTCTCTACCAACGGAGTCGCCATCGTCAACCCTCCTGCTCTTTAAAGAGGTGGCACAGTATCCGGTGCCCGTCGCGCTCGTACATCCCGGGCATCTGCCGCCTGCAAACGTCCATGCAGTGCGCGCACCTGTCCGCGAACGCGCAGCCGGGCGGCAGTTGGGTGGGATCGACCATCTGACCGGGTATCGGCTCCAGCCGCGCGGCGGTGCTTTCCAAGTCGGGTATGCAGTTCAAAAGCCCCACGGTGTACGGATGATTGCGCGTGCGGGCAAAGACCTGCTCCACCGTGCCCTGTTCCACGACCCGGCCGGCGTAGACCACCGCCACCCGGTCGCAGAACTCGGCGACCACGCCCAGGTCATGCGTGATGAGCACTATGGCGGTATTGAACTGCTGCTTGAGCCGGCTCATCATGTCCAGTATCTGCGCCTGTATCGTCACGTCCAGCGCCGTGGTCGGCTCGTCAGCCAGCAGCAGCTCCGGCTCGGCTATCAGCGCCATCGCTATGACTATGCGCTGCTTCATGCCTCCGGAAAACTGATATGGGAACTCCGCCTTGCGTGCGGGAGGTATGCCCACCATCGACAGTATCTTGTCCACGCGCTCGCTCTTTTCGTGCCGGGACATGCCGGGCGCGTGCAGGTCGAGCACCTCCATTATCTGATCGCCCACCGAAACTATCGGGTTAAGGCTGGTCATGGGGTCCTGAAATATCATCGATATGCGCCTGCCCCGCAGTCCGAGCATGTATGCCTCGCTCTGCGCGAGCAGGTTATCGCCGCCAAACATTATGCAACCCGCCGTGACCCTAGCATTCTTTTCGGGCAGCAGGCCCATTACCGACAAGGCCATCGTGGTCTTGCCCGCGCCGGTCTCGCCGACCAGCCCCAGCTTTTCGCCGCGCCTGACCTTGAGCTCGAAGCCGTTCAGGGCGTACACGGTCGCGTCGTCCGTCGCGTACTGCACATGCAGGTCGCTTATATCCAGCAAGAGCTCCTCAGAGCTCGACTTTACATCCTGTGCCATCTGGATACCTCTCAATTCTTGGCCTTGGGGTCAAAGGCATCCCGCAGGCCGTCGCCTATGAAGTTGACCGCCATCACCACCAGGCAGATGCATAGGCCCGGCGCCAGTCCCAGATATGGGCAGTACCGGAGGTTCAGCTTGTTTTCCGATATGATCGTGCCCCACTCCGGCGTGGGCGACGCCACGCCCAGCCCCAAAAACCCCATCGACGATATGCTCAGTATTATCTGGCCCAGCGTCAGCGTGGCGGACACGACTATCGGCCCGATGCCGTTGGGGAGTATGTGCCTGAGTATTATCTTGAGCGAGCTGCAGCCATAGCAGCGCGCCGCATCCACATATTCCATGCTTCTGAGCGTCAGCACCGCCGAGCGCACCACGCGCGCAAACCGCGGTATCTGGCTTATCGCCAGCGATATTATAAGGTTAAACAGGCCGTTGCCCAGCGCCGTGAGTATGGCCATGGCCAGCAGCACCGGCGGTATCGCCATCAGCATGTCGATTATGCGCATAAGCACGGTGTCCACCTTGCCGCCAAAGTAGCCCGCGGCGCCGCCGATTATGCAGCCCGCCGTAAACGCTATCGCGATCGTGGCCATGCCGCCCAGCAGCGATATCCGCCCGCCGTACAGCACGCGCGCCAGCAGATCCCGCCCCAGCTCGTCCGTGCCCAGCGGGTGCTGCGCGCTGGGCGGCTGCAGCTTGTTGAACACGTCCTGGCTTATCATATCGTCGTAGGACATGTACAGCGGCGCCAGCAGTATCGCCAGTATCATCAGCGCCAGCACGATGACCCCGGCCATAGCCAGCCGGTTCTTGCAGAAACGAAATGCTATCAGTTGCCAGGTGCTGCGCTCCAGAGCGCGTCGTTGCTTTCGAGTCTCCAACCGTGCCGCCTCCTCTCTACGCCGCCAGATCGATCCGCGGGTCCACTTTCGCGCAGATCAGATCCACTATAAGGTTTATGACGCCCACGATCAGCGCAATGAATATGACCGAACCCATGACCACGGGTATGTCGCGGGCTTTGACGGCGTTTATCAGCATCGCGCCTATGCCCGGTATCGTGAACACCGTTTCGGTCACCACCGCGCCTCCTATGCAGCCTGCAAAGCTTATGCCTATCTGCGTGATGACCGGTATCAGGCTATTGCCGACCGCGTGCCTGAATATCGCGCGGCGCCTGGACGCGCCCTTTGCGCGCGCCGTGCGGATGTAGTCCTGCTTGAGCACGTCCAGCATGCTGGTGCGGCTCATGCGTATCATGGCGGCCAGCGTGTTCGCGCCGAGTATCAGCGCCGGCAATACCAGGTGCCGCCAGCCGCCGACGCCGGTAGCCGGCAGCCACCGGAGCATGACGCAAAACAGTATCTGGCTCAGTATGCCCAGCCAGAACGCGGGCAGCGAAAACAGCAGCATCGCCAGTATCATGCTGCCGTAGTCAAACAGGCTGTACTGCTTCACCGCGGAGTATATCCCGATCGGTATGCCCAGCGCTACGGCCCACAGCGTGGCGACCAGCGCCACCATAAGCGTATTGGGCAGCTTGGACATGAATGTCTGCAACACGTCGTTGCCGTTTATCCAGGACGTGCCAAAGTCCAACCGCACCGCGCGCAGTATGTAGCGCACGTACTGCACGATTATCGGCTGATCCAGCCCCATCTCCGCCTCAAGCGCAGCCAGCTGCTCGTCCGACGCGTTTGCGCCCAGTATCTGCTGCGCCGGGTTGCCCGGCGCCAGGGCCATGACGAAGTAGAGTATCAGCGTGACGCCCAGTATGACCGGTATCAGCATCAGCAGACGCTTTATCGAGTATTTGACAAGATACATGCTGTCCTCCTTCGCGCCGCCGCCCGGTAAGCGGCGGCCTCACGGCGCACGCCCGGCGCGCCGGCCTCATTTCCAGCTCCAGTGGAAGAAGTTGTACGTGCCCAGGCAGTGGGCCTCCACGCCCTGCAGCCCGGCGTTGTAGGCTACGGTGATTATGCCGTTATAGAGCGGCACGAGGTAGGCCTCCTCGGTTATTATATTGCAGGCCTGCGTGTAGTACGGTATGCGCTCCTCGCCCTGCACCTCGCGGCCCTTCACGAACAGCGGATATATCTCGTCGGCCAACGGGTACATGCAGTTGCGTGTGTATGCAAACCCGGGCGTGGTGTTAAAGTATGTGGACACGCCGTCGGCATCCACCATCGAGCTGAGCTGTTCGCGTATGACCGCGTCAAAATTGCCGCTGAGTTCCAGCTCGGTATACGTTGTGTTGTCGACCGCTACGACCTCGGTGGCGATGCCTATGGCCATGAGCTGGGATTGCAGTATCTTGGCCGCGATCTCAAACGTGGTGCCGCTCTGGCAGAGTATCTCAAACGTCCGGCCGTCGTAGGACGACGCCGCCAGGTATGCCCGCGCCTGCTCCGGGTCGTAGTCCACGGTCACTATGCCCTCCGTGGGATAGCCGTCGTACATCGGGCACATGTCTATGTCCAGTATCGTGGCATAGCCGCTGTTTGTGCCCACGTTTATCTCCTCTTTATTGATGCCGCATTGCACGGCCTTGCGGAAGTTCTTGTCCTCGCCGATGCGGCCGCCCCACGCCGCCAGGTACAGCGTAATTCGCGCGGTCGAATCGGTATAATCCCATGCCAGCTCGCTGTTGCCGCTGAGCCGTACGCAGCTGTCTATCGAGGGATTGCGCACTGCGTCGTAGTCGCCGCACTCCAGCCCGATCAGCTGCGTGGATACATCCGGCACGATCTGTATCGTCACATGCTGTATCGCCGGCGTGCCCCGCCAGTAGTCGGCGTTGGCCTCCAGCACTATCTTTTCGCCGCTGCGCGCCTCGACGAACTTGTACGGCCCGGTGCCTATTGGCGCCTCCAGGTAGCCCGCGTCGCCGACCTCGTCGTAGTACGCCTTGCTGCATATGCCGCCCAGCCGCGACGCCACGCCGAACAGAAAACCGGCGTACTGCGCGCTCAGATAGATATTCACGGTATAATCGTCCACGATCTCGCAGCTCTTGAAGTTCACAAACAGCGCCGATCCCAGCGGCCCGGCCGCGCCCTTGTCGAACGTGAACTTGACGTCCTCGGCAGTAAAGTCGTAGCCGTTATGGAACTTCACGCCCTCGCGCAGATGGAACGTATAGCACAGCCCGTCCTCGGATATGCTCCAGCTTTCCGCCAGTCCCGGCGATATCGACCCGTCCGCCTCCAGAAACGTCAGGCAGTCGTACACATTGCTCAGCACCAGGTTGTCGTCGCCCGCGCAGCCCTCGTCGGACAGCGCGTAGAAGTGGTAGGGTTCGCCGGACGTAGCCAGAATGACCGAAGTCCCGTCATCGGCGTTCCGGCTGCCCGAGTCGCATCCGGTCAGCGCCAGCGCCAACACAGCCGCCAGCAGCAGCGTCAGTATTCGCTTTATACTCATGACTCCCATGGACGTTCCCCCTGTCTGCGTTGGGCGGCACGCTTTGCATACCGCCAGAGTCCTGCGCCGGCGCCGCACTGGCATTGCTCAGCATCCGCTCATGCATGCGTCTCCGCACGGCTGCGGGCTTCGTGCGTCGGCCATAAGAATTTTTATATCAACAAAATCATACAACGACCCAGCTGCGACTGCCAACAGGACGAGTTATAAAAAACCGCTCTGCTTTTTAGCGCCACGGCGTATCGCAAGATTCAGCCAAACACAATCATGCGTCAATACCGCATGCCGAGTTGCATCGCCAGCATGCGAGTTGCCTTGCCGATAAACTGACCGGCATTGCACCAATGTCCGTGGCCTGTGGCATGGATTTACCCATATAATGATGCAGCTGACGATTTGACGGTCAGGCTGTGTGTTATCGCCGGATGAATGCACAGCGCCCCCATGCGGCTTCTTTTTATTGCATCAAACGTTCCGGCTTAATGCGGGTCTGAACGGACTTGTTCGCCGGCAGGTCCTTGACCGCCGCATTATTTGCGCCGCTGCGTTAACCCATTCCGCAGCATGGCCGACGGTCTTTTCCTGATTCATCTGCGCTTTTCTCCCAGCTTCAACTATGGCGCACCATAAAGCCCGGGGCGATTCCAGGTCTTTAAAGCGACAGAGATCAGGTTTTTCTCAATCCAGACAGCGCCTATATAGTTTAATGTGTTCGATTCTATGCATAGACCGGGCTCAATTAAACTTATCGTTTATCATAAACAAAGCTCGATCCGGCTTACCAGAACCATGGCCGTTCAGTCAAATCGGCGCGTCATGCCTGTCACGGCCGGGTGCGCTATGGCCTTTAGCACAGCGCATCCCATGTATGCATGATCGCGTCGTGAAGGCAGCTCGACGCAAGCGCGCACGCCTCGCAGTTCGGACACTGCGGCCATATCTGTGGATCAAGCAGACCATTCGGAGTCGAATGCGCGGCCCTGCAACGCGCGGCAATGCTCGCGCCGTAGACCTTCTCGCACTTCGCAAGCGCGGACTCCTTTGCCTCGCCCGAGGCAAGTGCCTTCCACAAATCCCGATACGCCTTGTACAGTCGCAGCGGCGTCCGGTTTGCAGCGTCAGTCGCAATAAATGCATCCATGGCCTTTGCCGCATCACCGTACCGGCCGATGCTGCCCATCAGCAGCGCTTCAAACGCGCCTTCATGAGGCCCTATGCCGGGCGTTGAGCGATCCGCCAGTCTTTCCAGCGGAGCCCTGTAAACCGGTATGCGGGCCTGCTTGAGGCCTGTGATTGCGTCCGCCAGCGCTTCAAGCGATTCTCGCGCGGCGCCGGGCAGGTTGTAAACGATCTTCGACGCCCGCCGGAGTCTCACCCATGCCGCGAACTCCGCGCGCGACAGCGGAAAGTGCAGGAACGTCTCCGATGCGCCGGGCACGTACACCCTGTAAACCGGAAACCCCAGCCGGGAATAATCGCGCACATATACGGCGCTGCCCCGCTCTCGAGCCAAATCAACATAGGCGCAAAGCGCCTGCGCGTCAGTTGCAAAAGGCGCCCCGGCTTCATGGGGCGGATACGAAGGCGGGCCGTCAAAGACCCTGTCCGGAAAAGCACCGCTTCCATCCGTCACCATGGCCATGTATGCCCACGCTGCAGCCGTTTCATCCCGCTCGTTCAGCGCGCCCGGCCGGTGGAATCTGCGTGAAACCGCGCCCGCATTGCCCTGATACAGCTCGGTCAGGCAGCGTTCCAACGCAATCTCCCGCGAGGCCGCCGCGCCCAGATGCAGCACCCTTTCGCCGCCGGGCAGCCAGAGCGCCAGCCCCAGCACCGGATAACCCTTGCCCAGCGAAAGGTCGCGTATCGAATACCTGAGCCCGCTCGCCGCAAGCCACCGCAAGACCTGCGTCCCGGCAAACTCGTCCGCCGGTATTTCCGGCGGCGTCAACTCGTACTGGTACAGCTTCTTTACGGCATACCTCTCAAAGACCTCCATTAGGCCCTGAAGCATCGCCTCCTCGGGCGTGTTGCCCGCGCACAACCCCGTGGTGCCGCACAACATCTGCACCAGTTCGAGGGGCAGAAGCGCCGATGAGCCATCGTTCAGGCACCGAAACGGCGCGCACTTCAGCATTTCCTCCCCGAAACAGTCGCGCATGAATGCGGCGAGTTCGTCCTTTGACTGAAGCCGCAGGGCTTGCAAAAACGCGTCGGGACATTGCTCGGCAAACGCCTGCGGGGTTATGGCGACGGCGTCCGCTGCGTCAAAGGGACAGCAAGGCATCAGCATGCCGGTCGACAAGCGCTCCATCAGCTCTCCGTATGCGCTGGCGAGCGCATAGCGCGGACTCATGCCCTTTCCGTTTACGCCAAATCCCCGGCCGAAAAGCGGCGGATCGCCCAGCTCCAGCCGGCAGCTGTAAGCGCCATTCCGCTCCGGAAATGTCGTTTCAACCACAAACAGATCGCGGTTGCTCAGGATTTCACGGATACGGCGAATGGTCTCCTCGGGCGGCACAGCCTTGCGCTGCGGTTCGGTAAACAATCGCTTCATGGCCGGCTCTCCTCCCTCTTTACAGGCATCGGGCAAACAGCGTCCCCAGGTCCTGCTGACGAATGGCGGCGCGCGCCATCTTCTCCTGCGTGAAGCGCTGTCTGGCGATAAGCTTGGGATACGGGCAAGCGGCGGAATCGGGACAGGTCTCACAGTCGGCGCAATTCGGATACGCGCTCAGCTCGTCTTCGAGGTATCGCGCCGCCCTGTCGGCGACCTTTGCCCCGTATCGATCCACCAGCAGTCCATGGGCCGCGCTTTCCGAAGCCCCTTCGCCCCGCATCCTCCACAGTTCACCGACCGCCTTGAGCAGCCGCCTCGGCGCGCTTTCGGAGCTGGCGTCCGACAGGTACCGGTTCAGCGCGCGCTCGGCATCCAACCAGCGCTCCGCACTGGCGTACACAATCGCTTCAAACATGGAACGGTTTTGCGCGCTCTGCGGAAGGCTATAAGCGGAAAAGAACCAATTCCGGGGTTCAAGCGGATCGGTCAGCAGCACATCCTCCAGCCGGCATATGGCGTCAGCCAGGCGCTTGCGATCTGCGCTGGTCGCGCTGGGCAGCGTCAGCAGCGTCCTGTGTTCGCGCGCAAAGCACGTCCACGCCAGCAGTTCAGAATATTCGGGCGCGTCAAATATGAAATCGACTTCGCTCATGCCCGGTATGAACACCTGATACGCCGGAAATCCGAGATAGGAATTGTCGCGAATGAACAGCGACGCGCCCGTCTCCGCCAAAGCCCGCACCATATCGTCCAGATCGGTCTCGTCCGAGAGCGACCGCGCGTGGCGGAACCCTTCAAACGCCGCGCCCTCTTGACAGATGCATTCCGGCCATGCGCCAAATCCGCTGGCGATAGACTGTATGAAGTGGCCCCAATACACTGTCTTTTCCGCCTGCGGCGCGGTCTGGGCCGGTTTTGTGCCGAGGGTCATCTTGTGGTACCGGCGATCGATGTCGCCCGGATTGCCCTGGAACATCTCGGTCAGGCAGCGTTCCAGCGCGGTAACCGGCGATGGATCCGCGCCCAGATGGAACGCAAACGTACCGTCCTGCCGCATAAGGCGCAGGCCGATTACCGGAAGTCCCCGGCCCATGGAACAGTCCCTGATCTCGAAATCCAGTCCATTCTTCCGCACCGCCTCCAGCCGCTTGAGCACCTCGGTGCCTGCAAATACCGATTCCGGAATCACCGGCGGCGGCGTGTTTTCCAAATACAGCAGGCATATCGCATGGCGCTCGGCGATTTCCGACAGGCCCTGCAATATCGCCTCCCGGGGCGTATTGCCCGCGCACATGCCATTGGTGCCCGTGACGCGCCAGATCAATTCCGCGGGCAGCAGGCGGATGCGCCCGTCCATGACCGAGTAAAACGGCACGCATGGAACCTGATCCGTTTCGGACATTCGCGCAAGAAACTCCTCGGCATCGCCCTTGGGAAGATGAAACATGGCTTCTACCACATCGCCGCATTCCCGCGCCGCTTCCCTGCTGGAAAGATAGCGCTCGTCGGGCGCATAGTGGTACAACAGCGCGCCCTTTTCGAGCGCATACCGCCTCTGACGCATCGGAAACAGCGCGCCGTTTTGCAGGCGCTCCATCATTTCCCCATAGGCGCTCGCCTGAGCGTAGCGCGCGTTCATACCCTTTCCGTTTACGCCGATATTGAGCGGCTCTATATCCTCGTCACCCAACCAGATCCTGCAGCACGACACGCCCGGAACCGGAAATACATAGTACTGCTCGAACAGAAATATGTCGCACTCTGCCAGCATTTTGCGGGCATTGAGCACCGTTTGAAGCGGGGGCAGCGCCTTGTAAGCCTTTTCTCTTCCGATCTTATCCATGCTTGTGTCCTCCATATTCCGTCTGTGCGGCCAGAAAGCGCGCGCGCCACCCATCGCGATACATCTCGCACATCCCAATGTCCTTGCGCATGATCCCGCCGTTCTCAGTCAGCGCATAGGCTCTGCACCCCATGCCGCATTGCGAAAACCATTCGCATTTCTGACATTCCGGGTTGGCATTATAGCGTTCACGTCGGGTCTGCGCGCAGAAGCGTGCCAGCGCCGAGTCGGCTCTAAGCGAGCGCAGATCCGCATCCTGTATGCGCGGCATCTGCGCTTCAAGCGCCGTTCCGGCAAACCCCGGACAGGGCAGCAACCGCCCGTCCGGCAGCAGGAACAGCCTGTCGCGCGTCTCGGCGCACTCCAGATCATCCGGCATATACGACGCAACGCTTTGCGCATGCGTCGAAGCTGCCGGCGACGCTTCGAAAAACTTCTCCATCAGTATGTAGATCGGCCTGCCGTCCTCCAACCAGCGCCGCTGAAGCCTCAAGAGCGCCCGCCCCATTTCATCCGTGCTCAGCGCCATGGGGCCGCCCTTCCACAGCCCGGTCGTCTGCGCGCGGCCGATCAGCCACGCAGAAACCCGCAACCTCTTCATCTGCTCGTAGCAGGCCTCAAGCGTATCGATGTTCTCCCGGCTGAAAACCGACGTCACTGCGGTAAAAAACCCGTGTTGCGTGCAGATCTCAATTGCGCGCAGGGCCTTTTGTTCCGCGCCTTCGATGCCGCGCATATGATCGTGCATCCCCACGCCGTCCAGGCTGATCTGAAACATCGGCTTCTGGTCGTGTTCCCGCAAAAAGCGCAGCAGTTCTTCGTCCAGCAACACGCCATTTGTGACGACCTCGTTGACCGCTATTCCCTTTGCCGAGAGGCCTGCTATCAGCTCCCGCAGATGGGGATAGAGCAGCGGCTCCCCTCCCGTGAGCGACACGCAGGCCACGTTCGCGGCTTCAAGCATAGACATCACGCGCAGCATGTCCGCCCTGTCCGTCTGCCCGTATTTGCCCTGTGGAGAGCACATGAAGCAATGCCGGCACATGAGATTGCAGCGCCCGGTGACGGCCCAGTGCAGCTCCCGAATATACGGAGTGTCGACGCACCGCGGCCGCTGAAAAGGCGAAAGCGGCGCGCTTTCAGCGCACAGGCAGGCGTATCCGTCATGGATAAATCGCTGTAATGTCCTGCGATCCCGGGGCAGCACGGCATAGGAATCGAAATCGGTGTTCGCATCCAGCCCCATCAGCACGCCGCGCGCCTCCTGCGCAACGGGTATCAGGCGAAAGGTCTCCCGGTCAAAGAATCCGGCTCTGTCATTCCAGATGCGGGGCGCATATCGCTTGGTGGCGCAGGCAAATCTCATACGCCTACCTCGCGCGCATCCAGCGAACGGGCGAAATCATGGAAATCGCGCATCAATCCGCTCCTGTGGAGCTGGCAGCAGACGGGATCGTTTTTCATCCAGTCGCCGCATACGTTCATGGCGCTCACGCGGCAGCCCGAGCCGCATTCCGAAAAGTGTTCGCACGTCTGGCAGCCGGGATTGACCGCCTGAACGTCCTTTTTCTTAAGGTCGCAGAACTTGCGCAAAAACGGATCGTCCCACGCGACGGTCAGCGGCGTTTTAAGCAGATTGGGGAACTCGCCCATGAACTTGCTGCCCGTATAACTGCCACAGGGGAGCAGCGTTCCGTCCGGCGCCACATACGACAGGCAGTGTATGCTGCTGCAATCGAAGCTCTCGCCCGTAAAGGCCGGCATGCCGCGGAAGATCTGCCCCGTCTTATGGTATTTCCCCAGCCGCCAGAGCATCATGTCAAACGGCCGTCCGCACTTGAGCCATTCGACGAGCACGCCCTTCAATGCGGGCAACAGGCTCTTGATATCCACGCCCGAATCGGTGCCGCGCCACGCGCCTATCTCCATGGGCGGCGCCATCCACCAGTTGTCCACGCCCAGCGAGGCCAGCAGATGGAGCGTATCTATCAGACCCCCGATCACGACCTTGTCAATGGATGTGATCACGGTCACGGAAAAGCCCCGCTTGCGAAGCAGCCGGATACCGCGCAGCGTGCTTTCCTCCGCGCCCACCACGCCGCGCATGTAGTCGTGGCTGCCGGAGCAATCAAAGCTCACCTTGAAATACGGTCTGAACCCCGCTTCCGCAATGACATCAAGCACTTCATCGTCGATAAGCGCCGCATTGGTGAATATCTCGGTAAAGCCTATCCGCTTGGCCGCCAGATAGCGCACAAACTCTTTGAAATACGGCGACATCAGCGGCTCGCCGCCGGTAAGGGCGATATCCGCGACGTTCGCCTGTTCAAACTGATCCACCAGGCACATGAGTTGCTCGCGGGAAAACTCGCCGTACTTGTCCTTCCACGCCTCGACAAAGCAATGCCGGCAGCGAAAATTGCAGCGGTTGGTGATGGACAGCAGCAAGCTGTCGATGTAGGAATTGGGCGCCTGCCGATATGCCTGCCCACTTAAAAGGCTTTCTCCGCAGGCGCACGGCCGAACGATGCCCTCCGACTGAAGCTGCGCAACCAGTCTGCGCAATACCGGTAAAATCACCGGACTGTCAAAATCCGTTTTGCCATCGCACATCTGCGCGCAGACGAATTCCGACGGATTCAGAAACCGGCGCTCCCCGCTTTTCCAATTCAGGCAGAGCCTGACATCTTTTCGAAACCCTCGAAGCTGCCAATCGGAATTCAAAATGTAATATTGACTCATCGCATTTTCCTTCGCGTTATGCGCGCAAGCCCTTTCTGAAGATATTGCAGGTGATGTCGTCGCGTCCCAGCAGGCCGTTGCCCGCAAGCACCGCGCTTACTCGGCAACCCGTCCTGCACTGGGTGAGATGCTCGCAGCGCGCGCAGGCGGGATTGGCGCGAAGCACTTCTGCCTTTCGCACGTCCATGACGCGCCGAAGCGTGGGATTATGCCAGGCCGTATGCCAGTCGTCCGCGACGAGGCTCGGAAACGCCCCGGCAAACTCGGTGTCCGCGTAGCAGGGACACGGCATCAATATCCCCTCGTGGGTGATATGCGGAAAGGCTCGGCAACTGCCGCAGGCATATTGGCCGGGCTCAAATCCGGGGATATCGTGCTGCATGTCCTTTGTGACCGCATGGGAGAAATAGCTTTCAAGTCCCAGCGTAAACGGCTGTCCATCCGCTTCCCACAGCGCCTTGAGCGCATGGCATGCGGCTGCGAATTCCTCATCCGCCACCCGGCCCATCGACTTTGCGCAGCCCGCCGCCATGGGCCGCCCGATTCCCCAGGCATGGACGCCCGTCGCCTTGGCAAATTCGTACGTCTTTTCAAGCGCGGGCAGGGTATGTTCGTCCACGCTCGTGGTCAGCACAACCCTGTGTCCGGCGCTTTTCAGTGCGGCTATGCCGCGCCGCGCCGCGCTTTCCGCCCCCGGCACGCCTCGCATGACGTCGTGCCTGCCCACGCCGTCAAAGCTGACGTGGAAGATCGGGCTCAGTCCGCGCGCTTGCAGCTGTGCCAGGAACGCGTCGTCAATCAGCGTCGCATTGGTGAATATATCGGGAATATCCATGCCGCGCGACAATATCGAATCGATAAGTTCCATCAGATCCGCGCGCATCAGCGGTTCTCCGCCTGTCAGCGAGAGCTGCATAGCGCCCGACGCGCACAGTTCGTCGAGTATATGCTGCAAGGTCTCAAGCGGCAGCTCGCTCTGCCCCGCCGGAGCGCCCATATAGCAGTGCCGGCAGCGCATGTTGCAGCGCCCCGTAATCGAAAAAAGAACGCCGTCAATATCAGGCTGCGTCCCCTTAAAGCCCTTCGGACAGCGACGCACTGCCCCGCGCGCCAGCAGCTTTCGCAGCGCGCTCCGGTGGACGGGCAGGAATACAGGTGACGACAGATCGGTCATTCCATCGCACATGGCATACACAAACTGCTCCGCGGGATCGTCCCCGATAACTGGCCCCGTCTGTGCGCGGGCCGTCGGCATCGCGTAAAAGGCCTGCTTGAGTTCCATCATTCACATTACCCTTTCATGTCCGACATACAGCCTTGAGCAAGCATAACAGGGCCGTGAAACATCAGCCGCAGGCCGTAGTTGCCCACGGCCTGCGGCTCAGGTCGATCATTGCTTTCCAATGTAGGTGCCCAGGAAGGTGCCGCAGCACTCGCCGCAAACGCGAGTACAGTTGGGATCAGAGCTGCTACTGCAGCCGCCGCCGGCCACTTCATCCAGCGTGCTGTCTTCGAGCTCGCCTTCAGCCGAGAAGGCTGCCTCAATGTCCTCAAGTTCCACGTCATACCCCTCATCCTGTGCGAGCTGACAGATCTTGGGCAGCACCTCGCTGCTGGTTCCCCGCAGCGACATCATCTTGTTCTTCAGCGCGGCATCCTCGGCCGCCTTCTGGTAAAACGCCTGAAACTGTGACTTGCTCATAATGTTCCTCCTTTTCTGCCGGTTGCCGTATTTATTGCCGCAATGGATACAGAGTTTCCATTGCAATAATCCGATAAACGGATTATCAGCTGCATTTAGTATTGGTTTGACCCGCGAACCCTGTTTCAGGCGGCGCCGGCAGTTGCGTCCCGCGCACGCTACTTGTCAGGGCCGATAAGGCCTCACCTGCCATCCTGCGATTCTGCGCCGGAAGAAGCGTCCTGCGAGTCGTCCAACCGCTGACGCGCGACCAGCTCTGCAAAGAATCCTCGCCTTTCAAGCAACTCATCATATGTGCCATCCTCGATGATCTGACCGTGATCCAGCACGACGATTCGGTCGCATAGCCTGATCGTGGACAGCCGGTGCGCGATCACGATACGAGTGCACTGGAAGCCGTTCAGGATATCGGAGATCTTTTTCTGCGCAATGCTGTCAAGCGCGCTGGTCGCCTCGTCGAACATCAGTATCCGCGGCTTGGACGCTATGGCGCGAGCGATCATCAGCCGCTGTTTCTGCCCGCCGGATATGCCGCCCATCTCGCTGACGAGCGTGTACATACCCATCGGCATGCGCCGGATATCCTCGGCGATACCCACCGCTTCCGCCGCGCTCCATGCGTCATCCACGGTCAGCCACGGCGCAGAAATCACGATATTTGAATAGATGTCGCCTTGAAACAACTTGCCGTTTTGCAGCACAACGCCGATCTTTGTGCGCAGCGACTTCATGTCGATGGCGTTCAGGTCCCTGCCGTCATAGTAGATGGCGCCCTTCTGCGGCTTTTCAAAGCCCAGCATCAGCCGCATCAGCGTCGATTTGCCGCAGCCGGTGGAGCCCACGATTGCCACGTACTGCCCGGGTTCGATCTTCAGCGTCAGGTTGTCCAGCACGTTGGGCATGTTTTCATCGTACCTGAAGCAAACGTTGTCGAGTTCGATTCCGCCGTCCAGACTGGTGATGATCTGCTTGTCCTCCGCCGTCTCAGGAACCGCTTCGAAGAAGGGCTTGACCATTTCCAGCGTCGGTCCGCAGCCCGCAAGCGTCAGCGCAATCGACGCCAGCGACAGAAACGCGCCGCTCACCATGCCATACGCGGTATTGAACGCGTAATAATCCGCGACGGACACGCCGCTTACAAACGCCGCATCATACATGACTATCGTTCCCGCCAGGGATATCAGCAGCGCAATCGTGGTGTTGAATTTCACAAGAAACGGTGTATGATACGTTAGACGTATTTTATCCGAATAAAGCTGCATCCAGCGCGAAAAAGCGCGCGTTTCCGCGCCCGAAAGTCTGATTTTCTGAATGCCTTTCAATAGCGCGTACCCCATGCCGTTTTCCTTTGCGGCGACATCCATCGTCTTTTTGCAGACCTTCATCTGCAGTAGCGCGGTCATCAGTGAAAACAGCACTGTTATCAGCACGATCAGAAGCGCCGGTCTGACCAGCGTCGGCGCGTACAGAAATATCTGCCCGATATATATCAGCGAGAATACCGACGTCAACCCCGTGGAAAGCAGTGCCGAGGCAAGCATGTCGCACAGTTTGCTGACCTGAGACGCGCGACTGGACAGCTCGCCCGAGCTGTATTGCTTGAAGAACGAGGCCGGCAGTGACAGTATCCGCGCCATCGTCGCCGCCTGCACCGAAAGGTTCATCCGCAAACTGATCCGCGTCATCATCAGCGACTTTGCCGCTCCGAACATGAGCGATGAGGCGCTGACGCACACCATAAAAGCCGTTATGGACGCCAGCATCTTCCTGCTTTCGCTGTCCGCGACCAGGCCCACGAGCAGATTGTTCAGCCGGGGCATGAGCAATCCGATCATAACCACAATCAGCGTTAATAGCCCGAACATCAGGTAATCGGCCGTGGATATCGTCTGCACGATATAGCGCAGCAGCGTGGGCACATTCAGCTTCGTCAGCGGAAACACCTTGTAAAACGCGATTGCCTGATTGTCAAACTGGTCCTGATTGCGGGCCGTCACTCGTATGAACTTTCCCGTCAATTCATCCCGGTACACATATCCGAACATTCCCGAGGGCAGAAACGCCACCACGCGCCCGTCGGATTTTCGCGTGCCCAGCAGCGCGCCGATTGAGTCCCGATACCATCCTTTTTCCAGGGTGACGTTTTTGCGCATAATGCTGTGCGGACGCAGGAGGTACTCAAGCTGCTCGTCCAGATCCTGGATCTCCTCGGGGACCTCGCGGGTGCTCACGCGGTAGTAGAACAGTATCTCATCTATTGCGGTCTTTACTTTTTCCGCGTCGGTTTTGAACCGATCCGCTGTTCTGGAGCCGAAAACCGCATCGGATATGCTCGCAAACGCATGCTCAAGCAGCGCTTCGTCGTTTTCCTGGCGCGCACGGAGCTGCTCGTCAAATCCGTCCATAGTTTTCCCTCCTCTACTCGTTGGAGACCAGCCGCGCATACAATCCGCCCGCGGCAACCAGCTGCTCGTGCTTGCCGCGTTCGACGACCCGCCCCCCGTCCATGACGAGTATCTCATCGCAATCCCGTATGGTGGACAGCCTGTGAGCCACCATGATGCAGGTGATGCCGCGGGCCCTGATGGCGTCGATCACATTGCGCTCGGTTCGCGCGTCCAGCGCGCTCGTCGCTTCATCCATTATGATAATCGTGGGATCCTGCGCGAGCATGCGCGCGATCTCCATGCACTGGCGCTGACCGCCGGAAAAGTCTTTGCCGCCCTCGCGGATTCTGTACTGATAGCCGCCTTCGCGCTGCATTATGTCCTCGTGCAGCTGCGCGTCGCGCGCGGCCGTTATCACGTCAAAATCATCGATTGAGTCGTCCCACAGCCGGATATTGCCGGCGATGGTATCCTCAAACAGTGTGATTTCCTGGTCCACGACGGCCAGAGAACCGGTGAACACGCCGCGATCTATCTGATCCACGGGCTTTCCATCAAACAGTATCTCGCCGCTCCACGGCTGATACAATCCTGAGATCAGCTTGGCGGCCGTGGATTTTCCACAGCCGGACGGCCCTACGAGCGCTACTTTGCTGCCGGCCTTGACGGTAAGATTAAAGTCCTGAATCAGCGGCTTTTCCAGGCGCGAATAGCCAAATGAAACGCCCTTTAGCGAAATATCGCCGTGCAGCTTTTTACGGCTAACCTCGATTTGGGCGCCGGTCGCCTTAAAGAGCGGATCCGTGGGATAATCCATGACATCCTCTACGCGCTCCATCTCGCTGCGCATCTCCTGCAGGCGCTGGCCAGATTCGATCAGCGCGGAAGCGGGCGCGTTGAACGCGGACAGAAAGCCCTGAAACGCCATAACCATGCCGATTGTAAACTCGCCCTGCATCGTCAGCAGCACGCCCAGCGCCATTATCAGCGTATTGCTCAGCGCGGAGATAAATGCCGGAATCAGGCCCATGTACTGGTCAATCTTGGCAAATCGTATCGCCTGAGTATTGACGCTCGCCTGATAACCCGTCCATCTTTCAAAGAACCCGTGTTCTGCGCCGCTGGCCTTGATGGTCTCGATCATCTCGATGCCGGCGACGGTGGCCGCATTGAGCTTGCCTTCGTTCTGCATCTTGACCCGCGTGACATTGATGCGCATCCGGGCCATGATCCGGGACATGACAAGATTCAGGAGTATGGCGACAAGCCCTACCAGCGTAAGCACCCAACTGTACCTCACCATGACCACAAGGTAAACGACAACCATTATCAGATTCAGAAAAAGCGGCGCAAGCGTATTGACGAGCGTCTCGGCAATCGATGCGTTGGAATCATGCCGGTCCAGTATGTCGCCCGCCATGCGCTGAGAGAAAAACTCCATGGGCAGGTGCAGCACCTTCCATAAGAAAAGCGCCGTGCTGCATGCCTCCAGCCTCGCATTCAGGCGATTGGACATTATCACGGCGACTGCCGACACCAGCAGCTCCAGCACGGAAAGCGCCGTGACCATGCCTAAAAAAGGATAAAACCAGTCCGGATTCACACCCGTGAGCAGCCTGTCCAGAAAGACTCTGGACGCGGCAGGCTTAAGCACGCCGAACAGCGCGGCGATCAGGCTGGCCAGCACAATGAACGCAATCGACGCGCCCGCGCCATGCAGGCGCTTTCGGGCAAACGCCAGCACGCTACTAGGCTTGCCGCTCATCTCAAAGTTTTCGCCCGGCGCCAGCATAAGGCAGATCCCGGTAAACGACTCGTCAAATACCTCCATCGGAACCGAATAGCTTCCCTTTGCCGGGTCGCAAAGATACGCTTTTTTGCCTCTGAATCCGGCCAGTACGACAAAATGCCTGAAGTTCCAATGGATTATGCAGGGAAACGTCCCCTTGTTGCGCAGCGTTTCTGTTTCATAGCGGTATCCCTTGGCCGAAAGGCCGTAGCCGCGCGCGGCGCGAAGCACGTTTCCGGCGTTGGCGCCGTCGCGCGAGACGCCGCAATCCGCGCGCACCTGTTCCAGCGAGATCCATTTTCCGTAATATGCCAGCACCATCGCAAGACATGCGGCGCCGCATTCCAGCGCCTCCATCTGCATTATCACCGGCACATTGGCTACGCCGCGCGAAATCGGCTGTCTCAACTTCTTTCCATTTTTCATGCTCTACCTCAATCAAACAACAGGGAAAGCGGCGGATGTTCTTCCTTGACAATCGCGGCGTCATAGGCGCCCTCGGGCAGACTCCCGCTCAGATCCAGGACATAGTACATATCCTGCGCTGCCAGCCCTTCCAAATGAACCATGTCATTTGAGAAGTGCGTTTGCGCGGAGACGACTTGCTCGGAAATAGTCAGCACCTTATGCTCTGTACCGTCCACATAAACCTTCTGTCCTACTGATATGCCGGAAATGTCGTCTTCCTTGACGAACGCCTCGATCTCGCCGTTCCATGAAATGGCGACGACATTCAACCGCGTCTCCAGTCTTCCAAACGTGCCCCAGACGCCAAACCCAATCAACAGAACGATTACTGCGCCCAGAATCAGCCACAGGCTTATATTGGTACCGCGCAGATAGTCGTTGAGCTGTTCGGGCGAAGTCATTTTATCTATGGCCTTTTTGCGGAACAGCAAGTTTTTCTGCATACTTCCTCCTGAAAGAAACGGACTGGCAAACGCTTTTGCCTGCTCTTAAACATTCTGAATTTCGTCTTTACTGTCACCGGCGGAGACCTCGGGCAGGCGTATGCTACACGTATAGCCCTTCAGTGCGTCTGCCAGCTTCTCCAGATAGCCCTGCTTAAAGAATATGCATTTGGAGGAGTCCACGCCAAACCGGTCGCCCGTTAGCGCCATGGCACACGCGCGGCAGCCTCCGCAGCAATGGCGGAACCACTGGCAGGCCGCGCACTGGCTATTGCGCTCCTTTAGCTGCTTCAACGTCGTCTGAACCTCTTGCAGATATGCGCCTTGCTGCAGGTGTATTTTGAGCCCGTCCGCCTTGACGTTGCCCAAAAACTTCCCGTTTTTGACGTAGTAGCCGGACATCTGATGACACGGATACAGGTTCCCGTCCGCCGCGACGGCGACCAGGCCACGGTTGCACCGGCACACCGGCAAGGAATCCCTGTATTCTCGGGCGTCGCATCCGACCGCGGTGGGCCTGTATTTCCTGAACGCCGGACATATCGTTGCCATCTGCCATACGTTCACGTCCATCGTGCAGCCGGTTTGAACGTACGCCTCAATAAATTCCAGCATGCGGTCAAAGTACTCGTTCCAGGAAAGGCCGGCTTCACCCGCGTTCTGCACCCAGCGCGGCGCCTCGCTGGTCCGGATGATGCGCATGCCGCTTACGCCCATGTCGCTCAGCAGCTGCGCCGTCGGGAGCATGGCGTCGGCGTTCAGGCGGTGTACATTGGTCTGCGCCATGACCTCAAAGCCTTCCTCCACGCACAATTCAATCGCCTTCAGCGCGACCATCTCCGCGCCCTTCTGGTTCCGCAGCCAGTCGTGGCAGCCCAAGCCGTCAAATGATATCTTGAACTTGGGGTTTGCGCCCATCGACTTCATTTCCCGCAGAATCTCACGCGTTATGAACGTGCCGTTGGTGTTCAGCTCCTCCACAAACATATCGCGCTCATAGATGCCTTTAAAGATCCGCATGAAATCCTTATGGAACATGGGTTCGCCGCCGGTCAGCGTAAATGCATGAATCCCACAGGCCGCCGCCTCGTCGATCAGCCGCATCGCTTCTTCAAGCGTGAACTCGCTTTGCAGCCGCGCATTGTCCGCCGCGTTGAAACAGTGCAGGCAGTTCAGGTTGCACTTACCGGTAAGCATCCAGTTCAGTGCCGGAAAATACTCGTTGTCGTACGATCGGAAGCGCTGCCAGCTCGTCAACTGCTCACCTGCCCCGGCCGGGTGGCAGAGTTCGCGCGTCACCAGCGGCGCGATGGGCTCGTCATCCCGAATGTCCTGGATCCCGTCACAGCGCAGGAGCAAATCAAACGTTTCCTTTGAAACGCCCCTGGCATTTCGTTCGCGCCTGCGGTAATAGGCAAACGGAACGCGCCGCCACCGCCGTAAACCGACGTCTTTATTCAATATATAGCGCATGCTGTGACCTCCTTTCTCTGAGCGCGGATCGCTTCAGCGTCGGCAGCGAGCGACGCGGTCATGCCCGCATGAATAGCCATATTGCGGCCCCAACGTGCAATGCGCGCACATCCATGTTATACAAAAGTGCTACAATGAAGCCAGCATGGGCCCGCTGTCATCCGCCGTTCTGTCCAAACCCGACCTGGCCGGCGACACCCGCCCGCTGGCAAGATGTATATTCGCCAGCGCGAACAGCAATTCACCCGTCATGTTTAAGTCCCCGGTATCTCGCCTTGCAAAAAGGCGACATGTCGTTTGCTCACATCAAATGCATGCTCTGCCCTGGCTCGGACAGAGCATCGGCGTCGTTCGGCTTTTCCGGCTTTGAACAGCCTTGTTTACGTCAGTTTGCAGATTTGGTATGGACGTCAATTGATGAAACACCGAATTTTGGGCCGCGCTTGTCGCGAGCGTCGGCCGCTTTGCGCTTTGGAACCTCAAAAGTCGCCGTCACCGCATACGGTTCATTCGTATCCAGATACCAGCCCGTGCGTAACCATGACGTCGTATTTGTCTTACAGTATGACTTTATCGCGATGCATCCGACCGCGCCCGCTGTCCATGCCGATATGCGCCTTATGCCCAAGCTGCCGCCTTTTCCACTGCTTCGTCCGCACTGCCCGACGCTCACCGCTCAATATCGACAAGCTGAGCTGCTGATCCTTGGTAGCATTATATCATCTTTTTGAAGCTTTGTACACTGTGCAGATATGCCTTATTTCAGTCCGCGCTCAGCAACGCAAACTGCCGGCGTCATGCTTCTGCGCGCGCCTGTCGCCAATTTGCGCTGCATAAAGTCATCTGCGCTTACCCGCCGTTTTCACACTCAAATATGCCAAACCTGCCTTCTACGTCGACCCACGCGGCGCAGAATGTGCTATAATATATCCATGGCATCGAAAGACCCCGCTTCGGTCCCGGTACCGACATATGAGAAAGGAGACAGGTATGACAGCGGAGCATTCGCAGATACTGCGCGCGCTCGGTTTCCAACCGGAGCGCTGCACATCCATCGGGCATGAAGCGCTGGGCAGACATGGCGTCTTCCAGTGCGCAGAGCAGATCATCAAACTGTACGGAAACGGCACTCCGCCGGCGGCTGACCGGGCTCAAGCAGAACAGCTCTATACCGCAAGGGCACGCGAAAACGGCGTGTGCGCGCCGCGTGTGCTGCGCGCCGGAACGGTACTCGGCGTCTCGTATACGATCAGCCAGCGATTGGATGGCGTCATCGCCAGCTCTCCTCCGTCGGATGAAATCGTTCGCGAAATGGGCGTCATGCTCGGCAAACTTCATCGGCCCGCCCTGTCCGAAGGCGCGACGTGGCGCAACGCCTGGCTTCATGAGCTTCGCCACGCCGTTCAAAAGACGCATGACTCTGACACCGGGCTTGAGGCGCTGACGCTTTGCGATAAAACGCTAGCCTATTTGGAAAGCACTTCCCCGCTTCTGTTTGCCCTGCTTCCCATGGGAACCGTGCATGGCGACTTTTCCACGCGCAACGTGCTTTGCATGGACGGCCACGTTTCCGCACTCCTGGACTTTGAGCTGGCCCACGAAGGCAATGTGGAACTGGAGCTGGCACGCTTTTATCAGAAGGAGCTGCACGGCTCTTCCGCCCGTATCGCCGCCTTTCAAAAGGGCTATACCGAGTATGCGTTTTTTGCCCCCGGGTTTAGCCGCCGCCTCCAGCTGTATCTCCTGGGCGAGGCGTTGATCGGCTGCTCTTGGAGCAAAAACGCGGTGGATGACTTCTTCGATGAATGCTGCGCCATACTCCGGCGTTTTCTGGCGCGCAATGAGCGGTGAGCGGCGGGAATGGCGTATTTTACGGATACCGATTTGACAGCGCATATTCAGCGCCCCGGCCATTGAGCCGCGACCGCTGACACTCAGGAAAAAATATTCCGCGCTTGTGCGCTTCGGCGGGCATATTTTCTTTGCACTTGCGTTGCGCGGCGGCTGGCATAAAGGCGTTGAGCACTGCCGCGGCGTTTATGTATCCGCGCCCTTTTCCGCGATTGCAGCTCCATACGATGCTTTACCCTCAGCCGCATCAGTGCCATCCGGCGTCTGACATCTACATGGCTGTGGCCGCATCGACAGAATGCCAATCACCGCATGCGTTTTATAAGGAATGGGGCTATCCTCGTCTTTCAGCGCATAATGCGCGAAATAAACAGATATAAAAGCAATCGGTTTTGCAATATAATACAGCGTCCGCTCAATGGCAAAATCGCCTCCCGCTGCCATCACAGCCAAGGCCAGAATGCCGGAAAGCCTCAATATGGTGACGGCCACATTCACCGCCTCGCAGAATGCGCCGCCAAGACCCGCCTCCCATTTGGCCGTGATAAAGCGAAGGTCCACGAACATCGCGCCGCCATAGAGCAGAGATTCACGCTTATTATGTCCGCAGTTAATGCGCTGTCGATGCCGCAAATCGTACGGCTGCCCCTTGCTTGCCTTCTGCAAACTGGCGACAGTAGAGCCGACATGACCTGCTTAATCAATGCCCGAGCGTGATACAAGGCCAAAGCCCAATGCGCTCCAACCGAAGGGTACCGCCACCAGGCCGCATTGCATACCAATCAGAAAACAGAGACAGTGGCCGAAATCTGCAATAAGGCCGCAGAACCGCTATATCTGCACAGCCATCATCTTTGAGAATCAATGCGCATAAGTGGCATGTGGTTGGCTGCGGCGGATATATCATAATACCTGCCAGCTCCAGTATTCTGAGCGGAAGCGTTTGACTTGTCCTGTTCCCGCCAATCGCAAAGAGCGACTTGATGGCCCATATGGTGAATCGGACTAAACGACAGCAAAGGATCCCTTGGCAAATCAAGAGATTCTTGCATGCCAAGGGATCCTTTATACTTGCGCCGCTAAGCGCTTATTCAACAGGCTCGGGCTCGGAAGGCGTTTCGGTGGTCACACTGTCGATGAACATATCGTCCACTTCCGTCACTATGGTCTCCACCGACGCAATCGTCACGTCGCCGTTCTCGGCAACGTTCAGCTGCAATGAGTATTCCTGCGCGGGCTGCTGATCCTCCCAATCGCGGCAATAGCGCAGAGTGAGCTTAACTTCGCCAGCGCCGGCGCCGTCAAATTCTGCCGTCCAGATGCCGCCAGCGCCCACCATGGTCTGTTGCGCAGCGTCCTGAACATATTCATCCTTAACCGGTTCCAGCATGTCCGGATCGGAAATCTCATACTTCCATGTGTAGCCGGTGGTCGAATTGGCAGGCAGGCTCAAGCGCAGGTTGCCATCATAAATGCCAAACCAGGGCTTATTCTCGTCGACCACTTCAATGCTGGACTCGCTGATTAGAATATCCAGTGCATAGCGCGACCAGATATTGCCGTCGCAGGTCGTCGTAAAGGTGAGGGTGACCGCGCCATCGTAATCGGCTACGACGCGGTATGAACCGACCCAGCAATCATCCTGAATCTCCGAGGTAATCAATTCAAAGATCCCCTGCGGTGAGTCAATGGCCTCTACATCGTATGACGGGGCGGGATCTACCTGAGCGTTGTTGGAAAGCTCATCGATGACAGACAGCGGTAGCGTGACCGTCAGCACTTCGTCTTCCAGTGAATACCATGCATCGGTTTCTGCTTCCTCAGCAAACGCGGGCAGTGCCAGAACCAGTGCCAGGACCAACGTCAGAACGGACATGAGCAACTTCTTCATAAGTACGCCTCCTTCGATTCACATTTTTCGCGATCAGCTTTGAATGCGTTCAATCGGTTCACTGCTTTCAGGTGTACGCACATGCGCGTGACACCGCCTCTACAGGTAACGACGCAAGAGAAGCAAATCCGCTTTTACAGGCCCACACAGTTCACGATGGAATAAATAACGGCGTCTCCCCATGCTTATGTTCTTCACCTCAGATTTTACCACGTATCGGATGGCATGTCAATTTGTTGCTTTTATAAAGGCATGATGCATTGGCGCCTTGCAGCCTGCCATACATTCATGATGATTATGTATATATTTGCACTTCGTCTCATATTAGCTGACCGCTCCCGTTCGGACTATGCCGGCGTACTATATAAGTAAAATCCCCTGCGGCTTTATCTGGTCTCACTGCCGTGGGGGACTTTGTCCAATGTTTATGTCTGC
>DVNK01000026.1 GCA_018714445.1 Candidatus Fimadaptatus faecigallinarum | reverse complement strand
GAATGAGACTGTATGGTTTAGTGGCGGTACTAGTGCTTCGCTAACAGGAATATGCTTAGAAAGTTATACGTCAGCAACCATCGGCGGAATGTATATGGATGGACTTATTAAGACAAACTGCCCTACTCAATCTGGCGATAGCGGAGGAATGCTTTTTATTAAGGCTGATTATGATGTAAGTTTCACGTTTGTAGCGACATTGGTTGGTGGAAATGCTACCGATAGATCATTCTTTATGCCGTACCTGACGACATGTAGTTACTACATAGATATGTACGGGTACTTTGCTGTCTGACACGGAAATTTGATGAACATGTGTATATGAAGACCGACATGCGGAAGCGGGGCGATGGATATGCTGCACAACCTGGCAGTTTTGCTGGTGCTGGCGCTTATGAGCGGCCTGGGGATGGAGTCGCCTGAATCTGAGCTGACATATTCCCAAAGGTGGGCTTTGTTTTTAGAGGTGCCCGCCGACCAGTACGGCGGGATGTATTTGAAGGACGATGTGGTTCACGTAAACGTGGTGAGCGGCAAGGAACATCTGGTGCCGTATGTGGACGATGTGGGCATAGTGTACCACGAAGTGGAATATACGCTGGCCGAGCTGAGAGCGCTGATGCAGGAAATACAGCCGCTAATGGGCGAGTTCCACATACAGACGCTGTGCGTGGACGTAAATCTGAACCGAGTGGTTATGGAGCTGTATGAAGCCGATGACGACGACAAGCAGCGCCTGGCAGACTGGCTTGCGGAGCGCGGCGCAAACGGCATGTGCAGCATATCGGAGACAGAATATGAAGTGGTGCTGCAATGATGCGGCAAGGAAAAATACCGGCGGCCACGCGGCTGCCGGTATTTTGCTGCTTATGGTTTTTTGTGTCTAAGCCTGCGCATGTCCTTCTCGCGCAGCTCCACGCGGCGTATACTGCCCGAGAAGGTTTTGGGCAGCGTGACCACGAACTCTATCACGCGCGGATTATGGCGGCCGCCTGCCGTCACAGCCTGAGCACCATGAACAGCTCGTCGGCATATGTCCCGTCGGCGTACCTTATGCCGCGCGGATGCGCGCCGGTCTTTACAAATCCGAAGCTCTCGTACATGGCTATCGCGCGCTCGTTGCCGTCCACGACCTCCAGTTCGAGCTGCTCCAGCCCCTTGCCGCGGCACCAGGCTATCGCCTCGCGCATCAGCCGCCCGCCTATGCCCAGCCCCCAACAGTCGGCGCGCACCATGATGCCCAATACAGCCCTATGTGCAAAGCGATAGCGGCGATTGCGTATCGCGACGGAGCACTGGCCTACTATTTCGCCTTCGTACTCGGCGACGAACCAGCGTTCGCGCTCGGCGGTCAACATGCCTTCGATCAGCTCGCGCTCCCCGTCGGGCGTGAAGTCGAACTCGCCCGGCTCGCGGCCCAGAAAGCGCGACTCGGTATCGACGCGCTGAATGAGCGCTATCAGTCCCTCGGCGTCGGCCGCGACCGGCTGGCGCACGATCAGTTTGCGGCCGTTCTTGAGTGTGTACTCGTTGGAATATGGCGTCATGTGCGTTTCCTCCTTCTATTTATTATTAATATTTACGGCGGCGTAGCCATGGCTTGACCGGGCTATGCCGCCGTAAGGCGCGGGGTATGAGGGCGGGCTGTGCGCATCGCCCGTGCGTTCCGGGTATGTGCGACACAGTGCGCACTTGAACTGAGATGCCGGTGCACGCGGCGCGCTGAATGCAGGTCACATGGCGCCAACATGCAGGCGACGCGCAAGTTCGTTCAGCAGCACGAAAACGTCCAGGCGATGCGCCAGGTTCGTTAAATACACGTGAACGTCCAAGCAACGCGCAAGTTCGTTCAGCGCACGTGAACGTCCAGGCAACGCGCCATGTTCAGTCAGCAGCACGTGAACGTCCAGGCATCGCAGGCGGTCAGCCGCGTTCGAACAGGGCGGCTTATTGCTTGCGCATGTCCTTCTCGCGCAGCTCTACGCGGCGGATCTTGCCGGATATCGTCTTGGGCAGCGTTTCGACAAACTCGATTATGCGCGGATACTTGTAGGGAGCGGTCACGCGCTTTACGTGGTTCTGCAGCTCCTTGACCAGGTCGTCACCGGCCCTGTCCTTGTAGTCGCGGGTCAGCACTATCGTGGCCTTGACGACCTGACCGCGCACCGGGTCGGGCACTGCGGTTATCGCGCACTCCAGCACCGCCGGGTGCTCCATGAGCGCGCTCTCAACCTCGAACGGCCCTATGCGGTAGCCCGAGGACTTGATGACGTCGTCGGCGCGGCCCACGTACCAGTAGTAGCCCCACTCGTCGCGCCATGCCAGGTCGCCGGTGTGGTAGATGCCGTCGTGCCAGACCGAACGGGTCATTTCCTCGTCCTTGTAGTAGCCCATGAACATTCCGGGCGGGTTGGTTTCGCCGGTGCGCAGCACTATCTCGCCGACATGACCGGGCGCGCAGCTCTCGTCGTTTTCGTCTACGAGGTCAACGTCGAATATCGGCGCGGGCTTGCCCATCGAGCCGGGGCAGATCTTCATCCAGGGGAACGTGCACAGCGTGGCGACCAGCTCGGTCTGACCGAAGCACTCGCGCATTTCCAGTCCGGTCAGCTCCTTCCAGCGGTTGAAGACCTCGGGATTGAGCGGCTCGCCAGCGGTGGAGCAGGCGTGCAGGCAGCTCAGGTCGTATGCCTTGACGTCCTCGTGTATCATGAAGCGGTATATCGTGGGCGGCGCGCAGAACGTGGTGACCTTGTACTTGCTTATCACGTCCAGCAGCTCGGTGGGGTGGAAGCGATCGAAGTCGTATACGAATATCGCGCTGCCGCCCAGCCATTGCCCGTAGAGCTTGCCCCAGACCGACTTGGCCCAACCGGTCTCGGACACGGTCAGGTGCAGGCCGCCCTCCTCGACGCGCAGCCAGTACACCGCAGTGATTATGTGGCCCAGCGGGTACTTGAAGTCATGCTGCACCATCTTGGGCATGCCCGACGTGCCCGAGGTGAAGTAAAGCAGCATCGGGTCGGAGTTCTCGGGCAGACGGCCGGGCGTGAACTCGCAGGAGGTCTGTGCGGCCAGTTCGTCGTAGCTCAGGTAGCCGGGCTTGCTGCCGCGCACCATTATAAGGCTCTTGACGGTGGGGCACTGGGGCAGCGCGGCGTCTATGTGGTCGGAGATATCGCCGTCGTGGGTGGCGATTATCATCTTGACTTCGGCGCTGTTGCAGCGGTAGATTATGTCCTTGGCCTGGAGCTGGTTGGTAGCGGGTATCGCGACCGCGCCCAGCTTGTGCAGCGCCAGTATGCAGAACCAGAACTCGTAGTGGCGCTTGAGTATCAGCATGACCTTGTCGCCAAAGCCTATGCCCTGAGCGCGCAGCATGTTGGCGGTGCGGTCGGACTCGCGGGCTATGTCGGCGAACGTGAAGTCGCGCACTTCGCCGGAGGGATGCACCCACAGCAGCGCGCGGTCATTGGGGCACTCGCGGCCCAGCCGGTCCACCACGTCGAATGCGAAGTTGAACCGCTCGGGCACCTTGAGCTGGAAGTTGCGCAGAAAATCCTCATACGTTGAATACTTATCGCGGGTTACATATTCCTTATACAGCGCAGTCATTGGCCGTTTACCTCCTACTTCAATACGACCGCTATGAAGCGGCAGTCCTTTTCAACTCCGTACATGGCGTGCGGTATCGACGAGTCGTAGTATATCGAGTCGCCGGGGAATAGGAACACCTCGTTGCCGCCCAGGTCGATCTTGAGCACGCCTTCGAGTACGTAGTCGAACTCCTGGCCCTCATGGGAGTGAGTGTCCTTGCCGTAGAGGTTGTCGCCGTCGCAGGCGACCGTCACTATGAACGGCTCGGACTTCTTGTCGCGGAAATTGTAGGCCAGATGCTCGTAGTGGTAGGCTTCACGGCGGTGGAACTCGAGGCCCTTGCCCTTGCGGGTCAGCTCATAGCCGCGCAGCCGGGGGCTTTCGCCGGTCAGCAGGTCGGAAATATCAACGCCCAGCGTTTCGGCTATATTGAACAGGTGCGAGAAAGAGAAGTCACGCGTGCCGGCCTCATATTCGCGGTAAACCTCGGCGTCGACTCCGGACTTTTCGGCCACTTCTTCCACAGACATGCCGCTGATGTCGCGCAGGTCGCGCAGCCGCATGGCGATCAACTGAATCCTGTCAGACATGATATGTAACCTCCTATAAAAATAAAGAGCCGCCTCATGATTATGAGGCGGCTCGGTTAAGCCACGGTACCACTCAAATGACCCTTCTGCAAGGATCGCTCAGCGAGACTCCAACAAGTCTCCGGCATATAACGGTGCCTGCCGGGCGCGCTTACTTCGCTGTGCATGCGCAGGATTTCAGCTCGCCAGCTCGGGAGGGATGGCCCTGTCGCCCGCAACACCGGCTTACACCACCCGCCGGTTCTCTGCGCTTGCCAAGCGTCAGCACTGTGTCTCCGTCAAAGCTTTGCTATGCTTGATACTATACTACTGCGCGCGGGATTTGTCAAGCTGCAGTTTTGATTGCAAATGAGTTATGAAATGGCGCAGGCGTGCGCGTCCATATGCCGCGCGCTTCGCCGGAAGGATAAAAAATATACGCAAATTGTGAAAGCGCATGCGCTATACTTGCAAGTGTCGGCGTAATTTGGTATAATAGGCGCATGTATATGCACGGGAGGAGTAAAGTCGATGCAAAAAATAGCGATGAAGACGCCGCTGGTCGAAATGGACGGCGACGAGATGACGCGCGTGCTGTGGCGCATGATAAAGGATAAGCTGATACACCCGTTCGTGGAACTCAAGACCGAATACTACGATCTGGGCCTGCCCAACCGCGACGCGACCGACGATCAGGTAACGATAGCCGCCGCCGAGGCCAACAAGCGCCTGGGCGTGTCGGTCAAGTGCGCGACGATTACCCCCAATGACCAGCGCATGACCGAGTACAACCTCAAGCAGAAGTGGCTCAGTCCCAACGGCACGATACGCGCGATACTCGACGGCACGGTGTTCCGCGCGCCGATACTGGTAAAGGGCGTGTCGCCGGTCGTGCGCACGTGGCAAAAGCCTATAACGATCGCACGTCATGCCTACGGCGACATATACCGCGCCAAGGAGATGCTGGTGCCCGGCCCGGGTAAGTGCGAGCTGGTGTATACCGCGGCTGACGGCGCGCGCAAGTCGATAGACGTATTCGACTTCAAGGGCAGCGGCGTGGTGCTGGGCATGCACAACCTGGATTCATCGATAAAGAGCTTTGCGCGCGCGTGCTTCCGCTACGCGCTGGACGTAAAGCAGGATCTGTGGTTCTCCACTAAGGACACCATATCCAAGACCTACGACGGCCATTTCAAGGAGATATTCCAGTCGATATACGACGCCGAGTTTAAAGAGCAATTCGAAAAGGCCGGCATAGAGTACTTCTACACGCTGATAGACGACGCGGTGGCGCGCGTGATACGCTCAAAGGGCGGGTTCATCTGGGCGACCAAGAACTACGACGGCGACGTCATGAGCGATATGCTGGCCACGGCGTTCGGTTCGCTGGCTATGATGACGTCGGTGCTGGTCTCGCCCAACGGCCAGTTCGAGTACGAGGCGGCGCATGGCACCGTTACGCGCCACTACTACCGCTACCTCAAGGGCGAGCAGACCTCCACCAACCCGGTGGCGACGATATTCGCGTGGTCGGGCGCGCTGCGCAAGCGCGGCGAGCTGGACGGGCTGAACGACCTGAGCGCGTTTGCCGATGCGCTGGAGCGCGCGGTCATAGACACGATAGAGGGCGGCGTGATGACCGGCGACCTGAAGGGCCTGTTCGAGGGCGAGGCTCGCGCGGTCACCAGCGAGGAGTTCCTGGACGCCGTGGCCGATAGGCTGAGCGCAGCGCTGGCGTGAACGGCAAGATACAATGGGGGAGGGCCAAGCGGCCTTCCGACAACGCAAAGTGAGCCAGGCTTTAAACTGCCAAGTTAAAATACAATGGGGGAGGGCCGAGTGGCCTTCCCCCTGTTGTTTTGCAGCGATGGGTATAGTGTGCTGAAAGCGCAACACTTGTCGATGTGCGCACGACGGTGTTGTCCGCGTGTGGGATTTGGCGCCTTCAGTATCGGGTAGTGTGCGCGCTGCCATTAGCGGCGCTGGACAACTAACGCAATCGGACGCACGCGCCATGTGCAACCGGGAATATGGCGTTATCGTGCGATATCGGCATGCGGCGCTCTGCGCGCCTGCCCGGCAGCGTGCCGAATGTCGCCTATGAATTGCTGACGTGCGCTGCGGTGTGTATCGGCCTGAACGCTGCGCTCTGCGCGCCTGCCCGGCGGCGTGCCGAATATTGCCGGCGACCTGCCGACGCGTGCTGCGGCGTGTATCAGCCTGAACGCTGCACTCTGTGCGCCTGTCCGACGGCGTGCCGAATGTCGCCGATGAACTGCCGACGCGCGCTGCGACGTGTATCAGCCTGAACGGTTGCGCGCGCACTGCGCATCAGATCAGTATCCCAGTTCCTCGCCTATGATAATGACATGCAGCGTGCGCCCGCCGGGCACGCGGCCGATCTCCAGCGTCAGGTTGCATATGCAACGGGGACTGTACCGGCCTTCGGGGAATGGACATTCGCCGGATGTGGCGCAGGGCGTGTCCAGCTTGAGCCGGCGCGCGTTGAGCGGACAGGCGTGCTGCTTCATATGGCGCAGCGCCTCCTCACGGCCGCCGTCTACCAGCTTGTTTACGCCGCAGAGCATGAATATACGCTGGGGCCCATAGCACAGCGCGCTGAGGCGGTTGCCGGTGCCGTCTATTTCCCATATGCGGCCGTCGCCTGATATGGCGTTGGCCGAGCAGATATATGCATATGCGTTCATCACGCGCGGCAGCAACTCGCACCATTTGTCGCGCGGCGTCTCGCTGTGGAACAACACTTCGTTGCCGCGCGCGCGCAGCGCCTCGCGCACGCCCAGCTGGGTTACGGTCGTCGAACCGCCTATGCCCACGGCGCAATCATGCGGCAGCTGGCTGAACAGGTACTCCAGCGCCTGTTCAGCGCGCTCGAAGTAGTGAGGGGTGAAGCCGCGCAGCGCGAGCTGATGCAGGTATTCGTCGATTCTCTTGTCCATGGTACCCATCCTTTCATGCTTTTGTTTATTATACGTTTTTTCTGCATAGAATGCAAGTGCAAGGCGTGCGCCGGCAACGCCGTTCATGCGCCATTTGTGGCGTGGTTTGTGCCATGACAATTTGCAACGTCAGCGTCGCCGATGTGGAAGTTGTATCAGCCTAAGACCGCGTGAAAGCGTCACAGATGTGGAGCGCATCAGCCGACGTTGAGCGCTAGATATGCGCGGCTGTATCAGCCTCAAACTGCGCGCAAGCGTCACACAGATATGATGCTGTATAAGTCACGTATTGCGTGAAAGCGCCACAGATATGAGGTCGCATCAGCCTCAGAACGCGCGAAAGCGTCACAGATGTGAAGCGCATCAGTCGACGTTGAGCGCTACATATGCGCGGCTGTATCAGCTCCAAACCGCGCGAAAGCGCCACAGATATGAGGTCGCATCAACCTCAAACGGCGTGAAAGCGCCGTCGATGAGCAACTACATCAGCTGCAAACTGAGCGTCGCCCCGCGGATATACCGCGTTGCGATAGCGCGCGAAGCTGAATGTATCGGCTTGCATATGCAAAAAAGCGCCCCGCGGCATTGCCGCGGGGCGCAGGGGTCAATCAGCGATTATTGCAGAGCCACGATGTCCTTGAGTATGACCTTGCCATTGGCAGCGATCACGACGTTGGACAGTATCTCGTCGCTGTACAGCGCGACAGCATTGGCGTGATACAGCGGTATGGTAGCGCAATCTTCCACGATCAGAGTGTTCTCAGCCTCATGGAGCAGTTCCATACGGGCCGCCTGATCGACGGTCTGCAGCGACTGGTTGTAGGCATTGTCGAACGCCTCGGAGCTGTAACGGCCGGCGTTGATGAAGTTGCCGGTGACGAATATGGACAGCATGTTGCTGGCGTCCATATAGTCAGCGCCCCAGGCCTGCGGGGTGATGTCGAACTTGCCGGCATCGCGCAGTTCGGTCATGGCAGCGTTCTCCAGCGGCTCGAGCTGCACGGTTATGCCCAGGTTCTCTTCCCAGGTAGCCTGCAGGTACTCGAATATCGTGGTGTAGTCTGCGCTGCTGTTGGAGTAGGAGCAGGTGATCACCGGGAAGCCCTCGCCGCCCGGATAGCCGGCATCGGCCAGCAGCTGCTGAGCCTGCTCGACGTCGGTAGCGAACAGGTCGCCTCCCTCGGTGCGGAAGTCAGTCTCAGCGGTGCTGCCCGGGAAGCCGTTGCCCACGTAAGCCACAGCGGGGGTCTTGGTGGCCAGCAGCAGCACGTTGCACAGGAAGTCGCGGTCGATGCTCAGCGAGAGCGCCTTGCGCACATTGGCGTCAGCCAGCGGGTTGCCGTCGGTATCCTGGGTGTTGATGAGCAGGAAGTTGGTCGAGAGCTGGGGAGAAGCATGATAGTAGCCGCTATCCTGCAGGCGCTCGGTCTCCTCGGAGGGGTAGGTGGTTATCAGATCGACCTCGCCGGTCTCCAGCAGAGACAGCGTGGTGTTGGTATCGTCTATGAGCTTTACGACGAGCTTGTCCAGCGCGACGCTGTCAGCATCATGGTAAGTCTCGTTCTTTTCGAACACGATCTCCTGATCTTCGTCGCAGGACACCATGTTCAGATAGCCGTTGGTTATCGACTTGGTGACGTCCCAGGCCCAATTGCCGGTGCCGTCCTCCTCGACGCAATCCTCGCGCAGCGGGTAGAACGTGGAGTAGGTCAGTATCGAGTCAAAGTAGGTGCAGGGATTTTCCAGGGTGATCTCCAGCGTGTAGTCGTCGATAGCCTTGACGCCCAGCTCGCTGACTTCCATCGTGCCATCGGATATAGCGCTGCCGTTCTTGAGGAACTTGCCGTAATCGCGCATATAGGTGGTGGCTATCGAGGGGTCGACCAGGCGCTGCATCGAGTAGACGTAATCCGCCGCGGTGACGGGCTTGCCATCGTTCCAGACGGCGTCCTCGCGCAGGTGGAAGGTCCATACGGTCGCGTCGTCGTTGACGTCGACGCTGGTGGCGCCAGCCAGTTCAAAGCCGTTGGCGGTCACGCGGTACAGGCCCTCGTACATGTTTTCGAGCAGCCATGCGCCGGTGGAGCCCGCGTTCCAGTGGGTATCCAGGTTGGGGCTGGTTCCCATGGCGATCGTCACAACGTTTTCGCCGGCGGCTTCATCAGCCATGGCGAAGGGCACGCACGTCAGCATCATCATGACGGCAAGTGCCAGTGCAACAAGTTTGCGCATATGAAATGCCTCCTGTTGTTAATATTATTTTAAAGGGCGAAACGCCCAATAAAATCAGTTATGCGAATGCTCCTCAGTCGATCTCGCGGAAGTGGTGGCAGGCGACCTTGTGACCGGGCGCGACCTCCTCCATCCTGGGCAGCACGCTGCGGCACTCGTCGGTGGCGTAGCGGCAGCGCGTGCAGAACACGCAGCCCTTGGGGGGATTGATCGGGCTGGGCACGTCGCCCTGGAGTATCTCGCGCTGACGCGTGCGGCTGGTCTTGGGGTCGGGCACGGGTATCGCGCTGAGCAGCGCCCGCGTGTACGGGTGCAGCGGATGGCGGTACAGGTCCTCGGACTCGTTTATCTCCATGACGTGACCCAGGTACATCACGACCACGTGCTGCGATATATGCCGCACCACGGCCAGGTCGTGCGCTATGAACAGGTACGCCATGCCCAGCTGCTGTTGAAGATCCATCAGCATGTTGATTATCTGGGCCTGTATCGACACGTCCAGCGCCGACACCGGCTCATCCAGCACCATGAACTCGGGCTTTATGACCATCGAGCGCGCGATGGATATGCGCTGACGCTGGCCGCCGGAGAACTCGTGCGGGAAGCGCGACAGGTGCTCGCTGTTGAGGCCCACCAGCTTTATCTGCTCGAGTATGCGCTCATTGCGCTCCTTGGCGGGCATGTCGGGCATCTGTATGTCGAGCGGTTCGCCGACGATTTCGCCTATCGACATGCGGGGGTCGAGCGAGGAGTAGGGGTCCTGGAACACCATCTGCATGCGACGGCGGTACGGGCCCATATCGCAGGTGGTTATATCGTCGCCGTCAAATATGATCTTGCCGCCGGTGGGGTTGTTGAAGCGCATTATCGTGCGGCCTATCGTGGACTTGCCGCAGCCCGATTCGCCGACCAGGCCCACGGTCTCGCCCTGGCGCACCTCAAACGACACGCCGTCGACCGCGCGCACGAAGTTCTTCTTGCGGCCCTTCTTTACCGGGAAATAGGTCTGAAGATCCTCGACCTTCAGTATGAATTCGCTCTTGCTCATGCCCTGCGCGCCCCCTCTGCATTGTCCAGCGCCGCCAGCCAGCAGCGCGAATAGTGGCCGTCGCCAACCTGCGTGAGTTCGGGGCGGCGGTTCAGGCACAGCTTCATGCACTTGTCGCAGCGCGCCGCGAACGCGCAGCCCTCAGGCAGCATCATCAGATCGACCGGCGAGCCGTTTATAGGCACCAGGCGCTTGCTCTCGGTATTCTGCACGGCCTCGGGCAGGCAGCGCAGCAGCCCCGAAGTGTACGGATGCGCGGTCTCGTAGAACAGCGCGTCGGTGTTGCCGCTCTCCATGATCTGGCTACCGTACATTACGTTCACCCGGTCGCACAGGTCGGACACTATGCCCAGATCGTGCGTTATCATTATAATGGAAGTATGTACCTTTTTTTGCAGCGTCTTCATAAGGTCCAGTATCTGGGCCTGTATCGTCACGTCCAGCGCGGTGGTGGGCTCGTCGGCGATAAGTATCGACGGGTCGCACGCCAGCGCCATTGCGATCATGACGCGTTGGCGCATGCCGCCGGAGAACTCGTGCGGGTACTGCTTGACGCGCATTTCAGGCTGGGGTATGCTGACCATGTCCAGCAGTTCTATCGCGCGCTTGTGCAGCGCGGCGCCTTCCAGGCCCATGTGCAGCTTGAGCGTTTCCTCGAGCTGATTGCCCACCGTGTACAGCGGGTTGAGCGAGGTCATTGGGTCCTGGAAGATCATAGCGATCTCCTTGCCGCGGATGCGGTTGAATTCCTTGGTTTTGATGGTGGATATATCGCGACCGTTGAGCTTTATGGTGCCGGTCACGCGCGCCGTATCGGGCAGCAGGCGCATCAGCGCGTTAGCCGTAACCGACTTGCCCGAGCCGGACTCGCCGACTATGCCCAGTATCTCGCCCTCGCGCAGCTTGAACGACGAGTGCGTAACGGCGTGCACCACGCCCGAGGGCGTCACAAACTCAACGCTGAGGTCGTCGACCTCGAGCACGTATTTTGCGTTATTCAATTGCTCATTCATATGCTCAGCTCCTTTACTGTTCAAATAGCCGGTCACTTGCGCATACGCGGGTCGAGCGCGTCGCGCAGCGCGTCGCCGAGCACGTTGAAGCAGAGTATTATAAGGCTGATTATGACCGCCGGGTAGACCATGTTCAGCGGGTAGCTGATTATGCCGTTGAGCGCGTCGTTAGCCATAGAGCCCAGCGAGGGCACCGGCGCCGCCACGCCCAGTCCTATGAACGACAGGAACGACTCGGTCATTATCGCGCTGGGCACGACGCCCGTCGCCGATATGATTATGACGCCTATCGAGTTGGGCAGCAGGTGGCGCTTTATGACCCACTTGGAGCGCGCGCCCATCGCCTCGGACGCCAGCACGTACTCCTGAGTGCGGTTCATCAGCAATGCGCCGCGCACCGAGCGCGCCATGCCCAGCCAGTTGAACAGTGCCAGCACTATAAATATTGATATCAGGCCCGAGCCCAGCGACGCGAACGCCACCATGCTGGGGTTTTCAAGCATTGCCTTTAGCGGGTCGCGCATTACGACCGATAGCAGTATGATTATCAGCATCGACGGTATCGTCATCATCAGGTCGACAAAGCGCATCATCAGGTTGTCGCACAATCCGCCGACATACGCGGCGATAGCGCCGTAGGTTATGCCGATCAGGCACACCAGCACCATCGTGACGACGCCGACCAGCAGCGATATGCGCGTGCCGTACATTACGCGAACGAATATGTCGCGGCCCAGCTTATCGGTGCCGAACGGGTGTGCAAACGACGGACCCTGGCGCACGTCGGCGCTCTGCCCCTTGTAGGTGTAGGGCGAGAGTATCGGCCCGAATATCGCCGCCAGTATTATGATTATCAGCAGCGCCAGCATGAACATGGCGAGTTTGTTGCGCATGAAGCGGCGCATGGCGTCCTTCCAGTATGAGACCGACGGACGCATCTGGTCGTTTGCCGCCTTTTCCTCGGCAGTGGCGGGCAAGAGCTCGTCGGGGGATATGTTGAGCTTTTTAAGCGTCTGCTCGCTGTAGTTTTTCATGGTGCGTCCTCCTGTCACATCTTAATCCGCGGGTCGATTATGCCGTAGAGCAGATCCACGACGTAGTTGCACGCGATAAGTATCACCGCAAAGAATATCGTCGTGCCCATTATCAGCGGGTAATCGCGCGAGGATATGGAGGATATGAAGTATTTACCTATGCCGTTTATCGCAAACACCTTTTCAACGACGAACGAGCCGGTCAGTATGCCTGCGATTATCGGGCCCAGCGAAGTCACGACCGGGATTATCGCGTTGCGCAGCGCGTGCTTGAACATGATCTTAAACGTGCTCAGGCCCTTTGCGCGCGCGGTCTTTATGTAGTCCTGACCCGTCACGTCCAGCATCGTGGTGCGCGTCAGGCGCGCCAGGTTGAACATCGGGTATATTGCCATGCCGAATACCGGCATTATATAGCTCGTCCAGTCGCTCAGATACGCTATCGGCAGCAGCTCCAGCCACACGCCGAATATCAGCATCAGCGCTATCGTCATTATAAAGCTCGGCACCGACACAAACAGCGACGCCATGAATATGAATACACGGTCGAATATCGAGTTGTGCTTCATCGCGGCCAACACGCCCAGCGGTATACCTATAAATACCGCGAACGCCAGCGCAATCAGACCAATCTTACACGATATCGGGAAGTGGTCCGCGATGACCTGCGTCACGTCGTCGCCCGACTTGACGACCATCGATACGCCCATATCTCCCTGGAACAGCGCTTTTACATAATTTACAAATTGTGTCATTATTGGTTGGTCGTAGCCGTACTTTTCCAGCAGTTTCTGCGTGATTTCGGGGTTGACGTTTTCGCCCAGGAACGGGCCGCCCGGCACCGTCTGCATTAGGAAGAACGTCAGCACGATCACCAGAAACAGCGTCACTATTGAGGTGACAAACCTGCGTATGGCATACCTAAACATCTACATTCACCTGCGCATTCGTTAATCTGGGTTTTGAATATAGTACTACTAAACGCCCCAAAAAGCAACAAACTTTTTCATTGGTATTTGGTTCATTTGTTATTTCCTTTCGCTGAATTGCGCATAAGGAAAGCGG
>DVNK01000025.1 GCA_018714445.1 Candidatus Fimadaptatus faecigallinarum | reverse complement strand
TCCCTTCACCGCCTGGTTTCTTTCTGGTTGTGTTGATGTATTTATATTCGACGTGAGGGCTGCCTTTTCCTTTTGGTTTTTTCGGTTCTTTTCAAAAAAGTGACCGTTGACTGAGGTTTGTCAACGGTCTGAGCAGGGCTGGATCCAGCCCTGCTCCTGTCATATAGATCCCACAGTCGGCCTGCCCACGCGTCAGCCGCCCAGCAAACCGCCTATCAGGCCCTGGTTGCTGTACTGCGTGGCGCCGCGCCCGGCGCGCTCGGACGTCACGCCCTCGTCTGCGCCGGTATCGCCTGAATCGCCTGCTCCGGTACCGCCTGATTCGCCGGCAGCCGCATCGCCCGTTCCGTCCTGCTCGCCATCCCCGCCCGAGGCTATTGTAAGGCCCTCGCCGCTCTCATCCGCGGCTATGTATCGCCCGAACGCTATCCCTTCCAGCTGCGAATCGGGCGGCGTGCCGTCGAATGTAATCAGCGTAATAATGTACGCGCTGTGGTCGTCGCTGAGCAGCAGCACATATTCAGCGTTCACGTTCTGAAACGAGGACAGTATCCGCGTGCATTCGAGCCCATAGAACTCGCCGTCGGGTATTATCTGCCAGATCGTACCATTGGCGTCGGGCGCGTCGGTGCTGGCGCCCAGGTCCTCGGCATACGCGCCGGTCAACTCGTCCAGGTTGTCGTACGGCGAACCCTCGGCGCAGTACACGAACAGCTGCGCATAGGTTTCGGGCTGATACACTTCCAGTATCAGATCGGGCTTAACGTTGCCCGACTTTTCAAAGCTATTCGTCTCATCGAGCGTCTGCGCGTCGGTGCGCTGGTAAGCGTTGTCGATCTCTATCGACATCTCCAGGTCGTATATCACAAACGCCCAGCCGTATCGCGCCGCCTGCGCGCCCGCACCGCCGATAAGCAGCATCAGCGCCATAAGCGCCGCCAGCAGCTTCTTCATAGGCAAACTCCTTTTAAGCGTTATACGCCTGTATTATACCACCCATCGATGTCATTTGTCTGCCGAAAACCGGGTTATATTTTAAACCCGAAGAACCGCACGGCGTTGTAGTAGCTTATGTCGCGCACCAGCTGGCCCGCGGTCTCGAAGTCGGCGGGGTACTCGCCGTTCTCGATCCAGCCGCCTATCAGGTTGCACAGTATGCGGCGGAAGTACTCGTGACGCGTATAGCTCAGGAACGACCGCGAGTCGGTCAGCATGCCTATGAAGTTGCCCAGCACGCCGACGTTCGCCAGTGAAGTCAGCTGAGCCTCCATGCCGGTCTTGGTGTCGTTGAACCACCATGCCGAACCGTGCTGTATCTTGCCGGCGCAGCTGGCGTCCTGGAACGCGCCCGCTATGACGTCGAGTATCTCGTTGTCGTTCGAATTGAGCGAGTACAGCACCATGCGCGGCAGCTTGCCGTCCTCGTCCAGCGCGTTCATCAGCTTGGCCAGGCTGCCCAGGCACTGCGTCTGCGCCATGCTGTCAAAGCCGGTATCCGGCCCGAGCTGGCGGAACATGCGCGCGTTGGGATTGCGCAGCGCGCTGTAATGGATCTGCATCGCCCAGCCGCGCGCAGCGTACTCGCGCCCGAAGAACATCAGCATGGCCGTCTGGAACTTGTCGGCCTCGCACGCACAGATCTCGCCGCCGGCCAGGGCCTTTTTGTATATCGCGTCGACCTCTTCATCGGTCGCGGGCGCGTAGGGCACGTAATCAAGGCCGTGATCGCTGGCCACGCAGCCCATGCTGCCAAAGAAGTCCAGCCGGCTGCGCAGCGCATCCAGCAGCCCCGCAAAGCTGTCCACGGCCACACCGCTGACCTGGCCCAGCTTGGCTATGTACTCGACAAAGCCGGGCTTGTTGATGTTGACGGCCTTGTCGGGACGCCATGCGGGCAGCACCTTGACCTCGCAGGTGGGATCGTCGGCTATGACCTTGTGCCAGTGCAGATCATCGGTGGGATCGTCGGTCGTGCAGATCAGCGTCACGCCGCTCTGCTTGATTATGCCGCGCACGCTCATGCCCGGCTCAGCCAGCTTGCGGTTGCACCAGTCATATATCTCGCGGGCGTTCTGCTCGTTGATTATCAGATTGCAGCCAAAATAGCGCCGCAGCTCGAGATGCGTCCAGTGATACAGCGGATTGCCGACCGCGCGCGGCAGCACCCGCGCATACGCCTGGAACTTCTCCCAATCGGACGCATCGCCGGTTATGTAGTGCTCGTCGACGCCGGCGTTGCGCATCAGGCGCCACTTGTAGTGATCGCCGCCCAGCCAGGCTTCCGTTATGGTCTTGAAGCGATAGTCGTTGGCGATCTGTTCAGGGTTGATATGGCAATGGTAGTCGAGTATCGGCGTGGACTCGGCATACTCATGGAACAGCCGCCGGGCGCTTTCGCTGGTCAGCAGGAAATCCTCGTTCATAAACTTTTTCATTGTATTCTTCTCCTTGCGTCACTTTTTGATCCAAAGTATATCCAAAGGTTTTATGAAGTTATTATACCGCGAACCGCTGATTTGCGCAATAGCCCGCCCCGGGCGGCCTGCGATTTTGAATGCGCGGTCGTGCCGTGCCGCCTGCGTCTTACGCATAAAGCCGCCTATCTTCTATGTGCTGCCGCGCCTCGAATGCGGAGAGTGTCGTCCCTGCCGCACGCCGCGACTCTGACGCAAACAAACGTACCGTCGCACGCCGCACATCAGATGCAGCCAAACGCACTGTCGCACGCCGCACATCAAGCGCAACCAAACGCACTGTCGCACGCCGCCGCGCTTCAAATACAAAGAATATCGTCCTTGCCGCGCGCTGCACCTGAGACGCAACCAATCACACCGTTGCACGCCGCCGCGCCTCAAATGCAAAGAGTATCGCCCCTGCCGTACTCCGCACCTCAGATGCAGCTAAACGCACTGTCGCACTCCATACCTCAGATACAGCCCACCGCACTATCACACGCCGGCGCGTCTCGAATGCATAGAGCATTCCATCGCCGCACGCTGCACCTCAACCGTAGCAAACCGCACTATCCACGCCACATCTTAGACGTAACCAAACGCACCGGCGCGCGCCGCCGCGTCTCGAATGCAAAGAGCATCGCCCTTGCCGTACGCCATACCTTAGACGCAACCAAACGCACTTCCGCACGCCGCCGCGCCTCAAATGCACTGTCACGCGCCACATCTTAAACGCAACCACACGCACTGTCCGCGCCGCCGCGCCTAGAATACGTAGAGCATCGCCCCTGCCGCACGCCGCACCTCAGCCGTAGCCCACAGCACTGCCGCGCACCTTCGACGCAAAGCCCCAGCCAACTGCCCCCAACGCAAAGCGCGGGCCGCAGCACACCGCCGCGACCCGCAATAAACATCCTAAACTATAATCGCCGTCAATCGACCGCTATCTTGAGCACTATCGGATAATCGCTGTGATAGCCCTCGGGCAGACGCACCTCCAGCGCATCGGGCGTGCGCGCGTACTTCAGCTCGCCGCCGCCCAGCAGGCTCACACCGTTGACCAGACCACCGAACACTATCCTTGCATTCGACATCTCGTGCATCGACTTGATGCGCACCACACCATCCTCGGGCTGCGCCAACACGTGCGCGTACACATAGCCCGGCTTATACGTAAAGCGGATGTCCGCGCCGGTGAACTTGGGCCTATCTACGTCGGTGAATGCGCCTTCGGGCACCTGCGTCGGGCCCTCGCCGTACACGTTCCACACGCGCGTGCCGTATATCGCCTCGCCGTTGACCTTGAGCCAGTTGCCGATGCTGATAAGCACATTGCGATCCTCATCGGTTATCGTGCCGTCGGCGCGCGGACCTACGTTGAGCAACAGCGCGCCTTTCTTGCTGACTATGTCGATCAGGTCGCATACCAGGTCGACCGGGTTCTTGAAATCGTTGTTTTCGGTATAGCCCCAGGAGTTCTTGGCTATCGCGGTATCGTTCTGCCAGAAGCGCGGGCTGGCCGCAGACAGCTGGCCGCGCTCTATGTCGAACACGCCCGCACCGCGCATATACGCGTCATACTTGTAGTTTATGGTGACCTGCGCGCCCCACTCGGCGGCACGGTTGTAGTAATACGCCGCAAACTTGCGCAGATACGGCTTGGCGGCCGGATTCTGTATCCACCAGTCGAACCACATTATCTTGGGCTGATAGCGGTCGACTATCTCGCAGTTGCGCACCAGCCAGTCTTCCAGGAACTCCCGGGTCGGCAGCACGTCGCCCAGATCCTGCATGTTCGACGGGCCGTGGCACACATTGCCATATGCGCCGCCATAGAACCCCGAATTGGCCGGGTCGCGCACGTCACTGTCGAAGTCCAGGCCGCCGTCCATGAACCAGAAGTGCTCCATGCGGTGGTTGGACGCGCACAGCTGTATGCCGCGCTTGTCGGCCTCGCGCTTGAGCTCGCCCACTATATCGCGGCACGGCCCCATTTCGGCGGCGTTAAAGTGAGATATCTCGCTCTTGTACATCTGGAAGCCGTCGTGATGCTCGGCCACCGGCATTATGTAGCGCGCGCCCGCCGCCTCAAACAGATCCAGCCACTTGGCCGCATCGAACTTCTCGGCCTTGAACATCGGTATGAAGTCCTTGTAGCCGAACTGCTTTTGCGGGCCGTATGTGGCCACGTGATGTTCGAACTCCTTTGTGCCCTGCTGGTACATGTTGCGCGGATACCACTCGCTGCCGTATGCCGGCACCGCGTACACGCCCCAGTGTATGAATATGCCGAACTTGCCATCGATATACCACTCCGGCACCGGATGCTTGCACAGCGACTCCCATGTGTCGGTATACGGGCCCTGCGCTATCACGCGCTCGATAGTTTTCAGGTACTCCTCGTACATCCCCAATCCCTCCGTATTCAGTTCAGGCGAAACGTTTCGCAATTTGCATAATTAAATTATACCATGTCATGCTTGCATCGTCAACATGATTTTTACGGTCAATGGACTGAGGTTTACGGTCATCCGCAAATGCCGTGCGTCTGCGGAACGGCTGATCACGGCATTCCCCAGCTGCCACGCACCCTTTCAGCAGCATCGGCGGCACAATTCAAGCAGAATCCTCAGGTGCCACTGCGTTAAGGCCCAAACGGAGCAATAGTTGCTAAGTCGCTAATAATATCGGCTGAGCAATTGCGGCTGTTATGTATTGCCAAATCACCTGTAAAGCCGGCCGGGCAAGCACGGCTCCAACCCATTCATCCCGGCAGTTCATGCAAGGCAAAACATGCCCATGAGCACAGCCCAACGTCGGCATACCCACTTGGACAAGCACGACTGCACCTGCTGATACAGGCCGTCATAAGCACCAGCAGGACTATCTCTGTCAACTACTCAAGCCGCCATCAACACCAGCAGGACTATCTCTGCCAACTACTTAAGCCGCCATCATCACCCGCAAGGCATGCCGGGATACCAGCGCCATCCGTCATTATCATCACGGCGGCATAATCTCGGCTAACCCAGCCGGCCCAAACCGCCGGCAGATCCGACGGTACGGCTTCCCACGCGGCTCCATTGCGCACAGGCAAAACAATGGGCCGGGCGGAATCACATCCGCCCGGCCGGCATTTGCGCGCTTACATCGCCTCAGGTATCAGGTAGTAGGTCACGTCGCCGCTGGTGGGCAGCGTGGTTTCGTCCGGCTCGACGTACTGGCCGTTGATCAGCTCGGTCAGCACATAGCCCACCGGCGGCAGCACATACGGCCGCGCACCGTCGGCTATCGTGAACTGCTGCTGGGACTGCGCGTCGGTATCCGGATCCGAGATTATCGTAATTGTGCGAGTGGCCACCGGATCGGTCATCTGGAAGTACTGATCGGGGAGCTGCACGGCGTCGTACGCCACCGAGTAGTTGGCCAGCGCCAGTGATATGCCGTCGGCGACGTCGGCGCGCAATTGCCAGGACTGCACCTCCAGCGTCTGCGCGTTCACGGTCAGCGTCGTGACCAGCGGCACGCTGTCATCCAGGTCAAACGCCTGACCGGTCGCATTGGCGTAATCGGCATGCGTCATGGTGGTCGTGAGTATGTAATTGTCGCCGCTGAGCTGGCATGCGGTCAGCGTCTCGCCCGTCACGGCCGAGTACAGCGCGTAGTTGGCGATGCGGTCATCATAGTACGACTTTATCGAGTCATCGTAACATATGTTCTCGCCCATGGAGCCGTCGGGGTATATCAGGTAGCGCGCATCGCCGTCGTACACGCAGCTCAGCGACGCGTTGACCTCGTAAAGCGTCGTGCCGGCGCCGTTGTTCACAAGCGCCAGCGACGTCTCGCGCTCTATGGTCTGATTGTCCACATAGCTGTAATTGAGCATGAAGCACTCAAACGACTCGTGCCGGCTCAGCAGCGCCGCGCCGGTGTTGGCCGCGCTCACGGCTTCCAGCGTGGGCGCGTCCTCCAGCGCCACGTCCACCGTCTCCGGGCGCTCGCCGCCATCCGTCATGACCGACTCATCTGCGGTCAGACCGCCCTCCGCCAGCGCGGCGCAAGGCAGCGCCATCGCCAGCGCCACAAGTATGCAGCTCAGTTTGGTTTTAAGTTTCATTGATTTATGCCTCCTTTGTCCGGCCGCTATGACTGGCGGCTGAGCGCCTCGGGCGTGAGCATGCGCCGGTGCGTGAACGCGAATATCAGCGTCGCGCATATCGCGCTGGTCACGTCGGCGATCGGCTCGGCCCAGTATATGCCCATGACTCCCATCTTCAGCGGCAGCAGCAGTATTAGCGGTATCAGCAGTATTATCTTGCGCAGGCACGCTATGAACAGCGATACCTTGGCCTGACCCATGCCCACAAACGTCATCTGGCACGACGATTGCAGTCCGAATATCAGCATGCCCGATATGTAAATCGGCAGCACCTGCTTGACCAGCCCTATAAGCTCCTCATTGTCGGTGAACACCCGCGCAAACAGTTCCGGCATGGTCATCGCGCAGGTCGCCAGCGCCATGCCCGCAAGCAGCGTGACCACCGTCATGCGCCGGAACGTGGCCATGACGCGCTTGAACTGTCCCGCGCCATAGTTATAGCTGATGATCGGCTGCACGCCCTGCGTAAATCCGTTCATCGGCACGAACAGTATCTGCATCACGCTCTGCAAAATCGTCATCGAACCCACGTACAGGTCGTTGCCGTAGGCGCGCAGCTGCACGTTGAACGTTATCGATATCGCGCTCTCGGTGGCCTGCATTATGAACGGCGACACGCCCAGCGCAATTATGCGCCGCACTACCGCGCCGTCCAGCCGCGCCCCGCGCAGCCTGAGCCTGAGCGCAGACCGGTGCGAGCACAGGTACCATACCACCCATGCCGCGCTGAGCGTCTGCGATATCACCGTCGCCAACGCCGCGCCCTTGACGCCCATGCCGAACGTGAATATGAACAGCGGATCCAACGCTATGTTGGCCGCCGCGCCTATCATCACCGACAGCATCGCCACGCGCGCCTGACCCTGCGCCGTTATGAACGGGCTCAGCCCCAGCGCCAGCATAACGCTTATCGTGCCCGCAAGGTATATGCCCAGGTAATCCTCGGCATACGTTATCGTGTCCGGGCTCGCGCCAAACATGAACAGCAGCGGCCGCTTGAACGCCAGAAATCCCGCAGTGCACGCAACCGTGGCTATCAAAAGCAGCAGCGCCGAATTCTGCAGTATCCGCTCGGCGCGCTGCCTGTCGCCCGCGCCCAGCTGTATCGCAGCCAGCGGCGCGCCGCCCATGCCCATAAGCTGCGCAAACGCCGACACCAGCGTTATTATCGGGAATGCCACTCCCAGTCCGGTCAGCGCCAGCGATCCCGCGCCGGCTATGCGACCTATGTACATACGGTCGACAATGTTGTAGAGTATGTTTATCAGCTGTGCCATTATCGAGGGCAGCGCCAGGCGCAACATCAGCCGACCTATCGGCGCCTCGCCCAGATCCGACGAACTCGTCAAGCTCCTCAGTCCTTTCGCGCGCGCCTTGCCGCTTGCCGCGGATACCGGTTTGACGCGCAAAGTCAGTATTTGGTTCATTTCCCGTGCAAAAAAGTCCCGCCCGCGGCCGGTGGGAAGGCACACAGTGTTGTTAAGTATGGCCGGTACGGCTTGCTGCCTGCGACTTGCCGGAACGCATTATGCGGCTTGACGCTTGCTGGTGCGTGCGGCCTATCACTTTGTGCAGCGCTTTGGATTGGCCTGTGCCGGTGCGCATGATGCGGCTTGACGCTTACTGGCGCGTGTGGCCTATCGTTTTGTGCGGCGCTTCACATTAGCCTGTGCAGGTGCGTATGATGCGGCTTTACGCTTACTGACGCGTGTGCCCTATCGCTTTGTGCAGCGCTTCGCATTAGCCTGTGCCGTTGCGCTCGATGCAGCTTGACACTTGCTTGTGCGTGTGCCCTATCGCTCTGTGCGGCGCTTCGCATTAGCCTGTGTCGGTGCGCTCAATGCGGCTTGACGCTTGCTTGTGCGTGTGCCATATCACTTTGTGCGGCGCTTCGCATTAACCTGTGCCGGTGCGCTCGGTGCGGCTTGACGCTTGCCAGTGCATGTATCTGTGCGGTCTATATCAAACCTCTGCTAAACCGTTGCGAATTGCCCGGGCAGTAATGCGCGTCCAGCAGACCCGTATACCCAGGCAGTCCCACGGCGCGGCATCGACGCACGCCGACGCGCTCCAATCCGACCAGCCCAATGACGCCCGCCAATACCGGCAACGCCTGGCGGCACGCCGCCCGTCGGACGTCCCAAGCGCCCTATCACGCTGCCGCCATGCCGCGCGGCAAGCCATCAGCCGCCCTTGCCGCGCACGCGCACGTCTGCGCCCACAAAGCCCAATATCGTCGTGTCCTCGGTGTTTATCAGCCGCGACGCCACGCGGTCGCCGTAGCGCTCCAGCAGCTGCGGCGCGGTCAGGTTGGTCGCTATGAGCGTATGGGCGCGCGCACGCATGCGCTCATTGAGCAGTGTAAACAGCATCTCTATCGTAATATTGCGGTAGATCGGCTCGCTGCCCAGATCGTCTATAATCAGCAGCTCCGCGCCCAGCATCAGCTGAAACGGGCGCTCGTCCACGCCCATAACGCTCTCGCGCATCGCGCCCAGCATCCGGTACGCCGTCAGGTAGCTCACCGCGACCCCGCGCGCATACAGCCGGTTGGCCATGCAGTTCAACAAAAACGTCTTGCCCAGCCCCGGCGCACCCGTCAACAGCAGGTTGCGCCGGCGATTGTTCGGAAACGCGTCGCAGTAGCGCACGCATATGTCCCGCACGCGCCGCATAAAGTCCCGCTGCGAATAGTCCAGGCCCGGCAACGGCGTCGCCGGAAACACATTTTCGTCGAATCGCTCAAACGTGTCGTCGCCGGCCATGTCCAGGCGCGCGCGTTTGCGGCGCTCCTCGTCCAGCCGCGCGCGGAAGCACTCGCAGTCGCGCCGCCCCGCATCGCCCACGTAGCCCAGATCCTTGCACACATTGCAGCGGTAGCGCATCTCCAGGTAATCCCCGGGCAGCCCCAGCGCCGCCAGACGCGCCCGCACCTCGTCATCCATGCGCTTCAATTCGGCGCGGATCTCCTCTCGCGCCGGCGCGCGACGCTCGCTCAACGCCCGCGCATATGCCCCCGTCAGCGCCAGTGTGCGCCGCTTCAGCAGCGCAGCTATCTCGGGGTCGCGCGCCTCGGCATCGCGTATGCGCTCCTCGCGCTCGCGCTGCTCCTGGCTCAGCAGCCGGTCGAACTCGCGCCGCACCGTCTGTCGTACATCGTCCGCCATCAAGTCACCTCCCATGATCCGCGCCGCTGTCAGGCCCTGCGGCGCGGCCGCGCATTGGCCAGTGCACGTCGGCTGGTGCGTATCAGCCGACGCGCATTGACTTGCGCACATCAGCCGACGCTCATCAGCATGCACGCATCGGCCGACGCACATCAGCCTTGCACGCATCAGCCTGCGCACATCGCCATATGCGATTACAGGCGTGAAGAATGTGCTCGTTCACGCGCCGCTCTCGCAATGTGCGCCGGTTTCGCTTATGTCTTATCCGCTTACATTGCATTGCGCGACGGACTGCATGCGCGCCGCATGCCTTCATCTGCCTTGCATGCGCCGATTGCGCCACGCTCCGGCTCGCACGTCGTCAGTGCCAGCGCCGCCTGTGAAATACGCCGGTCTGCCGTACCCGCACAGTCCACGCTCTGCGCACGCCTTGACTGGCCCGCAGACTGCGCCTCCACGCACTGACGGCAGCCCCGCACAGCCCGCGCTCTGCGCACGCCATGACTGCAACGCGTCCGCATGGCCGCTCAGACCGACCTCCGCGCGCACTGCTCAGTTCTCGTCGTCGTGCATTATGTCCGTGTATACGCGCTCCAGCTCGCCGGGCGCATACGTATGTTGCGCATAACCAGTCGCAGCAGCGGCGCGGCCGGTCCCGCCGGACGTCGCCGGGGCCGCCGCCGGAGCCGCTGGCCGCGCGCGCCGGTTGGCCTCGTCATGCGCGACCGCATCCGGCGTGAGCAGGTCGCGCTCGTACCAGGTGCGCAATATGCCGTCCATGTACGCAATCTTGTTGCCAGTGGCGTCGCGCGCGCGATCGGCGGCCAGCATCAGCATGTCATAGCTCATCGAATACTGCGCGCTCCAGCGCTTCACGGCCTCGCGGTCGGCGGGCGTGGCGCGGCGGTTGAGCGCCAACCGCTCCAGCAGCGCGTCGCAAATGCCGGCATAGGTAAATATCTCGTCGTAGTAGCGATTGACGGCGGCCTCGTCGATAACGCCTTCGTCCTTCATGCGGTGCAGCGCCTTGTCCAGCAGCTCGAACGTGCCCGAGCCCATGCGCTTGAGCGCGCGCGCCGCTATCAGTATCGCCTCGCCGTCGAACCCCAGCTCCTGCCACGACCGGTAGGTATCCATAAGCGCCGACGCGCCCAGCGGCACCGGTTGCCCCAACGCTTTGAACACCTCGCGCAGCCGCGCCATGCCCTGCTTGTAGTCCTCGGTGTACTCGGCGATCTCGCGCGCGGTGTGCAGGCCGCGCTCGTGCATCGACTGTATCACGCTGTCCAGATATCCCATGTTGGGCGTGCGCGCGGTCGCGGTCTGCTTGCAGCACTCCAGTATCGCCGCGTTGTCAAAGCCCAGCGCGATCCAGCTGGCATACAGCCGCTCCTGATCGGGCGTGGGATCGGAGCGTATGCCCAGCCGCTGCAGCACCTTGCGCGTGAGCTGGAACGAATCGCTGGCATAGCGCACCTGTTCCCGCGCGGCCTCGGGCGTATTTATGCCGCGATCGGCCCAGTCGCGCGCTATCTTGTCGCATCCGGCAAAGCGCACATGCGGCCCGCGCTTTTTGAGCAGGTATTCCACCAGTATCAGCACCACGCTCTCGGGCAGTTTGTACACCTCTATCCAGTCGTACAGATACTTGGTATCGCTCTCGTGCAGCAGCCGTCCCGGCGGGAACATGCTCTGCACGCGGTCATTGAACTCGCGATAGCGGTACAGTCCGTCGTCCTGGGTCTGCTGCGCCATCAGCCGGGCCTTCAGATTAAAGAAGCGATACGCCGGCGGATTATCGCTTATTCGCATCAGCAGCCCCTGCCGTTCCCAGTACATGAACGCGTTCTTCACGTCGTCGGGCTCCATGCACAGCGCCCGCGCCATGCGTTCGTAGTCGTTGTCGCGCGGCGGGTGGTAGCACTGCCGCAGCGCGTATATGTACACCTTTACGAAGTCGCCCGGCGCGCGCAGCATGTACTCGTCTATGAACAGGTTCTCCAGCGGCGTTATGTCAAACATGGTGAACTGATCGTCAAACTCGAGCATTGGCATCTGTCCACATACACTTCCTTTGCTATGCGGCATTATACCACCTTTGCCCGCGCACCGATAGCACCCGCACGCAAAGAAATCGGGGTATTTGCGCGTCGGGCCGCGCCACGCGCCAGATGCAGCCGACGCCCTCCCACATGCGCCAAATGCCGACATATCCGCCATGTCCGCAAAGCGCGCCCTCCGCCGCAGCAATCGCCCATGCCGGCGCAGGCCGCAGATACGCCTCAATGCAGCCCACAACTTTCTCGCGACAAGTAGCACACGAGTTTAATATCCTGCACCATCCATAACTAGCAGCAGTACCAGTGCAACGCCATCCGTATCGGCGCAGGCCGCAAATCCACCTCAATGCAGCCCCCGAATCCCACGCGGCACGCAACGCGCGCCATCCTCAACCGCCGCGCAGCAAAATCGCCCCAAAGCAAGCGCCGCCGCGCTCCTGCCGGCACGCTCATCGCCGCCGGAGCAGCGCCGGCTGCCCCATGCCGCCGCACGCCCCCGCGCACCGCCGGTGTCCCGCCAAAACGCAGCGCGCGCCGCGGAACTTATCCATTCCGCGGCGCACGTCGCCGTACCGGTCGGGCTCACACGCCCGCCAGTTCCCACTTGCTCAGCTCATTTATCGTAAAGTCTCCCGCAAAGCCTATGCCGTACGCCGGCCCCTTGGGGTAGTTCAGCATCGAAACCACCACCGCGCCGCCGTCCACGAACACCTCCACCGAGCACGCATCCACAAACACCTGCAACCGCAGCTCGCGCGCGCCGCCCGGCACGACCGCCTGCGAGTACGGCTTGTCCTCCGCTCCGCCATCCGCGCCCATAGTGTACCCGCCGCGCGACCGGTCGCACGTCAGTATGCGCGTTGCCGGGTCATAGCTTATCTCAAAGTACTCGTCGCCGGTCTGCATGAGCCTTATCTGCGCCTTGCCGCCGCTGTCGGGCTCGAGCGTCATGTCCAGCTCATAGTGCCGGCCCTCCAGTCCGGGTATCGCGGTCTCGCCGTGCACCTGCACGCCCGCCGCGCCGAACCGTCCGCCGCGCAGCTCCCGGAGCTCCCTGAGCGGCTGCTGGTATACCCGCCCGCTTTGCACCGTCAGCTCGCGCGGCACCGTGTACATGCCGCACCAGCCATGGCCCAGGTACTGCGTCGGCGACTCGTGCTGCCACATGTGCATCCAGCCCAGCATGACGCGCCGGCCGTCGGGCGTGCGCACGGTCTGCGGCGCGTAGAACTCCGCGCCATTGTCGGCGGCCTCCAGCGCCTCGACGATCATGCGCCCGTCGCGCTCCTCGCCCAGCACCCACACCGCCGGCTGAGCGCTCGGAAACCTGAGCCCAACCTGCGGCATGTTGATCACGCAGCTGAGCAGCACGCGCTTGCCGCCCAGTTCAAAGTAGTCCGGGCACTCGGGCATGTCGCCTATGTCCTCCAGGAACACGCCGTCGCACTTCCAGTTCACCAGATCCGCGCTCGAAAAGCTCAACTGCCGGCCGTTGCGCGCGCCGCGGTTGGCCACTATCGCGCGCCAGCCGGTCGCGGTCTTAATAAGCCGCGGGTCGCGGAAGTCCACCGGTGAGCCGTCCGCGGGCAAATCGCGCGCGCCTATCACCGGGTTGCAGGACCACTTTTCGAAGTGTATGCCGTCGGTCGAGGACGCTATGCACTGCTCCTGTATCACGCGCCCGTCGGCGTCGGCATGCACGCCGGTGTACATCAGCAGCAGCCTGTCGCCATCGGCGACCGCCGTACCCGAAAAGCAGCCCTTGTCGTCAAACGGGCTGTCCGGCGCCAGCGCCACGCCGATCCACTCCCAGTGCACCAGGTCCCGGCTGACCCAGTGTCCCCAGTGCATCGGCCCCCATACGGGCTTGTACGGGTAATACTGGCAGAACAGATGGTACTGGCCCCGCCAGTACGAAAAGCCGTTGGGATCGTTTATCCAGCCCACCGGCGGCGCACAGTGATACGCCGGCCGATACATCGGGTTTACATGGGCGCGGTTTTCGGCTATGTACCGCTCCGCCTTAACGATTGATTCGGACATGCTCGCGCACTCCCCTTGCTGACTATTTGGCAGGGGCCGCGCCATTGGCCGAACGCGCGTCCGAGCCCATGCGCGCCGCCGCCCCATCTGCCTCTAATGACAATATAGTGCGCGCCGCCGCGCATGTCAATAGCATTTTTCACGCGGATTGCCGTCGCGCCGTGCGCCGGTCCACGGACGCAAATCACTACCCGACAACGACGTTCTTGCGTGGATTAGGCATAGCGCCTGCCGTGTCGCGCCGCGCGCCGGTCCACGAGCGCAAACCGCCGCCTGACAGCGCCGTTATTGTGTAGATTAGACGCCGCGCAAGCCGTACCGCGCGCCGGTCCACGGGCGCAAATCACTGCCCGGCAACGCCGTTATTGTGTAGATTAGATGCCGCGCAAGCCGTGCTACGACGCGAGCCGGTTCACGGGCACAAATCGCCGCCCGACAACGCCGTTCTTGTGCAGATTACACGCCGCGCCTGCCGTGCCGCGACGTGCGACGGTTCACGGGCGCAAAACACCGCCCTACAACGCCGTTCTTGCGCAGATTAGGTATAGCGCCAAACTTACCGCGACGCACGTCGGTCCACGGACGCAAATCGCCGCACTACGGCACCGTTCTCGCGCAGATTACACGCTGCGCCTGCCGCGCTGTGCGCCGGTTCACTGGTGCAAACTGCTGCCCGACAACGCCTTTTTGCACAGATTGGGCTCTGCGCAAGCCGTGCCGCGACGCACGTCGGATTCACGGGCACAAATTGCGGCCAGACAACTCCGTTCTTACGCAGATTATGCGCCGCGCAAGTCGTGCCGCGCATCGGTCCACGAGCACAAATCGCCACCCTACGGCACCGTTCTCGCGCAGATTACACGCTGCGCCTGCCGTGCCGTGCGCCGGTTCACGGGCGCAAATTGCCGTCCGATAACGCCGTTCTTGTGTAGATTAGACGCCGTGCAAGCCGTGCCGCGACGCGCGTTTTTGCGCAAAGTGCCGTGTATTGGCGGTTGCGCGGGTGTTTCCATATTTCTGCCATATTCCGTTTTAAAACAATTCCATCCGCGTTCATCGTTCGTTCATACTATTTCGCATAATTGCTGGTATACTAACAGCTGTCAGGAGGTGCTGAACATGAAGCACATGAATAATGAAAATCAAAAGAGCTCAAGGCTCAACCGGATTATCAGTCTTGTAGCAGTCGCCGCAGTGTTTACCATGGTTGGCAGCGGCATAGGCGCTTACTCGACCCGCACCAGCGCGCTGGCAGAGGCCGACAACACTCAGCAGGTGGAAACCACCACTGAGGTCGATACCTCCGATTACACCGACAGTCCTGCGGTCGCCGTTTATGAAAAGTGCGCCGACTCGGTTGTGGGCGTGATAACCTACTCTCAGGCGTGGGATAACATGTCGCGCGAGCTGGTCCAGGAGGAGATCGGCGAAGGCTCGGGCGTCGTGATATCCGACGAGGGCTACATACTGACCAACAACCACGTGGTTGAAGACGGTTCGTACTACGAGGTACTGCTGCCCAGCGGCGAGAAGGTGGAGGCTACGCTGGTCGGCACCGACTCGGGCACCGATATTGCCGTGCTCAAAGTCGAGGATCAGACGCTCAAGGCCATTGAGATAGGTTCCTCTTCCGATCTGAAGGTCGGCGAGACCGTCATCGCAATCGGCAACCCCGGCGGCAGTGAGTTCGCCAACACCGTGACTCAGGGCATAGTCTCCGCGCTGGAGCGCGACCTGGACAATGCCTTCACCCGCACCGTCAAGACGATACAGCACGACGCCGCAATCAACCCCGGCAACTCGGGCGGCGCGCTGCTGAACATCAAGGGCCAGCTGGTGGGCATAAACACGCTGAAGTACACCGGCAGCTCCTACTCGTCCACGACCTATGAGGGTCTGGGTTTTGCAATACCTATCGACACCATCATGCCGCTGGCTGAGCAGATCATCGAATATGGCGAAGTCCGTCGTCCGGCACTGGGCATAACCTGCGGCACGTTCTCCGGCCCCGATGAGCCCATCGACAGCTATCCGCCGGCAAGCGTCGTCATAACCGAAGTCACCCCGGATGGTCCTGCTGACAAGGCCGGCATCAAGGCTCTGGACTTCATCACCGAAGTAAACGGCGTGCGCATCACCTCGCTCAACGACCTGACCGCGCTGCTGGATACCTGCAACGAGGGCGACACGGTATCGGTAACGGTACTGCGCTACGACAACACCAACACGCTGTTGGCGCTGCTCAACTCGCTGGGCTACAACATCTACTCGAATAACTCGGGCTCCAACTACTATGGCGGCTACGGCTCGTCCTCGCGGCTGACCTACGAGGAGATCACGATGGACGTGACGCTTGAGATACTGTCCAGCGCGACCACTGAGTCGACCGACACGGCTGACTAAACCGCTAACACGGCCGATTCAATAAACCGTCGGCCCTGACGCTGAGCATTCGGACCGGTCCGGCCGAGAGCCGGGCCGCTCCCCTCCGCTCATCATACCGGCCAACCAACCGCGGGGCATTGCCCCGGAATGGTTTTGACATAAATCGCCATTGGCGCCAGAAAAACAGTCAGAGCAATACAGTAAACTTCCCCTCCTCATTTAAAGGCCGCCGCCCGTTTCCCCACGGGCGGCGGCCTTGTCATGTGCCGGGATGTGCGCGGGCGCGCGGCAACTGCGGTCAAATCGACCATTGTTTGCCGCGCGCCCGCGCGTCTTTTAGGCAATCAAGTCGCGTCGTCTACCTCTACCCGCTGCACGTCGAGCTTCAGGTCTATGGTTCGGGTAGCGCCCTGCTCGTCGGTCAGCTCAAGTTCAAAATACAGGTTGTCCATCAGCTCGGCCTCGGTCAAGCCCTCGCTCAACAGCTGGCCTGGCTGTACCGATGCCTTGCCGGTGTCGCTGCCTATCTGTATCAGTTGACCCGACATGGCTACGGAGATGTTTTCCATCAGCAGCCGCTTCGCGTCGTCTCGCAGTATGTAGAACCTTATGGTATACCCGGTCACGGCGACGTCGCCGTTTACCGTCAGCACGCCGCCATACATCTCGTCGCGCTCATCGGTGATGAGCAGCTTGCCATTGGTTATAGAGAGCTGGTCGTTCTCCCCGCTGAAGCTGTACCAACGGGCATTGTCAGTCTCAGGGCCGTGCGCCGCGCAGCCCGCAAATACGAGCAGTGCCAGCGCCAGCATAAGCGCGCCAAGTCTTTTCATATCGAACACTCCTCCCCTCCGTCAGCGTCCGGTGGCTGCAACGCCAGTCCGGCACCCATATCGCATCGTTATGTATACCATTTTATCATATGGACGCGCATTTGCATATACTCACCGGCCACGCCAGACACGCTGCTTCAGCCTGCAGTACCGCCGGTGCGACTTGCCGCATCCCCCGTGCACGAAGCGCGGTCCAGTCTCCAGAGCGACTCGGCACGCCCGCTCAGGCCATTATCACTGCCCGCACCTCCTGGGCGCCGCATATCCGCCCCGCCGGCCCGCGCACACACCGCATGGATTTGGCCTGCTTCGCGCCGGACACGTAGCCGACCAGTGCGGCATCAGCCCGCGCACGCCGCGCTGTTTGGCCTGCTTCGCGCCGGACACGTAGCCGACCAGTGCGGCATCGGCTCGCGCACATCGCGCGGATTTGGCTCCATCATGCAGTTTGGCCATCGTCGCGCGGCTCGAACGCCGCCGCACGGCTCAGCCATCCGCACATGCAAAAGGTGCGCGGCAGAACCGTTCATCCGGTCCACCGCGCGCCCACGCATATTCGTCCTCCGCATCACCCGCGCAGCTCGGCCACGCGCTCGGCCAGCCGCTTTATGTAGCGCGGATTGCTGCCACAGCAGCCGCCGATGTACTTGACATTGTACTCCAACGCCGGCAGCGAGTCCTTTACAAACGTCTCCACGTCGAACTCGTTGCCGACCGCGCCGCCGCCTATCGGCTTGCCCGCGTTGGGCTTGAATATCAGCGGCAGGTCGGTGTGCTCGGTGAACTGCGCCATGACCGGCACCGCCAGATCCGGCCCCAGCGAACAGTTCAGGCCTATCGCCATCAGCGGGAACTCGCTCAGCTCCTCACAGATCAGCGGCACCGAGTTGCCCATCATCGTGCGGCCCTTCTTGTCAAAGCTGAACGAGCACATGACCGGAACGTCATGCTTGCGCGCCGCACGCAGCGCAACCTTCATCATCTCCACATCCATGAACGTCTGCACGTATATCACGTCGACGCCGCCCGCCACGCCGGCGCTGATCTGCTCGTCGAACGCAGCATACGCGTCGTCCTCGGTCAGATCGCCATACGGCTCCATCAGCTCGGCCAGCGGCCCGATCGACAGCGCCAGCCGCGCCCGGCCCGCTATGCCCTCATGCGCCAGCGCCACAGCGCGCGTCACTATGTCGCGCACATTGTAATCCGTGCCCTTTACAAACGAAGCGTTGGCTGCAAACGTGTTGGCCAGCACTATCTGCGCGCCGGCCTCGACGTACTCGCTGGCCAGCTGGCGCACTATGTCCGGGTTCTCGACGTTGTAGCGCCATACCGCTACCTTGTCCTGGGCCTTTTCCCACAGGCTGGTGCCCACCGCACCGTCCAGTATCGTCACATCCGAGCGCATAACCGCAAACCTCCTTAAAGTAGATATTACTGTCTGCATTATAACACCTTGACTCGCCCAAGTGTTGCAATTTTTTACGCATTAGATGCACTATTTTCGCCTGTTGAATATGCCCGGCTGCGCCCCGCTGAGCCGCCACACCCGGCCGCTCGCGCGCCGGTACGCGTTTGCCGGCGCATACTGCTCGTTCAGCCTCAGCTCTCCGCCGTCGGCATGCTCGACCTGCACCCGGCCCATGCGCCGCGCAATCTCGCCCGTGCGCAACGCCTGCCAGCGCCCCAGCACCAGCAGCCCCGGCATCAACAGCCGCAGCAGCTCCACCAGCTTATCACCGTTCAGCTCCGGCGCCAGCTCGCTCAGCCGCTGCAGGCGCAATCCGTTGGGCAGCCCATCTATCATCAGCCGCCCGCACAGCGCGCTCACCCGCTCATAATTCCCCCGACGCCGCGTTGCCACAGCCTCCAGCACGCTAAATATCGTGCCGCGCCCCGGCGTCATCATAGCCGCCCACGCCCGCGCCAGCGCCGCGTTCTCCGGCCGCACGCTCACGCTGTGCGCCAGATACGCGCGCGCATCCTCGATTATCTCGTCCAGCGCCTGGGCCTGGGCCAGCGCCCGCCGCTCCAGCGCCGCATACCCGTCGGCCCGCGCATCGCCCGCCGCATGCCGCGCCGCCAGTTCCCTCAGCGCCGGCAGCTCAGGATAATCCCCGGCCAGCGCCCGCCAATCCGTCACGCCCACGCCAGCCCGATCCAACGCGCCGATCCGCCGCGCAACTTCGCCGTGAATCCCCACGTTAATCTCCGCAACCATGCGGGCGCGCCGCTCGGCGCTAATGCCCGCCCCGCCCGCTCTGCCCGAGAGCACGCCGTCACGCCGCGCCGCGCCGTGACGGGCATCTGCGCCGCCTGCGTGCTGCGCGCCGGGTTGCTGCGTGCTGCCAGCCGCTGGCGTGCCTGGTGGTGGTGTGCTGTCGACTGCTGCATTTTTTGCGCTGGAGCGCGGCTCACCGTCGCCTTTCGCGCATTGTGTGCTTGGCCGCGCTGTGCTAACCGTATCGCCATGCACGTCAAGTCCTGGCATGACGTCACTTGAGATGCGCTGTGCGCCGGGCTGCGACGCGCTGACTGTATCGCCATGCGCGTCAAGTCCTGGCACGTTGTCACTTGAGATGCGCTGGGTGCCGGGCCGCGCTGTGCTGACCGTATCGCCTTGCACGTCAAGTCCCGGCATGACGTCACTTGAGATGCGCTGGGCACTGGGCCGCGCTGTGCCGACCGTATCGCCATGTGCGTCAAGTCCTAGCACGTTGTCACTTGAGATGCGCTGGGTGCCGGGCCGCGCTGTGCTGCCGCTTGCCGCACCGGATTTGCGCCTGGTGTGGCTCGCGGTGCAATGCGGTCTGCGCTGATCGCTGTGACTGTCCGATTCGGCCTGACTGACGCGCTCCATCTCCGTATCATATGCCGAGTGCAATGTGCTCAGTTCGCGCTCGACGCGCGGGTCCAGCCGCGATTGCCTCAGTTCGGCCACAGCATTATCGCTTATTTCGTCAAACCCGACCGTGCCCTGCTGCAACCGCATGCGCGCGCGCACATACCACACGACCTGTGGATACCACTTCTCCAGCCGCCGCAGCAGCTCGCCGTCACGCCGCACCGCGTCCATGTCGCCGCTGAGCAGCACGCACATGTCCAGATAGGGCATGGCCTGGGCCTCAAGCCCGTTCAGCCGCTCCATGTCGCACGCCTCCAGCGCATCGGCCGCCTGCCGCGCCAGCTCGCGCACCGGCGCAATGCCGCAACCTGGCGCATGCAACCGCTCCAGCCGTTCAGCCGCGTCGCCTATCCGACCGACTATGCCGGCGCCCATGCGCTCGCGCAGTTCCCACTCATCTACGCGCTCCTCGAGCTGTTCCAGCGTCAGCGTCGCCGAGTCGGCCCATTCGGCGCGCAACCGCTCTAGCAGCGCGTTCAATTCGCCGCGCAACCGCCCCAGTTCATTGCGAGCGCTTTCCAGTTCATCCAGCACCGCAGCGTCAGGCACAAGTCCCTGTTGGGCCGCACGCCCTATCTCACCGGCGGCGCGCTCCATTCTTGCGGCGCATCGCCTGAGTCCCTCCATGTACTCGCGTGGTTTTATCATACCGCTCGCCTCCGCCACTTGCTCGCGCTGCGCCGCGCGGCACACTCATCGTTATAATTATAACATCGGCCGTACCGCATTACAATGGCTTATTTGCGCACACAGCGCGCATGCAGCCGCCTGTCCTTATGCGGCGCATATCCGCGGCACACGCTCGCGCCGCCGGCCATGCGCGCCCCATTCGACCAATTTTACCCACGCTGACACCGAATCGCCGCGGGTTTCGTCTATACTGCATATGTAAAATATGCGCCGCCCTGCGCAGCGCAAGGTTACCCGAATCGAGATTGGAGCCGTTATGCCTTCGATATACATGCACGAATACATCGCCGTCGCCGCGCTTGGTCGCCGTGAGTGCGAGGCCTCGCCGGCCGCGCTCGCACTGGGCGCGTATGGCCCCGACGCACTTTACTATCATGATCCGCTCGCCGCCGGCCGCCGCGCCAACCTGGGCCAGCGCCTGCACTCGACGCGCACCGGAGATTTCATATTGGAGCTGATGCGCGCCTGTGCCGCCAGCGCCGTCGCGCGCGACTATGCCCGCGGGTTCTTGACACATTACGCCGCCGACTGCGCGTTTCACCCGTTCGTGTGCGCGCTGAGCATGACGCCGCTGGGATACAGCTCGCTGCGCCACATGGCCGTGGAGCGCGCGCTGGACGCCTGGCTGACCGGACTGGCCGGCACGCATGCGCACGCCGCCCTCGACGAGGCCGAACGCGTCGAGATCGCCCGCGCGTTTTGTAACGCCGTGGCGCGCTGGTCGCCCGACGCCGCGCTGACGCTGTCTGACATGCTCCAGGCGATGCGCCGCTGTCGCATGGGGCGCGTGCTGGGCCGGCTGGGCGAATCGGGCACGCTGCGCGTGAGCAGTGAATCGGGCGACACCTCGCTCACGCCCGAACAGCTCCAGGCGCATGCGCTGCGCGGCTGGGTGCACCCCTGGACCGGACTGCGCTGCCATGACGGCCCGTTCGAGCTGCTGGGCACGGCGCTGGGCCGCGCCGGCGAGATGATCGCGGCAACCGAACGCTACTGGCGCGGCCCGCTCGACGCCGCCGGATTGCGCGCTGTGATCGGCGACATGAGCTATATGTCCGGCATAGACTGGCGCGATACCCGGCCGCTGCGTCCGATTGAGTTGGAGCGCCTGCGCGCGGTGCGCAACGCGTTCCGGCGCTAGCACGGTCTGACCTACGCCGACTGCGGCCTGCCATGCTCGACCTGGCACTCGCCGCGCCATGGCGATAGATATGCCGCGGTCATAGCGCCTGTTGCGCATGGCCGCGCCTGCCATGTTTTACTTTGTTCGACCCGCGAGTCGCCGGTATCCCGTTTGCCACCACATTCGTTGTGCTCGCCGTACCGGTTGAATCGCTCTGTTTTGCGATGTATGGGCGCGTGGGACTCGCGGCCGCGTCCGGCATGCCTGCCGCACCTGCCACAGCTCGCCGGGCCATGCAATGCGCCTGCACCTTGGATACGTTGCCGCGGTCGGCACACATCAACGCACGGACGCGTTTGGCACAGCTTGACCGGCTTGATGCGTGACGTGCCCATATGCCGCCGCGTTTATAGCGCCTGCCGGGTATAAGCTGCATCGCGCATTTGTGCAGTGCGCTCAGGGGACGCGGCCGCGTTGACGAATTGCCACGGCAAGCCTGATGCCAGCGCTGCCGCGCCTCACGAACGCTCTGCCGTATGCATGCCCCCCTTCGCAGCGTTGACGCACCCGTACTGCACGATGTATAATCAACACGCGATATCATACTAACAGGAGATAGCTGCATGACCGAGCTGGAAATGGTAAGCCATGAGACTATGGCGTTCATGCGCGGCCGGTACCGCCTCGACGAGCTGGGCAACGGCCGCGACGAGCTCAAGTTCCGCCAGGGCCGGCGCACTATACTCACCGTCTACATCCACCCCGACCGGTATGCGTTCATGCTTATATTCGGCCGGCGCGAGCGCGAGCTGTTTGAGGCCCAACGCGCTGAATTCCCACAGTACATACTCGACTGCTACGACGGCGCGCGCACCTATCCCGACGGCAAGTGGATGCTCATCGACGTGACCACGCGCGCCCAGCTGGAGCAGGTCAAGCGCCTGATACTCATCAAAAAGCGCCCCAACCGCAAGCCGTTTGCCCGTGAGGGCGCGCTGTACTCGCTATGCGGCCAGCGCTGCGACCTGTGCGTGCACTACTCCAGCCAGGACCCGGCGCGGCGCGCGCAGCTGGAGCCGCTGCTGAGCCGCATGTGGGGCACGGACGACTGGTCGATGCGCTGCGACGGCTGCCTGAGCGACGGCTGCTACTGCGCCGGCGAGCCCTGTCACGCCAAGTTCTGCGCCACGCAGCGCGGCCTGACCGCGTGCCACGACTGTCCCGACTATCCCTGCCTCGACGCCACCGCCGCCGACCGCCGCTCGATGATAGCAAGCGAGTCGCATTCCGCCGACGAGATAACCTGGGCGATACTGCCCTATGCGCCCCGACAGTACGAGGACCGCTGACGCCGCCCGCGCTCAGGTCCTGCGCGCGAAAGGAGTTTTACTATGGCCAATTCATGGAGCGGCCTGAGACAGCAGCTGGAGACTGAATATCTGTGCCCCAAGCTGCGCGGGCGCGTGCAGTACTTCCTGACGCACTACACCGACGCGCACGACGACTACGGCCGCATCGCGATACGCGTCGACAGCGTGGAGCGGCTGCGCGGCGATCCGTTTGCCTATTACAATAAGGGCTACTCCGAGCTGGAAGCCGGGCTGAAGCGCGCCTGCCTGCCGCCGCGCCAGCAGATACCCCAGGAAATGCTGCACGGCCCCCGCATCGCCTGCAAAGAGGCGCTGGTAAGGCGTCGCGCCATCAACGCCCGCATAGAGGAGCTGGTAAAGCGTCGCGCCATCAACGACGGCATATTCGATATATACTACGTCACCGACGCGATAAGGATATACACCCAATCCGCGATAGGCGCGAGCCTGCGCCACGAGAACCCGCTGGTACGGCTGCTGGCTGTGCTGGATAGGCGCGTGGGCCGGCGCACGCTGCTAAGACTGGCGGGCGATGTCGAGCGCCAGCCCGAATGGTTGAGGTTCTTCTACCGGCTGAGGCTGGACGCCGAGGGTATACCCATCCGCACGGCGGACTATCGCGACTCATAAGCGCACATGATCCAATGGACGCAATATGCCCACGCCCTGGTTCTATCATGATAGCGACGTCGTAGACACATATGCGTTACGAGCAATTGCCCGTATCCGTTTGGAAAAGGCCGCGCGTTCACTGTCGATGTATCTTGCGGCTATCCAATACCGCCTCATCGAATGCATGCCGGCCATGCGCGCGCCGTGCGCAATATGTATTCCCTGCAACACACCGAACGCGCCGCGCCTCAACGCTGGAAAGGCATCCCACAGCACCATGCCACGGGATGCCTTTGCGCCCATTACCGCTTATTCTAAAGCCGGCAGCAACAAGCCATGCCGTTTGCAAATCTGAATTTATGCTTGTCATGCACTGCCCTCGCAGCCACCCATATCAACAAAACATCCCACAGCGCCATGCCGCGGGCCGCGGGATGTTCTTGCGCCAATTTAATGCCACTTTTCAAATCAGTAGCGCCAAACTATGATGCCCGTTGCCGATACGCAATAGTGCCCGGCATACGCAGCCCACACAGAGCCTGAAAGCACATCACTCCGCGCCATCGCACGCAAGCTCGTACACCGCGCGCATGTCGTCGTCGTTCATCGGGTGGAAGTTGCCCACCAGCCCGTCGGAGCGGCGGCGCACCTTGGCTATCAGTTTGGGTATGTCCTCGCGGCGCGCGCCTATCTCGGCAAACGTGCGCGGCAGCCCCAGCCCCTTGAGGAACTGCTCATAGCGGCGTATGCCTTCCAGCGCGGTGCGCTCGGGATGCTCGTAGTCCTGCTGGCAGCCCCATACGTTGACCGCCAACCGGCTCAGCCGTGGCGTCGCATAGCTCAGCTGATACCTCATGTACGCCGGGAATATCAGCCCCATCGTCGCGCCATGCGCCGTGTCATACAGCGCCGATATCTCATGCGCCAGCTTGTGGCTCGCGCCGTCCGACTCACGGCCCAGTCCACAGGTGTCGTTGTGCGCCAGCGTGCTGGCCCACATCAGCGTCGCGCGCGCCTCGTAGTCGTCCGGGCAGGCTATCGCGCGCGGCGCCGCCTCCACTATCGCGCTGAGCACCGCCTCGCACAGCCGATCGGTCAACGCAACGTCCGGCACATTGGTGAAGTACCGCTCGAACACATGGCTCATCATGTCGGCCACGCCGCATGCCGTCTGATATGCACCCAGCGTGTAAGTCAGCTCAGGGTTCATCAGCGCGAATTTGGGCCGGTTGTAATCCGACGAAGTCGAGCGCTTGAGCATGCCGTCCTCATTGGTTATCACGCAGCTGTTCGAGCCCTCGGAACCTGCCGCCGCCATCGTCAGCACCACGCCCAGCGGCAACGCTCCCGGTACCGCCGCCTTGCCCTCGAACATGTCCCAGAAGTCCCCGCCGTAGACCACGCCGGTGGCAATCGCCTTTGCCGAGTCAATCGCGCTGCCGCCGCCCACCGCCAGCAGGCCGTCTATGCCCTGCGCCTTGCACAGCTCTATGCCCTTGTAGACCAGCCCGCTGCGCGGATTGGGCTGCGCGCCGCCCAGCAGCTCATAGCGTATGCCCGCCTTCTCCAGCGAGTCCGCGACCCGTCCCAGCACGCCCGACTTCACCGCCGACCCGCCGCCGTAGTGCACCAGCACATGCCTGCAGCCCAGTCGCGCCAGCTCCGCGCCGGCTTTCAGCTCCGCGCCCCGCCCGAACACATAGTGCGTCGGGCTGTAAAACTCAAAGTTCTTCATATGACTGCCTCCAATATCCACAATAGTTTAGTTTGTCTGCCGGCGGCCTGCCCGCTGTGCGCAATATGCGCCGCCTGCCCTGACGCCGCGCCCAATCGTGTAAATCGCGCCGCCCCGCGCTCACTTGCGCGCGGGGCATCCCCGCTCGACGACGCATGCGGGGCTGCGCCGCACAGCCATTCCCCTGGCGTTATGCCTCAACCGGGCATACGGCCGTTCAAGGCGATATGCCGCGCTTGACGACGCGCGGAGCGTTTGCACGGGTAATGCGTCCCATTGCGGCCATGTGCGTGATTCTGCATTGCCGGGCGTATGTACGCGTTTATGCGTCCCATTGCGGCCATGTGCGCGATTCTGCATTGCTGGACGTATGTACGCGTTTATGCGTCCCATTGCGACCCTATGCACAATTCTGCGCCGGGCGTATGTACACGCTTATGCGTCCTCTTGCGGCCATGTGCACGATTCTGCGTCGTCGGGCGTATGTACGCGTTTATGCGTCCTCTTGCGACCATGTGCGCGATTCTGCGCCGGGCGTATGTACGCGTTTATGCGTCCTCTTGCGACCGAGCGCGCGATTCTGCGCCGGGCTTATGTACGCGCTTATGCCTGCGCGCTGCCACGTTGCCTGGCATTAGCAAATACCAGTGCATCCCCTTGCGCGCCTTTGCGTCTACATGCGCCCGCAAAAACCAAGACATCTTCTCGCGCGCATCGAATCAGAACTTCAGCTCGGGCAAAATGCCCGCGCGTATGCCCATGCGGCAGGTGACCAGCGGGTCGACTATCTGCGCTATCTCAAGATCGCCGACCAGGCTCATCAGCATCGCGATGTGATTGCGCGTCATGCCGTCCAACCGCCGCTCAAGGAACTCCAGCAATGCCCCGCGCGCCAACCGCGCCGCTTCGTCCAGCGTATCCGCCGAGCAGTTGACCCGATAGCAGCCCGCCGCATCGCGCACCACCGGCCACTGCTCCGCGCGGCCTTTTATCAGCTCGCAGCATATGTCGACCTCGGCCGCGCACTCCAGCCCGCATATCGCCACCTCGCCGTCGCCCATCAGCGCGTGCACGTCGCCCAGCGCCAACTGTGCGCCCGGCTGACTGACCGGCAGGTACACCGTGGCGCCTGCGGTTATGTGGCGGTCGTCCATGTTGCCGCCGTGCATGTGGGGCGTCTCGGTGCATATGGCGCCGTTGACCTGCGCCGTGGCCACGCCTATCACGCCTATCATCGGCGCGATTGGCAATTTGCGCCCTCCAAAGTCCACCGCGCCATCCGATATGCCGAACACGCGCGTCTCACAGCCCTCGACGTAATCGCCCAGTCCGCCCACTCCCGCGCGCACGTTCATCGCGCCCTGCGCGTCAGGACGTATGTCCAGTATGCTGACCGCCAGCGTGTCGCCCGGTTGCGCGCCCTCTATCGCTATTGGGCCAGTCGCGGGATTGGGGCCGGGCACATGCTTGCGCAGCTCCAGCCAGGGATCGCCGTCGCGCCGGAGCACGTTGCAGTAGCAGTCCACCGTGCGCACCGTCGCGCGTTCACCCGGTCTGAGCGTCGCCACCGGCGCCATGTCGGGCCCGAACTCATGTATAAACCTGTCGTCGCCTATATATTGCATTTGCTGCACCTCGTCAAAATCGCGCGGCGGACGGGCATGCCGCCCGGCCCGCCGCGCGTCGTAATAAACTGCACTGACTGCGCGTAGCATCAGCGCGATAATGCCTCGCACTCCGCCGTTGCCCGCATGGACAGCACGCGCCGCATCAGCTCTTGCCTGTTGCCGCACACAACGCAAGCTCGGCATCGTAGCCAAAGCCGCCCCGCGCACCATAACCAGCGCAAGCCATGCGCACTGCATCAGCGCAATCATACCGCGCACTCCGCCGTCAACCGCACGGACTGCACGCACCGCATCAGCTCCTGCCTGTGGCTACACGCCACGCAAGCTTGACATCGTAGCCAAAGCCACCCAGCGCGTACAATAACCAGCGCGAACCATGCGTACTGCATCAGCACAATCATGTCGCGCACTTCGCCGTTACCCGTGCGGATCGCACACGCCGCATCAGCTCTTGCCTGTGGCTACACGCCACGCAAGCTTGACCTCGCAGTCAAAGCCACCCAGCGCGTACAATAACCAGTGCGAACCATGCGTACTGCATCAGCGCAATCATGTCGCGCACTCCGCCGTCACCCGCACGGACTGCACACGCTGCATCAGCTCGTGCCTGTTGCCGCGCACAACGCAAGCTCGACCTCACAGTCAAAGCCGCATCGACACCACTCTGTTGTCCGGGGCTGCGCCGTCAAACCACTTTCTTTTCGAGCCAGCGGTCGCCGCGGTACCGCCACACAAAGAATGCGCCGCGCACCGCCCAGTCGGTTATCATCGCTATCCATACCGCCTTGAGTCCCAGCCCGTACCAGGCCAGCACATAGCTCAACAGCACCCGGAACACCCACATGCTCACGACCGACACGGTCATGGTATACCGCACGTCGCCGGCCGCGCGCAGCGTGTTGGGCAGCGCAAACGACAGCGGCCACGTAAACAGCGCCCAGGCGCCATGGAATACCACTATCCACACCGCGTCCGGCACGCTCGCCGCATCCAGCCCGAACAGCCTGACCAGCGGCTCGGCAAAGATTATCATAGGCACGTTGAGCACCCAGTTGCATATGTAGACCAGTCCCAGCAGCATCCGCGTGTAGCGGCGCGCCTCATCGCGCTGACCCGCGCCCATCACGCGCCCTACCACCGTCACTATCGCCAGGTTTATCGCCATGCCCGGCATGTTCTGCATGATCGCCAGGTTGTTGCCCACGGCGTTGGCCGCTATCGCCGCCGTGCCCAGCGACGATACCAGCGACGCTACCAGCAGCTTGCCAAACGAGAACATGCTGTTCTCCAGCCCGCTGGGCACGCCTATGCGCAGTATGCGCTCAACCATGTCGCGGCTCAGCCTCAGCGAGTACGAGCGCACGCACAGCGTGTTCCTCCGGTCGCGCAGCAGCCATGTTATCGCCACGCCGCCCACTATGCGCGATATCAGCGTCGCCAGACCCGCGCCCGCCGCGCCCATGCCAAACGCGTATATCGTTATCGCATTGCCGGCCACGTTTATCACGTTCATCAGTATCGATATCAGCAGCGTCACATTGGTCTTGCCCATCGACCGGTACAGCGCCGCGCCCGAGTTGTACAGCCCCAGGAACGGATAGCTCAGCGCGGTGAGCAGGAAATATATCTGTGCGCTGCTCATGACGTCGGCCTCTATCCTGCCGAATATCAGCGAGAGTATCGGCGTGCGCAGCACCGCCGACACCAGCGCCATCGCCCCCGACAGCATAAGGCACAGCACGTACAGCTGTCGCCCCGCGTCGCGCGCGCTGCGCAGGTCGTCCCGCCCCAGGTACTGCGCCGACACCACCGCGCCGCCCGTCGCCAGCGCCGAAAACAACTGCACCAGCACCACGTTTATGCTGTCCACCAGCGACACGCCCGACAGCGCCGCCGCACTGACTCGCGTGACCATCGCGGTGTCGGCCATGCCTATCGTCAGCGACAGCGTCTGCTCGAGCATTAGCGGCCAGATCATGCGCGCCAGATCGCGCCGCGTGAACATCACGTCGCCGCGCGCGGCCTCTGCCCGGCGCGGCAGCCGGCGGCCCAGCGCCCGCGTCCAGCGCTGCAGGCCGTCAGGCGGCATACGTCATGTCCTCCACGCGCCAGCCGGCCAGCACCCGGCGCATTTCCAGCGCGATGTCGCGCGCGGCGGGCAGGTCATGGTCGAGCCAGTTGCCGCACTCGCGCGAGGCCTGCGCGCCGGGTATCGGGCCGTCGTAGCCCGCTATGAACTCAAGCGTATCGCGCATAAGATCCAACGCCTGCTGATGGGTGGAGCCGCGCATCAGCAGGTAGAACCCGGTGCGGCAGCCCATCGGCCCCACGTACACCACGTTCTCGGACAGGGCGCTGTTGCGCGCGTATGTCGCAAACAGGTGCTCGAACGTGTGCAGCGCGGGGTTGGTCAGGTACCGGCCCGAGTTGGGCACCGTCATGCGTATGTCGTAGGTCACTATATCGCCGTCCACGCGCGATATGTACATGCCCTGTTTGAGCACGTCGTGGTTTACTTCAAAGCTGGCTATCTTGCGCATCAATCCACCTCCAGCCGGGTCACGGCGTTGGCGCGTATGCACTCCGGTTTGCCGTTTACGCTTATATACACGTCTATCGGGCTGACGTTGCGCACCAGCGCGCGGTCGGCGCTGAATTTCAAAGCGTACATCGCGTTTATGTAATCGACTATCTCTATATTAGTGGCGTACCACACGTCGTCGCGCCCGCCGGCCTTCGCGCAGAACTGCTCTATTGCGTCCCAGTTGCCGTCGCGGTCGAACTCATACGAATGCCCCCACAGGTAAAACAGCAGCGGCTTGTGCTCGGCGTACCGGTTATCTATGAACTCTTCCCACAGCGTGCCCACTCCGTTGTGATGGCAGGTCGGGTTCCAGCGCAGGAAGTCGTCCGGTATTTCGAATTTGCCGGTGGAGTACGCCGTGCGCGAGTACTCCACGCCCAGCGCCCTGATCAGCGCTATGACGTCATCGTTGAAGTCGCCGTACGGATAGCTCATGCCCCGCAGCGGATATCCCGCCAGCGGTTCCAGCGCGCGCCGGTTTTCTATCACCTCGTCGGCCACCTGCGCAAGCGGTATCTTTGTCGGGAACGGGTGGGTGTGCATGTGCAGGCTCAGCTCATGGCGGCGGGCTATGTCGCGTATCGGCTCTGCGGGCAGGTGCCAGCCGTCGCCAGTCTCCATGTCGTAGTTGCTGTTCATGTGGAACGTGCCGCGTATGCCGTGCGCGTCGAACAGCTCCGCCAGGCGCACGTCAAATGTCACTCCGTCGTCATAGCTCATCGTCAGCGCGTGCGTTACGCCGCCCGGCCAGCGGTTCAGTTTAATCTTTATCAATCTGCGCACCTCCAAATATCTATTCCATTTGCGCGACATATGCCGCGCCCGTTCACATCCATTTTACTACTCAAACGCGCGCTGTCAACCCTGCATTAACATTCGGCCGACATAAATCGGCAATTTGCTGTTGATATATTGACTAAATGATTCTTTCGGGCTATAATTTGTATAGATCAGGTTTAGAATAGATGAACCTGGCGAGTGATGTCACTCGAATCAGGGCGCAAAAGGCCCCATTGGTTTCAAAATGGTTAAAGGCAGGTGTCGAATTATGGCGATAAACGGCTGTTTGACGCTGGCGTGGCTGGAAGAGGACGATCCTTCGCGGGGCTTCTTCCGGGTGCGGCCCGCGGCGGTTATATCCGCCACTCCGCAGGCATATGTACACGGCGGCGAATACGGCGAAGACGGCTTTTTGCGCGTTGTACCGGACAAAAATGAAATGAGCACGTTTAAGCTGAGGATGCGCACGCTGGGCAAGCTGTGCCTTATAGACCTGCGCGAGCATCCGCGTGAAAACGACAAGATCAGACAAAACAAAAACTACGCGCTGGGCAGCGACCGCAATCCATTCATGATATACTCGGACGTGATCCGCGAACTTCCTCAGGGCCTGGTATGCGAGGTGGTGGGCCAAGGCCGCAAACCCCTGGCAATGAACACAGTATTCGTATCCGGCGACGGCGCGCTGACCGGACCGTACCAGTTTGACGGCGCCGCGTTCAAGCCCTGCGAGGGCTGCGCGCGCACGCCCGATGCGGACTGCGCCGCGCGCCTGCTGGAACTGGACGACGCCCAGGGCAGCCATGTGCAGCTGCTGGTGGCGACAATAGACAACATAGACGCGCTGCAGTTAAGCCCGATAAGCGCATTCGTGCCCGAGCGCGCGCATCCGCAGCACGCAGCCGAACCCGTACCCGAACCCGGCCCCGCGCCTACCGCCGAGCCCGCACCGGCAGCTGCCGCCGAGCCCGCCGCTGACGCCGCGCAAAAGCCCATCCCTTACGCGCTCAAGGCGCTCAAGGCGCAGATGGGCCTGAACCCGCGCCGCGGCCGCAGCCTCAGCGAGGTCGTGGATGAACAGTGGCGCATGCGCAAACAGGAGGAGCTGGGCCAGTCGGTGCCGCCGCTGGCCGGATCGGAGCCGGTGGAGAGCCCCGCCGAGCACGCGCTCAATGCCGTAGCGGCCGCATGGGAGTTCCAGGGCGCACGCGCGCCGCTGCTCAAGGGCTTGATAGCCCAGGACGAGCTCGTGCGGCGACTGTTCGAGGTGTGGACCCCCCAAGAGCGCTCCGCGCCCACCGACGCGCGCCTGATAGAGCTGGAAGCCGACCGGCTGAGGCTGATAACCGAAATTGACGGCCTGACGCGCCGCTCGCGCGACATGAAGGCCGAAGTGCTGCGCGAACTGGAGCGCACGGGCGAAGCCGACGCCGAGGCACTGCGCAACAGCCTCGTTCTGCTCCAGCAGCAGATAGATCAGCGCCAGGCCCGCCTCGACGAACTGGCCGCCCAGCAGCACGCGCTCGAAGCCGGCATCGCCCAGGAATTGGGCCGGCCGCTGACCGAGCGCGTGGCCGAACAGCTGGTGGCGGAGCGCATGAGCGAACTGCTGCGCGCCGAGCCGCGCGCCGTCGAGCCCGAGCCCGAACCGCGCGCCGATGAGCCCGCAGACGGCAAGCCGTCCTGCAGAGCGCTGCTCGCGCCCGACGAGTTGATAGACCGGCTGTCGCTGGGCCTGCGCGCGCACGGCTGGCAGTTCAAGCGCGACGCGGTAGTGCACATGCTGACCGTACTGGCGCTGGACCGGCCGCTGATCGCGACCGACTTCGCCGGTCAGGACGACGCGTGGCTGGGTGAAGCGCTCAGCGACGCGCTGGGCGACGACGGACTCAAACTGCGCGCACGGCTCAATGGCCCGGCCAGCGCGCCGGATGCATCGGGGCGCGCGCTGTACTCGGTGCTGAGCCATCCCGACGGCGAACCGGTCAGCGCGGCCGGACTGGACGCGGGATTCATAGTGAGATTGAAGGCCGAACTGTGCGTGCCGGCCATGGCGGCTGAGCTGCCGGCAATCGACCCGGCAAGCTACGCGGCGCTGGCGGCGGGCGAGCTGAGCGATACAGCGTCGGCCCGGTTGCGCGCGCTGGCAGCCCGGCTGGGCGAGTTTGGCGCGCAGGTGCCGCACGGGGCGTTCTGCGACTGTGCGCGCTATATAGCGGCGGCGGCACCGCGGTTGAGCGGCGGCGAGGACATGGCGCTGGATTATGCGTTTGCCAGCCGCATACTGCCCGCCGTGCTGGTTGCCGCATCGGACGAACTTATACGCGCGCTGCCCGAGATATTCAGCGGCATGAGCGAATGCCTGGCGACCATGCGCGTACCGCTGCCGGTGGACAGATAGTCCCCCGGCGCAGTTTGGCATGCGTGCGGTATACGCCGGCGAGGCGGTTCCGTGCGCATTTCTCTGCTCGAGCCGACAGCGCGCGGGCCTGTTTGCTTTGCCGGGCGCACGGCATTGGCCGATCTGATAACTGAGCTGCCGGCGCCTGGCCACTTTTTAAGAGCACATCCTCAGCTTCCCTGTTTGCAATGCACTTCAACGTAAAATAGCGGCCCTGCACTCCGCAGAGCCGCTCAATTTTCTGAGCGCGGAAAATGCGCTCGCCCTGTCCAATTGCAGTTTGAACCGCTTCAGCCTGCAAATTCCGTTTTGCGGCCGCGATACTGCGGGCGGCGGCGACGTAAAATGACCGAGCGGCCCTGCTCATTGCGGAGCCGCTCAGTTTTCTGAGCGCGGAAAATGCGCTCGCCCTGTCCAATTGCAGTTTGAACCGCTTCAGCCTGCAAACTCCGTTTTGCGGCCACGATACTGCTAGCTATGGTGGCGTAAAACGGACGAGCGGCCCTGAACTCCGCGGGGCCACTCAGTTTTCTGATCTCGGAAAATGCGCTCGCCCTGTCCAATTGTAGTTTGAACCGTTTCAGCCTGCAAACCCAGTTTTGCGGCCGCGATACTGAGGGCTGTGGCGGCGTAAAATGGACGAGCGGCCCTGTGCATTGCAGAGCCGCTCAATTTTCTGATCTCGGAAAATGCGCTCACCCTGTCTAATTGCAGTTTGAACCATTTCAGCCTGCAAACTCCGTTTTGCAGCTGCAATATTGAGTCTGCGGCTGCGTAAAATGGACGAGCGGCCCTGCACATTGCAGAGCCGCCCAGACCGTTGACAAAGTCCTGGCCGCTAGGTGCTGCGAGTTTTTCTAGACACTATTTGACATGCGTATATGTCGAATTATGCAAACAACACTTTAGCATTGACTTTTTGACCGCAATATGCAGCTTTTGACTATGATTATCGCAATCGGAATCGGACCGCCTGTATACGAACGGCTTTGTCAATAAACTGAGCGGCCCTGCACATTGCAGAGCCGCCCGTCCATGGCGCATGTGCGCCCCAATACTTTCATGCGCTGCGCATCGCGTTCCGTTGCCGTGCACTACTCCTCGCCGCGCACGCGCTCGCGCCGCCGCAGCAGCACGTAATACGCCACGCACAGCGCCATGTTGGCCATTGATGACGCCGGCACGGCCAGGCTTATCAGCCACATGCTGGTGCCCGGCACGCGGCTGAGCAGATACGACAGCGGTATGCGCACCAGGAACGACGCCAGCAAACCCTGTATCATGGTGAACGCCGTGTGCTCGCGGCCGTTGAAATAGCCCAGCAGGCAGAACGTCACCGGTATCATCAGGTACTCAAACGAGCTGCCGCGCAGGTATTCGGCAGTAGCAGCTACCACATCCGCATCGCTGCTGAACAGCGCCGCCAGCGTGCCGCCGGCAAAGTGCGTAGCCGCAAACACCGGCACGCCCAGCGCCAACGCTATCATCAGCGCGCTGCGCAGCGCCAGTCGCGCACGGCCCGGCCTATGCGCGCCCATGTTCTGCGCCACAAACGCCGACAGCGCCGACATGAACGACATCGGCACTATCGACAAAAACACAAACAGCTTTTCCGATATGCCTATGCCCGCCGAGGCGATGAGTCCCAGCGAGTTGACGATGCTGGTTATTATCAGAAACGACACCGTATTCAAAAAGTCCTGCAGCGCGATTGGCGAACCGATCTTCAGTATGCCCGCCGCAGAGCGCGCGCTGCCCGCACGCAGCGATACCTCAAACGGCAGCGGATGCCTACGCATGTAGCCCAGCGAAAACGCTACGCTGAGCGCCTGCGCCAGCACCGTGGCCAGCGCCGCGCCCGTCGCCGCCATGCCCAGCCCACCCACAAACAGCAAGTCCAGCACTATATTGGCCACGCACGCTATCGCCACAAACAAAAACGGCGAACGCGAATTGCCCAGTCCCCGGAATATACCGCTTATGGCATTGTACGCGGTGATAAAGACTATGCCGCCCGAACACACGCGCACATAGCTCACCGTCTGAGCCACCGCGGCCTCGGGCACATTCATCAGCCGCGCAGCCTGCGGCGCCAGCGCCACCATTATCGCCGTCAGCACCACGGCCACGCCCGCAAACAACTTTACCTGCGCCGACACCACGTCGCCCGCCGCGCGTGCATCTCCCGCGCCCATGAACTTGCCTATCAGCACCGTCACGCCCATGGTGAGGCCGGTTATGAGCACCGTAATCGCCTGCATGACCTGACTGCCGGTGGCCACCGCCGACACGCTCTCGGTCTGCGCGAACCGCCCCACCACCGCCAGGTCGACCCCGCCATACAGCGCCTGCAACAGCAGCGACAGCATCAGCGGCAGCGCAAACCGCAATAGCGGCAGCGCTATCGGCCCGGTAACAAAGCCGGCATTTACGCCGGGACGCTTATCATCCATAAACATACCTCCCACGCCCGGCACGTCCGGGCAAAAAAAATCGCCGGCAAGCATACACTTGTTAGCGATAATGTATCAAACGGAGCCGCAGGTCATGCGGCGTGGCTATTATACCAGCGCGCCGCGCGCCATACAAGCGCGCGGCGGTTAACGCGCGCGGTCTAATCGGTTAAATCGCGGCAGCTATAGCGGTTGCACGCAAGGTGATGCGCCATGATGGCGCGTACTGTGGGTGTGCGGCTGTGGACATTTGCTGCATTGGGTTGCTTGGCCGTTGATGCCCGGTCGCTCAAGCACGGGCGGGCCTATCAGGTAATGCACTGCGGCTGTATTGGTTGCCCGCAAGGTGATGTATTATGATGGTGCGCACTGTGGATGTGCGGCTGTGACCGCTTGCTGCATTTAGCCGCATGGCCGTTGATGCCCGGTCGCCCAAGCATAGGCGGGCCTATCGGTTTAAGCACGGCACATGTATCAGTTGCCCACAAGGTGATGTGCCATGATGGCGCGTACTGTGCAGCTGTTGTCGCTTGCTGCATTTAGCCGCATGGCCGTTGATGCCCGGTCGCCCAAGCATAGGCGGGCCTATCGGTTTAAGCACGGCACATGTATCAGTTGTCCGCAAAATGATGTTCATGATGGTGCGTACTGTGGGTGTGCGGCTGTGACCGCTTGCTGCATTGGGTTTCATGGCCGTTGATGCCCTGTCGCCCAAGCGCGCGGTCTATTCGAACATGCTAGCGTTGTCGTAATGGCAGGCAAAGTACGGCAGGCATAGCAAAAGCACACCCCGCCGATCTCTGCCGCAATAGAGCAACCCCTCCGCCGCCCGTGCGGCAGGTTTGAGCTCTTGCGCGCATACGCTCAATCAGGCTTTACTGCGATTATGTAGTTGCTCCGGCACAGTCCAGCCGCAGTAAGTACGCCTCGCCGCAAGCGCTGTCACTACGCCGTCCGTGCGATAGCCATCATACCCCGCCCGCACACCATGCCGGTTAAACTGCACCGCGCCGCCGCAATCCGCGCAATGGACGCCGGCTCGTGCCCGCGCACGCGTCAGGCGCCGCAGTTGCGCCGCCCGCATCGCGCATTGCTATCGCAACCGTCCGCGCCTGTTCCAGCCAAAGCCGCCCTGCGCACTTACATATCCGCACAGGAAAGCGCCGCTCGACCAAAGTCAGGCGGCGCCAATCGCGATGCGTTCCGCGCAGAACGCTCAGTCGGGCGTGCGCTTACAGGCGGCGCGCTGTGCAATGCGCACAGCCGCGCCACCAAGCCTGCTTACCACTCGGCCACCACGCCGTCGGACAAACGCCATACGGGGTTTTTCCAGTCGTGGCCGATTTCGGCCTGCCGGCGCACCTTGTCCTCGTCTATTTCGATGCCCAGGCCCGGCCCGGTCAACAGCGGCACCGTGCCCGCCTCGTAGTGGAAGCCATTGCTGTCCTTGAGGTAGTCCAGCAGGTCCGAGCCCTGATTGTAATGTATGCCCAGGCTCTGCTCCTGTATGAACGCATTGGGCGTGCAGAAGTCGAGCTGCAAGCACGCCGCCAGCGCTATCGGTCCCAGCGGACAGTGCGGCGCCACCGCCAGATCCCATGCCTCGGCCATCGCCGCTATCTTGCGGCATTCGAGTATGCCGCCGGCATGGCTCAGGTCGGGCTGGACTATGTCCACGCCGCCGCCGGTGATTATCTCCTTAAAGCCCCAGCGCGTGAAGTTGCGCTCGCCGGTGGCGATGGGCGTGGACGTATGCGCGCGCAGCTCGCGGAATGCCTCGGCGTTCTCGCACAGCACCGGCTCCTCTATGAACATCAGCTTGAACTGCTCCAGCTCGCTCATCAGCACTCGCGCCATCGCCTTGTGCACCCGGCCGTGGAAGTCTATCGCTATGTCGATGTCATAGCCCAGCTCATCGCGTATCGCCGCCACGCGCTGCGCCACCTCATCCACCAGCTTGAAGTTGTCTATCCACTTGAGCTCGGCGGTCGCGTTCATCTTGATCGCGCGGTAGCCGGCATCGTACTTTTCGCGGGCCTGCGCGGCGGTATCGGCGGGGCGGTCGCCGGCTATCCAGCAGTACACCGGCACGCGCTCACGGCACGCGCCGCCCAACAGCTCGTACACCGGCAGGCCGTAAGCCTTGCCCTTGATGTCCCACATCGCCTGTTCTATGCCCGATATCGCGCTGGTCAGCACCGGCCCGCCCCGGTAGAACCCCGCCCGGTACAGCACGTTGAACATATCCTCTATTGCGCCCGCGTCGCGGCCTATCACATAGTCGGACAGCTCTTTCACGCATGCCGCCACCGTGTCGGCGCGGCCTTCGACTATCGGCTCGCCCCAGCCCGTCAGCCCGCCTTCAGTCGTGATCTTCAGAAACAGCCAGCGCGGCGGTACCTTGAACAGTTCCATCGAGCGTATTTTCAGATCCTGTTTCATTGCGCATCCTCCCTGCATGTTTGCGACTTGGCGCGGGCATCGCCCGCCATTGGCTACATTGTGCGCCTTATTCGCGCGCTTGTCAATAGCGCCGGCGCGCCGTCTGACGCGGCTTTCCGCGCATTTGCCGCCGCGCAGGCGATGCGCAGGGCCATCGCCCCTGTGCATCGTACGTCGGCTCAGTGCATTGCCTGCCGCTCCCCTCGCATCGTCCGCCGCTCCATGCATCGCCCGCCGCTTCGTGCATCGTACACCATATCCGTGTATTGCCTGACACTCACCATGCATCGTTCGCCGCTCCTTTGCATCGTCCGCCGCTTCTTTGAATCGCCCACCGCTCCGTGCATCGCACGCCGCTCCTCGCATCGCCCGCCGCTCCTTTGAATCGCCCGCCGCCCCATGAATCGCCGCCGCTCCCCATGCACCGTCCGCCGCCGCTCGTGCATCGTCCGCCACTCGTGCATCGCACGCCGCCCCGTACATCGCCTACCGCTCCGTGCATCGTCCGCCACTCCGTGCATCGCCTGCCGCCCCTTTGCATCGCCCACCGCTCCATGAATCGCCCGCCGCCCGCTCATGGTACGTAACGCGGCACAATGCAACCCGCACTGCGCATATGTGGCGCGTCCCAGGCCCGTTCGCGCTGCATTGCCGCCCGGCGCGTTGCTCCCGCTGCGCCGTCGCGGCCTTACTCGACTTGAGCCGATTAGACGCCATGCACTCCTGTGCGCATCCGTGGTTGCTGGCGCAACGCGGCATGACCGGCCTCGCGGCTGCAAAACATGGCGCGCCCCTTCACGTCTCAACGCAATCGCCTGCGCGCTGGCCGGCTCAACATACATTTGCATCGCCCGCCCCGCATCCGCGCCGCTGTCGCCGCCTTTGCGCCCGCCGGGCGGGCCAAATTACATGATTGCCAAATGCGTTTGTAATTGGTATAATGTAGGCAGGAAAATACGCCGCGCGGCCTGTCGCGCGCGCATAAGGAGAAGATGTAATATGAAAACTACGGCGGTCCGCCTGTACGGCAAGCGCGACCTGCGCCTGGAGACCTTTGAGCTGCCCCCGCTTGGCGACGGCGACATACTTGCGCGCGTCGTGTCCGACAGCGTGTGCATGTCCACATACAAGGCCGCATCCCAGGGCGAAAATCACAAGCGCGTGCCCAACGACGTCCACGACAACCCGATAATCGTCGGCCACGAGTTCTGCGGCGAGATCCTTGAGGTCGGCGCGCGCTGGCAGGACGAGTTCAAGCCCGGTCAGCGCTTCTCGATACAGCCCGCGCTCAACGACCCCGACGATCCGTTCTCCACGCCCGGCTACGCGTTCAAGTACCTGGGCGGCGACGCCACATATGTCGTGATACCCTCGCGCGTCATGGAGCTGGGCTGCCTGTTGCCGTTCAATGGCGACGCGTTCTACTATGGCTCGCTGGCCGAGCCGGTGTCCTGCATAATCGGCGGCTTCCACGTCAACTACCACACCACTCCCGGCGTGTACCAGCACGACATGGGCATACGCGAGGGCGGCAACCTGGCGATACTGGCCGGCGTGGGCCCAATGGGCCTGGGCGCGATAGACTACGCGCTGCACTGCGACCGCCGTCCCGCGCTGGTCACCGTCACCGACATCGACGCCGACCGCCTCGCCCGCGCCGAAAAGCTGTTCCCCGTCGATGCCGCCGCTCAGCTGGGCATAAAGCTCACCTACGTCAACACCGCCACTCAGCCAGATTCCACCCAGTTCATGCTCGACCTGACCGGCGGCAAGGGCTATGACGACGTGTACGTGTTTGCCCCGGTCGCGCCGGTAGTCGAACAGGGCGCCGCGCTGCTGGGCTTTGACGGGTGCCTCAACTTCTTCGCCGGCCCGACCAACACCGCGTTCTCGGCTCAGTTCAACTTCTACAACGTCCACTACATGCTGACCCACGTCGCCGGCAACAGCGGCGGCAATACCGATGACATGCGCGAAGCGCTCAAGCTCGCCGAACAGGGCCGCATCAATCCCTCTACCATGATAACCCACGTCGGCGGACTCGACGCCGTAATCGATACCACGCTCAACCTGCCCAACATAAAGGGCGGCAAAAAACTGATCTATACCCATATATCCATGCCGCTGACCGCGCTGGACGACCTTGAGCGCCTGGGCGAAAGCGATCCCATGCTGCGCGAGCTGGCCGCGATAGTCGCGCGCCACAACGGCCTGTGGAGCCCCGAGGCCGAAAACTTCCTGCTCCAACATGCCCCGTGCATCGACTAAACCTCAACAATACGACTGAAGGAGGCCATGCTGATGGATATACTCAAGCTGGTTCCCGCCTACCGCATGATGGTGGGCGCGGATGAGGTAAGCGTTTCCGACGCGCTGCGCACCGGCGTGCGCGTGATAGACGCTCCCGACGAGGCCGAGGCGCTTAATCAGCTAAAGCAGATCGGCGCTCAGCGCGCATACGTCAAGGGCATAGGCACGCTTGAACCCGCCACGCATCCGCGCCTGGGCCGCCTGGCCAACAAGATATCGATAGTCACCGGCAGCGCGCAGGGCTTCGGCGCCGGCATAGCGCTGCACATGCTCGAGGAGGGCGCAAGCGTAGTCATAGCCGACCTGAACATAGAGCTGGCACAGAGCTACTGCCGCAAACTCGAGGACCGCTTCCCCGGCCGCACGCTGCCGGTCAAGGTCGACGTGTCCAACGAGGAGTCTGTGCACGCGATGTTCGAGGCGACGGTAAAGCGCTTTGGCGGACTGGACATACTGGTCAACAACGCGGGCGTGGTCAAGGCCGGCGCGCTGGACGAGCTGACGCTGAGCCAGTTCGAATTCGTGACGCGCGTCAACTACAACGCGTACTTCCTGTGCGCCAAGTACGCCGCCGAGATAATGAAGGCCCAGCGCCAGTTCTCCGACGAGCTGTTCGACATAATCCAGATAAACTCCAAGTCGGGCCTGGAAGGTTCCAAGCGCAACTTCGCCTACTCCGGCAGCAAGTTCGGCGGCATTGGCCTGACGCAGAGCTTCGCCAAGGAGCTGGCCGAGTACGGCATAAAGGTCAACGCGGTGTGCCCGGGCAACTACCTGGACGGGCCGCTGTGGTGCGATCCGGAAAAGGGCCTGTTCGTGCAGTACCTAAACGCCGGCAAGGTCCCCGGCGCGCAGACCGTCGAGGACGTGCGCCGCTACTACGAGTCCAAGGTGCCGCTGAATCGGGGCTGCCTGCCGCTGGACGTGGCGCGGGCCATATTCTACTGCGTGGAGCAGAAGTACGAGACCGGCCAGGCGATACCCGTGACCGGCGGTCAAAACATGCTGGCATGATAGTTACCGACCGCGCCGCGCCATATCGTCATGGGCGGCGCGGTCGGTCGCGCAGGCGGGCGGACAGGCACGCGCAAGGCATGCGGCGCGCTCGCATACCACGCATGCCACGCCCGGCGGCTGGTTGCGCGCAGGTCGTGGCCGCGAGTGCAAACATGTGCCGTATGTGTTGTGCAGTGCCGGATTGCGGCTGCACGGTGCACTTTGCCATGTGCACGTTGTACGCGTGAGATGTTTGGCATTGCGGTGCGTTGATTATGTGCGCTGTTCGGCGATGTGACGCGGCGCATGCTGGCTATGCTGGATATTGCAACGCTTTATGTGGACCGTGCTAACAATGCAGCATGCTGTTTATGGGCGGCGTTCGGCGTTGCGATGCGTCGCTGATGTACGCTGTTTGGCGATGTACCGCGGCGCATGCAGGCTATGTTAGATGTTGCAATGCTCTATGTGGAACGTGCTGGCAATGCAATATGCTGTTTATGAGCGGCGTTTGGCATTGCGGTGCGGCGCTTATGCGCGCTGTTTGGCGATGTGACGCGACGTATGCAGGCTATGTTAGACTTGCAACGTTTCATGTACGTTGTGCTGACAAAGCAACATGCGACTTATTAGCGGCGTTTGGCATTGCGGTGCGTCGCTGATGTACGCTGTTTGGCGATGTAATGCGACGCATACATCTCCTGTTAGGTGCTGCAACGTACAATATGTAGGCCGCATCCGACATGGCAACATGCCGCCAAGCGCCGCGCTTGGTATCTCGGCGTATCGCCCATGGGCGGCGTCTGGCAATGCATAACTTCCGGCTGCATACCACGCCGGCGCATGAATACGCTGCCGTTGGTTCCAGCCCAAGCCGGATCAACCACGTGCCCAGCGTCCTGGTATCGACTGCCCCAAATGCGCGCATGCCCAACCGTGCGGCATAATTATCTGGCTGTGCCGTAACCTTACCCGGCTCGATCAATCCGCCAAATAGTTTCACGTGGAACATTGCGGCGGTACATGAGTCCACGCGCTGTCCCGGTTCGCGCGACGTCGTGCCGGGCAACGCAACTCAATGTCGCATAATACCATAAAACATATTTAAACAGGAGTGCATATGAGCTTTTTTGATGATAACGCGCAGGCGCTTGCCGACTTCGAGCGCATGAGCGCGACCGCCGGCGCACGCTGTGACTACGTGCAGGGCGGCGGCGGCAACACCTCGATAAAGCTGGATGGACTGATGGCGATAAAGGCGTCGGGCTACCGGCTGAGCCAGGTCGTCGCACGCGACGGATACGCGGTGCTGGATCTGAGCGTGCTGAACCGATTCTTCGGCGATACCGATCCGGCGACGCTGGGCGATGTGGAGGCCGCGGGCACTGCGGCGGTCAAGTCCGCCGTGCGCGAGATAGCGGGCCTCAAGGTACTGCGGCCCTCGGTCGAGTCGGGCTTTCACTCGCTGCTGGACAGGTTTGTACTGCACACGCACTGCGTGTGGGCCAATCTGGCGATGTGCGCGCCCGATGGCTCGGAGCAGGTGGCGCAGGCGCTGGCGGATTCCGGCCTGAGCTGGTGCGAGGTGGGCTATGTCAATCCCGGCGCGGCATTGACGTTTGAGATACGCGCGGCGCTGAGCGACTACGAGCGCATACATGGCGCGCGGCCCGGGCTGGTGTTCATGCGCAATCATGGCCTGATCGCCACAGCCGCCGATGCCGACGCCGCCACCGCGCTGCACGAACAGGCCAGCGACCTGATGGCCCGCCATTACGGTTGGGCGATGGCCGACTACCCCGCCCGCCCACTGGTGCAGCGCGCCGAAAACGAGTTCGCCAGCGGCTGCGACTACCTAAAGTCGCGCATTGCGTCGGGCAATTACGGCGCGCGCGAGCTGCTGGACGACGCGCTGTACCCCGACCAGATGGTGTTCTTCCGGGGCAGCCTGAAGTTCTGCCAGCCCGGCGATGCGCCCGACATGGCCTGCAACATATACCCCGACGGCGCAATAGAGTACCGCTGTGCCCGCGCAACCGCCGAGGCGATAGAACAGACGCTCACAGCGGTAGTGCTGATACACGAGACGCTCCGCGCCCGGGGCCAGCGCGCCGTGCCCATGAGCCAGGCTTCGCAGAGCTTCATAGCCGGCTGGGAGGCCGAGGCCGCGCGCAGAAAGCTGATGAGCAACTGAGCCGCGCATGGCGCCGCGATGTCATTGCCTCTTGTCGGCGTCATTGTCGCTGGGGCGACGCGCGCATGTATCATGGGCGTGCTATACCGATTTGCCAGGCGCCTCAGAGCTTTAGCGCGGGCTGGATACAACAGCCGCATACAGAAAGCGAGCCAGCAGTTTAGCTGCGGATGGCGTTGCATAGTTATACACATTTCTGCAAAGCTGTGCCTGCTATCTTTGTGCCGTCTCTCCGCACAGCTTATTGCTAATGCCGGGCCTTGCGCTGGTGCGCTACAAGGCGCAACACTGTGCATGTGCAGTGCTCAACGCGATTGAGCGATTGGATCGCCACTTTGACTATGCGCCGCCGACTGTGCGGCATTGTGCGCAAAGCTTACGCATTAAAGCATTCGCCCTGCCGATATATGCGACCTTTGCATAAGGATGCCCCGGACCTGAAGCGGTAGTATTGATATATACCGCGCAGGCCGGGGCATTTGTCTTTATTGATCTATAATGCGCAATATGCCGGCCGACGCCGGCGCATTACGTCGCCATATCGTCGAGAGCACGACGCATTTTGTCCTCGGCGTCAGCTGTACACCGCGTTGGGACTGTGCTGTTGCACGCCGCCGTGAGCCGCTTGCGCGTAACGCTACGCGGCATTGCGCACTGCGGCGCGCCGCCACGCCTTTACGCTGTGCGCTCACTCGAACCTGTCGAAGTACGCGCGCCGTTGTTCCATCGCCACATAGTTGAGGACCCGGCGCATTTTGTCCTCGGCGTCAATCCGTACACTGCGTGGGGACTGTGCGCGGGGACTGTTATGTTGAGCACCGCGTTAGCCGCTTTCGCGCAACGCCGTGCGGCATTGCGCACTGCCGCGGCGCGCCGCCACGCCTTTACGCTGTGCGCTCACTCGAACCTGTCGAAGTACGCGCGCCGTTGTGCCATCGCCACATAGTTGAGGACCCGGCGCATTTTGTCCTCGGCGTCAATCCGTACACCGCGTGGGGACTGTGCGCGGGGACTGTTATGTTGAGCACCGCGTTAGCCGCTTGCGCGCAACGCTAAGCGGTATTGCGCACTGCGGCGCGCCGCCACGCCTTGACGCTGTGCGCTCACTCGAACCTGTCGAAGTACCGCGCGCCGTTGTTCCAGTAGGGCGTGCCCCTGCCGTAGAACCGCCAGTCGCAGAAGTCCAGCAGACACCGCCAGTCCAGATCGCCAAACGCATGGCCGCCCTCGCGGTAGTATACCGCGTTGTTGTCGGGCGCGCCCATAATGTCGAACACAGGCTGCGCCGCGCGCCAGGTAAGGTACGTGCCATACGGATTGGCCCATGCGTCATCCAGGCCCTCTATCGTCAGCAGCGCCCGCGGCGCTATCAACGCCTTGAACGCGTGCAGGTCAAATGGCAATGTGCTCTCGTTCAGCGGCATGTAGGGCGGCTGAGCATTGCCGTACTCTATGAAGCCCGGCGTCCACCAGTGCGGGAATACCGCCGCTATCCGCCCCAACGACTCCTCGCGCCGCGCGTCGCCATTCTCACCGTACCGGTCGCCCAGCACCCGGAAACACCCCGCGCCGCCGCAACCCGAATTGATCGGCGCTGTGACCGCAATGCGCGCGTCATACGCGCCCGCCGCCAGCGCCGCCTTGCCGCCGCGCGAATGGCCGGTCGCCACGAACCTGTCCGCATCGACATAGGGCTGGTCCTCCAGGAAGTCGATCAGCCGCGAATGCCCCCATGCCCAGATGCGTATCGCGCCCCAGTCATAGCCCGGGTATGCCAGCGCCGCGTCGCAGCGATGCGTGCGCTCATCGTGGAACAGCTGCTCCTTGTCGAACAGCGCTATCACATAGCCCCGCGCTATCGCGTCCTGCGCGCGCGGGCACTGATATCCGGTCGTGAACACGTTCCACGTTATCACCGGGAACCGCCCCGCGCGGTTTGGCCTGAGCACATGCGCCAGAAAGCTGTACGCCTTGCCCGGCCCGTAGCATATGCGCACTATCTCATGCAGCGCGGCGCCCTGCAGCGCCTCACGTCGGGATATCACCTCGCCCTGCGCGCGTTCGCCGCGCGGCGCGTGGCCCAGCATGCACTGCTCTATCAGCGCCCGGTACTCGCCTGCGCGCCTGAGCCAGCCCGCGCGCTCGGTTATAGGCGCGCCCGACCCGTCGCGCAGCAACTCATTCAGCCTCTTATCCATCCGTCCGACCTCCTTTTGCAACTCCGATCATAACAGGCGCGCCGATTCGATTTCCGCCGCGCCGGAGCCAATTCATATATGTGCCGTCGCAATTTGTGAGTTTGCCCCGTCACGGCGGCGATTCGCGTTTGTCAATTCGGGCGCCGCCTTATTGCGCTGGCCATTTCGATTTGATAAGTCATTAACGCCGATTATTCCACCACAGGCGTCGCTGTTTATACAGTCGTGGATTTGTAATGCCGCATCATATCGCTCTGACATTTCCGGGCTGTTGGCCACTCATGGGATTGGCAACGACGTTTGTGTTTAGCTTGCCCTTGCCTGGCTGTTCTGCCACTCATGGGATTTGCAACGCCGTTCGTGCTTAACTGGCACTTGCCTGGTTGTTCAGCCATTCATTGGATTTTCAACGACGCTCATGTTTAACTGGCCCTATCTTGGCTATCCCACCATTCATGAGCGTTTTAAAGTGGTTCAGCAATTTATGCCACATGCCGGTTCACGCTATTCGCCGCCACACCGTGATCACCGTTCGCAGTCCTGCGCGCCTACCGCTCCGGGCTATCTGCGGCCCCGTCGGCCTGCCTGCGCCATGCCGAATGCCGCGCCGCAAACGCCGCCTATTATGTGGCTCAGCCGCGACACCCCACCTGTGCCCGCCATGCCCTGCACCAGCTCGCCGCCTATGTACAGCACCACGACCAACAGCAGCGTCAGCGGTATCTCGCCACTGCGCGCGCCGCCCACCGAGCTCAGCAGTATCATCATGAATACCACGCCGCTCGCGCCCAACAGCATCACGTTTGCATACATGATGCAGTGCGCCACGCCCGATATCAGCGCCGTGGCCGCCGTGAGCCTGAACAGCGTCATGCTGCCATAGCGCTCCTCCAGCCCCGGCCCCAATACCAGCATCAGCATTATGTTGCCCGAAAAGTGCTCGAACGACGAGTGCCCCAGCACATGCCCGAACGCGCGCAAATACGTAAGCGGATCGCGCAGGCTGGAGCGGTATACCCCAAACAGCAGCCGGTTGGCCGCACCGCCGGTCTGCTCGTTTATCACGAGCGCCGCCAGCGCCACCAGCGCAAACGTTATCGTAAACGGCGCATTGTACCGCACGCGCCGCACAAGTCCCATCAGCATCACCTCCGCGCAGTCTTACTCGCATTCTACCACACGCCGCCGGGCTTTTCAAGCGCGCCGCTGGCGTTGCGCAAGGCGGTGCAGTGCATTCGCTTCGGCATGTTCATGCATATTTCATGCATATATATGCGCAGTTTGTAGCATATTGCACCCTGCCGCAGCCGCCATACGCAAATGGCCCACCGGCCATCATGCGGTGCGTTCGCCTTTCCTGCACAATGCAGCAGCCCATCCGTGCCCGGCAGCCCGGCACGTCGCCGGTGCGTTGCCTACCCGCGCAATGCGCCAGCTCATCCGCGCCCGGCACGTCGCCGGTGCGTCCGCCTGCCTGCACAATGCAGCAGCCCATCCATGCCCGGCACGTCGCCGGTGCGTCCGCCTGTCCGCGCAATGCGCCAGTTCGCCGCCTGGTCAAGTTTGCATCGGAAAGCCATAATCCTGCCACGCCGCCATAACATCACGCAATTGCACCATGACAGCGCCGGGTCGCAGACCTATAACACCGCCAACTCCCAATATCAATGCAGGACATATGCCGGCTCACACCGCCGCCGCGGCGCATCACAGCTTCCGCCATATCCGCGCAACCCGATTTCGCTCAAGCCCGGTTCGATGCAATTGCTTCGCGCCTTTCACCTGTGCCCTGCCGGCTGGACGCGTTGCGCCCGCCCAGCGCATGGTATGGCCTGCCCGAATAATCTGTTGCACTGGGACACGTTTGGTGTTAAAATCAAATAAAAAGCGCGCCGCGCCTCAGCTGCGCCGCCGCACCAAAGGAGATGGCCATATGGCAAAGCCCAATATAGTTTTCATACTGATGGACGACCTGGGCTGGGTCGATCTGGGCTGCACCGGCTCTACGTTCTACGAGACGCCGCGCATAGACGCGCTGGCAGCCAGCGGCATGACGTTCGGGCAGGCGTATGCCTCATGCCCGGTCTGCTCGCCGTCGCGCGGGAGTTATCTGACCGGGCGCTATCCGGCAAGGCTGGGTCTGACCGACTGGATAGACACGACCTACCGTGCGCATCCCCAGCGCGCGACGCTGATAGAGGCTCCTTACATACATCACCTGCCGCGCGGCAACTTCACACTGCCCCAGGCGCTCAAGGCCGGCGGATATCACACCTGGCACGTGGGCAAGTGGCACCTGGGCGGCCGGGAATACTACCCCGACCGCGTGGGTTATGACGTCAACATAGGCGGCTGCGACTGGGGCCATCCGCATCAGGGCTACTTCGCGCCATACGGCATAGAAACGCTGCCCGACGGCCCCGACGGCGAATACCTGACCGATCGCCTGACCGATGAGGCCATAGCGCTGATACGCGGCCGCAGTGATGACGCGCCGTTCTTCCTGAGCATGTGCCACTACGCCGTTCACACCCCGATAGACGCCAAGCCCGCCGACATAGCGCGCTTCGAGGCCAAGGCCAAACAGCTGGGCCTGGACAAGTGTCAGGCCATAGTGCCCGGCGAAAAGCTGCCCACACACGACTGGAACGTGATGCGCCGCGTGATACAGTCCGATCCGGCATACGCGGCCATGATATACAACCTCGACTGGAACATAGGCCGGCTGATAGACGCGCTGCGCGACGCCGGCGAGCTGGACAACACGCTTGTCATATTCACCTCGGACAACGGCGGCCTGGCCACGGCTGAAGGCAGCCCGACCTGCAACTCCCCCGCCAGCGAAGGCAAGGGCTGGATGTACGAGGGCGGCACGCGCGTGGCGCTGCTGGCGAGCTGGCCGGGCGTGATAGCGCCGGGCGCTTGCTGCGACACGCCGGTCACTACTACCGATTTCTATCCGACGCTGCTGGATGCAGCCGGGCTGCCGCCGCGGCCCGAGCAGCATCTGGACGGCGTGAGCATACTGCCACTGCTGCGCGGCCAGACCCTGAGCGAGCGTCCGCTGTTCTGGCACTACCCCCACTATGGCAACCAGGGCGGACGGCCGGGCGCATCCGTGCGCCTGGGCGACTGGAAGCTAATAGAGTTCTTCGAGGACGGTCACTGCGAACTGTACAACCTGAAAACCGACATAGGCGAACATGACGACCTGAGCGCCCGTGAACCCGAACGCGTGGCACAGCTGCGCGCCATGCTGCATGCGTGGCAGGACGATGTCTGCGCAGTCATGCCGACGCGCGCTTGAGGGCAGCTATACGCGAAAAGCATCTCGCCGCTTCAGTGCGCTTGAGCACTACACGTGAGGGCCAGCGCGTTACCCGCTTCGGCATTAGCACGCATGAACCATGACCAGACCGACGGCCATGCTACTATGGTGTCAGCCGCGTTTGAGGGTTGCTATACACGAAAAGCATCTCGCCGCTTCAGTGCGCTTGAGCCCCGCTCAGGAAGGCCAGCGCGTTACACGCTTCGGCATTAGCACGCATGAGCCATGACCAGACCGACGGCCATGCTACTATGGCGTCAGCCGCGCTTAAGGGCTGCTATACACGAAAAGCATCTCGCCGCTTCTGTGCGATTTAGCACTACACGTGAGGGCCAGCGCTTTACCGTTTCAGCATGAGCGCGCATGAACCATGACCAGACCGACGGCCATGCTACTATGGTGTCAGCCGCGCTTTAGGGCAACTCTGCCCGAAAAGCATCACACCGATTCAGTGCGCCTGAGCGCCGCACGTAAGGGCACGCGCGTAACCTTATCGGCATGGGCACGTACGAGCCATGACCAGACCTACGGCCATTCAACTAAGGCGTCAGCCGCACATGAACTCCACGCATACTGCCGTGAGTCTCGCGCAATTGCCGGCCCGTGCATGAGCAGGCGCAAACGCCTTGAGCTTCGCGCTCGGCCGCGGGCATCAGCCTGACTTCGCGCCGCATCTTCGGCCAGCTGAAAGTGCATACGCCGCTCAAACAAGGTTTGCCATCCGGCCACAAAATACACATACGTCAAAACCCGCTTTCGACAGCCATTCGTCGAAAGCGGGTTTGCATTAATACGCATTGCACATTTCCAAACATGCGCGCCGGCAACGCGGTCGCCAGCGGATGCGTCACACTATGACCACGCTGCCCGCCAGCTCGGTCAACTCGCCCAGAGGCAGCTCGCCTTCCAGGCAGTAGACCGCCTGACCTATCAGCGTGTATATCCTGCTCAAGTCGCCGGAGCGCAACTGCACCGCCACCGAGTCGGCTATGAGCGCATCGCTGCCTATGTAGGCCATCTGATCCTCGAGCCGCGCACAGGCCTCGTCGCCGGGCAGCATGCTGCGCACGCGCAACATGCGCCCCTGTGCATCGGTGTAATCGAGCACCGCCGCGCGGGTCGTGGTGCCGCCTATGCCGCGCTCATCGCGTATGTAGGCCGCGCTCAAGCCCCAGCCCTCGGCCTGCAGCCGCGCCACCGGCAGCGAGAAGTAATAGTTCAACTCGCTCAGGTCGCTGACCTCCATCTGCCGGCCGGCGTCTACCATCTCATAGCCGCCCAGCGCCGGCAGTGTGAGCACCGGCGCCGCCGTGGCGTCCGGGTCGTTGACCTGCTCGACGTGTATCGACTGGTCGTACGGATCCTGCGCCATTATCGCGCCCAGGTAGAACACCAGCGCCACCAGCAGCGCTATCAGCATCCGCAGCACGCCGCCGGTCAGCTTGCGCGCCGTCACATTGGGCCTGTGCACCGCGCTGGCGTCCTGCTCGAACGCCTGCATGACCGCCGCCACGTCCGGCAGATCGTCGCCGGTTCGGTTCAGCTCCAGCCGCACCACCCGCGCCATCGCCCGGTCGAACGGCGATATGCGCATGTTGCGCGCCACCACCGTAGAAGGCCCGCCGCGCCGTTGCAGCTGTGCCGTCACGCGTTGATACAGCTCCTTGACCTCGCCGGTGTGCATGTCCATCACGTCGGCCACCTGCCTCGGCGACCACCTCAGCGCATATCTGAGCATCACAATGCGCCGCGTCTGCACGCTCTGTTCGGCCATGAAGTCCCATATCGGCGCATCCTGTTCGCTCAGCGACTCGGGCCGGTGCGTAAACCCGTCCCAGTCCAGCTCCAGATGACCGGCGCGCTTGGCCTGCTTGAGCTGCGCCAGCGCCGCCTCGCTGACCGCGCGGCGCATGTTCTCGCGCAGCGTGCCGTCGTCCATGCGCACATACGCATTCAGCAGCGCCTCTTGCAGCACCACCTCCGCCAGCTCGCTCGAGCCGGTCGCCACATGGGCCATGCGATAGATGCTCTGCCACTTGTTCATGACCTTCTGTATGTAGTTTTTATGTTCATCAATATGATATTTCAAGGCCCGCCTCACAATCGCCGCCGCCGCGGCCGGTGTTCGCCCCGCGGCCGCAGCCCGGGCGTATTCTTTATTATATCACAGATCCGGCATGCGCGCTACCCCTGCGCCGCCATTGCCAAACGGCTCGCATATCCATTACGGCCGTGCACACTGTCATATGCCCTCGTGCAGCGCCCGGTGTATCGGACTTATCTGCTCATAGACCCGGCTGAACACCGAGTACACGCGCCGGTAAGCATCCACCAGGCCCGCATCGGCCACGCACTCGCGCGCGCTGCGGATGAGGCTCGCGCCCTGCGCATAGTCGGCGTACAGCCCCGCGCCCACGCCCGCCGCTATCGCCGCGCCCAGGCTGGTGGCCTCGCCGGGCACGCTGTGCACCCGCACCGGACACGCGTACAGCGCCGACAGCATCTCTGGCCACAGCGCACTGCGCGCACCGCCGCCGGTCAGCATCAGGCTGCGCACCGGCAAACCGTTCTCGGCCATCGCCAGCCCGCACGAGTACAGCCCCTGCGCCACGCCCTCGTACACCGCGCGCGCGATGTGCCGGCGGTCGTGGTACAGCGTAAACCCGCACAGGCAGCCCCGGTTATACGGATCCCAGTACGGCGTGCGCGAGCCCATCAGCTCCGGGAAGAATATCACGCCGTCCGCGCCCGGGCCGATCTGCCGCGCCATGCCCTCCATCGCCTCTATGCCGCCCAGTCCATCCAGTCCCATCAGCGCCCGCGCCCAGTCGTACGCCGCCGCGCCGCACTGCAGCGTGCCGCAGACATAGTAGTGACTGCCGTCCAGGTCGAAGTAGTTGAACACGCGCGCCTGCGCATCCATGACCGGCGCCTGAGTGAACTGCGCGACCCACGCGCTGGAGCCTATCGTGCAGTACGCCTCGCCCAGGCCCTTGAGCCCCGCGCCCCGCGCCGCACATGCGCCGTCGCCGCCGCCCACCGACACCGGCGTGCCCGCCTTCAGGCCAGTGAACCGCGCCGCCTGTGCGCTCAAGCGGCCGCTGACGTCATGCGAGGGCAGTATGCGCGGCATTATCGCCGGGTCTATGCCCAGCTCGCGCAGCAGCTCCTCCGCCCAGCAGCCCCGGCGTATGTCCAGCGCTATCGTCAGCGATGCGTCGGAGTAATCGGTTATGCCCACGCGCCCGGTCAGATGCGAGTACACGTAATCCTTGCTCTGCACCGCCCAGCGCATGCGCGAGTAGACCTCGGGCATGTGCTGCCTCAGCCACAGCAGCTTGGTCAGCGTATAGTGGCAGTCCAGGCGGTTGCCGGTCAGCGCGTAGAAGTCCTCGGGCGATATGTGCGCGGCGATCTCGTCGACCTGCGGCGCGCTGCGCGAGTCGGAGTGGATTATGCTGGGATGCAGCGCATTGCCGTCGGCATCGACCGGTATCAGCGCGTTCATCTGCCCGGACAGCCCAATCGCGCGCACGTCGTCCGGCGAAACGCTGCCGGCCAGCTGCGCCAGCCCCCGCAGTGCCGCATCAACGAACATGTCGGCGCTCTGCTGCGCCCAGCCAGGCCGCGGGTACTCGGTCGAATAGTCGATTCGCACGTCGGCCAGGCGCGCGCCGTCCGCCGCGAACGCCGTGCATTTGCAGGCCGTAGTTCCTATATCGCAGGTCAGTATTACGTCCATTTTAAGCCTCCGTGACCGGCGCGCACCCAATGGCGCGGTCGGTCGGTCGTTTCATAGCGTGTACTGCGCCCGACTATTGCGTCGGGCCGGAGCAGACGGAGCCGCGCCGGAGCAGGCAGCCCGCCGCGCCATCACAGCTCATATCTCATGGAGCGTCAGCGATATGCCGGCGCTGCCGCACTGCCGGCAATGCGGCTTTGACAACCGGCTTGTCAGCGGCAACCGTCATGTCGGCTGCATTTTATCTGCGGCGTCTACGCCCAATGCGCTGGCAACCACGTTTTTTCTGCGGCTGACTTATCGGCGGCGTCTACGCCCAATGGACTGACAACCACGTTCTATCTGCAACTGACTTTTCAGTGGCGTCTACGCTCAACGGGCTGGCAACCATGTTTTATCCGCGGATGACATTTCAGCGGCATCTACGCTCAACGGGCTGGCAACCATGTTTTTTCTGCTGCTGACATTTCAGCGGCATCTACGCTCAACGGGCTGGCAACCGCGTTTTATCTGCGGCTGACTTTTCAGTGGCGTCTACACCCAACGGGCTGGCAACCGCGTTTTATCTGCGGCTGACTTTCAGCGGCGTCTACGCTCAACGGGCTGGCAATCATGTTTTATCCGCGGCTGACTTTTCAGCGGCATCTACGCTCAACGGGCTGGCAACCACGTTTTTTCTGCGGCTGACTTTCAGCGGCGTCTACGCCCAACTGGCTGGCAACCATGTTTTATCCGCGGCTGACATTTCAGCGGCGTCTACGCTCAACGGGCTGGCAACCATGTTTTATCCGCGGATGACTTTTCAGCGACGTCTACGCCCAACGGGCTGGCAACCATGTTTTATCCGCGGATGACTTTTCAGCGGCGTCTACGCCCAATGCGCTGGCAACCACGTTTTTTCTGCGGCTGACTTTTCAGCGGCGTCTACGCCCAACGGGCTGGCAATATACCGCAATGCCGGCCAGCTTATCAGATGTCAGCGCCGTGGCCTGGCGACGGCACATGGTGTCTTGAGGCAAGTCCTGCCTTTTGCCGCGCGCGGACCGGCTCACCGCCGGCGCTGGTCATTTGAACCCCGCTCACGCCGGCGGCGCAGCTCGTCGCCCGTCGCCGAGCAGATCAGCCCCACCAGCGCATACGCCAGTACCGCCGCCATGTCCATAGGTGTTCCGGTCACCAGCAGCTGCACCGCCGCCGGCACCAGCGGCAGCGCCCACAACGCCAGATACGGCTGCATGCCTTTAAGCACCGCGCGCACCGTGAGCCAGCCGCCCAGCACCGGGCATATCGCCCACAGATACGCGCCATACATCACCGCCAGCACCTCCGCCGGCATGAATGCCGCCACCGCCAGATACGCCGCGCTCACGCCGCCCAGCACCACTGCCTGCCATGCGAACAGCTTCAACTGCCGCACAAAATATCCCTTCAATATGAGTTCCTCCGCCGCGCGTATGGCTTTTGCCGCGCGCATGTGGTATAATCCATTATAACTTTCAACCGGAGTGTGATCACGCCCATGAAACCCGAAATCGCTCAAGCGCGCGCACTGCTCGACGCGCTTACGCCGCTTACAACCGACTGCGGTACATATTGCGGCGCCGCCTGCTGCCGTGCCGACGGCGACGCGCAGGGCATGCTGCTGCTGCCCGGCGAAGCAGAACTGTATGAAAGCTGCGACTTTGCACAGGTGCGCCCCGCCGAATTTGCCGGCCTGACCGCGCCCGTCATGCTGGTGTGCCAGGGCTGGTGCCGGCGCAGTGAGCGCCCGCTGTGCTGCCGGCTGTTCCCGCTCGCCCCGCGTGAGACTGACGCAGGCTTCGACGTGCGCATAGACCGCCGCGCGTTCGCGGTGTGCCCTATCGCGCAGTACGGCCTCAGCGCGTTCGATCGCCGATTCATGGCTGCAAGCCGCGACGCGTTCAACGCACTGGCGCAGGACGCCGAATGCCGCGAATACCTCGTCGCCTGGTCGCGGCTGATGGACGAGTACGCGCGTGGACTGTAACGGCAGTCATTGCGCCACGCAAACCGCAACGCAACCCCAACCGCACGCCCCGACGACCGTGCCGCCCGCCACTCACGCGGGCTGCCACGCTCTACCGTCGCGGCGGCTCGACGCATTCATTTCGCATGTCCACATCACTGCAATAATCGGATACCGCCCGCAGTATTCCCACCACGCCGCTGCCGCATTCAGCGACGCTTGCGGTCATGTCGTCATGCCCGGCCTGATAGACTGTCTGGCCACTTTTAGGAGTGGGACGCCTACTGAACTGCCGCGTTAATCACGCTGCACTTGCAGTCACACCGCCATGCCTGTCGCGCTGGGCTGTCCGGCACATTTAAGCACAGGGCGCGTGATGTGTTGCCGCGTTCATAGCGCCGCACTTGCGGTCACGCTGACACGCACATCCCGCTGGACTGTCCAGCTACCTTTAGGCGTAGGGCGCGTGATGTGTTGTCACGTTCATAACGCTACATTTGCAGTCACGCCGCCATGCCTGTCGCGCTGGACTGTTCGGCTCATTTAAGCGTAGGGCGCGTGATGTGTTGTCGCGTTCATAGCGCCACATTTGCGGTCAAGCTGCCACGCACGCCGCGCTGGACTGTCCGGCTTCATTTAGGCGTAGAGCGCGGGATGCGCTGCCGCGTTCATAGCGCTGTACTTGCAGTCACGCCACCACACCCACCGCGTTGGACTGTCCCGCTTCCTTTAGGCATAGGGCGCGGGATGTGTTGTCGCGTTCATAGCTCCGCACTTGCGGTCAAGCTGCTACGCCCGCCACACTAGACTGTCCAGCTTCCCTTAGGCGTAGGACGCGTGATGTGTTGCCGCGTTCATAGCACTGCACTTGCTGTCAAGCTGCCACGCCCGCCACACTAGACTGTCCGGCTCATTTAAGCACAGGACGCGTGATGTGTTGCCGCGTTCATAGCGCTGCACTTGCGGTCACGCCGCCACGCACGCCGTGCTGGACTGTCCGGCTCATTTAGGCGTAGAGCGCGTGATGCGCTGCCGCGTTCATAGCGCCGCACTTGCGGTCACTCCGCCACACCCACCGCGTTGGACTGTCCAACTGCTTTTAAGCGTGGGGCTCCCAATGCGCTGTCGCATTCAATACTCCACACTCGCCGTCACACCGCCGCCGGGCTCGCTGCAGTAGACTATCCGGTCGCTCAGCAGCGTGGGGTTATACGCCGCGCCGTCGCTGATGACCTCGTCGTCTTCGCCGTCCAGCCAAGACCGATGCAATATTCCTTCTCCGTCCAGGTAGTACAGCTGCGGCCCATGGCAGCCCAGCCAGCTCGCTTCCGTCTCCAGCACGCACTCGACGCAGCCCAGCGCGTCCAGCCGGTATATCGCGCCCGAAGCCGCATAGTACAGCTCCGCGCCCGAATAGCTGAACGCCGTCACATCGCCCGCTATCATCGTAAGCACCAGATCGCCGGTCAGCGAATACGCCGTCAGTCCGGCGTCGTCCAGCGCCAGTATGCGCCGGTTCACGACGTCCAGCTGCATGCCCATCGCGGCAGGCACTATCAGCTCAGGCATGCCCTCGCCCACCAGCGCAAATATGCCGCTCACGCCGTCGCGCGTGCCCAGCGCCAGCAGCGTGTCGTCCCAGCGCGTCAGCTGCGTGAGCTCGTCGAACTCGCAGAGCACCTCCCGCCCGCCGGCAGCGCCCTCGCGAAGCACCACCAGTTGACGGCCGCCCGATATGTATGCCAGATCGCCCTGCAGCGTAGTCATGAGTCCGCTCGCGTTGTCGGGCGCGACCCGCTGCGCCTGCGCACTGTCAAAGCTCAGTTCCTTGCCCGGCTCCAGCGCCGTGCGGTAGAGCTGGCCGTCGGTTGCGGTGAAGTACACGTACTGCGCCTGACCGTCGTCAAACTCGCATGCCACGCCGCCCGAGATCACATTGGGCTGCAGGTTGCCGGTATTGTCCAGCTCGGAGGCCTGGCGCTCGTGCACCTGTTCGTCCAGCGCCGCCGCTCTTGATGCCGCGCTGGGCTTGCGCGTAGGCCGCTGCTGTGAACGCGCGTCGTCCAGCGGCAGCTCGGCCCAGTCCACCTGCGCCGTCGGCGAAGGCGTGGGCGCGGCGGTGGCCGGAGGCGCGGATTCAGTCGGCGCGGGCGTTATGCGGGGCAGTTCGGCTCCGATGCCGTAATCGGCCAGCGGATCATCTCCGCCGTCGCCACCGCAGCCCGGCAGCAGCGCACACGCGCACAGCAGCGCCGCGCACGCCGCAGCCCTCATAATCCGCCTCACAGGCCCCGCCCCCTCTCGCCTCACGATTCACTCTATAAGTATAACACAACCCGCTACCGTTGAAAAGCGCCGTCCCGCAAAGTTACATTTGTGGTGAGTTGGTGGCGGTGCGGCGCGTGCACCAGTATATACCCTTGTATCGATCACGGGAGGTTATGTACATGCAACTTCATCAGACCGGCACAAGGCCGCTCATCACCCGACGGCTCAGGTTGCGGCGGTTCAGTGAGGACGACGCGCCCCTAGTGTTCGCGCGCTGGTCGGGCGACGCGTTCAACTCGCGCTTTGTGATGGCGCGGCCTCATGCCGACGTCAGCCAGACCCGCGAAATGCTCCGCCGGTACGCCGAGATGTACGCCAACGTCGACTTCTACATGTGGGCCATAGAGCTGGACGGCGAGCTGACAGGCTATGTATGCGCCAACGAGCTCAACTTAGAGATACGCTCCGCGTGCATCGGCTACTGCATAACCCGTTCGCACTGGGGTCAGGGCATAGCCACCGAAGCCGCGCGCGCCGTGACGTGGTACCTGTTCCAGATGGGCTTTAACCGCGTGTTCTCCTACCACAATCCGCTCAACCCCGCCAGCGGCCGCGTCATGCGCAAGTGCGGCATGCAACTTGAGGGCGTGATACGCGGCGGCTCGATGCTGGCAGGCGAGATCTGCGACTGCGTGCAGTATGCGATATTGCGTTCGGACGAGGCCGCCGCCGCACTGAGTACTGCCGCGCGATTCGCCGATTGACGCGCCGCCTCATCAGCCGCCGCAAACCAATGCGCGGCACTTGGGCCTGCGGCCAATGCTGCCGCTTGACATAGTCGGCTTTAGTACATAGAACTCGCCCGACGCATAAAAGGCGCCGCCGCTCACCGCCCAATCAAGGGCGCATGAACGACGGCGCGTACTTTTGTCTCAGGTCTGATATGGCGGCAACCCCGTTGCCCGCCCGCGCGTCAGTTGCGCAGGCTGTGTATCGGCGCGGGTATGCGGCCGCCGCGCGCTATGAAGTCTTCGGCCGACTCGTGGTGCACCGCTATAACCGGCGCCCAGCCCAACAGTCCGCCGAACTCGACCCGGTCGCCGACCGTCTTGCCCGGCGCGGGGATTATGCGCACTGCGGTGGTCTTGTTGTTTATCATGCCGATTGCGGCTTCGTCGGCTATCATGGCGGCGATAGTCGAGGCCGAGGTATTGCCCGGCACGGCTATCATGTCCAGACCCACCGAGCACACGCAGGTCATCGCCTCGAGCTTATCTATCGTCAGCACGCCCGACTGCGCGGCGTCTATCATGCCTATGTCCTCCGACACCGGTATGAACGCGCCCGACAGCCCGCCCACGTGCGACGAGGCCATTATGCCGCCCTTTTTGACGGCGTCATTGAGCAGCGCCAGCGCGGCGGTCGTGCCATGGGTGCCGCAGCGCTCCAGGCCCATCTCCTCGAGTATGTGCGCGACCGAGTCGCCCACCGACGGCGTGGGCGCCAGCGACAGGTCGACTATGCCAAACGGCACGTCCAGGCGCTTGGACGCCTCCTGCGCGACCAGCTGGCCCATGCGGGTTATCTGGAACGCGGTGCGCTTTATCGTCTCGGCCACCACGTCGAACGACTGGCCCTTTACGCGCTCCAGCGCGCGCTTTACCACGCCCGGGCCGCTCACGCCCACGTTTATCACGCAGTCGCCCTCGCCCGGACCATGGAACGCGCCCGCCATGAACGGGTTGTCCTCGACGGCGTTGGAGAATATGACCAGCTTGGCGCATGCCAGTCCGCCGCGGTCAGCCGTGCGCTCGGCGCTGAACTTGACCGCGCGGCCGCACAGCGCCACCGCGTCCATGTCGATGCCGGCCTTGGTCGAGGCCACGTTGACGCTGGCGCACACGCGCTCAGTCGTGGACAGCGCCTCGGGCAGCGACTCTATCAGCCGCCGGTCGGATTCGGTCATGCCCTTTTGCACCAGCGCCGAATAGCCGCCGATGAAGTTCACGCCGACCTCGCGCGCGGCGTCGTCCATAGCGCGTATCAGCGGCAGCGGGTCGCCGCATGCGGCGCTTATCAGCGATATCGGCGTAACCGACACGCGCTTGTTTACTATCGGTATGCCCAGCTCGGACTCTATCTGCTCGCCCACGCGCACCAGATTGCCCGCGCGCTGGCAGATGCGGTCGTACAGCCGCGTGCGCAGCCGGCCGGCGTCCTCGCAGATTATGTCGAACAACGATATTCCCATCGTTATCGTGCGGATATCCAGCTTCTGTTCGCGTATCATCGAAACCGTAGAAAGAATCTCACCTGTGTTCAGCATGACGGCTCTCCTTTAAACCCGGTGCATCGCGTCGAATATCTCCTTGCGCTGCATGCGTATCTCTATGCCCATTTCCTCGCCCAGCGCCGCAAGCTGCTGGCGCATGTCGTCAAAGCTGGGCTCCATCTGCGAATAGTCTACCAGCATCGCCATGGTGAACATGTCCTGGATTATCGTCTGGTTTATGTCGAGTATGTTTGCGTGGCCCTGGGCCAGTGCGCCGCTGACCGCGGCTATTATGCCGATTTTGTCCCGGCCCAACACCGTGATTATTGCCCGTTTTTCCATGATAGATTGTCGCTCGCCTTTCTGTATAAAGCTTTATTGGGCCGACCGTATGCGCCCGATCGGCCCGCCGCGCTCAATCCTGGCGCGTATAGATGTAAGTCCGGCCGCCCTGACGCTCATGCTCGCGCATGTACAGCACGGTCAGGAACGCGCACATCAGCGGTATCGCCGCGCACGCAACCAGCGCCAGCACAATAAGCGCCGCCACGATCGCCGCCACCGCGCCCGCCGCCGCCAGCACCACGCCGTACACTGCCGCGCACACGATCAATGCCAGCGCACACGCCGTCATCAGCCAGCCCACGCTGGGCAGCACGTCGCGCCGTCCTCCCCACAGCACGCGCAGCGTGTTGTTCAGCAATTGACCGCGCGCGCCGTCCTCGCCGGTCATCGTCAGCATCGTGAACATCAGCACCGCCAGTTCCAGCAGCGCCATGCCCAGCCATATGACCATCAGCGCCGCGCACACCACCCAGTACACCAGCATGCCTATCACCGGTATGAAGCTGAGCAGTCCCGCGACCATGCTCAATAGCCCGCTGACCAGACTCACCGCCAGCTGCGCGAAGTTGCTGGCTATCATGACCGCAAACCCCGCCATCACTATACGCATTATCAGCGGCCGCACGCGCCGCCACACCTCGCTCAAGTTGAGCGCCATGCCCTGCCAACGCGTGGCGAATATCAGCGCAAACGCCGCGCACGCACCCGGCAGCAACAGCAGCTCCATCGCATACGACAAAAGCGACGTCAGCGATGAGAGCGCCTGCAACCGGCCCACTATCGCGCCGGCCCAGTCGCCGACATAGCCCACGCCCGTGACCATCTGCAGGCCCCGGCCCAGGTCGTATGACACCGCCTGCATCGTCAGCAGCGCCACCAATACATACGGCGCCACCAGCAGCACGCCCGCTATCACCGCCGCGCGCCCCGCGACCGCCCGGTACAGCGGCCACGCGCTGCGCATTATATCCATGTTAGCATCCGACCAGCGCCTGAGCCTGCTCAGCGCGCGGCCCAATCGCATATTGGTCTGTTTCAACTATTCATCGCCTCCCTGTCTGCGCGCCGCGTACGCCGTCATGCGCGCGATATGCGTAAACATCGCTGTCCATCGTCACCAGATACTCTTGATAATTGTACCTCCTTGCGCTTGATTATACAAGCAAAAACCCTGTTATCAAACCGGGCCATTTGCGTCGCATTCGCCACAACTCCGCCACTTGGCCATCGAGATTATCGGCACATATTTACAGCGGCGGGCGCTCCGGCCCGAAACGGCAATACAACCTTAACGCAACGCCGCGCCGGTACGGGCGCGCCAGCCGGCGTCCTCCAGCGCGGCGCTTGGCCTGGGCACGCACGCGCCGGCGGAAATGCACTGACGGGCGTAGTTTTCGCTGCGTTGTGACTGCGTTGCGCTCCGTTGTGCAACGCGCACTAGCGCTTTCCATTCGCATGCCGCGCCGCGCTCCGTTGTGTGCCGCACTCTGACGCTTGCCATCCGCATGCCACGCCGCGCTCCGTTGTGCGCCGCGCTCCGTTGTGCACCGCGTTCTGACGCTTGCCATTCGCATGCCGCGCCGCACTCCGTTGTGCGCCGCATTCTGACGCTTGCCATTCGCATGCCGCGCCGCGCACCGTTGTATGCCGCGTTCTGACGCTTTCCATTCGCATGTTGCGCCGCACTCCGTTGTGCGCCGCATTCTGACGCTTGCCATTCGCATGCCGCGCCGCACTCCGTTTGCGCCGCGTTCTGACACTTGCCATTCGCTTGCCTCGCCGCACACCATTGTGCGCCGCACTCTGACGCTTTCCATTCGCATGTTGCGCCGCACACCATTGTGCGCCGCGCTCCGTTGTGCAATGCGCACTAGCGCTTTCCATTCGCATGCCGCGCCGTGCTCCGTTGTCCGCCGCGCTCTGGCGCTTTCCATTCGCATGTTGCGCCGCACACCATTGTGCGCCGCACTCTGGCGCTTTCCATTCGCATGTTGCGCCGCACACCATTGTGCGCCGCGCTCCGTTGTGCAATGCGCACTAGCGCTTTCCATTCGCATGATGTGCCACGCACCGCGCCAAGAGGCCTTGCGCCAACAATCGGCCTATCCGCCGGCCGGGTAAACCATGCCGTGCGCCGCTTCACTGCGCCGCGCTGATTCACCTCGGCTCACCGCATTGCCGCCCGGCGCGCATTGTGCTATAATGCAGATATAAATCCGCGCCGCATATGCGGCCGGACAGCGGAGGTAATTGGCAGATGAAGAAGTTTTCAGAACTGGAATACGTGCGGCCGGATATACCGCGCATAGGCGAACAGCTCGCCGAGCGCATATCCGCGCTCGAACAGGCGACCAGCTACGCGCAGGCGCGCGCGGCGTTCATGGAGTGCGAGGCGATATCGTCCAAGCTCGAGACGGTTGCGTCGCTGGCTTCAGTGCGCAACACCATGGACATGACCGACAAGTTCTACGAGGCCGAGGTCAACTACATAAACGCCGAACTGGCGCGGCTAACCGGACTCAACCGCCGCATGTCGCAGGCGCTGACCGGCAGCCCGTACCGCGCCGACTTCGAGGCCGAGTTCGGCCCGCAGCTCATGCGCATAAACGAGGCCGACGAGCGCGTGCAGTGCGAGGCCAACATCGATCTGACCATCGAACAGGACCTGCAGTGCATGGAGTTCAACAAGGCCACCGCCGCCTGCGCGTGCGAGTTCGACGGCGAAACATGCAACTTCTACGGCCTGCAGCGCCACATGCAGTCGCTCGATCGCGACGAGCGCCGGCGGGCGTTCCTCAAGTGGGCCGAGCTCTACGAGCAGGTCTCGCCCCAGCTCGACGCACAGTTCGACCGGCTCACCGAGCTGCGCCAGCAGATGGCCAAGCGCGCCGGCTTTGACAGCTACACCGCCATGGCCTACGCGATGCATCACCGCCTGGACTACGGCCCCGACGACGTGCGCGCGTTCCGCGAGCAGGTCAAGCAGCACATCGTGCCGCTGTGCGCGCGGCTGTTCAAGGAGCAGGCTGAGCGGCTGGGCGTGGACAAGCTGCGCTATTACGACGAATCGCTGATCTACCCCGAGGGCAATGCCGTGCCCCAGGGCGACATGCCCGAGCTGGTAAAGAAGGCGCAGGCCATGTACCACGAGCTGTCGCCCGAGACCGGCGAGTTCTTCGACTTCATGGTCGAGCATGAGCTGTTCGACCTGGTGACCCGCCCCGGCAAGCACATGGGCGGCTACTGCACGTCGCTGCCCGACTACAAGGCGCCGTTCATATTCTCCAACTTCAACGGCACCAGCGCCGACGTCGAGGTGCTCACCCATGAGGCCGGCCACGCCTTTGAGATCTACACCACCATGCGCTGCCAGCCCATCGCCCAGTACTACGGCTCCACCAGCGAGATTAACGAGATACACTCGATGGCGATGGAGTGCTTCACCTATCCATGGATGGGCAAGTTCTTTGGCGACGCGGTCGAGCGCTTCCATCGCGCGCATGTGATGGGCTCGCTTGAGGTCGTGCCGTACATGTGCTGCGTGGACGAGTTCCAGCACCGCGTGTACGCCGAGAACCTCGACGCCGCCGGCCGCCGCAGGGTATGGCATGAGCTGGAGCAGGCGTACATGCCCTGGCGCGATTACGACGGCAACGAGTTCCTGGAGGGCGGCGGCTTCTGGATGCAGAAGCAGCACATATTCCTCTACCCGTTCTACTACATCGACTACGCGCTGGCGCAGGTGTGCGTGTTCGAGCTGTACGGCCGCATGCGCCAGGACCGCGCCGCCGCCTGGCAGGATTACCTCAGGCTGTGCCGTGCGGGCGGTTCGCGCGGCTACTTCGAGCTGCTCGAGCTGGCCAACCTGCACAATCCCTTCAAGCCCGGCACCGTTGAACTGGCCGTTAAAGCCGTCACCGACGCGCTGGACAGCGGCAGGTTCTGAGCGCGGCGCAGCGTTGAGAAGCGCTGCCCGTGGCGGCCCGCGCCGCGTTGAGGCTCTCGCCGCGTTTGCGATTTGAAGTCTACCTGTTGCGCCCGTTGCGGTCTTTCCGCGCGGGCGTTTTTTGCTGCCCTTGCGGCGCTTGTGCCCAGATTGCGCTCTTGTCTTTGGACATTTCTTTATGCGACGCTCCGGCGCATTTGAGCAACCGTGCAGCGCGTTTGCGCACGGCCAATTTATACAATCATTTTGTGTTTTTATGCATCGGGTCATGTCAATATCGTCCCATCTGCCGCGTGCGCCGGCATGCCCCGCGGAATGCGCAGTGGTGCGCCAGCCGCGCAGTATGCCCGCGACATATGATCGGATACCTGCACTTTGATGCAGCCGCCGTTTGCGCCGGCTCCTTCATGCTGCCCGGACGCCTTGCCGCTAACAGCCTTGCGCCAACAACTCTCAAACGCATATTGGCCGCGCGCCCTGCGCCCCACCGCCCGCGCATTGTTTGCGCCGGTACACCTGCCAGCTTGCCCAGCTCTTACAATTCTCAATCAAACGCCAAACTCAGACAGAATACAATAGCACTGCAAAAAGAAGTATTCAGACCTGATGATGAGGTGAGGATCCGGTGACAAAAGGCAAAGGTGGCCGCACCCGCTCAAAGCGCAGCGAGCAGATAGCTCAGGTGATCTTCCTGATAACGTCGCTCGTGTCGCTGGCGGCGGTGGCGTGCATATGCGTGTTCATATTCAGGGGCGCGTGGCCGGCCATACGCGAGGTCGGACTGTGGAACTTCCTGAGCGGCACCGCTTGGAAGCCCAACAACGATCCCCAGAAGTTCGGGATATTCTATATGATAGTCGGCAGCCTGTACGTGTCGGGCGGCGCGCTGATACTGGGTGTGCCGGTGGGGCTGATGGCAGCGATATTCATGGCGCGGTTCTGTCCCAAGCGCATATACCCGCTGCTGAGCCAGTGCGTAAAGCTGCTGGCGGGCATACCGTCGATCATATACGGCTTTTTCGGCATGATGCTGATCGTGCCGTTCATCGCCGAGCACTGCCCCGGCAACGGCAACAGTGTGCTGGCGGCGTCGGTCGTGCTGGCGCTGATGATACTGCCCACGATAATTACGCTGAGCGAAAACGCGCTGCGCTCGCTGCCCGCCAGCTACTACGAGGGCGCGCTGGCACTGGGCGCAACACATGAGGAAGCGGTGTTCCATGTGCTGACCCCCGCGGCGCGGCGCGGCATAGTGACATCCATAGTGCTGGGCATGGGCCGCGCGATAGGCGAGACCATCGCCGTGGGCATGGTCGCCGGCAACAGCAACATACTGCCCACCAGCATATTCAAGTCGGTCAGGACGCTGACGGTCAACATTGTCAGCGAGATGGGCTACGCCGAAGGCCTGCACTACGACGCACTGATAGCCACCGGCGCGGTGCTGTTCGTGTTCATAATGCTGCTCAATGTGGCGCTGGGCCTGCTGACCCGCGAAAAGAAGGACAAGTCCGAATCCACCAATAAGCCCGGCGCAGCCGACAAGCGGCCGCAAAAGGCACTGCAGGGAGGCGTCGCAAAATGACTTCAAGCCCTAACAAGACCATACTGGCGCGCCGGCGCCGGTCAAAGTCCGCGCTGCTGCGCTGGCTGTGCTATCTGGCGATAGCGCTGACCGTGGGCAGCCTAATGATGATAGTGGCGTATATATGCATAAACGGCGTGCCGCATCTGAGCTGGGAGCTGCTGTTTGGCGAATACTCGGCCGACAACCCGTCGATGGGCTTTGCGATAGCGGCCACGCTGGAACTGGTAGCGCTGTCGCTGGTGATATCGGGACCGCTGGGCGTGGGCTGCGCGGTGTACCTGTGCGAGTACGCGCCCAAGCGCAGCCGGCTGGTCAGCGCGATACGGCTGGCCACCGAGACGCTGGCCGGCATACCCTCGATAATCTACGGCCTGTTCGGCGCGCTGTTTTTCGGCACGGCGCTGGGCATGGGATACTCGATGATCTGCGGCATACTGACGATATCGATCATGGTACTGCCCACGATCATCCGCACCAGCGAGGAAGCGATACTCTCGGTCGACGACATGTACCGCGAGGGCAGCTACGGCCTGGGCGCGGGCAAGCTGCGCACGATATTCCGCATAGTGCTGCCCAGCGCCGCCAAGGGCATAATCTCCTCGTTCATACTGGCCACGGGCCGCATAGTCGGTGAGACGGCCGCGCTGCTGTTCACGCTGGGTTCGGTCGCGCAGTTCACCGGCAACATACTCGACTCGTCGCGCACGCTGGCCGTGCACATGTACATAAACACCCGCGACGGCGGCATTGCCGGCCGCAATACGGCGTTTGCCGCGGGCGTGGTGCTGCTGATAGTCGTAATCGCTATAAACCTGATAGCGAGCTGGTTTGAGAGAAGGGCGGGCAAGCTGAATGAAAATTGATGTGAAGGACTTTAACCTGTACTATGGCGATTTCCATGCGCTAAAAGACATAACGATGGGCATGCCTGAACACGCGGTGTCGGCGCTCATAGGGCCCTCGGGCTGCGGCAAGTCGACGCTGCTCAAGTCGCTCAACCGCATGAACGACCTGGTGCCCGGCGTCAAGATCACCGGGCAGGCTACGCTCGACGGCGTGGACATCTACGGCAACGTCGACGTGAACGACCTGCGCCGCCGCGTCGGCATGGTGTTCCAAAAGCCCAATCCGTTCCCGATGAGCGTATACGACAACATCGCCTACGGCCCCCGCACCCACGGCGTGCGCGGCCGCGCGCGGCTCGACGAGATCGTAGAGCGCAGCCTGACTCAGGCCGCTATCTGGGATGAGCTCAAAGACCGCCTCAAAAAGAGCGCGCTGGCGCTGTCGGGCGGCCAGCAGCAGCGCCTGTGCATAGCGCGCGCACTGGCCGTCGAGCCTGAAGTGCTGCTGATGGACGAGCCGACCTCCGCGCTCGACCCCATATCCACCGGCAAGATAGAAGACCTCATGAACGAACTCAAGACCCAGTACACGATAGTCATAGTCACTCACAACATGCAGCAGGCCGCCCGCATATCCGATCAGACCGCGTTCTTCCTGCATGGCGAGATGGTCGAGTGCGCGCCCACGCTGGAGCTGTTCGCGCAGCCGCACGACAAGCGCACCGAGGACTACATAACCGGCCGTTTCGGCTGAGCACGCGCCGCCGGCAATCGAGGCGGAAATATATCAGGAGGCGATTTACTCATGCGCAACAAGTTTGAGCGCGAAATGAACGAACTGGCCGACAAGCTGGTCACGATGAGCGACTTCGTGATAAGCGAGATAAAGGGCGCGATGGAAGCGCTGCGCACCGGCGACCGCGAACTCGCCCACGACGTCAGCTCCCGCGACCACATCGCCGATGAACTGGAACTGGCGATAGAGCGTCAAAGCATGTGCATACTGCTGCGCGAGCAGCCCGTGGCGTCCGACCTGCGCACCATATCCACGGCGCTCAAGCTCATCACCGACATGGAGCGCATCAGCGATCAGGGCGCCGACATAGCCGAGATACTCTCACACATACCCTCCGGCGAAAAAGGCCCCGAAATACTCTATACCATGGCCGACAAATGCGTTATAATGGTAACCAAGGCGATGGACGCATTCGTGCGGCGCGACCTGGAACTGGCTCGCGCAGTCATAGGCGCCGACGACGAGATCGACCGGCTGTTCCTGGCCGCGCGCGAAGAGCTGGCCGCGCGCATCGCCGCGCAACCCGCAGAAGCCGCGCTGTGGCTGGACTTCTTCATGATAGCCAAATATCTGGAACGCATAGGCGATCACGCGCAGAACATAGCCGAATGGGTCGAGTTTCTGGTCACCGGCATGCACAAGCAGCAGCGCATACTGTGACGCCGCCGCTCAGGCACGCCCGTTCAGCGGAGGCCGGCGCCGCACGCAAGGTACGCGGCATCAACCCAACCCTCGCACGCCAACTTGTAGCGCGGCATGCAAGCAATAAGCCGCACGAAAGGTACGCGATCAACCCAACCCCGCACGCCAACTTGTAGCGCGGCATGCAAGCAATAAGCCGCACGCAAGGTATGCGATCAACCCAATCTCGCACACCAACTCGGGGAACGGCATGCAAGACATAGGCATGGCGCAAGGTACGCATATCAACCCAACCCCGCGCCGTCCCGGAGCGCAGCATGCGCGCACGTCAATGGCGCGCCGCGCAGAGCGCGGAACGGCACCTGACGCGCGTGACCGCGGCACCCGGGCGCTCGACCATGCGCCGTCCGGCGGCCAGCCTACCGATGCGCGCCCCGTGGCTCTGCCGCGGGGCGATGCGGCATAGCGCTGCACGGCAAACCGCCGCCCCCCGGCGGCACGACGCGCGACAGCCGCCCAGCATCCGGTGCGCAAAACTGAGCGTGCCCGCTCGGGCTCGCCGCCGGCACACCCATCACAACACAGGCAGATAGCAGGAGGAATATCGATGTCACGAATATACGTAGTCGAGGACGATGAGAACATATCGGCGCTGATAGCGGCAGTGCTGAGCGCGGCGGGCCACGACGTGCGCGCCATGGACTCGGGCGCGGCGCTGGAGCGGCTGATAGCCTCCGGCGAGCTGCCCGAGCTGTTGCTGCTGGACATAATGCTGCCGGGCAAGGATGGTCTGACGCTGCTGAGCGAGTGGAAGGCCCGCCCCAGCACCGCGGCGATACCGGTAATAATACTCTCGGCCAAGGGCGAGGAGCTGGACAAGGTGCGCGGCCTGGAGCTGGGCGCGGAGGACTACGTGACCAAGCCGTTCGGCGTGCTGGAGCTGCAGGCGCGGGTCAAGACGGCGCTGCGGCGCGTACCGGCGGCCACCGGCGCGGCGCGGCTGGGCAACAATGAGATCGACTTTGGCCGGCGCGAGGTCTGGCGCGACGGGCACGAGGTCAAGCTGACATTCAAGGAGTTCGAGCTGCTGGAGTATATGTATAAAAATGCAGGGCTGGTGCTCAGCCGCGACCAGCTGCTCACACAGGTATGGGGCTACAACTTCGAGGGCGACACCACGCGCACGGTCGACTTCCATGTGCACTCGCTGCGCCAGAAGCTGGGCGACAACGCCGACAAACCCCGCTACATACAGACCGTGCGCGGCTACGGCTACAAGCTCAACAAGGGTGACGAAACATGAAACGATATCTGAGGCGCGTGCTGGCCGGCACGGCGCTGGTGATAATACTGGTCATGCTGGGCGGGAGCCTGGCGGCGTTTGCGGGCGTGTCGGTGAGCGCGGCGCGCGAAGAATTGACGGCGCTGCTCAACGCTGCGCAGGCGTTTTACACGCAGTACGACGTGGATGCGGTGGACGGCGCTACTGCCGGGACGAGCGATGCTAACGATCCGACCGGTGCAACCGGCGCGACCGATGCAACAGACGCGACCAGTGCAACCGATCCGACCGGTGCAACAGACACGGCCAACGCAACCAACACGACCGATGCAACAGACGCGGCCAGCGCAACCAACACGACCGATGCAACAGATTCGGCCGGTGCCGCCGATGGAACAGACGCGACCGGCGCAACCGATCCGACCGGTGCAACCGGCGCGACCAGCGCATCCGATACTAAATCCGGCGCTGCAGACGACGCAGCCAAAACAGACGGCGTCAGCGTCCAGGACGAGGCGCAATACGCCCGCGAGCTGACGGCGGCGCGGTGCATAGCGCATACCGGCGTGCGCGCGACGCTGATAGCGGTCGACGGGCGCGTGATCTACGATTCGGACGCGACCGGCGACATGGACGACCATTCCGGGCGAACCGAATTCATCGAGGCGCTGGACGGCGGCGACGGCTTTGCCCAGCGCACCAGCGAGAGCATGGGTTCTAGCATGATATACTGTGCGCGGCGGCTGGGAGGCGCGGTGCTGCGCCTGAGCACGCAGAGCGCGTCGGCATACGACGTGCTGTGGGAGATGTTGCCGCTGCTCATTGCGCTGGCGCTGTTGCTGGGCGCGGGCGCGGTGGCGTTTGCGGGTCGGTTTGCCGGGCGGTTCACGCAGGCGATACAGGCGCTGGACGACATGCTGGAGAGCGGCCATCCGCTCAGCGTCGACACGTTCGAGGAACTGCAGCCGGTGCTGCAGGGCGTTGCATGCCGCATCGAAAAGCTCCAGACCGACATGCAGGAAGTGCGCCGCACCGAGCGCATGCGCACTGACTTCGTGGCCAACGCCTCACATGAGCTCAAGTCGCCGCTGACCTCCATAAAGGGCTTTGCAGAGCTCATGAGCGTGGGCTGCGTGCCCGATCCCGCCAAGCAGAAGGAGTACCTAAACCGCATTGCGTCCGAGAGCGACCGCATGCTGGGCGTGATAGACGACATACTGTATCTGTCGCGGCTGGAAGGCGACTCGCACGCCGCCGAGGAACCGGTCGAACTGCTGCCACTGGCGCTGGAAGTCAAGAAGTCGCTGGAGCCGCTGGCGGCGGCGCGCGGCATATCGATAGACGTCACGGGCAGCGGCCGGCTGATGGGCGCGCCCCGCGAGATCTGGACGCTGATATACAACCTGGTCGACAACGCGATACGCTACGGCGTGGACGGCGGCTGGGTAAAGGTAGCCGTGGCCGACGGACTTATCGAGGTGTCCGACAATGGCATCGGCATGGACGCGCAGGCCCAGAGCCGCGTATTCGAGCGCTTCTACCGCGTCGACCCGTCGCGCTCGCGCAAGAGCGGCGGCACCGGTCTGGGACTGTCGATAGTCAAGCACATAGTGCTCAATAACGGCGGTCAGGTCACGCTCAAGAGCGAGCCGGGCGTCGGTTCGACGTTCACCTGCCACATGAAGCCTGTGATCGGCGCGCGGCACTGAGCGCGGCGGCCAGTCGATGCTCCCCACGCCCCGACCCAAGCGGCGGCATTGCGCGCCGGGTACGCTCCACCTCAGCCAGCTCACTACTGCGCGCAAAACCGCACAGCCAACCGGGCATGCGCAACGCTCAACCCGCCAGTGCGCGCAAAACCGCACGCCAGCCTTGTACACGCCACGCTCAACCCGCCTGCCATTGCGCGCAAGACCGCACGCCAGCCGGGTACGCGCAACGCTCAGCCTGTCCCACTGCACGCAAAGCCGCACAGCCAGCAGGGTACGCGCAACGCTCAACCCGCCCGTAACTGCGCGCAAAACCGCACGCCAGCCGGGCAGGCGCAACGCTCAGCCCGCCCGCCACTGCGCGCTAAACCGCACAGCCCGTTGGGCAGGCGCAACGCTCAGCCCGCGCCCACTGTGCGCAAGATCGCACGCCAGCCGGGTACGCGCAACGCTCAGCCTGCCCCACTGCACGCAAAGCCGCACAGCCAGCAGGGTACGCGCTTCCTCAGCCCGCCTGCCAGTGCGCACAAAAACGCACAGCCAGCCGGACACGCGCCGCCTCACCCCGTCCCCACTGCGCGCAAAACCCCACAGCCCGTCTGGTATTCGCCACGCTCAGCCCGTAGCAGGCGATGTTAAAACCTCGCAAAGCCGATTGACATAGTCACCGACGCGGGCTATAATGAGCTAAATTCAAATCGCGATGACGGAAACAAGTACCCCCGGGCAGAGGTCGGCCAAGAGAGCTTTCGGTGGATGCGAGAAAGCGGGACGGCTCAGGGCGAATACATTCCCGAGCGCGCGCGCCCAAAGGCGGATGTTCGCCCGGTAGGCCGCGCGGGTGCGCCCGATACAGCGCTCACGAGGCCCCGGCACGCCTGGCGTGTCCGCGGCGAATTGGAAGTGGTACAGCGATAGACCGTCGCCTTCCCCGGTGGGAGGGCGGCGGCTTTTATATTCGCCGGCCGCATGTGCTCTTACGAAAGGAGATTCAGTATGCAGTTTGACAGTTCGATATTTGCAGACCAGATACGCGACCTGAATGGCAGCGCGATACGCGAGATATTCCACCTGCTCAAGGTGCCCGGCATGATCTCGTTTGCCGGCGGCAATCCGGCGTCTTCGGCGCTCGAGCCGGACGTGGTGTCCGACATACTCCGCGAGGCGCTCGCCACCGACGGCGTCAACATACTCCAGTACGGCGCGACCGAGGGCTACGCCCCGCTGCGCGAGTCCATCGCCGAGTTCGTAAACGGCTGCGGCGTCACCGCGTCGCCCGACGACATACTGCCCGTGACCGGCTCGCAACAGGGCATGGACCTGCTGTGCAAGGCGCTCATCAACCCCGGCGATGCGATACTGGCCGAGGACCCGACGTTCCTGGGCGTGCTGCAGACGATGCGCATGTACCGCGCCAACATACAGCCGATAGCCACCGACGAGTTCGGCGCAATACCCGAATCCGTCGAGGAGCAGATAAAGGCCTACAAGCCCAAGCTGATGTACATAATCCCGACGTTCCAGAACCCGTCGGGCAAGACGCTGCCGCTGGAGCGCCGCCGCAAGCTGGCCGAGCTGGCCAACAAGTACGGCGTGGTGCTGGCCGAGGACGACCCGTACCGCGATCTGAGGTACGCGGGCGAGCCGCTGCCGGCGATCAAGTCGTTCGATACCGACGGCTGGGTGGTATACCTGGGCAGCTTCTCCAAGCTCATATCGCCCGGCATCCGCGTGGGCTACGCCATTGCCAACCCGACGCTGATGCGCAAGCTGGTAATAGGCAAGCAGTCGGTCGACGTGCACACCAGCACGCTGTCGCAGGCGGTCGTGGACGGCTATCTGCGCCGCGGACTGATGCAGCCGCACATAGTCAAGATCTGCGCCAGCTACAAGCAGCAGCTCGACCTGATGCTGGATCTGTTCAAGCTGTTCCCGGCGGGCGTGACCCACACCAGCCCCCAGGGCGGACTGTTCGTATGGGCCGAGCTGCCCGAGGGCATGGACGCGCTGGCGATGCTGCCCGAGGTCACGCGCAAGGGCGTGGCATACGTGCCCGGCACTCACTTCTACATCAACGGCGGCCACCTCAACACGCTGCGCCTGAACTTCTCCAACGCGCCGCTGGACAAGATACAGCGCGGCATGGAGCTGCTGGCCGAAGCGTTCGCCGAGCATATGTAAGCCCGACACTGCGCTCATGTTTACGGCGGCATGCTGATGCTGCCGTACCGTCCATGACTAAAGCGCGGCGTACCGGCACGGCGGACGGCATGGCAGCATGGATCTGCCGTGCAGGGCGCTTGCCGGCTATGCCTGATCGGCATTGCCTCGCGCATGGCGACACGTTTCCGCATTGCATGCGCGACTAAGCGCATGGCGATGCGTTCACACATTGCATGCGCGGTTTAGCGCATGGCGTTGCGTTCTCGCATTGCATACGCGACTAAGCACATGGCGTCGCGTTCACACATTGAATGCGCGGCTAGGCACATGGCGACGCGTTTCCGCATTGCATGCGCGGCTAAGCGCATGGCGATGCGTTCACACATTGAATGCGCGGCTTAGCACATGGCGATGCGTTCACACATTGCATGCGCGGCTTAGTACATGGCTACGCGTTCCCGCATTGCATGCGCGGCTAAGCGCATGGCGATGCGTTCACACATTGAATGTGCGGCTTAGCACATGGCGTCGCATTCACACATTGAATGCGCGGCTTAGCACATGGCGTTGCGTTTCCGCATTGCATGCGCGGCCAGGCGCATGGCGCGCCGCCGCGAGTCGCAGGTCGCTTCCCCCACCCCTACAAACCGCGAAAGGAGCTGATACCGATGGTCAGATTTGCAAACGACGCAGACCTCGCCCGCATAAACGAACTGCGGCGCCAGGTCAACGAACTGCACGTGCAGGGCCGGCCCGACATGTTCAAGCCCGGCTTTGGCGCGCAAATTCAGGCCCATGCAGCCGGGCTGCTGCATGCCGACGACCACGCAATAATCGTCGCCGAGCGCGACGGCGCCATATATGGAATGGCGTGCGTGGACTACGTGGATAAGCCCGAAACGGCGTACAGCCGTGCGCGTCGATATTACCACGTGCAGGAGCTGGCCGTTGACGCGGCTCATCGCCGGCAGGGCGTGGCGCGGGAGCTGCTCGAGTTCATGCGCGCCGACGCACGCGCGCGCGGCTTTGCGCGCATCGAGCTGGACGTGTGGTCGTTCAATGCGGGCGCGGTGGAGTTCTATGAGGCCATGGGCTTTACGGCCTACCGCCAGATGATGGAATTGGCGGTATGAGCCCGCCTGACCGCCGGGCAAGCCCGCTCTACGGCCGGAGCATTATGGCTTGCATATAACTTCACGGCCCGCCGCAGACTGTGGGCCGTTCATCAGAAATATAAGGAGGCTACCTGAAATGGGCAGCGTATACGACGTACTCAAGGAGCGCGGGTTCATAGCCCAGTGCACATACGAGGAGGACCTCAAAAAGAAGCTCGAAAACGAACAGGTGACGTTCTACGTGGGCTTCGACCCGACCGCCGACAGCCTGCACATCGGCCACTACATACCGATAATGGCGATGGCGCACATGCAGAAGTTCGGCCATCGCCCGATAGCGCTGGTCGGCGGCGGCACCGCGATGATAGGCGACCCGTCCGGCAAGACCGACATGCGCAAGATGATGACCCGCCAGACCGTGGCCGACAACGCCGCCGCGATAAAAAAGCAGCTCAGCCGCTTCATATCGTTCGACGACGGCAAGGCGATAATGGCCGACAACGGCGACTGGCTGCTGGGACTGAACTACGTGGAGTTCATACGCGACATAGGCGCGCACTTCTCGGTCAACCGCATGCTGACCGCCGAGTGCTACAAGCAGCGCCTGGAGCGCGGACTGACGTTCCTGGAATTCAACTACATGCTGATGCAGAGCTACGACTTCCTGATGCTCAATCACAAGTACGGCTGCACGCTGCAGATGGGCGGCGACGACCAGTGGTCCAACATGCTCTCGGGCGCGGACCTGATACGCCGCAAGGAGCAGAAGGACGCGTTTGCGATGACGTTCAAGCTGCTGCTGACCCACGACGGCAAGAAGATGGGCAAGACGGTCGCGGGCGCGCTGTGGCTCGACCCGGCCAAGACCAGCCCCTACGACTTCTACCAGTACTGGCGCAACGTCGACGACGAGGACGTCGAAAAGTGCCTGGCGCTGCTGACGTTCCTGCCGATGGACGAGGTGCGCGCGCTGGGCGCGCTTGAGGGCAGCGAAAAGAACCGCGCCAAGCGCGTGCTGGCATACGAGGTCACCAAGCTCGTGCACGGCGAGGAGGAGGCCACCAAGGCCCAGCAGGCGGCTGAGGCGCTGTTCGGCGGCGCAGGGCTGGCCGGCAGCGTGCCCACGACCGAGGTCACCCGCGCTCAGCTCGACGAGGACGCGCGCGTGACGACGTGGGCGGTCAACTGCGGGCTGTGCAAGTCGCGCGGCGAGGCGCGCAAGACCGTTGAAGGCGGCGGCCTGTACATAGGCGATGCCGCGGTCGCCGACATAAACGCGACGCTCGACTGGGCGCAGCTCGAGGGCGACGGCGTGCTGCTGCGCAAGGGCAAGAAGAACTATCACCGGCTGGTGGCGGCCAAGTGAAGCCGTACAAGACCATACTGCGGCGCGACGAGGATGAGTTCATAATAAACAAGTCCCGCTTCATAGGCCACGCCGCGCCGTGCACATCCGAACAGCAGGCGCTCGACTTCATTGCCGAGATGCGCGCAAAGTACAAGGACGCCTCGCACAACTGCTACGCGTACGTGATAGGCCGCAACAAGGGCATAATGCGCTACAGCGACGACGGCGAGCCGGGCGGCACCGCGGGCCTGCCGATGATGGAAGTGCTCAAGAACCGCGACGTGACCGACCTGTGCGTGGTTGTGACGCGCTACTTTGGCGGCATACTGCTGGGCGCGGGCGGGCTGGTGCGCGCGTACACTCAGGGCGCGGTAGTGGCGCTGAATGCGGCGCGCGTGGTCACGATGCACCCGTCGTGCACGTATCTGCTGGACATAGCGTACAATCAGCTGGGCCGGCTGGAGCACTGGATAAAGGACACCCCCTACCGCCTGGACGGCCGCGACTTTGCCGCGAGCGTCACCTGTCAGATAACGCTCAAGGCCGCCGACGCCCCCGCGTTCGAGGCCGAGATCGCGCGCCTGTTCGACGGGCGCTGCGAACCGGTGCTGATTGAGGAACAGTTCATGGCGTGGGATGAGGGGGATGGCGCGTAAGGCTGGTGCACGCTGCCGGCTGATGAAGGTTGCGCGCAATGCCGGCTGATGAAGGTCGCTGGCAATGCCGACCGATAAAGGTTGCGCGCAATCCTTGCTTATGCCCTGCTCGTACTCTACGCGAGTACAGGCTTTCATGATGCACATACAATCGAGTTCAATTGGCATATGCTGAAACGGGCCGCGCGGACGATAAATCCGCGCGGCCCATCTCAGTATAGCGCAACGCTCACTGCGCCTCATCGGCGTTGTAGCGTTCGACCAGCAAATTGGTAGCGTGCATGACCTTGTACACGTAGACCAGCGGCCCAACGATTATCAGTATGCCCAGCACATACCACAGCCAGAACGTACGGGCCCCAATAGAGTAATTCACATCCCGGCGCGCCAGCTCCAGCCCCAGTCGCCCCGTGAACCTGTGATACCAGACAAAATACCCTATGCCCAGCGTCAACGGCCCTATAAGCAGGCACAGCAGCCAGTAGTTCATAGTGCGCCTGCCATCATACCGGCCCGCTATCTGGTTGAGCAGGTCGCCTATGCGCGCAAAGCAATACAACCCATATATGCCCAGCGTCACTATCGAGAGCAGCACATACTTTAGCAGACTGAAGCCCGCCTTGAGCTTCACCGGTTTGCGCTGCTGCGTCGCAGGCGTCGTGTTGCCTGGCGTTGCAGTACCGTTCACGTTCTCCACCACTCCCGCCTCCATCTTATCCAAGCTCACATGTATTATAGTTAGTATGTTTTGCATTGTCAAGCGCAAACATAATCAATATATCGAACGGTATCAGGCAGTATATAACTACATACTGGACGGGAGGCATTGCGCATGATAAGCTACAGGCCATTCTACCAAACACTATTGAAGAAGAACATGACCGAGTACCAGCTGATATACAAGCACGGCATGTCGTCCAACACGCTGCACCGCATGAGGCACGGCAAGACGATAACGCTTAAGACGCTGGATACGTTATGTTTCATACTGAACTGTTCGGTGTCGGACATAATCGAATACATACCCGACGAATAGGCAACAGCCGCCGATGGCCATTGCAATGGCATCGGCGGCTATTGCGCGTCGTGGCACGTTCACGGCGTGGCGCATACGCGGCGTTGACCGCACATCGGGCGACTGTCGCGCGGCATGGCGCGGTTAAGACGGGCGCTCTCGCGGCGTTGACAGACTTATCGGTCGGCCGTCGCGCGGCGCATCCGCAGCGCTGCGCGGATAGAGCGCGCCCTCGCGCCACCATACCTGCGCACCTGCCGCTGCTCAGCGAAGCAGTGCGCCCGCCGCGCCTACTCCACCGGGAAGTCAAAGTAAGTATCCGGAAACGGCTCGTTTACGAGCGTATAATGCCACCACTCGTTCTGATACGGCCTGAAACCGGACTTGACCATTATCTCGCGCAGCAGATTGCGCCGCTCGGTGCATTCACGGCTGACCAGCGGGCTGTCATGGTGCGACGCGTCGTCCATGAAGTCGAAATCCGTGCCCATGTCCAGCGGCCTGCCGTCCGCGCCGGTCAGCGTCAGATCGACCGTAGAGCCGCGGCTGTGTCCGGACGAACTGGCGATGTAACCCAGCTCGAACAGGCGCGACTTGTCCACGTTGGGGTAATGCCGCGCCTTGGTGCGTCCGTCCTCGCTCTGGCGCGCCCACTCGGCAAACCGCTTCACGGCGCGCACCGGCCGGTACGCATCCCATACCATGAGCCCATAACCCTGCGCCCGCGCCAGTTCCAATGCGCGCCTCAGCCCGTCAGCCAGCGCCTCTGTGCCCACGGCGGTGTTGCGCAGGTAGCCGTCCACGTTCGCGCCGGTGAAGTTTTCCGAAAAATAATAGGCCGAACACACCTTTATGCCAACTGCGCGCGTTTCGAGATTGCAAAATCCTTCGGGTAATGGCATAATAAACACATCCTTACGAAGTTGGAGAGTATACTGCAATGAGCGATATGACCAAGGAGATCGAGTTCCTGGCCGAGATGGACAGGATGAAGTTCATAATGCGCCAGACGCCGCTGCACGACGGCTCGCGCTACGAAAACGACGCCGAACATTCCTGGCACATGGCGCTGTACGCGCTGGTGCTGCGCGGCTATGCCCCCGAGGGCTGCGACTGCGAGCGCGCCGCCCGCATGGCGCTGGTGCACGACCTGGTCGAGATAGACGCCGGCGACACCTACGCCTATGACGCCAAGGGCTACGAGGACAAGGCTCAGCGCGAATCCGCCGCCGCCGACCGCATATTCGGCATGCTGCCCGAGGAGCTGGGCGCCGAACTGCGCGGGCTGTGGGAGGAGTTCGAGGCCGGTCAGACCCCCACTGCGCGCTATGCCTGCGCCTGCGACCGCATACAGCCGCTGCTGCTGAACTATCAGTCGGGCGGGCTGTCGTGGATCAAGCACGGCATTCGCGCCTCGCAGGTGCTGGGGCGCAACCAGATCGTGTTCGACACGCTGCCCGCGCTGGAGCCATTCATACGCGCGCTGATAAGCGACGCCGTAAAGCGCGGCTGGCTGATCGACGGCTGACGCGCCGCGCGCGTGCCGGCATGACGCGCGTGCTCCACGGCCTCAGGCTGGGCCACATATGCTCAAACCCGGCTTCGCCCTGTGCGAGGCCGGGTTTTGCATGTCGATCGGCGCAATGCACGACGTGGCGGGCTTTACATGCAGGCTTGCCGATTGGGGCGCTTTACCGCGCCTGCGCATGACGCGTGATGCGCCTATGCCGCCCGCGCCTTACAACTGCCGCATAACGAACCCGCACATGCCGGCATTCCACGCTACTGCTACAAAGTCCGCCGCGCACAATCGCCATATCTCGAGCACACCTATATATTAGCAGCTTAAAGACCCGCTGCCGCTAAGCCTATCGCCGCACAGCCTCGTCGCCGCCTACACACGCCGCGTTGCAAACCCATACAGCCCGGCGTCACATGCTTGCAGTCAAACCCGCTGCTAAGCCTATCGTCGCACAGCCTTGTCGTCGCGTACATGCGCCGCGTTGCAAACCCATACAGCCCGGCGGCACATGCTTGCAGTCAAACCTGCTGCTAAGCCTATCACTGCGCGGCCTTGCCGCCGCGTACACAGCCGCGCTACGAACCAGCGCGTCCCGGCGGCACATGCTAACAATCAGGCCTGCTGCTAAGCCCATCACTGCACAGCCTTGCCGCCGCGTACACAGCCACACTACAAACCCGCACAGCCGGGCGGCCCATACAGGCCGCCCGGCCAGTCCGGCGCTATCAATACCGGTTGTCGTAGATGCGGGTAGACTTCTTCTCGCTGCGGGGCAGGTCGCCCATGCCCACCGCTTTGGGCACGCAGATTATGCCTACGCGCTCCTTGAAGTGCGTCATCACGCGGTATTCGAGGTCCTTACGGGCATCCTCGGGCAGCTCGGTCTCAAAGAACAGCGTCAGCCGGTCGCGTCCGTCGAAGTGGTCTATCATGACCTGGTATTCGCTGGATACGCCGTCCACCTCGCGCAATACGTTATCGACCTGCGCCGGGTAGATCAGCACGCCCTTGACCTTGACCATGTCGTCGGTGCGCCCCAGTATCGCGTCGATGCGCGGATAGTGCCAGCCGCACGGGCACTCGCCCGGCAGCGCGCGCGTCATGTCGTGCGTGCGGTACCGTATCAGCGGCGCGCCTTCCTTCTTGAGCGTGGTTATCACCAGCTCGCCTATCTCGCCGTCGGGCACTACTGCGCCGGTCTTGGGGTTGATTATCTCAAAGTACAGGAAGTCGTCGAACATGTGCATGCCGCACTCATGGTCGCAGCTTATGCCTATGCCCGGGCCGTACACCTCGGTCAGGCCGTATATGTCGTAGAGCTGAACGCCCAGCTCGTCGGCTATGCGCCGGCGCATCTTCTCGCCCCAGCGCTCCGAACCTATCACGCCCTTGCGCAGCTTGAGCTTGTCGCGCAGGCCGCGCTTTTTGATCTCCTCAGCCAGCAGCAGCGCATAGGACGACGTCGCCGTCAGCACCGTCGTGCCCATGTCCTGCATGAACTGGAGTTGCTTTTCGGTATTGCCCGGGCCCATCGGCACGACCATGGCGCCTATGCGCTCGGCACCGTTCTGGAAGCCTATGCCCGCCGTCCACAGCCCGTAGCCGGGGGTTATCTGCACGCGGTCAGTGTTGTCTATGCCCGCTATCTCATAGCACCGCGCGAACATCGTCGCCCAGTCGTCCACGTCCTGGCGGGTGTAGGGTATTATCACCGGCGTGCCGGTCGTGCCGCTGGACGAGTGTATGCGCACTACCCGCTCCATAGGCACCGCCGCCAGGCCCAGCGGATATGCCTGCCGCAGGTCGCCCTTGTCGGTAAACGGCAGCTGCTCGAAGTCGGCCTGCGACTTTATCGATTCGGGATCCAGTCCCGCCAGCCGCTTGGCATAGAACCCATCCGGCACCGCCAGCAGCCGGCGCAGCTGGCGCTTTATATGTTTGAGCTGATATTCGTTCATTATCATTGTCGAGCACGTTCCTCTCCAAGTATATTCAAGGTCAGCGCCAGCGCCGGACTCAGCTGTCGCGGCCCAATGCCAACGCCTTCAGATTCATCTCAACGTACCGCGGCGCAACCCGCGCCCTGAGCGCCCGCTCCACGTCAGCCAGGTCTATGCCCAACTGGCCGTGCTGCACCGCGCAGCCTATCAGCGCTATGTTCAGCGGCTTGAGCGAGCCGCATTCCCTCATCAGCGCCTGCGTGTCGATGACGCGCACATCCGCATGCCGCGCCATGTACTCTATCATCGCGCGCCCGTCAAACCGCGCACCGCTCAGCGACGCCGTGACCGGCGATATCGCATCCGGCGACGTCACCACCAGTCCGCCGGGCTTCAAGTATCCCCGATTGCGCACGGCCTCACAGGGCTCGCTGGCGACTATCGCGTCCGCGCCGCCCAGCGGTATCAGCGGCGACGCCGTGTCCCCGCCAAACCTCACGTGGCTCACCACGCACCCGCCGCGCTGCGCCATGCCTATCGTCTCGGCGGTGCGCGCAAAGTAACCGCGATCCATCGCGGCCTGCGCCAGTATACGGCTGGCCAGTACCGCGCCCTGGCCGCCCACGCCGCATAGCAGTATGCTGCTCATGTCACTTCACCTCCGCAATGCAACTCACCGGGCACACCTGCGCGCACAGTCCGCACGCAGTGCACATATCGGGCGCTATCTCGGCCTTGCCGCCCTCGCCCACGCTCAGCGCCGGACAGCCCAGCTCGCGTATGCACCGGTGGCAGCCCACGCACTTGTCCGCATCCACCCGCATCGTGCCGCGCTTGCCCGGCAGCGCCACGCACGGCGCCTCAAACAGCAGCGCCCGCACGCCCTGACCGTCGGCCGCGCGCCTGACCGCCGCAACCGCCTCCTTGAGGTTGAACGGATTGACACACTCTATCGAGCTGACGCCTATCGCCTCCAGTATGCGGCGTATGCTTATCACCGGCGCGGGATTGCCCGAGGCGTCGCGGCCCATGCCGGGATGCGCCTGATGGCCGGTCATGGCGGTCGTCGAGTTATCCAGCACGCACAGCACCATGTCGGTCTTATTGTACACCGCGTTTATCACGCCGGTTATGCCGCTGTGGAAGAACGTCGAATCGCCCACGAACGCAAAGTTGACGCCCTCGCCCTGCGCCAGCGTCAGGCCCTGCGCTATCGTGATGCCCGCGCCCATGCACAGGCAGGTGTCGGTCATGTCCAGCGGCGCGGCATTGCCCAGCGTGTAGCAGCCTATGTCGCCGCAGAACACCGCCTTGCGCCCCTTCATCGCCACCTTGACCGCATAGAACGATCCCCGATGCGGACAGCCCGCACACAGCACCGGCGGTCTGACCGGCAGTGCCGGCGGTTCGTCGGCTATGCGGCCCGCGTCGCGCCGCGCCACGCCCAGATAGTTGCCCAGCAGCTTCGCGCACTCGTCGGCGCTCAGCTCGCCTGCAACCGGCACCGCGCCGTCGCGCTTGCCCACTATCTGCGCGCTCAGGCCGTAGCGGTCGCGCGCCATGTGCAGCGCGTCCTCAATCACCGGGTCGAGCTCCTCCAGCACCAGTACGCTGCTGACGCTCTTCATGAAGTCGCGCGCCAGCTCGTCCGGGAACGGATACGGCGTGCCTATCCTGAGCACCGGGCACTCGGCCCCCAGCAGCTTGAGCGCCTCGCGCACATACGCGTACGTCACGCCGCCACATGCCACGCCGCGCCTTGCCGCCGCGATGCGCTGAGCGATGTCGGCCTTCTCGCAATCGACGCACTCGCTGGAGCCGTTGCGCGTGAAGTAGGGCTGGCGCGCGACCTCGCAGGTCTCGCACGGATTGGCCACGCCCTTTATGTCCAGCAGCTGCGCGCCCTCAAACGCGTTGAAGCGGCTGCGGGCCAGTTCGGCGGCCAACGGCGCTTCGCGCTCGCACAGCCGTATCTTGCTCTGGTAAGACAGCCTGGGGAATATGACCCATCTGGGATCCTTGACAAAGCCCTCGACCGCGCGCGGCCCGGGCAGCTCGCCGACCTCTATCGACGCGCAGCTGTGGCACACGCGCGTGGTCGGACGGAGTATCACCGGTCCGCCTATGCGCTCGCTCAGTTCGAACGCATACTGCGCCATGTCGAACGCCTCCTCGGGCGAGGCCGGGTCGAGCACCGGAATCCGCGCATAGCGTCCGAACGCGCGGGTATCCTGTTCGGTCTGGGACGATATCGGGCCGGGATCGTCGGCGACCAGTATCACCAGACCGCCCTTTACGCCCACGTAGTTTACGCACATCAGCGGATCGCTGGCCACGTTAAGGCCCACCTGCTTCATCGTGACCATCGCGCGCGCGCCGGCATACGCCGCGCCCACGCCGACCTCCAGCGCGTTTTTCTCGTTGACCGACCACTGCACCTTTACATGGCCCGGATTGCGCCTGGCCACTGTCTCCAGCACTTCGGTGGACGGCGTGCCCGGGTACCCGGCCACCACGCCCACGCCCGCACGCAGCGCGCCCATCGCGATAGCTTCATTGCCCATCAGCAGTTCCATACATATCACCTCGTCGTATGCTCAGGCGGCAGTCGCCTGTGCCGTCGCTGGCCCGTCGCCGGCGCGCGGCTCTAACGGCAGGCCGCACGCCGGACGGGCGCTCATCTGTTCAGTATCGTACATGGATATTATCGCGCGAATGCGCCGCAATATCAAGTCGGAATTTGGCCTGCGCACAATCAAGTCCACCCATACGCCGCTTTGACGGCAGCCGACGCGCAACAGCCTCAATCGCGCCGTTCAGCCGCGCATGCAATTGTCAGACAACCTGATGTGCAACAGCTTCAATCGCGCCGTTCAGTCGCGCATGCAAGCATCGGACAACCTGATGCGCACCCGGCCGGTATGATCCGGCCTTAGCGTTGCTCAACGACATGACCGCAGCCTTCTCACGCAACACCCAGCCGCCGTCAGTCCGGCACGCGTCCGCGCGCCAGCAGGAACTCGCCGCCGCCCAGCAGCATTGGATCGCGATATGTCATGCGCTCCAGCTCGCACAGCGTGGCCCAGGCGGCCGCGTCGTCGCACAGCCCGGGCACCCGCAGCGCCCCCGCGCACAATCCCGGCGCCGCGCCCAGTTCGACGGCCATCAGCCCCGCGCCCTCAAACAGCGCGCGCAGCTCGTCCGCAGTGAAGAAGTGCCGCGCGGGCTGGTCCATCTCGCTGAATCGCGGGCAGTCCCCGCCGCGCGCCACATCCAGCACATGCCAGTACTCCTGCCGCGCAAAGAAGTCGCGCGCGCCCGCGCACAGCTGGTGGCGCAGTATGCCCCATACGCCGTTGACGCTCGCCGCGATCAAGCCGCCCGGCCGGGTCACGCGTCTCAGCTCGCGCAGCGCGTCCTCCCGCCCGTCCAGGCAGTACGACAGCGGCGCGCCATAGCACAGCGTCAGGTCGAACTCGCCGTCGCCCAACTCATGCATGTCGCGTATGTCCGCGCAGACGCACCGCGCGCTCAGTCCGCGCTCATCCAGGCGCTGCCGTGCGAACTCAAGCTCGCCCGGCGATATGTCCAGCAGTGTGACCTCGCAGCCGCTCTCCGCCAGTTCCACGGTGTACCGTCCCGAGCCGCCGCCCGCATCCAGTACCCGCAGCCCCGGCCTCACCGCGTCGGCTATGAAGTCCATGTGCAGCGACCATATCAGCTGCATGTACGGATTCCGGTCCATGCGGCCCCATTCGCCGGCCGCGTTTGCATCAAAGTAGCGCGCCACCTCGTCCGGTGTCGATGCGCACTGCCGCGTCGGGTCATGCGCCTCGCATTGTGGTCTGTTCGACATATAGCCGCTCCTTTCATCGCATGTCGCAGGGGTAAAATAAAAGCCCGCCCTCCTGCAAAGGGCGGACTTGTCAGCCGCGGTACCACCTTCATTTAACCCGCATGCGCGAGCCTTCTCATACGGAAGCGCCAACACGCTTCCTGCCTCTAACGCCGGCGCGCGGCCCAGAATACTCGCCCGGTCTACGGGATTTCATCCGGCCCTTCAGCGGTCCATTTGCCGTGCAGCATTCCGCGGGGCTCTCAGCCATTCCCCGCTCTCTGTGGGCGCATGCGCGGTTTGATCTCCGCTTCATAAGGTTTTATGGTATATTATTATCAGCATTATAGCACCTATGCCCGCGCGTGTCAATACGTTCAGGCCGTCGTGACGGGCGACCTCCGTCCAATACGCCGTCGGCATTCATGCTAAGCGTAGAGCTCAACCTTGCATTGCAACGCCGCCTATTTAGGTACAGCAAATGCATCTGATAATCCCAGGCCAGAAATAGCGCAAGCTTCTTTGATCTGGTCTCCTGCTCAATTGGCATATATTGCATGGCGTCGCACCCCCTTCAAAATACATCATATGTTGTATTTACAGACAGAATATACCACAAATGATGTACCATGTCAAGGACTTTTCAAGCAAGGAGGGACAATATGTACTACCGTCGCCTGAAGGACCTGCGCGAGGATCACGACCTGACGCAGACGCAGCTGGTCGAAATACTGGGCATGCACAAGACCACGTATACCAACTACGAACAGGGCAAGCGCGAAATACCGTTTGCGCTTGTCATACGCCTGGCGCAGCTGTATAACGTATCGCTGGACTTCATAGCCGAGTTCACCGACGAACCGTTGCCGCTGCCCACGAAAAAAAGGCCCTGACCGCGCCGGCTCAAAGCCCCGCAAACGCACCGACCCCCGCGTGCCGTCATATGACCGCACGCGAGGGTCGAATCAGTTCTCACCGCTCATCAGCCAGCAAACCATAATAGCTCACGTCGCAGACGCCCTGATTGTTCCAGTCGGCCTGACGGAGCGTGCCCTCGTACTTCAGGCCGCACTTGCGCATGACCCGGCCCGAGTTTGGATTGCGCGTATCGTGCCGCGCCTGCACCTTGTTCACGCCGACCTGGTTAAACATATAGTCGATTACGGCGCTCAGCGCTTCGGAGGTTATGCCTCTGTGCCACCATGCCCGGCCGATGCAATAGCCTATCTCGGCCAGCTTTATCCTGTCGTCGATCGCGTTTACCACGCTTATGTTGCCTATCGGCTCATCCGGGGCTGATTTGAGCGTTATCGCCCAGTTGTAGTATGCGCCGTCCGAATAATGCCCGCTCCATTCAGCCAGCAGTTGCGCCGTGCCGGCGCTGTCGGCATGCGTGGGCCAGGTCAGAAACCGCGTGACTTCGCCGTCGCTTGCCCAGTTGCGGAACATCGCCTCCGCATCCTCGGTGACGAACGGGCGCAGTATCAACCGTTCCGACTCCAGGCGTGCAGTCCCCTTGTGTTTCATATCACATTCTCCTTCAATCCCATCGACTTCCGCAAGCTTGTTGCCGCGCCGCCGTGCGGACGCCAAGTCCGGCTTTGCACGGCCGTCACAGCTGCGGGTACAGCAGATCGTATATCGCGCGGCGCAGCGCGTCCACATCGCGGCATTCGGCCGTCACGGTTATCACCGCGCGCCTGTCGCCGAATATCATCGACATCTGACCGTACTTGCCGTCGGCGCGGTACGAGCCGTGCTCGCCCAGCCAGAACAGATACCCATAGTCGCTAGCCGACTGCCGGCTGCCCGATTCCCGCACCCACTCAGCGGGCACCAGTTGCCAGCCGTCCCAGTTGCCCCCGTTCAGGTACAGCAGCCCAAACCTATGAAACTCCGACAGCGTCAGAAACAGCCCGCCCGCGCCAAAAGTATTGCCCATGGGGTCGCTCTCCCACGTCGGCCGGCGTATGCCCAGCGGCTTGAACAGCCGCGGCGTCAGATATGCCGTCAGATCGCAGCCCGCTCGCCGCTGCACCAGTATGCCCGCAAGGTATGGGCCCACGTTGTTGTACACGAACCGCGTGCCGGGCATGTAGTCAAACGACGCGCTCAGCGCCAGCCTGACCCAGTCATCCTCGGCGTACAGCGGGCGCTGGCTGCCCATCAGCATCGGCCGGGACTGGCCCAGGCACATAGTGAGCAGATCGCGCACCGTGGCCCGCCTGAGGTTTTCGCTCACCTCATCCGGCATGTCGGCCGCAAACGCGTCGGTCAACCGCTCGTCCAGCGACAGCAGGCCCTCGCGAATCGCTATGCCCACCGCGCACGACGTAAAGCTCTTGCTTGCCGAGTATATGTTGCGCCGGCAATCGTCGTCCCAGACCCGGTACGCCAGTTCACGCCCGTCCTGCGTTACCTTGACGCCCAACACCCGCAGCTCGGCTGCGCGCGCCTCAAACCGCGTCATATCCATATGGGTTCGCCTCCTGTGCGCGTGGCGGCGGCACACTGCCGCGGCCCGCGTTTTAATCCATTATAGTATACGCGGCCGGTTTTGTGAATGGGTATGCGCAAGCGCGACACTGACGATACCGCCGGCGCAGCGCAGCTGCAAGGCCAATGAGGTACTGCCCGCAAAAGCGCCGGCTCTGGACATGCTTCGCGGATGGTCTCCGCACCCGACCTGCGCCGCTCGCACCGCCTGTGCCGCCCACGCCGCAAACGCACGCCCTGCGTGTACATTCCCGCGCCTGGCCAGCGTATCGTCAGCCTAAAAGCGCTTCACTGGCAACACGCCGCCCGTAAATCGGAATGGCCGACGGTGTGCCCGCCGCGACGATGCCCGAAAACAGCACGCCACCCACAAACGGGAATAGCAGCATTTGAACGCGCCGCACGGCCAAAGCGCCAGATCAGTAAACCCATCCGCAAATTGAACTGCCCGCGCCGCTGTCCGCACCGGCCCGCGCCGCCGCGATGCAAAAAGCCCCCGCGCGCAGCAACTCGGCCGCGCGCGGGGGCGCTTCACATCGCCAATTACAGCAGGCTGTCCAGCAGCTTGACCGCGGCGCTGGACATTGCTTCCAGCTCGCTTGCGGTCGTCGCGGCGTCGCCCGACACGCTGTTGACGTAGAGCTTGACCTTGGGCTCGGTGCCCGACGGGCGCACGCAGATCCACCGGCCGCCCTCCATCTCGTAGTACAGCACGTCCGACTTGGGCAGCGTCAGCGCCTCGACCGCGCCATCCGCCACTCGCTCGCTCTTTTTGTAGTCGCGCACCGCCGTGACCTTAATGCCCGCAAATTCCCTGGGCGGCTGCTCGCGCAGCCGGGTCATCAGCTCGCGCATCTTGGCCAGGCCGTCCTTGCCCGCCAGCGCGAACGACGTGACCTTTTCGCCATAGTAGCCGTACTTCTTAAACAGCGATTGCAGCGCGTCGTACAGCGTCATGCCCTGGGTCTTATACCAGGCCGCGGTCTCGGCTATCAGCATGGACGCGTTCACGCCGTCCTTGTCGCGCACCTGCGTGCCCGACAGATAGCCGTAGCTCTCCTCAAAGCCAAACAGGAACGTATGCTCGCCGGTCTCCTCGAAGTGCTGTATCTGCTCGGCTATGAACTTGAACCCCGTCAGCACGTCTATCATCGCCACGCCATAGTGCTTGCAGATCGCCCGCGCCATCTCGGTCGACACTATCGACTTGACCGCCGCGCCATTGGCCGGCAGCTTGCCCATGGCCTGCCGCCGCGACAGCACATAGTCCAGCAGCAGGCAGCCCGTCTGATTGCCGGTCAGTATATGCGTCGCGCCCTCGCCGTCGCGCACCGCTATGCCCACGCGGTCGCAGTCCGGATCGGTGCCGAATACCAGGTCGGCGCCCACTTCATCGGCCAGCTTCAGCGCCATCGTAAATGCCGCCGGGTCCTCCGGGTTGGGCACCCTGACCGTCGAGAAGTTCGGATCGGGCAGCTCCTGCTCGGGCACCACGCGCACGTCGGTAAAGCCTATCTCGCGCAGCACGCGCCGCACCGGTATGTTGCCCGAACCGTGCAGCGGCGTATACACTATCTTGATCTCGGGGCCGATCTTGCGCATCAGCTCGGGCTGCACGCACAGCGACTTGACCATCTCGATGTACGGATCGTCTATCTCCTTGCCGATAATAGTCAGCAGTCCGCTGTCCAGCGCCTGCTGGCGATCCATCGGCTGTGCCTGCGCGAAGTCGCGCGCGCGGATCAGCTCAAGCACCTCGCCGGCACGCTCGGGCGGCATCTGACCGCCGTCCTCCCAGTACACCTTATAGCCATTGTACTGCGGCGGATTGTGGCTGGCGGTTATCACTATGCCGGCTATCGCGCCCAGCTTGCGCACCGCATAGCTCAGCACCGGCACCGGCCGGAGCGACTCGAACAGATACGCCTTGACGCCCTGCGCGCACAGCACCAGCGCCGCCTGTTCGGCAAACTCGGTCGAGAACCGGCGCGAGTCGTACGCTATCGCCACGCCGCGCCGGGCGTATTCCGGGTCGCGGTTTATGTAGTCGGCCAGGCCCAGCGTCGCACGGCGCACATTGTATACGTTCATGCGGTTCAGTCCCGCGCCGATCACGCCGCGCATGCCGGCCGTGCCGAACTCCAGCTCGGTGTAGAACCTGTCCTCTATCTCCTTGTCATTGCCCTCAAGCGCCTTGAGCTCGGCCACCGTAGCCGCGTCGAACTCGTCCGCGTTCAGCCACTTGCGGTACTGATCCATATAATTCATATGTGAACATCCTTTCCAGCGCGGCACGGCGCACCCGGACGGGCAACGCCAGACCGCTTCGTCATGAGGAATCGGGCCGCGCAGGCCCGCATAAGCCGGCAAATCACAGCCCGGGCACATGGCCCGGGCCAGCCGCCCTGCGCCGGGCATCAGCCCAGGTCGTGTATCTGCGTGAGCAGTCCCATCAGGTGGCTGCGCTCCTCGCGCACTATGTCGGCCAGATACTTCTTGAGCGTGGCGTTGTGCGAGGCGGCCATTACCTCCTGATAGAACAGTATCGAGTTCTTTTCGGCCTGCACGGCCTGTTCCAGTATCACGCGCGGATCATCCAGCCCGCTGTCGCCGGCCAGCTTCATCAAGCCGCCCGGAAACGCGATCTCGGCCGCAAACGCCGCCAGGAACATCGCCGCCTCCGGCGTATAGTACTCTGCCTCCTCGTTGCCCTCCAGCGCCATCTCGCCCAGGCGCTCAAACACCGCCGCATGTTGCAATTCCTCATCATAGAGCCGCTTGAGCAGCTCGCGCACCTCGGCGCGGCGCGCAATCTTCAGCGCGCGGGCGTAAATATCCGCACCGCGGCGCTCTATCTCGGTAGCTATCTTCAGCGCTTCGATATCGTTAAAGTTCTGCATGGGTGCCTCCTGTCGCTGATTTATGCTTATATTCTACCATACGTCGCCGTGTAAATCAAATGCAATCGCTGCGTCGCGCGGGCGGGCCGGGCGGTTTTGGCGGCGCCGGACGCCGTTGTATCGAAATTTAACATTTACCGCCGGCAGCCAGCGCCACACAGCGCGCCCGGCGCGTTGCAGATAAGCGCGTCGCCGCAGCCGCACAGTTCGCAACGCATTAGCGCCGTCAGCAGCGGCTAACGCGGCCCTGCTCATTGACAATTGCACCGTGCGCCCACTCGGTCCACGCGCCGTATTACGCCAGCCTGCAATCGCAGCCGGTATCCGCAATGGCGAACGCGGCCGCGGCCGGCGCACGCGCCATGAAACGGCAACATGGCTATCGTTGGGTTCGGCGCTCAAAGGCCGGACAACTGACTGAGCCGCGGCGCGCGCCACCGGTTGCGCACCGCACGACATATCCGCCGCCTTGCCACAGCGCACACGCGCACGCGCCGGAGCACAGATAGCGCGCCGGCAAGCGCAAAGCCGCAAAAAACCCGCGCGCATCGCAACCTGCAACGCGCACGGGCGGCTCGGAAAACATATGAATGCTGCATGCGGGCGAACCCGATGATTCGCGCCCGCATCCGCCGGGCGTCGCGCTGCGGCCACAGGCCCGCGCAAGCCGATCCGGCTGTGCCGTCAGTCGGCAAATATCAGCCCGTCGAACACGTCGCCGGCCATGACCGCTTCGCCGTCTATGACCACGTTAATGTAGTCCGACAGCGCCAGATACCCGCCGGGCAGCCAGTCATGCGCCGCGCGGTCGACCGGCACCACGTACACATAAGTCAGATCGTCGGTCGCAGTCAGTATCGCGCGCTCGCCCGCCTTGAGCGTGAACTCGGCGCCGCCCGAGGGCGTCAACGTCAGCGGCACGTCGCGCTTGAGCACCACCGCCGTGTCCATGGGGTAGGTCGCCCGCGGAGATTCGGCCACGTAATACTCATCCGGCAGCTGGTTATAGTCCTCGTCAAAGCGCATGAGCCGCGCTATCACGAAATCGCTCTCGCGGAACCAGGTCTGTATGGCGTTGGCGCGCACCGTAGCCGTCAGCACATCGCCGTTTATCGCTATGTCCTCGGGCAGCGCGGGTATGCCGCCTATGTTGGTCAGCGCGCCGTCCGAGTACCGCAATATATAGGCATAGGGATCGTCGGACGGGCCATGCTCGCCCACCAGCAGAAACACATCGTCCACATCGTCCTTGAGGCGGCCCGCGTACAGCTTATCCATACCCGCGTACGTCTCCACCTGCAATTCCGCATCGCCTGCGGTCACCGTGAGCGTGCCCACGCCGTAGTCTTCGCCCGTCAGTTCGTACGTAACGGTCTCGGGCGTGCCGTCGCCGTCCAGGTCGATGCTCGCGCCGTTGGCCAGTTCAACGATGCCGTCCGCCGCCGTGAGCGATATTGCGCCCGCCTGCGCCGTATCGGCCAGCGCGGGCGGCATTGTGCACATTAGCGCCATAGTCAGCGCCAACGCCCTGACTGCCATGCCCTTTGCCATCGTCGTAAAATCCATCATGGCCACTGTCCTTCCCCTGCCGGCCTTGCAGCGCGCATATCGCCGTGCGCCGTGCAGTCTGTGTTTACGCTGGTTTGACTGTAACTGCGCGGCGTTTGTTGCATGTTTTTGCGGCTTTTGGGGGATTTTGAGCGGCAAACCCGCGTTGGCCATGCGGCGTTTTGGTGTGTGTGCCGCGCATGTTTGCATGCCTGTGCTTTGGCGCTTTAATTCCGCACGCAATACGCCGCTCTGGCGCATCGGGCGGCTAAACCATCGCGTCCGCACGGCACAGCAGCTCTTGGCAGCAAACTCATACCGAACCCGCGCCGGTCATGCAGCGTTTTGGTGTGTGCCGCGCATGTTTGCATGCCTGTGCTTTTGCGCTTCAATTCCGCACACAAGACGCCACTCAGGCACATCAGGCGGCTATCCCGGCGCGTCCACACGGCACAGCAGCTCTTGGCAGCAAACTCATGCCAAGCCCGCGCCGGCCATGCGGCCAGCATACCCACGCATTGAACGCTCTCATGCCGAAACAAACGCCGCGCAGGCGCAACCGGGAATCTGCCCCGGCGCGTCCGCGCGGCTCAATAAGTCCATATTTCGCTCAACCGCCCCTGCGGCATGCGTCATGCCGCTCAGTCTGCGTCGGCCGCGATAGCCCGCGGCTCGCGTGCCTCTGCGCTTGCGGGGCGATCATTTACCGGCGTGGCCCGATTGCCATCACACGCCCATGCGGCTGCGGCGCAGCTGCTCTATCGGGGTCTGATTGGTGGTGCGCTCGTGGCCGGGCAGCGGCACTATCTTGGCGTCTATCGCGTCGAGTATCCACTCGGGCTGCGGGAAGAAGTAGTTCTCCAGCTCGTGCGCCGGGGTGATCCAGTTGCGCGCGCCCACTACAACGGGCGGCGCATCCAGGTAGTCAAACGCCAGCTCGGTCACGTTGCGCGCCATATCGTTGAGCACGCTGCCGCGCTCGCACGCGTCGGACACCAGCACCAGCCGGCCGGTCTTCTTGACCGACTCGATGACCAGCTCGTAGTCGAACGGCACCACGGTGCGCGCGTCGATAATCTCGGCGCTCATGCCGTACTTGTCGCGCAGTACATCGGCGGCCTTTATCGCGCGGTACAGCGTCGAGCCGACCGACAGTATCGTTATGTCCTTGCCCTCGCGCTTTATGTCGGGCTTGCCTATCTCGACCTCGTAGTAGCCCTCGGGCACGCCGCCCTCATGGAACTGCTCGCCCATGTCGTACAGGCGCTGGCTCTCAAAGAACACGACCGGGTCGCTGCCCGCCAGCGCCGCGTTCATCAGGCCCTTGGCGTCGTAGGGCGTGGCCGGGAATATGACCTTCAGGCCCGGTATGTGCGCCGTCAGCGCCGACCAGTCCTGCGAGTGCTGCGCGCCGTACTTGGAGCCCACCGACACGCGCAGTACCACCGGCATCTGCAGCACGTCGGCGCTCATGGCCTGCCACTTGCTCATCTGGTTGAACACCTCGTCGCCGGCGCGGCCCAGGAAGTCGCAGTACATCAGCTCTATCAGCGCGCGGCCGCCCGCCATCGCATAGCCGACCGCCGAGCCGACTATCGCGCCCTCGGATATCGGCGCGTTGAACAGCCGGTGATACGGCAGCGCCTCGGTCAGGCCGCGGTACACCGCGTATGCGCCGCCCCAGTCGCGGCACTCCTCGCCGTACGCCACCAGCGTCGGGTCGATGTAGAACCGGTGGATTATCGCCTCGAACAGCGCGTCGCGGAACTGGTAGACCTTGTTCTTGCTGACGGGCTTGCCGTCCTTCATGTAGAAGCGCTCCTTGCCGGCGATGGCCTTGACGCGGGGGTTATCGGCCATGGGCATCAGCGTCTCTACCGGCGCGTCGGAGTAGCGCTCGACATGCTTGTTGGTGTACATCATGCGGCTTATCATGTCGGGATCGGCGTTAAGATCCATGCGCGGCGACACGGCGTCGTCTATCGCCAGCTTGAGGTTGCGGGTTATCGCGTCGACCACGCCCGCCTTGATGGCGTCGCACTCGGCCTCGGTGGCCACGCCGGCCTCTATCAGCTGCGCGCGGTAGGTTATCAGCGGATCGACCGCCTGCCATGCGGCCATCTCGTCCTTGGTGCGGTAGCTCGAGGCGTCCGACGGCGAGTGGCCCGCGTAGCGGTACGTCACCACGTCCAGCAGTACCGGGCCTTCGCCCTTGAGCAGCAGCTCCTTCTTGCGGCGCACTGCGTCTATCACGGCCAGCGGATTGTAGCCGTCGACGCGCTCGGCGTGCATCTGGTTGGGGGTCACGCCCGCGCCCAGCCGCGCCAGCATGTCGTATGCCATGGTTTCGCCCTGGGTCTGACCGCCCATCGCGTACTGGTTGTTGAATATGTTGAACAGTATCGGCAGGCCGCCGCGGTGCTCCTCATCCCAGAGCTGGCGCAGCTGATCCATCGCCGCGAAGTTCAGCGCCTCCCACACCGGGCCGCAGCCCAGCGAGCCGTCGCCTATGTTGGCCACGACTATGCCGCCCTTGCGGTTGACGCGCTTAAAGAGCGCCGCGCCGGTCGCTATGTCGGCCGAGCCGCCCACTATCGCGTTGTTGGGATATATGCCAAACGGTATGTAGAACGTGTGCATCGAGCCGCCCAGGCCCATGTTGAAGCCGTTCTTGCGCGCGAATATCTCGGCCATCGCGCCGTAGAGCAGGAAATCCTCGGCCAGCTCCTTGACCGAGCTCTGGCCGCGCCCGGACACCACGCCCAGCGCCGCCTTGCCCGACTCCTCGCTCATCGCGGCCATAAGCTTGTCGTCGTCCAGCTTGCGTATCGCGCTCATGCCCTTGGCGAGTATCTCGCCGTGGCTGCGGTGCGAGCCGAATATGAAGTCGTCCACGTCCAGGTTGAACGCCTGACCGACCGCGCTGGCCTCCTGGCCCATCGACAGGTGCGCCGGGCCGGGATGGTTGTACGGCACGCCGTTGTACGCGCCCTCTATCTTGATCGAGTTTATCATGCTCTCGAACTCGCGTATGAGCAGCATGTCGTGGTATATGCCGATGAACTCGTCGCGGGTGTAGTTGCCCAGCTCGTCCTTGACGGTCTTCTGGTACTCGTTGACCTTTATGTCGGTGAATGTGATCTTACCGGGGGCGCGCTTGGCCGCCGGATCTACGTATTGTGACTTGGGCACTGCGTTCCACTCCTTTGATTGGGTATTTGTTGATTAATACTCATGGCGGCTCATGGCGCGGCCCAGGGGAGCATGGCTCCGACCGGGGGCCGTGCCTTACGCCGTTATAATTGCCGTTTGAGTTGCAGTTCGAGCATGGCCGCGCCTATCCGCGTCGCAGACTTTGGGCGGCGTGCCGCATTCGGCTTAAACGTCGCATGCCGCCGCTCGCCTGAAGCTGCTCTGGCGTCAACGCGCCACTGCGATGGCCTGTCAGGTGTGGCCGGGTTGCTTTGTCTTTGCACGGCGCTGTCCTGCGTCGCAAGCCTTGGGTGGCGCATCGCGTTCGGCTTGAACTCCCTGCATGCCGCTGCTCGCCTGAAGCTGCTCTGGCGTCGACGCGCCACTGTGATGACCTGTCGGGTGTGGCCAGGTTTATTTGCCTTTGCACGGCGCTGTCCTGCGTCGCAGGCTTTGGGCGGCGCGGTCAAATTGATTCGCGACGCCATGCCGTGTCAGTCGTCGAACTCCCAGAGCACCTCGCGTATGATCTCGGACACCGTCGGATGCGGGAACACTATCTCGCGCGCGTCGGATACCGTCAGCTCGGTCTCGATGAGCTGCGCTGCGCCCCAGATTATCTCCGACGAGTACGTGCCCAGCATGTGCACGCCCAGCACCGTGCGGCGCTGCTTGTCGACCAGTATCTTGCACAGGCCGTCGCCCTCGTTCTCGGCCACGAACCGGCCGCTGTAACGCATCGACAGCTTCTTTACGTCGTACTCTATGCCGCGCGACTTGGCCTCCTCCTCGGTCATACCCACCGACGCCACCTCGGGCAGCGTGTATATGACCGACGGTATCGCGTTATAGCGCATCACGTCGCGCTCGCCCAGCATCGTGTTTATCGCGACCTCGCTCTCGCGGTATGCGGTGTGCGCCAGCATTATCCGGCCGTTTACGTCGCCCGCGGCGTACACGCCCTCGACATTGGTGCGCAGATGGTCGTCGGTCACTATGCCCGTGCGCGAGGTCTCCACGCCCAGCGTCTCCAGGCCGTAGCCGGTGAGATTTGCGCGCCGCCCTATCGACAGCAGCACCTTGTCGGCCTTGTACTCGCGCTCGGCGCCGTCCAGCTCGGCCTTGACAGAGTCCTGCGTCAGCGCCGTCACGCGCGCGCCCAGCTGGAAGTCTATGCCCGCGTCGGCGCAGCTCTTTTTGAGCAGCTCGCTTATCTCGCGGTCAGTGGGGCCGGCGATGTGGTCCAGCATCTCGACCACCGTCACATGGCTGCCCGCGACGTTGTAGTACGCCGCCATCTCCAGCCCTATCACGCCGCCGCCGATTATGACCAGCTCCTTGGGCACTTCCTTGAGCTCCAGCACCTCGCGGTTGGTCAGCGCAAAGCCGCTCTCCAGCGCTTCCTTCAGCCCCGGAATCGGCGGCGTCACCGGCGACGAGCCGGTCGCTATCAGAAGCCGTTTGGCCTCCACGCGCTGGCCGCCGCCCTCCACGGCGAACCCGCCGTCCACGCGGCCTGCTATCGTGCCCTTGTCCTTTATGACCTCTATGCCGCCGGATTTCATCTTGGCCTTTACGCCCGCAACCAGCGTGCGCACGACCTTGGCCCGGCGCTGCTCGACCAGCTTGTGGTCAAGCGTTATGTCCTGCGTGAGCACGCCGAACTTGCGGCCGTTCTTGGCGTGCTCGTACACCTTGGCCGAGTTGAGCAGCGCCTTTGAGGGTATGCAGCCCTCGTTCAGGCACACGCCGCCCAGCTCGCGCATCTCAAACAGTGTGACCTTCATGCCCCGGTGCGCGGCGCGCTCCGCGGCCAGATATCCCGCCGGGCCTCCGCCCAGTATTATCAGATCCTGCATATCACATTACCTCCGATGCCCGATCAGCCCGCCGCCAACATCAGCGTGAAGTGCTCCAGCGCGTCCTTCAGATCCTTGAGGAACCGGCTGGCCGGCGCGCCGTCCAGCGCGCGGTGGTCATACGTCAGCGACAGCGTCATCGCGCTGTACGGCACTATCTGGCTGTTCACCTCGCGCACGCGCGTGACTATCGTATTGACGCCCAGTATGCCGGTCTGCGGCGGATTGATGACCGGCGTGAACGACTCTATGCCCAGCGAGCCCAGGTTGGACACCGTGAACGAGCCGCCCTTGAGCAGATCGGGATCTATAGTGCCGCTCTGGCACGCGGCCGCCAGCGCCTTGGCCTCGCGCGATATCTCCAGCAGGCTCTTTTTGTTGGCGTCGCGTATCGTGGGCACCATCAGCCCGCGCGGCGTGTCCACTGCGCAGCCCAGCTGCACGTTGGCAAAGTACCGCATCGTCGCGCCGTCCAGCAGGTTGGCGTTGAGCGCGCGGTGCTCGGGCCGTGCCAGCACGCGCGATACCGCAAACAGCATCATGTCGTTGAGCGTGATCTTTTCCATGCCCAGCGGCGCGCCCTGCTCCTTGAACAGCTTGCGCATCGCCTGCAGCTCGGTGCAGTCGAACGATATGTTGTGCGTCAGCTGCGCCATCGAGCTCAGCGACAGCGTCATCTGGCGCGCTATGACCTTGCGTATGTTGGGCATCGGCTCGTCGACGTACTCGGGCGCTGCCGGCGCGGCAGCGGGCGCGGCGACGGTCTCAGCCGCAGGCGCTTCGGCCCTGGGCGCGGCGGCCGCGGCCGCAACGTCGGCGGCAGTCACGCGGCCGCCTATGCCGGTGCCGGTCAGGCCGCCCGCATAACCCGCGTTGGCCGCGCCGGGCGTGAACACGTGGCCCTGCGCTATCAGCGCCTCGACGTCGCGCGCGATCACGCGGCCGTCCGGGCCGGTAGCCGCCGCAAACGTCAGGTCGGCATGGCGCTCATCGGCCAGCTTGCGCGCGCGCGGCGATATGCGCTCGGGCAGATGTCCGGGCTGCGCGGCAGGCGCGGCGGCAGCGGCGGGCGCTTCCGTCGTGGCCGCGGCAGGCGCGGCGGCGGTCTCAGCCTCAGGCGCCGCCGTAGCCTCAGGCGCTGCCTCGGCGGTGCGCGGATCAAACTGTGCGGCGCTCTCGCCCGGCTCGCCTATCACGCATACGTTGGTCAGGCAGGGCACGTCGTCGCCCTCACCAAAGAATATGTCAAGCACCTGACCGGCGAACTTGCTCTCCTCCTCGAAGCTCGACTTGTCGGTCTCATAGCTGAACAGTACATCCCCGACCTTGACGTTGTCCCCGACCTTGACGAGCCATTTGGTGATTATGCAGCTCTCGACCGAGTTGCCCTGGCGGGGCATGATTACCGGTGTGGCCATGGTCATCCTCCCTTGTATCCGGCGCGGGCTTACATTAACCCGAACGCCGCCTGTAATTGAGCGCGCATGCGCGCCCGTATCATTGCAAGAAAAACACTTACCTATATTGTAACAGCTATGCTCGCTTTCGTCAACACAAAGCATAAATTTAGGCTCTTTACCGTTAATGTTCGGCGAAACTGCATCAAAAATTGTTCACAAGGCGCACGCTGTCGACCGCGCGAGACGGCGCCGCGCCGCTCCGAGTTACGTCGCGCAGGCACAAAAGGCGTACCGCCGGCCCGTACGCGCCGCCGCGCCGGCAGCCGCCCGCAGCCGATTGGCACGCCAAGCGCATGCTTTGACGCCGCCTCGATGCGCACGCCGCGCTGCCGTTGGGCCTGCAAAGCGCACGTCTCCGCTATGACCCGACCACTTGCCGCATCGCCGCTCAGCACGCAAGGCGCTCACCTCAACGACGCCTTAATGCCGCAAGTCACACCGCCGATTCGCAATCCGCACCTGCGTATCGCCCGTACCGTAGCAATGCCGGCATGCGACGGCGCGCCGCCCATCGCCATGCGCACCGCCGTCCAACACCCGCAATGCCGGTTGCAGCGCCCCGCCAGGCGTGTTATAATGGCGTATGCACATCATGCGGCGCGGCCCGCTCGCCAGCGCCGCCCGCTTGCACAGGGAGGCAAACCATATGTCGGACAAGCCGGGCATATCGATATGGACCAGCGCAGTGTGGACGGCGCTATACCTGGTTGCAATTGTGGCTTACGCGCTGCTGAGCGGAGCCATATGCCGCAGTATCGCCCCCGCATATCGGCCTTATGTCGACATGGCACTGTCGATAGCATGTCAGGCGGCGTTCATTGTACTGCTGATGCGCTGTAGGCAATTTAGATTTGATCCACTGAAAAATGTAACTCGGCGCGGCGTGCTGTGGGCGCTGCTGGGCGCGCCGGCACTGTTTGTAATAGGCACGCTGCTCGATCCGCTGCTTACAAGGCTGATGCCGTACAGTCAGCAGGTCTACAGCGAGAGCGTCGACGTGCTGAAAGTCACGCCGCTGGTCTCGCTGATAACTGTGTGCATAGCCGCGCCGGTATTTGAGGAGACCATGTTCCGCCGCTTCATGCTGGACGGCCTGACCCGCAGGTACGGCAAGCTGCCGGCGCTTTTGGTATCGTCGGTGCTGTTCGCGCTGCTCCACCTGAACCCATATCAGATAGCCAGCGTGTTTCTGACCGGCGTGGGGCTGGGCACCGTCTACCTGCTCACGCAGTCGCTGGGCTGCTGCATGTTGATGCATAGCGCGTACAATCTGCTGGTGTTTGTATTGTCATTGGCGATAAATTGATTTTGCCGCTGCAATGCGCAGCTGCCACGGGCCGGGCTGATTGCGATCAGCCCGGCCCAGCTTTATGCTTCAGGGTGCCGCCATCTACCGCCTTGCCGGCCGACGGCGCGGTCTGCCGGACGCTCAACCGAGACGGCATCGGGCGATGACTGACTTGCGCTCACGCATCGTTCAAACCATATGCCGCAGGCCAGCGCGTGCCCCAATCCGCCCGCGTCTACCGCCTTGCCGGCCGACGGCGCGGTCAGCCTGACGCTCAACCGAGACGGCATCGGGCTATGTCTGATTTGCGCTCACGCATCTTTTAAATCATACGTGGCAGGCCGGCGCGTGCCCCAATCCGCCCGCGTCTACTGTCTTGCCGGCCGACGGTGCAGTCAGCCGGACGCTCAACTGAGATGACATCGGGCAATGACTGATTTGCGCTCACGCATCGTTCAAACCATACGCCGCAGGTCGGCGCGTGCCCCAGGCTGCCGGCGTCTACCGCCTTGCCAGCCGACGGCGCGGCCATACCGCCGTTTTGCGCGCCCTGCGACCGATCCTGTGCCATCGCCCGCCCGTCCTAATACCGGGGCGGGCCGCATACCAATAATCAAATCGATGTGGACAAACGCATCATAAGGGGGTATGCGCAATGGAAAACCGGCTGCTGGCGCGGGCTATGCGGCTGTGCGCGGGCAACGCGGCAGTGCGGGCGCTGGGGTTTGGCATGAGAATATGGCTGGCGCGCACGGTGTCCGAACAGGCGTTGGGCATGTACGAGATGAGCGCTCAGGCGGGCATGCTGCTGCTGTCGCCACTGGTGAGCGGATTGCCGCAGGCGGCCTCACGGCTCACCGCGCAACGCCTGGGCGCAGGGGACGCTGTCGGCGCGGAACGCATTGGCCGCGCGGCGCGGATAATGGCCGGAGTGGGCGCAGGCGCGCTATGCGCGATATGCCTGCCGCTGGTGCCGCTGATAGCGCGCCGCATGGGCGATGCCGGGCTGGCCGGACCGCTGGCGCTGATACTGCCGTCGGCACTGCCGCTGGCGCTGAGCGCGGTGTGGCATGGACTGATGTACGCACAGGGCAGCACACTGCCGGCGGTGTTGCAGTTGACCGAGCAGAGCGTGCGCCTGATAACCGCGTTTTTGCTGATGGCGGCATTGGGCGGGCACACCCCCGCGCTGGATGCATCGCTGCTGGCGGCGGCGCAGGCCTCGGGCGCGGTGGTGGCGCTGGGACTGACGCGCGGCTCATGGCCCGGCACTCCCGACGACACCCGCCCCACTCGCGCGCAGTACGAACAGCTCTGGCGCGTGGCCTGGCCGATATCGCTGGGCCGCATGAGCGCCGCGGGCCTGCGCAGCCTCAACCAGCTGATGCTGCCCGGACGGCTGGCCGTGGCGGGTCTGAGCAGCGCCGCCGCGCTGAGCGAATACGGACTGCTCAGCGGCATGGCGCTGCCGACGGTATTTTTGCCGTTCATGTTCACCGGGCCGCTGGCGACGCTGGCGATGCCCCGGGTCGCGGCGGCAAAGTCAGGGCGCAGTGCGGCGCGGATATGCCGGCGCACGCTGCTGCTGGCCGGCGCGGCGGGCGTGGCGGCGTATGCCGTGCTGTGGGGGCTGGGGCCGCTGGCCGGGCAGTACGTGTTTGACAACGCCCGCGCCGGCCAGCTGATACGGTTCATGGCGCCGCTTGCGCCGCTGGGCTGCATGACCCAGACGCTCAACGCGCTGCTCCAGGGCATACGCCGCGAGCGCGCCGCCATGCGCGCCACGCTGTGCTGTGCGCTGCTGTCGACGGCGCTGACCTGGACGCTGTGCGCGCGGCCCGAGTTGGGCATACTCGGACTGGGGCTGGCGATGATGTGCGGCCACGTCGTGCAGCTTGCGGTACACGGCACGCTGCTGTGGCGCGGCCTCAGGCGGTTTGACGGTTTGAGCAGCGACAGCGCGAAATCAGCCGATGCGCCGCAAGCCTGAGCGGGGCTGAGCACGGCGGACTGTTTACGCTGATGTGGCGTATGCTGTTGTTGGTTTGACTGCACATGCTGTGGCGCGTGGATCTGCTCGTATGGCCTGTACTGCCGTTTGCTCGGCTACAACCGCCGCGGCGCGTGGCTTAGTACGATGTGGCGTATGCTGTCGTTTGCTCAACCACACCAACTACGGCGCGTGGCTCTGCCCGTATGGCATTTCTGCCGTTTGCTCGGCTACAACCGCCACGGTGCGTGGCTTAGCCCGTATGGCGTGGCTTGCCGTTTGCTCGGCTACAACCGCCGCGGCGCATGGCTCTGTACGATGTGGCTTATGCTGCCGTTTGCTCAACCACACCCGACACAATGCGTGACTTAGCCCGTATGGCGTGTCCTGTTGTTGGTTTGACTACACCCGTCGCGGCGCGTGGCTCTGCCCGTATGGCATTTCTGCCGTTTGCTCAACCACACCCGACACAATGCGTGACTTAGCCCGTATGGCATGTCCTGCTGTTGGCCCGGCTGCACCCGTCGCGGCGCGTGGCTCTGCTCGCATGGCATTTCTGCCGTTTGCTCGGCTGCAACCGCCGTGGCGCGTGGCTTAGCCCACATGACCTGTCCTGTCGTTGGCGCATCCACACCCACCGCGGCGCGTGGCCACCCTGACGCGGCTTCAACTCCGCCGGCGTTCTGACGCCGCCCGGCAGCCTTAGCGGCGCTCCGATATCCCCCGCGCGCCGGCGTGCGCCCGCCACACTTACGCCACAGCCCCGGGGTATAACTGTATCAGAGCATACTATGGGGGACGCGGCCGCTTGACGCGCCGCGATGGAGGTTCACGATGATCGAATCACGCGCATTGCGCCGGCGCATAATATGCCTGATGCTGGCGCTGATACTTGCCGCACTGCCGGCAATTGCGGGCGCGCGGGCGCTGTACCCGGGCGCAACGCCAACCACTGAATACACTGCGCTCGACGATCAGCGCAAGGCGCAGATACCGCTGGTCAACTACGCGCACACGCTGCCTGACGACTTCACCCTGCCGCAGGTCAAGGGCCGCGCGCAGGGCGATTACGCGGTGGCGGGCGGATTCAGCCCGCTGGTCAACCTGTACGAGCAGCGGCACTCGTTCCGGCTGGCCGGCAGCGACATATGGCTGTGCCAGCACGTGTATGCGGCGATGGAGCGCATGTTCGCCGCCGCCGAGGCCGAGGGCATGAACGGCTTCATAATAACCAGCGGCTACCGCAGCCGCGAGCGCCAGCAGGAGATATACGCCGAAACCGAGCCCGGCCTGGCCGCCACGCCCGGCGCCAGCGAACACGAGACCGGCCTGAGCTTCGATGTGACCGCATACAGCGACAACGGCGACTTCGGCAGCACGCCGCAGTACGCATGGCTTATAGCCAATTGCTGGCAGTATGGCTTCATACTGCGCTACCCGGCGGGCACGCAGGACATAACCGGCATCACCGGCGAGAGCTGGCACTTCCGCTACGTGGGCCAGGACGCCGCTCAGGAGATACTTGCGCGCGACATAACGCTGGAACAGTACCTTGAAGGCGTAACGCTGGAGCCGCTGAGCACCGCGGGCGTCTGGGCCTCGTATGAGGCGGGGCCGGCGGCGGCAGCCGAGCCCACGCTCCAGCCGGCCGATCAGGCGAACTCAGGCTCCACGGCACTGCCGGCCGAGCCCACGCCCCAGCCCGCAGCAACGCCCGAGCCGCCGCCCGCAACGCCATGGCCCACGGTCTCGGTCACGCGCGAACCGGCTCAGGTACATACATTCGAACTGGAGGGAACGCAAATGCAGTTCACGGACGACACCTACGCGCCCCGCGATGGCGAGGCGGTCATATACATTGCGGGCGGATGCTTCTGGGGGCTGGAAAAGCTGATGCAGTCGCTGGACGGCGTGACAGCCGCGACCAACGGCTACGCCAATGGCACCGTGCCCGCGCCCGACTACCGGCGAGTGTGCGCCGGCGAAACCGGCCATCGTGAGACCGTGCGCATCGAGTACGACCCCGAGCGCATATCGCTGGACGACCTGCTGTACGCATACTTCGAGGTGATCGACCCCGAGCTGGTCGACCGTCAGGGCCACGACATAGGCAGCCAGTACCAGGCCGGCATATACTACATCGACGAGGCTGCGCGCGATACCGTGCAGCGGGTCGCCGACGACAAGCGTGCGCAGTATCCGAACTTTGCCGTCGAGATCGCGCCGCTGAGCTGCTTCTATGCCGCCGAGGAGTACCATCAGGATTATCTCGACAAGAACCCCGGCGGATACTGCCACATACCGTTTGCCGACATCAGGCGCATCGCGGATGAGCTGAACCGCCGGTCGCCTGACGCTCCGCAGTGAACCCTGAATCGACAGCATGCCCGCCCATGCCGCGCACAGGCGCGGCCGGGTCTGCACCAAAATGTGATGAGCCGCGCTCCCCATACTCACCGGGAGCGCGGCTCATATCGTTGACAAGGTTCCAGCAGCTGGACAGGGCGCATCGTTTTATGTCTTTTCTGAAATGGCGCATGGACGATTCTTCAATATATGTTTCATATAACGGGCATTATGGCATGACTTGCGGGTGCCATTTGCCGTTATTGCAAGTTTAGCCAAGCTGGCAGTATGTGTAATACTTTGCAAGTGAACTGAGCCGCGCTCCCCAAGCATACCGGGAGCGCGGCTCGATTTATTGACATGGCGGCCAATGTGCGGGCGATTTCTCAGCGCACATCATCAGTGCTCAGGTCATGCAGATTGCAGGCCGTTATCCGGAATCACGGCATTGTTTTGCCAACGCCATAAGCACACAGGCGCAGAAAAGCCTTGAACGGCATCGTGACGCCCAGCATTCAGGGCTTGGTCAGCGCTCCGAGCCGCGCTCCCGGAGGCGGGCCGGGCACGCGGCTTTGGGTCTACCGGTCATGTAGCGGATGTCAGTCGACGGCAAAGCGCGCTTTTATTTAATGACCGCCGTACTGCTCCGCGCTGCCCAAACGGCTGCGCATGCCGGCCATGGCCAGCGCCTGCCGCCGATGCGCCGGGCTGCGCTCAGCCGCGTAAGAATCCAAGCAATGGCGATATGTATCTTGGGTCGACCCAGTCACAGCGCTGTCCGGCCGAGTCCAGCAGCGCGCGCATCCACGGCTCGCATCCCTCGCCTGTGCGCTTGGCCACCGCCCGCCTCAGCAGCCCGCACAACGCGCGGTCGCGCAGCGTCATGCTCGACTCGTCCCATGCGCCCCGGGCGTAAAACACCGCCGCGCCGGTCAGACCCGCGCGCCGCACACGCGCGCTGAGCTGTTCAAGCTGCGCTTCGTCATACGGCGACGCGCCCACGCACAGCACTGCCTGCCGCACGCCGCTCCGCCCGCGGCACACGCGGCTGAACGCCTTCAGCCCTGCCACACCGCCGGCGTATACGCCCCCGACGAACACCGCGCAGTCGCAGTCCCCGGCAAGCTCCGCATGAGCGTCCACCGCCTGCGCAGCACACCCCAGCTCCGCCGCCAGCATCTGCGCATACCGGCGCGCCGCGCCGTACTTGGACTTATACATCACCATTGCCTTCATCAGCCCCACCCCTTTGCGCCACGCGCGCCTCCAGCGAATCCACGCCCGCGCACAGCTTCAGTATCAACCTGAACAGCTCGGCCACATCGTCCTGAGCAAAGTCCTCAAACAGCGCGCCCAGCTCCGCGCGATACCGGTCGAACTCGTCGCCCAGCAGGCGCCGCGCGCGCGGCGTAAGCTCTGCACACTGCGCCCGGGCGTCGTCCGGCGCGCGCTCCAGCCGCGCAAGGCCCTTGCGCACCAGCACTTCGACCACCCTGCGCGCGTTCTGGCGCGAACATCCGAGTATCCCGCCCAACTGCGTCAGCGTCAGCGGCCGGCCGGCCTGCTTCAGCGCGCTCAGCAGCATGAACTGCCTGAGCGTCACCTCGGGTATGCTGCCGTCAAACAGCGCCTGCAGCCGGTTGCATATTGTGAACAGCGCGTTGAATATCGCCCGCATACGGCCTTCTGGCGTACCGGCGCAGCTGGCCATCAGTTCCTCTATGCGCATATGCACACCTCATTGACAACATGTTGCGCTTATTATAGCAACCAGTTGCGCATCTGTCAAGCGCATATCCGGCTGGCGGCGCTGAACCGGCAACGCATGCCGGGACATGCGCACGCCGCCACATGCGCATGTCCCGGCGCAACACCGCACAGGCGCGCGATTGCCAAGCGCAGCAAGCCGTGTTATAATACATTTACAGATCATATAAAAGGTGGTAGGACATCCATGCGCAACATATGCGACATACAATACGGCTCTGACGCCACGCGCGCGCTGGACATACATCTGCCCGACGCGCCGCGCGCGACCTATGTGTTCATACACGGCGGCGGACTGACCGGCGGCGACAAGGCCGACGACAAGGCGCTGTTTGAGCGCCTCGCGGCGCAGGGCGTGGCCACGGTATCGGTCAACTACCGCCTCATACCCGCAGCGCGGTTCCCGGAGTTCATAGAGGACTGCGCGCAGGCGCTGGCATGGGTGCGAGGCCATCTGGCGCATTACGGCCTTGACGGGCGGATCGTGCTGGGCGGCTCGTCGGCGGGCGCGTACATATCGATGATGCTGGCGTTTGACCGGCGCTATCTGGCGGCGCAGGGCATCGCGCCCGAGGACATGCGCGGCTTCATATTCGACGCGGGCCAGCCCACGACCCACTTTGAACTGCTCCGCCAACGCGGCATGGATGAAAAGCGCCTGATAGTCGACGAGACCGCGCCGCTGTACCACATATGCGATGCGCGCCCTGGCCGGCCGCTACTGATAATAACCGCCGAAAACGACATGCCTGCGCGCGTAGAGCAGAATGCGCTGATGCGCCGCGTACTGCTCAACTACGGCTACCCCGAAGCGCTGATAGAGCAGCACATGATGAAGGGTTACGGTCACTGCGGCTACTGTGGCGACGTCAAGCCGGACGGTTCATTTGCCTATGGCGACATATGCGCGGACTTCATACTGCGCGTATGCGGCTGAATGGATGGCGGATATCGCCCGATACACGGCATGCCGGTTAATCGGGGCGCTGCCAGATTTGATGAGCCCAAAGGCAACCGATGAGCTGAAAAGCGACCGCATGCCCGCGCGTTGGTGCAACGCGGAGCCACATTTTCAGGCTCAGGCCTCCGGCAAATCACTGGCTGCCAAATCGATTGACAGCTCAAGCGGCTGTCCGGCTTGCCGCGCCAGCTTTTGGGCGGGCAACTGTCGCTCTTGCCCGGCTTTAAACCTGGTCTGCCGCATTGAGGCGTATGCCCTGCGGAGCGTATCGGCAAGCGGTTTGCCGGTGCGCTGCTGAGCTGCACTCTGCGTAGCGCCATATTAGCGCTGCCGCACTGCACGGCGCGCGCCATCGCCATATCAAAGCTGTCGCCCACTCGACGAGTGCCACATAAACACTGCCGCCCGCTCAGTGTGCGCTACATTAACGCTGATACCCACGCGGCGTGCGCCACATAAACGTTGATACCCGCTCAGCAAGTATTACGTTAATGCTGATACCCACTCAGCAAGTGCCACATTAACGCTGACATCTGCTCAGTGTGCGCCACATAAACGCTGATACCCGCATGGCGTGCGCCACATAAACACTGATACCCGCATGGCGTGCGCTACATAAATGCTGATACCCACGCGGCGCGCGCCACATAAACGTTGATACCCGCTCAGCAAGTGCCACATTAACGCTGACATCTGCTCAGTGTGCGCTACATTAACACTGACATCTGCTAAGTATGCGCCACATTAACGTTGATACCCGCTCACGTGCGTCACATAAACGCTGATACCAGCACGGTGCGCGCTATATCAACGCTAACACAGCTTACCATGCGCCGCATAAAACATTGCTACACGCACGTCGAAAGTGCCATATCAACACCGTGCGCCATATGCGTTCGTCATATCAACGCTGACACAGCTCATCGTGCGCCACAAAAAACGCTGCCGCCATGCACGACTCATGGCGGCAGCGTTGATTCAATTACACCAGACTCATAAATTCAAATATCGCGACCGGCACGCAACCGGCCGGCACCGGCCGCCGCGCCCGCACAGGGTTCAGCCACGGCCGGCACTCGCGCTGCGCTCAAACATAGTCCACCCAGTCGCCGCCTGCGGGTTCGGGCGCGTCCAGATGACCCTCTTTGACCAGCCCCGCAAAATCGCGCTGGCGCAGGTACTCGTAGGCGATTATCGCCACCGAATTGGACAGGTTCAGCGAGCGCGCGCCCTCGCGCATCGGTATGCGCACGCAGCGCTCCCAGTGCTTTTTCAGCATATCCTCCGCCAGTCCGCGGCTCTCCCGCCCGAACACGAAGAACGGCTCGGCCGGATATCGCGCCTGACAGTAGTCGCGCGGTGCCTTCTTGGATGTGAAGAACAGCTCCGCGCCCGGATACGCGGCCATGAACGCCGCCCAGTCCTCGTGCACGCGCAGTTCCATCATGTGCCAGTAGTCCAGCCCGGCGCGCTTTAGGTACCGGTCGGATATCTCAAAGCCCAGCGGCTTTATCAGGTCGAGTTTAGCGCCGGTCGCGGCGCAGGTTCGGGCTATGTTGCCGGTGTTTTGGGGTATCTCGGGGCTTAACAGCACTATGTGCATATCGTTATCACCTTTCATCCGCGTTCAGGCGAACGGCCCGCGCGCAGTAGCTAATTTTTCATTTCACGCTGCCAGCCGCTCATATGCCGGCAGCAGTTCGGCCTTGACCTCGTCCACGTCGGGCAAGAATGCACCGTCCAGCGCGCAACGCCTGGCCGCAAGCCGTGTGCGCCGGGCGCAGGTTCAGGGCTGACGCTGCCACGCGCACGCCGCCGCCCGAGTGCCTGATCGGACAGCGCTTTTCGCAGGAGGCTACGCTCAGCTTGCACTCAATACCGCCTCGTGCGCTACCTTATTATGCGGCGCAGTATCGACTTGCGCACGTCGACCGCATGCTTGGGGCACAGCTCCTGACAGCAGAAGCAGCGTATGCACTTGTGCAGATCGGCCTTGGGATATGGCGACAGCGAAATGGCCTTGGCCGGACACGAGCGCTGGCATAGCCCGCACTTTACGCACCGCGCCGGATCAAACCGGGGGCTGGGCATGGCAATCCGGTTGACCAGCGGCCCCAGCACCGGATTAGTCGAAAAGAACCGTATGTCGCGCGCGGCACGCGGATACACGTAGTCGCCTATCGCCAGATCGGATACCGCGTCGCCCAGCACGCGCACCGCATCCGGCCTGAGCAGCCCGCGCTCCATCGCGCGCGCCAGCGTGCACACCTGTTCCGGCTTGAGCCCTATCAGACGCGCGGCCACGCTGTCCAGCGCATGCGCGTCGCGGCTGACCAGCAGCGCGCCTATATGCCGTGGACTGCCGCCCGACGGGCCTTCGCCCTCCATGCCGTCCACCGCGTCCAGCACGCTGAGCACCGGCGCCACGCACCGCTCTATGTCAACCAGCATGTCCGAGAACTGCTCCAGACGGCTAAAGCGCGCGTGATACTCTATCTTGGTCACGCCCGGCACGCACCCGAACAGGTTCTTGACGCAGCCGGTCATCAGCGTCATGCCATGCGTCTTGAGCTTGGAGCAGCTTATCACCGCGTCGCAGTCCAGCGTCATGCCGGTTATCGCCATGCGGTGCAGCGTGCGGCCGTTCGGGCAGTCGCGCGTATGCTGCGAATCGTCCAGCGACAGTTCCGCGCCCGCGCGCGCCGCGGCGTCGGCCATGCCGGTCGTGGCGTAATACGCCTTGAGCATCGCCGCGCCCAGCGCTCCGCCCGGGCTGTCGCCGATCACCGGCGTCGCGCCCAACGCCCGTATCCGCTCGCACAGCGCCCGCACCACCTCGGGGTGCGTCGTCGCGGCGGCCTCGGGGGCCTTGCGCATCACCAGGTTGCACTTTACAAACACCCTCATGCCGGGCTTTACAACCGCTTCCAGCCCGCCCGCCAGCTCCAACGCGCGCTCCAGCGCAGCGTCCACTCGCTCCGGCGCATAGTCGGCGCATCTGACAAGCGCGACCTGCGGAGCGCCATTTTCATTGTTTGCCATAATTCATTACTCCCCAGCTCATTTAGTGCGCCCGCCGGACGCACGGTATTCACATCACCGGCTCGCCGCCCGTCCGGTCTGCCGCATGGCCTATTTTGCGCGAACGGCGGTTCCGTAACGCGACCCCTTCCGCGCAGACAGCGGCCCTGCCCCGCGTCAACGCCATTACCGCCTCACTTGATCTGCCCGCCGAGCACGTATTCCTCGACGACGCGGCCCACGCCCGAGTCGTTGCAGTCGGGCGCGATTATGCGCGCAATGCGCTTCAGACCGTCCGAGCCATTGGCCATCGCGACCGGCCAACCTGCCTCGCGCAGCATCTCGCGGTCATTGTCGTTATCGCCGAACGCCATCACCTCGTCGCGCTCCAGGCCGTATATCTCGCGCAGCTTGCGCACTGCCCAGCCCTTGTCGACGCCCCGGTGCATGACCTCAATGTTGTTCCACCAGGACGAGTTGACTTCCAGCGCGTCGCCCATGCCGTCCAGCAGCGCACGCGCACGCTCCAGCCGCGCGGTGTCGTCGTCAAAACACACCAGCTTATGGGCGTGCCGCGCGCCCGCCTCATAGCGCGCATCGCCGTCAAATACGTGACGCGGCGTGGCGTCGGGGCCGGCCGCGGCCTCGGCAAAGCGCTGGTAATCCTCGGGCCGGTATGAGTAGTACATCACGTCGCCGCTGTACAGTATGTAGAACATCCCCATGCCATCCCAGCGGCGCATGACCTCGCGCGCGGCTTCGGGATCCAGGCACTTTTCGGCCAGCGTCGCGCCGTCCGGGCCCTGCACGCGCGGGCCGTTGTTGGATATCACCGGGCTGGCTTTCAGCCCGGCCATGCGCGCAAACCCCCACACCACCGGCGAACACCGCCCCGATGCCAACGTCACCATTACGCCCTGCGCTTCCGCCGCCATGAGCGCGCGCCGGTTGCGCTCGGACACCTGTTTGGCGCTGTTGAGCAGCGTGCCGTCCAGGTCTATCGTTATCAGCTTTATCGACATATAAACCTCCTTGCGGGGTGGGTCCCGCGCCTTTGTGCTAATTGCATTATGCGGGCAGGGCCGGGCGGCGCACTGCGCTGATTCCGTCGGGCGCACTGACATCTCCCGGCACCTGCCACGACCGCTCCCCCTGATTCTACCATGGCCCGACGCGGGTGTATAGCGCGCTTTTGCAAAACGTAGCGACAGTTTACCGCAGCCCGCGGCTTATTGCTCCATGGCCGCGCAGCTTTCGCGCGACGCAAGACAGAGCGCGTCAACGCGCATTTATGCCGCCTGCCCGCAGACGAACATCCCCGCTCAGGCGTCCGCAGATGAGCAGTCCATCTCGCCTTCTGCCGCACCTATGGGACGCCTTCGGTATGACACCGCTCCATGCAAAACGCAACTCTCACGCAGCGACGCGCATTTGCATCCACTGAAGGCAGGCCGGCCACGCCGCCACACATTCAGCCGTGCAGCCTTCGCCGGGACACCGCACCGGCATGGCGCTGCGCTTGCAAAGCGCCGTCGAGCGCGATATAATATCATATGCAAATTCGATAGACTTACCGCGAGGTGGCACGTGAACATACTTTCACTTGAGAAGATAACCAAGTCTTACATAGATGCGCCGGTGCTGGACGGCGTGTCGCTTTACGTCGGCGAGGGCGACCGCATAGGCGTTATCGGCGCAAACGGCGCCGGCAAGAGCACGCTCATGCGCATAGCCGCCGGCGTGCTCAAACCCGACGCCGGCAATGTGGTGGTATCGTCGGGCGCACGGGTGAGCTATCTGGCGCAGTCGCCCGAGTTTCCCGAGCACATGACCGTAATGGAAGCCGTGTTCCATCAGCTGCCCGCCCACGGCGATGAGCAGGAATACGAAGCCCGCGCCATGCTCACCCGCCTGGGCATAACCGATACGCAGGCCGATGTGACCACGCTGTCGGGCGGCCAGCGCAAGCGCGTAGCCATTGCCGCGGCGCTGATACGCCCCTGCGACCTGCTGCTGCTCGACGAGCCCACCAACCACATCGACGCCGAGATGATCGCATACCTGGAAACCCAGCTCGCCCGGCGCAGCGGCGCGCTGATGATGGTCACTCACGACCGCTACTTCTTGGAGCGCGTCTGCAATCGCATAGTCGAGGTCGAGGCCGGCGCAGTCCACGAATACGAGGCCAACTACTCGCGCTACCTCGAGCTCAAGGCCGAACGCGAACAGATGGCGGAGGCGTCCCGGCGCAAGCTGCAGGCGCTGTACCGCAACGAGCTGAAGTGGATACGGCGCGGCGCGGCGGCGCGCACTACCAAGCAGCGCTTTCGCGTCGAGCGCTTCGACGAGCTGAGCCAACAGGCCGCCGAGCAGTCCGCCGCCCGCCAGATGGAGATAACCACCGGCCACGCGCGCCTGGGCAAAAAGCTGATCGAGCTTGAAGGCATATGCAAATCCTACGCCGGCAAGGCGCTTATAAGCGACTTCTCATATTCGCTTATGCGCGACGACCGCATAGGCATAATCGGCCCCAACGGCTGCGGCAAGAGCACGCTGCTCGGGCTGATATCCGGCGAACTCGCCCCCGACAGCGGCCAGATAGTGCGCGGCGAGACCGTGCGCATAGGCTTTCTGCACCAGGAGGTGCCGGTATACCCGCCCGACAAGCGCGTGATAGACGCGGTGCGCGACATCGCCAACGCCATACCCACCCGCGACGGCGTGCTGACCGCCAGCCAGCTCTGCGAGCAGTTCCTGATAAACTCGACGATGCAGTACACGCCCGCCTCCCGGCTGTCGGGCGGCGAAAAGCGCCGGCTGTACCTTATGCAGGTGCTCATGGGCGCGCCCAACGTGCTGCTGCTGGACGAGCCTACCAACGACATCGACATACAGACGCTGACCATACTCGAGGACTATCTGGCCACGTTCCCGGGGCCGGTCATAGCGGTCTCGCACGATCGCTACTTCTTGGACAAGTTTGCCCGGCGCGTGTTTGCGTTCACCGAGTCCGGCATAGTCGACAGCGTGGGCGGCTACACCGACTACCGCGAACTGGCCGACGCACAGGCCAAAGCCGCGCAGGCCGAAGCGGCTGCAACCGCAGCCCGAACCGGCGCACAGCCGTCCGAGCAGTCCCCGGCCGAGCGCCCGCGCACGGGCAGGCACAAGCTGCGCTTCACATTCCGCGAGCAGCGCGAGTTCGACACGATAGAGGACGACATAGCCGCGCTCGAAGCTCAAAGCGCCCAGCTCCAGTCGCAGATGGACGCCGCCGCCAGCGACTACGTCAAACTGGGCGAACTGGATGCGCGCAAGTCCGAGGTCGACGCCCAGCTCGCCGCCAAGCTCGACCGCTGGCTCGAGCTGAGCGAACTCAACGAGCGCATACAGCGCGGCGAATATGCGGACTGAGCCGCCGCCCGTACGGGCATGTCCGGCGCGCGGCGGCATGCGGCCGCGAATGTTGAACCGCGCGGTCGGCGGCGGGCTTTCCGTGCAGCTGACAGAGTCCACAGCTGCATTTATCGGCGTGCAGCCCGGTCGTGGGGCCTGTCGCGGGCGCTGTCGCCGAACGCGCTCGCAACCCGACTGACCGGCAGGAGGCTGATATATGAAAAACTACACCCAGGTCTACGTAAAGGACAGCATTGAGGCGGCAAGGACATACTGCGACGCATTCGGCGCCGAAATAACTTTCGCGATAAAAAACGAGTGCGGCACCGCCTATGAACACTGTGAGCTGTCGGTCGATGGCGAGGGCTTTCTGGCCATAGCCGAAGCAAAGAACCCCTGTGACGTGGCGCTGGTTCACCGCCTGAAGTGGCAGACGATGACCTTCAACGCGTTTGAGATGGGCACCGAGGCACGCGTACGGCACGCATTCGACGTGCTGAGCGACGGCGGCGCAGTATTGGAGGACATACACGCGGTTCCATGGAGCTCTTGCTGCGCGACCGTGATCGACAGATATGGCGTGTGCTGGTGGATATCCATCTGAGCGTAAGCGCGCCGCACATCCGGTCAACGCGCACAGGCCCGGAGCAGCAAACTCCGTCATGCCCGGCTCACCGCGCAACCGCCGGGTCTCCATCGCCGCAGACGAGCGACCCGCCGCCGTAGACTGACCACCTGCCGCCACAGCCGCCAACCTTCCTGCCGCGCGATTTCAATGGACGCTCTTCTGGATTGACGCAGCAGCCGCACTGCGCGTTGAGTTCGACGCTGCTGGTGCAGATCTGAATTCTCGCCGGGATTGCTCAAATTGCGCGAGGACTCGTTATGCGCATCCCGTCCATTTGTAAACAAACCGACCCGCTGCCATTTCCGGCAACGGGTCGGTTTGTCACATATTGCGCATAAGCGTCTGTATACCGTGTATTGGCGCGCCGTCCATCGGGTCGCGCATAGGCGTCCCGCGTATTGCCGGCCTGCTTATCGGCGCTGCGCGCATCAGCTACGGCTCATGCGGCGCTGCACCAGGTTGACCGCAACTATCAGCAGCACCGGGAACACCAGCGCCGCCAGAAAGCCCGCGCGCAGATTGTCATTGGCCGCGCCCGACACCAGTCCCACCAGCGTGGGCCCGCTCGAGCACCCCAGGTCGCCCGCCAGCGCCATAAGCGCAAACAGCGCCGTGCCGCCCGCCGGCAGCGCCTTCACGCCCGTTGAAAACGAGCCCGGCCACATCACGCCCACCGAGAATCCGCATAGCGCGCACCCTATCAGGCCCATGGCCGGGTTCGCGCTCAGGCCCGCGAGCAGATAGCTGACTATGCACAGCGCGCCGCAGATCGTCATCGCCGGCGCTACCGGCAGCCGGTCGGCCACGCGCGAGTATATGACCCGCGCCGAACCCATCGTTATCGCAAACATGCACGGGCCCAGCAGATCGCCCATCGTCTTGGACACGTTCAGGCCCGCCTCGGCAAACGCCGACGCCCACTGGCTCATGGCCTGTTCGGCGGCGCCCGAGCACATCATCAGCAGCATCAGCACCCAGAACATGCCGTTGCGCGCCAGCTGGCCCAGCGTCATGCCCTTGCTGTCCTCGGCCGCCAGCGTGTTAATCGGCACATGCGTAAAGTACACCGCATTGAGCGCCGGCACTATCGCCCATATGCACGCCATGACCCGCCAGGACCCTATCCCCGCCAGCTGGAAGAACACCGTCGACGCCACCACCACGAACAGATGCCCCCAGCAGTAGAACGAGTGCAGCAGGCTCATCGCGGCCTCCTTGCGCTCGGTCGGGCACGCCTCCACTATCGGGCTTATCAGCACCTCGATTATGCCCCCGCCTATCGCGTAGAGTATCACCGCCGCTATCAGCCCCGCGTAAGCGCCCGGCACCAGCCCCGGCAGCACCGCCAGCCCTATCAGTCCCAGCGCGCTGAACAGATGCGCCGCTATTATGCACGGCCGGTAGCCTATCCGGTCCACCACCCGCGCGCTCAGATAGTCCACTACCAGCTGCGTGCCGAAGTTAACCGCCACCAGCAGCGCCACCATGTCCAGCGTCAGCCCGAATTCGCCCTGGAACGTCAAAAACAGCAGCGGCGCAAAGTTGTTGACTATCGCCTGAGTTATGTAACCCGTGTAGCACGCATATAGCGTGTGATTGTAGTTTTGGCGTATGCTCATAGCCAGCCCTACCGCCCTTCCCATGCGTATTTCAGCGCGTATAAATCAACATGCATTATATCATCGCCCGCATTCGCATTGCCAGCGAACAGCGGGTTAATTCGCGTAGGTCACGCCTACGGGACAGTTTTGTCCAGGCTGGTCACGAAATTGTGAACTTTCACTGCCAAATCTGTGAACAGGCAGGAAATCGCCCCGGCGAGGTAGAAACGTAATATCATAGTAAACTCAGTGGGCGCTGTCCATATGGCCCACGCGGCCATTCTTTTTTTAAAGGGGGCGAGGCCATTGAAATAGTCGCTGTACCCGCAATATGAAAAAATAAATGCGAGGCCGCTCAGGCGGCGCATCGCGTCAGGAGATGCTGATATATGCGTATAACTATAAGTGGAAAGAACTTCAATATTAGCGATTCGGTGGAGAGCCGGTTGACCCGCAAGCTCAACAAGCTCGACAGGTATTTCGGCGCCGAGGTGGAAGCGCAGGCGCGCCTGTCGCTGGAGCGCAACAATCGCAACATCTGCGAGATCACGATACCGATAGAGGGCGGCATAATCCGCGCCGAAGAGGAAGCCGAGGACATGTTCAAGGCGATGGACCGCTGCCTTGAAAAGATCGAGCGTCAGATACGCAAGTATCGCACGCGGCTTGAAAAGCGGCTCAAGGAGGGCGCGTTCACCGAGGCGCCCGAGTACTTCCCCGAGAACGAGGTCGATGAAGAGGACGCGCCCAAGCTCGCCCGCACAAAGACCTTCCCGGTGCGCCCGATGGCAGTCGAGGACGCCATCGCGCAGATGCAGCTGCTGGGCCACAACTTCTTTGTGTTCATGAATCAGGATACCGAGAGCATATGCGTGGTGTATGTGCGCCACGACGGCAATTACGGCCTGCTCCAGCCCGAATACGCATAAAACCGACGCCGCCTCAGGCGCGGCGCGCGTAAACATATACCCGGGCTCAGCCCCGGAAACCTCAGGGTTTTGAGTGTCGGCGGCGGATCGCGCATCCGCCGCCGATTTGTCATGTTCGGGCGCGGTGCGCTTGCACCGCCAATTTGTTACGTCCGGGACGTGGTGCGCTTACGTCGCCCATTTGTCATGTCCGGGCGCGGTGTGCCTGCACCGCCGATTTGTCACGTCCGGGACGTGGTGCGCATCCGACGCCCATTTGTCATGTTCGAGCGCGTTGCGCCTGCACCGCCGATTTGTCATGTCCGGGGCACGATGTGTATCCGACGCCCATTTGTCATGTTCGGACGCGGTGCGCCTGCACCGCCGATTTGTCACATCCTGGACGCGATGCACATACGTCGCCCATTTGTCATGTTTGGACGCGGTGCGCCTGCACCGCCAATTTGTCATGTCCGGGACGCGGTGCGCCTGCGCGCATCGCGGTTGGGCGAGATGCATTTGCGCAAATTGCATGTGCCCGGCGCATGATTCAAATTCGGTTATGCAAAGCCGCGCTCACACAGATCGCAATCTCATTGGCATGGCACGCGATTTACGCATGCGCGCCGCGCCCGCACAAGCTGCCTATATCAGCACCGCGCCGCAGCAGAACCAGGCCCGCTGCCGCAGCCGACGCCGGGCGACGCCGCGCAACGCCGCGGACGGCGCGTTTGCGCGTCTGTTCCACGCGATGCCGCTTTCTTACGGCCATGCGACCCGCCGCGGCTCACGTGCCGCACGGCATTGCGGCGGCACGCGTCGCTTTGAGGCCGTGCCTGTCGCATGGCGCGTCGATTGCGCTTTTCGCCGGTTGCGCTCTTGCTTTACGCTTTGGTTGCGGCGGCGGCTGGGATATGTAAGCTCCGGCGCGTACCACATCTTACGTCCTTCTCACGCAGCGCAGTCAGGCCGCTTACTCAAGGGCGGTATACTGCAACTGTCGCAAGGAAAGTAAACAGGAACATATGGAGGACGAGAAAAATGAAGAAGCTTGCAAGTCTGTTGTTGGCGGGTGCCATGATGCTGAGCGGTTCGGCGCTGGCGTTTGAAGCGACCGATGAGATAACGGTCATATCGCGTGAAGCCAGCTCGGGCACGCGCGGAGCATTCGATGAGATGATGAACATAGTAGTTGAGACCGATGAGGGCACCGAAGACATGCTGTACCCCGAAGCCGTGCTGGTCGATTCGACCGACGCCGTGACCAGCAAGGTCGAGGTCGACGCTCAGGCGATAGGTTACACCTCGCTGGGCGCGGTGACCGACAGCGTCAAGGCGCTGCCCGTGGACGGCGTTGAGGCGACCGTCGAAAACGTGAAGAACGGCTCTTATGCGCTGGCGCGTCCGTTCGTACTGGCCACGCAGACCGGCGTTGAAGACGAGCTGGCCGCCGACTTCATCAAATACGTTATGAGCACCCAGGGTCAGGCGATAGTCGCCGAGCGCGGCTACGTGACCGCTACCGACGACACCGCGACGACTGCCGACGGCTCCGAGGCCGTAGCTGCGACCGAGTACACCGCAAGCGGCCTCACCGGCAAGATAACCCTGTCCGGTTCCACCTCGGTTGAGAAGGTCATCGAAGCGCTGAAGGAAGGCTATGTGGCGCTCAACCCCGACGTGACCATAGAGATAACCTACTCCGGCTCCTCTGCGGGCATCAAGGACGTAACTGAGGGCAAGGTCAACATCGGCATGTCCAGCCGCGCGCTCAAGGAAGACGAGCTGGCAACGCTGACTCAGACCACCTTCGCTCACGACGGCATAGCGGTCATAGTGAACGCTGAGAACCCGATCACCAGCATCACCTCCGCGCAGATAACCGCGATCTACACCGGCCAGGTTCGCACCTGGGATGCGGTCGAGACCGTGACCGACGACGCGACCGAGGAGACTGCGGCCTGATTAATACGAACCTGATAAATACGAACGCTCATGAGTTACCCGGCGCCGCCCGTATGGGCGACGCCGGGCCTTGTTTTTGGGGAGCATTGCGCCGCAACTCCGCCGTTGGGCCATGCTGACTTGTGGTAGTTATCGCATCTGACGGCACGCGGCGGCGCCTGATAGGCAGGCTTCGCTCTCGTCCCACGGTGCGGTCTGTACGGCTATGGCGGTGCCGTGGCGGCTGGTGCGACTGGCCACGCATATGCGCCGTCGGGCAGCCGGTCAAGCAGGCGTGCGGTTGGCGGTGCATTTGGCCGCGCATGTGTGCGTCTGTCCGGCGTCAGCCCGCGTGAGCGTACATATATTGGGTGGCCCGCCATATTGGCACGCGGTCATTGCAGCATGCGACTGCATGGTATGCGCACCTGATTTGCCGCACTGTCGCGCGTGAAGCTATACGCTCCAAACGCCTGCCTGTACAAGCGCGCGACCTGCTTGGCGTCGGCCCACGCGGATGCACGAATATTGGGTGTCCGGCCATATTAGCATGCGGTCATTACGGCATGCGGCTGTTGCGGCATGCAGCTGCATAGCATGCACATCTGATTTGCCGCACTGTCGCGCGTGATACTCTACGCTCCAAACGCCTGCCTGTACAAGCGCGCGACCTGCTTGGCGTCAGCCCACGCGAGCGCACGAATATTGGGCGTCCGGCCATATTGGCACGCGGTCGTTGCGGCATGCGGCTGCATGGTATACGCATCTGATTTGCCGCATCATCGCGCGTGAAGCTATACGCTCCAAACGCCTGCCTGTACAAGCGCGCGACCTGCTTGGCATCAACCCACACGGATGCACGGCTGTGGCGCGTCCCACCTTGGGCCAGGACTATTCGCATCGCCATGCGGCGCGCACAAGGCGTATTACTCTATCGATTTGCATTTCTATACGTGCGCGCGGTTGAGCGGACGTAAGTCTGCCCGAGCACGCATCTGCGCGGCCGTGCGGCCATCGCGGCATCGCGCCGCGCAAAGCGGCCGCAGTTCAACCCGTCAGATGCATCAACGCCGCGCCCGAGATCAGCCGGTTGGCCGGCCCCAGCGGAACTGACTCCGCCGGAATGCCCGCGCACCCAGGGGCCACGCTTTGTATCCGGCAGCGCAGTGCCGCACGATGTGGCATGCCCTGCTTGCAACGCATGTGGCCATCCCATCGCCGCTACACAAAAAAGCCGCCGGAGCGCTCAAACGCCCCGACGGCCTGTCTGTGGTTATTGCTTGCCTGGCAGGGCGCTCAGCCCACCGAGCGGATGGCCTCCTGCGCCGACATGCGCGTGGCACGGTTGGCGGGTATGTAGCCCGACAGCACCGACACCAGTATCGCGCCCAGCCACGTCATCAGCGCCAGCTCGGGCGTGATTATCGCGCTGAGCCCGCCGCTGCCAAACGCCGACGCGCCCATCAGCTGGCTCAGCAGCGCGCCTATCGCCGGCACATTGTTTATCAGCTGCGCCAGCAGGAAGCTTAACACCAGTCCCATCAGCCCCCCGCCAAAGCCTATCATCATCGCCTCGGACAGGAACATCGCCCGTATGCGCGATATCCCGCAGCCCAGCACCTTCATTATGCCTATCTCGCGCTTGCGCTCCTGCACCGACATCGATATCGTGTTGTATATCGACATTATCGACGCCAGCATGGTGAACATCGCTATGAACATCAGGAACATCTGGGTCTTGTTGGTCGACGCCTTGAGCTCCTCTATCCACTGCATGGGGCTGCTGTACTGCACGCCCAGCTCGTTTAAGCCCTTGAGCACCGTGCTGACCTCATCGACGCTGCGCGCCTTGACGTAAACGTTGTCGTAGCTGTCCAGCTTGGGCACGCTGCCCAGGTCCTCCAGCAGTTTCTTATTGTCCTTGATGAACTGCTTTACCCACTTGATGTCGACATATGTGCCGTATGAGAACGTAAAGTCGTTCTTGTCGGGCTTGATTATGCCGGTCATGCGGGCGTCCAGTTCGAATGTGTGTTCCTCGGGCGTGGGATTGGTCTCGGTCACGACCGAGTAGTCGTAGTAACGGAAGCGCAGCGTAAACGGCGAATTCAGCCAGTTTATGCGCGGCAGCGGTATCTCCTCATCGTTTTGCAGCAGCGTATACACGTCGACCCACTCGTAGTTCTTGTCATCCGGATCGCGGAACTCCACCATGTTGACCGGCGACATCAAAAACTCGACCTTGTTGCGGTTATTGGTGGCCACGCGCCCTTCGCTCAGCTCGATGAACTTGGAAAACGCCTCCATGTCGACCGCGGTAAACGAGCTGTACATCTCGTACTTGCCGTTTATCAGGTAGGCCTCCATGCCCAGGTATACATACGTCATCGGCGTCACGGCCTCCACGCCTTCCAGCGCGCGTATCTGGGCCAACGTGGTATCGGTCAGCTTGGTGACGCGCGGCTGGCCGCTTTCCTCGCCGCCGCCATAGTAGGGGTACACGTTTATCAGCATCAGGTTGGTATTCTGCTCCATGCTGTCCATGATCGACTTGTTGGCGCCGTTGCCTATTGCAACTATCAGCACCACCAGCAGCGTGCCCAGCACGACGCCGACCATGGTGGCTATGGTGCGGCCCTTGTTCTGCCTGAGGTTTTTAAGGCTGTATGCCACAATGTCGGCAAATCTCATCTGACAACCCCCGCGGCTACTCGTCGTCGTAGTCCATCATAGAATCCATGCTGCGGCGGCGCACGGCCAGCGCTATCAACATCACGATGCATATCACAAACAGCCCCGCCGCGCCGTACACCCACCAGGGCAGTCGCGCGACTATGCCGGCCAGCTCGTGTTCCGGCTCGGGCGTGGGTTCGATGACCGGCTCATAGTAGCCCGTGTCCTCCTGCATCGCCGAGGCGTATATCGAAAACGGCGTATCCTCGTGCGACTGGTTGCCGTTGGCGTCCTCGTAGGTGACGCGCAGCGTGCCTTCGACCGGGCCTTCGGCGTTGGGATATATGTCCAGTTCGACTTCCTTGCTGCTGCCGGCCTCGAGGTTGCCCACGTACGCCGAGCCCGCCGTCATGAACTGATCGCTCTCCAGCATCGCCGCCGACACGTTGTACAGCGTCGTGCGTCCCGAGTTTATCACGTTCATCGTAAACGACGCCGACTCGCCCACTATGACCTCGCCCTGCGGCGCCACCAGTTCGTCCAGCTTGAGCTTTTGTACCTGCCTTACGTTTATGACCATCGACTGCGTGGCGCTGATCTTGTTGACCTGTTTGTCCTCGTAGTCTATCGACAGGTTGAGCTTGACCGGCGTGTCGGGCATGTCGGGGCGCGCCGTGACCGGCAGCGTCAGCTCGTACGTCTTGCCCGCGCCGATCTTGTCTATGTAGAAGCTCGACGAGCCGTTGGCGGGCATCAGCACGTCGTTGTCGGTGGCGTAGGTCAGCGTGATGTTCTGCACGTACTGCTTTTCGTTGGTGTTGCGCAGCGTAAGTATCACGTCGAACGTGTCGCCGGCGTGGGGCGAAGCCGGATCGGTGCGCAGCGACTCGACCATAAGCTTGGCCTGCGTCGCGGGCAGCGTCACTCCGCCGCCGCCACCGCCACCGCCGCCGCCGCCACTGGACGGCTCCTTGGCGCCGCTTACGAACACCATGCCGGCCTCAGTCGCGTCTGGCTCGGGATCGGTGCGGCCCTTGAGCCGGTATCTGAGCGTGAAGTTGAACGTGTACGTGCCGTTGCTCAGCGACGACTTGACCTTTACGTTGAAGCTGAACGGCTGCTGCTGCATCTCCTCGTAGCTGCGGATTATTATGCGCTGCAGCGATTCGTCGACTACGAACGGATACGGATCGGCCGATATCTCGGGCTGCACCTCTATGTAGTCCACGTAATCGTAAAACGCCGGGTCGGTGTAGTTGATGCGGCTGCCGTCGTAGCCCGCAAACTCTACGTCCAGATTGAGCGTTATGTCGTCGCCGACCTGCGCGTCGGCGCTGGGCACCTGCTTAAAGCGCACATAGCCGGTCGCCGGCGCGGGGGCTTCGGTCGCGTCCGGATCGAGCGTGGCATCCGGCTCCAGCGTGGGCAGGTCGCCCGGCGAGGGCAACGGCGTCACAGACGGCAACACCCCCACGCTGACAAGCGGCGACTGCGCCGTCTTTTCCACGTACTCGAGCAGCGCCGACGCGAGCGCGGATATGCGATGCGTGCCGGGGTCGTAGATGCGGTACACGCAGGTCCAGCGCTTGCGGCTGGTCATCTCCTCGCACGTCACCGAGTCGACATACGCAAGCGGCGCGCCGCTCTCATCCACCAGCGTGACCGAAGTCACGCTCAGATCGGTATCCACGACCAGCTCCAGCTGATCGCCGGCGTGGCCGCTCGAGTCCATCGAATACACCTGCACCGTGGGCGGCGCATAGGCGGTTATCACGTCCTGCGCGTTCATCTCGGTATAGTCGCGCCACTCAAGCAGCTGGCCGTCGGCGTACAGCCGCCACATCAGCTGGAACGGCCCGGCCTGCTGCGGCGTATACGCGAACTGCCAGCCCAGCAGTTCCTCGTTCCAGGTCATGCGCGGTATCTGAAGATACGGGTCGGGATAGCCGTCGGTGCATGCCAGCAACACCGGATGATCCGGGTCGTTTACCGGCGTCGCCGGATCGTACACCGCCAGCACGCTGTCCTTGCTCAGGCCGATTATCGTGTACACTACCGGCATGCCCGTCCACACCTGGCGCCGGTCAGTCAATATCTGCATCTGCTCCGGGAACGGGAACGGCGTAGCAGTCGGCGCGGCGCCGGTCGGCGCAGGACTGGGGTTGGGCGCTGTGGTCGGAGCCGTCCCGGTCGCCGCGGTCGGCGTAGCGCTGGCAGGCGTCGCGGTGGGCGTGGTCTGAGGCGGATCGGTCGGGGTATTGCCGCCATCTGACGGCGGCTCGGGCGCCGGTTCATCCTGCACAGCGGGTTGAGTCGGCGGCTCGGATGTGGGCTCGCCCGACGACTCATCCGACGCGACTTCGGCCGGCGACTCATCCGACGCGATCTCGCTTTGGGACACGGCCGGGGTCAGCGGCTCATCGAGCGACGTTCCGCTCTGGAACGCGGATCCGGCCTGCGTCGCGTCTCCCTCTCGCGCAAGCGCAGGCGACGCGCCGCACATAGCCACCATAATGCACAGCGCGCATATCACCGATACAATTCTCCTGGATGCCATTTGTCTGCCTCCTCGCGCCACTCGCGCGTAAGTATTTCGGGTTTGAGTTACGCCTATCGGCCGGCCCGGGCCGCGTCGTCCGGCGACTCAGCGGGCCGTGCCGCGTCAGTCTGACCGGCCCGCACGTCCGCGTAAGGCGCGTTCGCATCCGCCGGCCCTGCGCCCTGCGGGGCGAGTACGGTCGATGCGCTATCGGCGTGTCCGGCCGTTACGGCGCTATGTTCGCTCTGCTTGGGCGTTGCGTTTTTATCCTGCGTCGCGGCTTTGGTGCTATCGCCGTCTTGTTCGGACGGTTTGACCTGTGTATTCGCTTCCGCCCCGCCGCCATTGCCGATCTGTTCTGCCTTTACGCCCTTATCCGATGTCGCGGCTTCGGTGTTATCGCCGTCTTGTTCGGACGGTTTGACCTGGGCACTCGCTTCAGTTCCGACGCATTCGTTGCTCTGTTCGACCTCTGTGCCCTTATCCGATGTCGCGGTTTCGGTGTTATCGCCGTCTTGTTCGGACGGTTTGACCTGCGTATTCGCTTCAATTCCGGTACATTCGTTGCTCTGTTCGGCCTCTGTGCCCTTATCCGGCGTCGCGGCTTTGGTGTTATCGCCGTCTTGTTCGGACGGTTTGACCTGGGCATTCGCTTCCGCTCCAACGCCATTGCCGATCTGTTCGGCCTTTACGCCCTTATCCGGCGTCGCGGCTTCGGCGCTGATGCCGTCCTGCCCAGCCGGCGGGTCGGAACTGGCCTTGGCGTTACTGGCGGCCTGCTTTGCCGCGCGCCGCCGCGCCAGCCAGCCCTGATGCCGCGGCGGGGCCTGCTTCCGGGGCGCCGCCACGGGCTCCCAATCCTGGCCGGAGTCCTCGGGCGGCTGTATCACGTCGGGATTGGGATTGAGCGAATTCTCTATCACGCAGCCGTCCAGCAGCCGTATCACATGGTCGGCATAGCGCGACATCTCCGGGTCGTGCGTGACCACTATCAGCGTCGCGCCGCGCTCGCGCACGCAGTCCACCATCAGCTTGAGCGCCCGCGCGCTGGTCTTTACGTCCAGGTTGCCGGTGGGCTCGTCGGCAAATATTATCTGAGGATTGGTTATCAGCGCGCGCGCTATGCCCACGCGCTGCTGTTCGCCGCCGGACATCTTGTTGGGCGTGTGGTGCATGCGGTGCTTGAGCCCCACCGACTGTATCATGCGCCGCGCGCGCTTTTCCCGCACCCGCCGCGGCACGCCCCGGTACGTCAGCGGCATCGCCACGTTGTCCAGTGCGTCATACGACGGGAACAGGTTGTACGACTGAAACACGAACCCCACATGCTTGAGCCTGAACGCCACCAGTTCGTCCTCGCTCATGCGCTCTATATGCCGGCCCAGTATCACTATCTGGCCGCGCGTGGGATGATCCAGCCCTGCCAACATGTTCAGCAGCGTCGATTTGCCCGAGCCCGACCGCCCGATTATCGTGCAGAACTCGCCCGGCATTATCTCAAAGCTGACGTCTTTCAACGCATCGGTGCGGCTCGCGCCCTCGCGGAAAGTCTTGCGCACGTTGCTCACGCGTATTATCGGGCCCGGCTCCGGGCCGTTTGCCATTGCAGCCATTGCCACACCTCCCGTCCAAACTCGCGGCGCGCGCCGCCGCCTTTGTTAAGACGTAATATAACGGCGATATGTTTCCGCTTTTTGGCTTTCAGCTTAAAATATAACCGATAATAATGCAAGCGCGGCGCGGGGATGCCCCCGCGCCGCGCAATGCCGCCCGCGTCAGTTTCGCGCTCAACCGCGCCGCTCTATGTCTGCAAGCATTTCCACGCGCCTGAGATGCCGCGGATTGAACTCGGCGTCCAGCCACTGATCCACGATCATCTTGGCCAGCTCCGGCCCCACCACTCGCGCGCCAAACGCCAGCATGTTGGCGTTGTTGTGCTCGCGCGCCATCCGCGCCGAATACGGCTCCGAACAGCACGCGCAGCGTATGCCATGCACCTTGTTTGCCGCCAGCGATATGCCTATGCCGGTGCCGCAGATGACCACGCCCAGATCGCACTCGCCCGCCACGACCGCACGCGCGACCTTTTCGCCGTATATCGGGTAATCGGTCGATTCGGTCGAGTCAGTGCCGTAGTTCACCACTTCGCAGCCGCGCGCGCGCAGATGCTCGGTTATTATGCGCTTTAACTCCACCCCAGTATGATCGTTGCCTATACCTATCGTCATATATACGCACTTCTTCCCGTATTTAATAGCGCAAGCACGCTCTTTGTAAAGTATAGCCTCACGCACGGCGCAATGTCAACGCCCTGACTGTTAAGCGCGGTCCGCGTTTTAGCGCGTGAATCTGGCAAAATTGACAATAATATGAAGCGGATTTCTTCTAAATATGGGTTTCATAACTTGCGGAAATATACTATAATATATGTGTACACGCTGCCGCGGCGCGTCCGCGGCCAATAATCAGCAAGAGGGTGAGCGATTGGAGTGGTTGTGGGCACAGATCACAGAGATGTTCTGGAACGTGTTCTACCGTCCCGACTGGCGGGATGTTGTCGATATACTGATCGTGGCGTTTTTGATATATCAGCTGCTTCGGTTTACCCGGCAGACGCGCGGTTCCTCGGTGTTCAAGGGGCTTATCGTCGTGCTGATAGTAACCTGGCTCTCGGCCACGATCAACCTGCGCGCGCTCAACTGGGTGCTGGTGCAGCTGATCAATACCGGTTCGGTACTGCTGGTAGTCATATTTCAACCTGAACTGCGCCGCGCGCTGGAGCAGATAGGCCGCGGCAAGATACTCGCCGCCAACAAGGCGCGCAGCGGCGATATAGAAATAGAGCGCATAGTCAATGCATTCGTAGACTCGCTGACCCGGCTCGCCCGCCGCCGCGTGGGCGCGCTGATAGTGATAGAGGGCAATACCGGCCTGAAGGACGTGATAGAAAGCGGCACGCTGGTCGATGCCCGCATATCCGCCGGGCTTATAGAAAACATATTCGAACCCAATACCCCGCTGCATGACGGCGCGGTGGTCGTGCGCGGCGAGAGCCTGTACGCCGCGGCGTGCATACTGCCCTTGACCGACGATCAGTCGATTAGCCGCGACCTGGGCACCCGTCACCGCGCCGCGATAGGCGTTACCGAAACCACCGACGCCACCGCACTGGTCGTATCCGAGGAGACCGGCGTCATATCTATGGCCCGCGGCGGCAAGCTCAGCCGCTACCTGGACGCCAAGTCGCTGTCCGAACTGCTCCATCAGATCTACGGCGAACCGCAGCCCGGCGTCCTGAAGCAGCTGCTGAAACGGAGGGCCGGCAAATGAATGTGATAAAGAAATTCCTGGGCTGGCTCAGGCGGGCGCTGCTGAGCAACTTCTGGCTGAAGGTGCTGTCGCTGGTGCTGGCGATAGCGCTGTGGAGCTTCGTGCTGACCAACGATACCACGATAACCCGTGAACGCGTGCTGAGCAACCTCTACATAAACACGACCAATCAGTCCACGCTGGACAGCCGCGATCTGGCGATAACCGAGGCGCTCTCCGAGATACTGCCGCAGGTGCGCGTGGCCGTGGAGGTCACAAAGAGCGACTATTACCGCGTGACCAGCAATAACGTGCGCGTCGAACTCGACCTGTCGCGCATACGCGAAACCGGCGAGCAGACGATACCGCTGACCGCCAGCACCGTGTACGGCACCGTGACCGGCATATACCCCGATTCGGTTACGCTCAACGTCGACGAGCTGGAGCAGCGCAACGTACAGGTCGAAGTGGTGCTGGATGGCGCCGACGAGGACAACTTCTGGTACTCCTCGCCCACCAGCAACCCGTCGATACTGACCGTCAGCGGCCCCGCGTCCCAGGTCGAACAGATCACCAGCGCCCGCGCCGTCATGGACCTGAGCGGCGTGGACACGGTCGGCTCGATAACCCGCGCGGTGTCGTTCACGCTGATGAACGACGATCAGCGCGCCGTATCGTTCCCAGCGGTGTCGACGACGACCAGCTCGGTCATAACCAGCGTCGACGCCTACCCGATACAAAACATACCCGTTGAGACCGACCTGGCCAAGGTCATAACCGGCACCGTCGCCCAGGGCTATCAGATAGACGCCGTTGAGGTGCAGCCCTCCGAGATAGCCGTCGCCGGCGCTCAGCGCTTCCTGGACTCGCTCGACACGGTGCAGATTTACTCGATAAACGTAAACGACATGAGCGAAACCACCACCAAGACCACCCGCGTCAATCGCCAGAGCGACATGAAATACCTGTCCACTGAGGAGGTCCTGGTCACCATCCGCATTAGCGAGCGCCAGATAAGCCGCACGTTCGACTCGATGACGCCCGAGCTGACCGGCCTGGCCGAGGGCCTCACCGCAACCCGCAGCCGCGACTTCACCGTGACCGTCACCGGCCCGTATACCCAGATAAGCGCGCTCAGCCGCGGCGATGTGCAGCTCTACGTCGACGTTACCGGCCTGCCCGAGGGCGAATACGAACTGCCGGTCTACTGCCAGATCGACTCCGACGCCGATCTCGACATCAACATAGAACCCGCGACCATCAAGGTCACGATACAATGATACTGCCGGGGCGCGACGCATTTGCCGCGCCCCGTTGCCCGCGCGGGAACAAACTCCCGTCCGCCTACGCCCAATATTTGGCATACCCCATACCGCAAAGGAGAGGCTTAAATGGGACTTAACGGGTTTACAGAGTGGCTGTTTTCGGCGCTGCTGAGCTGGATGCAGATAATATACAACTGGTTCTGGTCCATGCTGGCGACCGGCGGCCAGAATGAATTCATGCCCTGGTTTTCGGACAACTGGCTCACGATAGTGGGCGTGCTGCTGATAGCGGGGCTGGTCGTGGACTACACGATATACCTGATGCGCTGGCAGCCCTACCATGTGTGGCTGACCACGCTCAGGCGCGCGCGCGGCTACGTGTCGCGGCCATTCGTCAAGGAGCAGCCGCGCCTCAAGTACGCGGGCTACCGGCGCGTGCTGGAAGGCTATGAGGGCCAGCGCGATGAGCGCCGCAACGGTCGCTCCGCCCCACTGGATGCGCGCCCACCCCAGCGCGAGGCCGACGCACCCGCCCAGGTCTACGAGGCCGCCCAGGTCTACGAGCCGTCGCAGCATATACAGGTCGAACAGCAGCATGGCCAATATGCAGGGCGCACTGCCGTACAACCGCTTGAGCCCGACGCGCGCGCAGACGGTGAATACGCCGCCGGGCAGCGCGCGGACAGCCCGCGCTCGGATGCCCAATACATGGCCGGGCGGTACGCGGAAGGTCAAGGCCCGGATGCCCAATACGCTGCCGGGCGGTACGCGAACGGTCAAGGCCCGGATGCCCAATACGCTGCCGGGCGGTACTCCGACGGCCTGCGCTCGGACGCCCAATACATGGCCGGGCAGTACGCGAACGGTCAAGGCCCGGATGCTCAATACGTAGCCGGGCAGTATGCGGACGGTCAATACGCGGATGGCCGACATGCAGATGAAGCATATCCCGCCGGTCAATACTCCACAGACCGCATCACCGCCGACCAGTATGCGGGCAGCCAATACCCCGCCGACCCGCAGCCGCTTGCCGCCGATTCGACGGCGTTTGATGGCGACTCCCCGACATATGGCCAGCCAGCGCCCCAACAGCCCGCGCTGGACGCCGAGGGCTATGAACCGGAACACATAATCGCCCCTGAGGACAGCGCGCAGTTGGCCTCGCTGGCGCAGGAGCCGCCGCAGGCTGATGAGTCGCAGGCTGAGGAACCGCTCTTTGGCGAACCGCCACAGTTCGTGCGCAGCGAACGCGACATGCCGATGTACGGCGTGTACACGGGCCGCGGGCCGCAGTTCATGCCGATAGGCATCGGCGAGAACCGCCCGGCTCAGATGGAGCTGCCCGAAATGCCGGTGTTCGAGGAGACGGTCGCACCGCCGCCCACGGCACAGCCCGAGATGCAGCAAGCGCAGGCGCCGGCACAGTCCGCAGCGCAGCATCAGCCCCAGTCAATGGGTAAACCCGAGGCGCAGCGCCAGCCCCAGTCAACGGACAAACCCGCGGCGCAGGAGCCCGCGCGGCCCGCTCGCCATACCGGCGCACATCAGGCCGCGTCAGGAACCAGGCCCGCCCCGGCAAGCGATATGCCGGTCCGGCGCACGGTCGAGGGCTATGAGTCGCGGTCACGCAGGCGCAAGGCGCGCGTAGCCGAGCAGCAATCTGCACAGCAGGTGCAGGCCACGCAGCCCGCGCAGCAGCGCCCGATTCAGGCCACGCAACCCGCGCAGCAACGCCCGGTGCAGGCCACGCAGCCCGCGCAACAGCGCCCGGTGCAGGCCACGCAGCCCACACAGCAGCGCCCGGTTCAGGCCACGCAACCCACACAGCAGCGCCCGGTACAGTATGCGCCGCACACAATAGCGGTGCAACCGGACACCCACGCGCCTCAACCCGCGCCACAACCTGCGCCGCGCACGATAGCGGTGCGCAAGGCCGGCATAACGCGCGATATAGAATATGATGACGAATGACGCGGCTCGCAGCGCATGAAAGGATACCGATGATAGATCGAAAGGGCCGTATAACGGCATTTGTAGGCAACTATGGCAGTGGCAAGACCGAGATAGCGCTGAGCACCGCATATGACCTGCGCGCAGCGGGCGAGAGCGAAGTCATGCTGGTCGACCTGGACATAGTAAACCCTTATTTTCGCAGTTCGACTCAGCGCGCTCAACTGCTCAGCGAGGGCATAGAGGTCGAGCAGCCGTCGTTCGCGCTGACGACGGTAGACATACCGGCGCTGCCGGCGAGCATACTCCGGATATTCGAGCGCCCCAAGCTGCAGGTGATAATCGACGTGGGCGGCAATGAAGTTGGCGCGGCGGCGCTGGGCCAGTATCGGCCCTACCTCGAGCGCGAGGGCTGTGACCTGCTCTATGTGATAAACACGTTCAGGCCGCTGTCGTCCAACGCCGACGACATAATCGAAATGATGGCCGAGATACAGGGCCGCGCCCGCGTGGCGATTACCGGCATCGTCAACAACTCAAACCTCCAGGCCCAGACCAGTCCGCAGGACATTATCCAGGGTCATGCGGTGATAAGCGAGGTCGCCGCGCGCACGCACATACCGATACGCGGCATAGGCGCGCTGCCCGGACTGATACCCGAGCTGCCGCCCGAACTGCGCGCGCTGGCATTCCCGGTCGAGCGGCGGCTCACACCGGAGTGGATCGAGGCCGAATGACCTGGCATGAGCGGCTGCGCTGGATTTAAGTCCATTTCGCCGGCCATGCGCGCGGTTGTTTGCTTACACGGCGGCAGCTCGTGCGGCTGTTCGCTCACACAACGACAGCCTGCGCAGCTGTTCGCTTACACAGCGGCTGCCCGTGCGGCTGTTTGCTCACACAACGACAGCTTGCGCGGCTGTTTGCTCACACAACGACAGCTTGCGCGGCTGTTCGCTCACACAGCGGCAGCTCGCGCGGCTGTTCGCTCACACAGCAGCTCGTGCGGCTGTTCGCTCACACAGCAGCTCGTGCGGCTGTTCGTTCACACAATTAACGCGCCCACGCGGGATGATCTCCTGCGTGGGCGCGTTGTTTTGCATTGTATGAATCATATGAGCGCGTCGCCTTTTTGTCATTTTCAGCTGCCCTGCGCGCTTTTTTCCAAATTGAGTTGCGCACTTGCCAGGTCAAGCTATTCGCGGCAACCGCATTTGTCTCGCGCCTGGTTTAGCTGTTGGGCGTTTGCTTGGCGCGTTCGTTGGGCAGCCTTGCGTTCCACCACGGATTCGGCGCTATTGATGCGCTCGGGCACTTTCATGGCGTGCCGACGCCGGACTGGCACGGCTGTCGCCGCATATGCGCGTTTGTGTAGGCTGCCTGTTGGGTTGACCTTGCGGTCTGCTGCTTACAGATACGGCTTCGGCTGCCGCACATGCGTTTGCATAGATTGATTGTACCATTGTCATTGCGGCCCACCGCTTGCAGATAACGGCTACTACTGCCGCAATCACGTTTGCATAGATTAATTGTACCATTGCCATTGCAACCCGCCGCTTGCAGATAACGGCTACATCTGCCGCACTCGCGTTTGCATAGATTGATTATAGTGGTGTCATTGCGGCCCGCCGCTTGCAGATAACGGCTACATCCGCCGCACTCGCGTTTGCATAGATCGCTTGCACCGTTGCCATTGCGGCCCGCCGCGGGCACTGTCCCACGCCCCCTGCTCGCGCCAACTGCTCATCGACCTGACAGAATCGCCCGCCTCAGCCCTAGTCGAATAACCACGAGTCTGCATCGCGGACGGCTCGGCCGCGCGCTACTGCCGGCTTTGCTCATTTGACGGCATGCCGCCGGTGCCGCCATGCCCTACGTGTGATGCCTGCGCTCGATCACGCGCATAGCGCTTATGACCATCGGCAGGTATGGCGCGCTCGAGAACTCGCCCGAATCGCTGAACATGACCAACATGTCGGCGCTTACGAAGTCCACCGACGCCACCTCGTCCTTGCGCAGCTCCAGCTCGTCGGCCGACACGTCCTGGTTGGCCAGGTACACCGTACACATGCAGTAGTCGCCCACGAACTCGCACAGCCTGAACAGCCGCGACTCATCCAGCTTCAGGCCCAGCTCCTCCTCCGACTGCCGCCGCGCCGCCGCCAGCGGGTCCTCGCCCGACTGCACCACGCCCTGCACCGACGCAAGCAGTCCCGGTTGCCGCGCGCTGCCGGGGGCGCGCCGCTCCAGCAGCACGCGCCCATTCGACGTAACAAACCACACGTGCACCGTGCGGTAGTAATCGCCATATGGCTGAGCCGCGTCGCGCAGCATGGTCTGACCGGTGCGCTCGCCATGCACGTCGTACACGTCCAGCAGTTCGCGCGCGCCGCCGCGCACGCCCCGATCCACAAATCCCGCGCGCCGCCAGGCCGTCTGCACCTTTATGAAGTTATACAGTATATCCATGTAGGTATACCGGCGGAACTGCTCATCGGTGAAGGTCTTGCCGGTCAGTTCGTCGAGCGTGAACCATGCCGCGCGCGAGACCTCCTCCTCCTGCAGCGTCAGCCCGTCCGGGTCGCACTCGTAGCGGTACAGGTACACGTCCATATGCGAGTTGCGCTCGGGCGCGGTGTACGTCAGCAGCCGCACCAGCCGTTCAGGATCGAGTTCTATGCTCATCTCCTCGTAGCTCTCGCGCACCGCCGCGCTGACCGAATCCTCGCCGGCCATGACCGCTCCGCCGCATGCCGCCCACACTCCGGGCATGTGCACCTTGGTTTCGGCGCGCTTTTGTATCAGCAGCTCGCCGCGGCTGTTGACGAACCACACATGCACCGACAGGTGGTACTCGTCCGGCTCCAACTGCAGCTTGCCGCTGGGCGCCAGCGCCGCGCGATAGCCGCAACCGGGCGCCAGCTGCGCCTGAGTGCAGCGCGCCAGTTTATAGCTCTGTTTGCGCCTGTGAATATCGTATACGTCCCATAGTTCCATTGCGGGCCTACCTCCCCGTCGCTGAGCACTGCGCGGCCGTCCTATACAGTATGCCGATCTCCTCGGCAAAGTCCATTATGAAGCGCGCCGCCACGCCCGCCAGTTCGGCGCGCGCATTGGGGCAGTGCGCGTCGTATACTCCCACCGCGCACATCCCGGCCGCCCGCGCGCCGCATAGCGCCTCGGGCACGTCGTCGTACATGACGCACTCGTCGGCGCGCACTCCCAGCCGCGCCGCAGCCGCCACGTATATATCCGGGTGCGCCTTGCCGCGCGGCGACTCGGTCGCCGACAGCACCAAATCAAACAGCTCCATGACGCCACACCGCGTCAACACCGGCTCATACAGATCGGGCGTCAGGCTGGACACTATGCCCAGGCGCACGCCCCGTTTCCGATACAGCTCCAGCAGCTCGCGCGCATGGGCCTTCAGCGGCACATTATGCGCGTACTCGTCGCGCGCCATCGCCTTCCACTCAGCCAGCAGCGCCTCGGGCTCTACGTCAAGCTTGAACCTGCGCGCGGTATACTCGGCGGCGTCGTGCATGCGCATCGCCGATATGGCGCGCGTGTAGTCGTCGGGCAGCGCCACACCGCGGGCAGTCAGCGAACGCTCGTCGACGCGCCGCCACACCCACATCGAGTCCAGCAGCGTGCCGTCCAGATCGAACAGCGCGGCCTTGATACCCATGGCTACCACCCCCCAGTGCCTCACGATTTTTTAATCATAGCATTCTTGACAGGGGTTTGTCAACAATGCGTCGTTAGCAGTTTGCTATTTCTGGGACAGAGGTTCGGCATGGTCTAACAACCGGCATGGCCGATATCGCAGCCCCGCACGACCGGCGCGCGCAGGCAGACACGGCGTTCGCAGCGACTGGCGCTAGCGCCAACCGGCAACAAACTGCGCGCGGACGGTCGGTTGCACCGTTAGGGCTGCGCTGCCGCGCAAAACCATCGGCCGGGCCAACGGCCCCGACAGCGACGCGGTCAATGCGCGTACCCGTAAAACTGCCTTTCACATCGCCACTGTTCAGTCCGACGGGCCTGTCGCGTGCCGCATGTGCGGCTTCAGGCCGCGCGCTGTCGACGCGGCCGCGCTCAGACTGCCTTTTGATTTGCCGCCGCAGAGATTCGGATTTCCAGCGGCTCAGCCGCACTTTTGGCGTCCGCCGGTGCGCCGGATAAGCCACTGGCTTGCCAAACATACCGCAAAGCCCGGCAACGACGCATCAAACGCCCGAGACACTGCCCCCAACGTAAGTCAGCAAACGCAAACCGCCAGCTTACCAGCCATACCGCAGAGCCCGGCAACGACGCAATAAACGCCCGAGACATTGCCCACAGCATAAGCCAGCGGACACGAGCCGCCGGCTTACCAGCCATACCGCAAAGCCCGGCAACGACGCAATAAGCGCCCGAGACACTGCCCCAAGCATAAGCCAGCAGACGCAAGCCATAGCCTTCCCAGCCATACCGCAAAGCCCGGCAACGACGCATCAAACGCCAGAGGCACTGCCCCAAGCATAAGCCAGCAGACGCAAGCCACCGCCTTCCCAGCCATACCGCAAAGCCCGGCAACGACGCAATAACCGCCCGAGACATTGACCACAGCATAAACCAGCAGACGCAAGCCACCGCCTTCCCAGCCATACCGCAAAGCCCGACAACGACGCAACAACCTCCCAAGACACTGCCCCAAGCATAAGCCCGCAGACGCAAACCGCCATCTCGATAGAGTAAGGCAAGCCGCCGTTCAAGTCAGTCCGAACCGAACCGTACCGGCTGGCACTTCTGCATGCAGCCCACTGTTTGAGGCCAGTGGCGGCAGAGTAGGCCGACGGCGGCATGGCTGGGCCGTGTGGCACGTCAAAGGCCGCGCCGCTTCGCCAAACAAAAAACGCGCCGGCGGATCTTATCGATCCCCGGCGCGGTGCGGCGGCGCTTAGCGCGCAGCCTTGATCTCGAGCCATACGTCCTCGTAATCCATCACGGCGTCGCCTACGTCGCGGAATATCTCACAGCGGGCGATCTCATCCGCGGTGGGGTTCCAGACGTGGTTGGCCTTTTCCTCGTCGGTCATGTTGTCCACGACCGGCTGTATCGGCGTGCAGTAGCCGATCTCATCCATGTTCATGCGGGCGATGTCCTCGCGGCACAGGAAGTTGATGAACGCCTCGGCGTTCTCCTTGTTCTGCGCGCCCTTGGGTATGCACATGCCGTCTATCCAGATGTTGGAGCCTTCCTCGGGCACGACATACGCCAGCTTGTCGTTGAGCTCTATCGCGTACTGCGCGTCGCCCGACCAGATCAGCGCCAGCGCGGCCTCACCGGCGACCATCTTGTCCTTGGTCTCGTCGACCTGGTAAGCCTTGACTATGCCGTCCTGCTTCTGCTTGATGAGCGCTTCCTTGGCTTCGTTTATCTGATCCCAGTCGCGGGTGTTCATCGAATAGCCCAGCATCTTGAGCGTGATGCCTATGGAATCGCGGAACGAGTCGTACATGAACACGTTGTTGACATACTTGGTGTCAAACATGCTGGTCCAGGAGGTTATCGGCTCGTCGACCATTTCGGTGTTGTAGAGTATGCCCACGGTGCCCCACATATAAGGCACGGAGTACTCATTGGTCGGATCGTACACGTTATACGGATCCTCGCGCAGCCAGCTGAGTATGTTGGCGGCGTTGGGGATGTTGTCGTAGTTGAGTTTCTCGAGGCGATCCTCGTTGAGCAGGCGCTCGATCATGTAGTCCGACGGGAATATCACATCATAGTTCGCCGCGCCGGCCTTGAGCTTTACGTACATGTCCTCGTTGGTCGAGAACATCGCGTAGGTGACCTTTATGCCGGTCTCCTCGGTGAACATGTCCAGCACATCCTCGTCGATGTACTCGCCCCAGTTGTAGACCACAACCTC
>DVNK01000003.1 GCA_018714445.1 Candidatus Fimadaptatus faecigallinarum | reverse complement strand
GTATCCGTTTGTACAGAAGCACTTTGTAAAGGGCGTTATGATAGGCGCGCTGAAGGGCTGATGCCTGTCATTGCTATACAGGCGCTTTAAGCGGCCGGAAAGGGGTGAGTGCGCTCGCCGCGACGCGCTGTTGGAGAGTTAATGACCCCCGAGACCACTTTAAGAAGGAGGCTTCTTTAATGAAAAAGGTACTGGTTCTAATACTTGTGGTTCTTATGATGTTCAGCTCTACCGCGCTGGCATACAACGTGTCCGAGCCGGGCGTGATACCGGTCGTGGACGAAGTCGTGGAGTACACGATCGTTGCGCCGGATACCACATATATCGGCGACCTCAATGAGAACACACTGACAGCATGGATAGCCGAAAAGACCAATGTGCAGCTCGTGTTCCAGGAGATCCCCGACACCGAGTGGGACACCAAGGTCAACCTGCTGATAGCCTCCGACGAGCTGCCGGATGCGTTCATATATGGCGGCTTCACCGCGGCTGAGCTGGCCGACTACGGCTCTCAGGGCGTGTTCATGGCGATGAACGACATCATCGAAGAGCACGGCTACTACACCAAGCAGGTATTCGAGGAGCAGGACGCGCTGCCGGGCGCTTACACTGCGCTGGACGGCAACATCTACACTCTGCCCGACATCAACGAGTGCTATCACTGCTACTACTCTATGCGCGCATGGATCAACCAGACCTGGCTGGACAACCTGGGCCTGGAGTATCCCAACACGCTGGACGAGCTGTGCGAAGTGCTGCGCGCGTTCCGCGACGACGATCCCAACGGCAACGGCATACAGGACGAAATCCCGATGACCGGCGATTCCACCAGCTGGAACGCCTCCGTGTATCCGTTCCTGCTGAACTCGTTCCTGCACTATGACACCTCCAACCTGTCGGTGAAGGAAGACGGCACCGTCATATTCACCCCCATCCAGGAGGAGTTCAAGGAAGGCCTCAAGTACATCGCCGGCATGATAGAGGAAGGCCTGATAGAGAAGGAAGCGCTGACCCAGACCGGTGAGCAGCTCATGACCAAGGGCTCGGGCGGCGACGTATCCCAGATAGGCGTGTTCACCGCCGCTACCTGGTGGACTGCTCTGCCTCAGGATACCGGCGAAGGCTCCCGCTGCCGCGAGTACGACGGCCTCAGCCCGCTGGAAGGCCCCGAGGGCGTGCGCATATCCCCGTGGTCGGGCACCGGCTTTAACATGGGCAACTGCGTGATAACCACTGCCTGCGAGGATCCGGTTCCGCTGTTTAAGATGTTCGACTACATGCTCAGCGACGAGGGCACGCTGCGCTCCCAGCAGGGCGAAGAGGGCATCGACTACACGCTGCCCGATGAAGGCGCGACCGGCATAAATGGCGAACCCGCGCTGTACAAGCCGATAGTCTCCACCAGCGAGACCGAGGAAGCCAGCATGACCGCCATGGCCAACGTGTTCCCGGCCAACCGCACCAGCGACTTCCGCCTGGGCGAGCAGGCCGACTACTCCGATCCGGAGACCCAGTGGCTGACCGAGCCGCGTCTGTACAACGAGTCGCACGACCACTTCATGCCCTATGCTGATGAGAGCATGATGTATCCGTCGGCCGTCAACCTCACCTCCGAGGAGTCCGAGCGCATCAACTTCCTGCAGACCCAGATAAACGACTATGTCGAAGAGAACATAGCGCTGTTCCTGGCGGGCGAGAAGGACGTAGACGCTGAGTGGGATGCTTACGTGGCCGAGTTCGACAACCTCAACCTGGATGAGTACATGGAGCTGCGCCAGACTGCGTACACCCGTCAGTACGGCGATGCCGCTCAGACCGCTGAGGCCGAGACCACCGAGGCCGAATAATCTGATGAAATTAAAGTAACAGATCCACATTGGCGAAGGTCTTTACGGCCTTCGCCTTTTGCATGCCGGGCGGACCATTTAACAGCCGCACAATCGTGCCATCAAAATTTGTTCATAATTTCTTTGCTAAACATGGCCAATTTTCGCCAAATAAATGGCATAACATACATTGCATGTAGATTCTCGACATGAAAGCGAGTGTTAGGTGGATATGGATATCAGCAATGTAGCCGAATTTGCGCGCAGCGTATCTGAGAACGTCAGTCGGGTGATTGTGGGCAAGGAGAGCGCGATAAAGCTCGTACTCTGTGCGATGTTGGCACGGGGACATATACTGCTTGAGGACGTGCCCGGCACCGGCAAGACGGTCATGGCCAAGTCACTGGCCAGGTCGCTGGATGCGGGGTTCTCGCGCATACAGTTCACGCCGGACCTGCTGCCCACGGACGTGACGGGACTGTCGGTGTGGGACGCGCAGGCTGGCAAGTTCACGTTCAAGCCCGGTCCGGTGTTCACCAATATATTGCTGGCCGACGAGATCAACCGCGCTACGCCGCGCACGCAGTCGGCGCTGCTGGAGTGCATGGAGGAGCGGCAGGTGACCGAGGGCGGCGTAACGCGCCGGCTGGAGGAGCCGTTCCTGGTCGTGGCTACGCAGAACCCGGTCGAGATACAGGGCACGTTCCCGCTGCCCGAGGCGCAGCTGGATCGCTTCCTGGTGCGGCTCAAGCTGGGTTATCCTGACTCAGCCGAGGCGCTCCAGATACTCAAGCGCTTCATAAGCGACAGTCCGCTGGAGGAGCTGGGACCGGTGGTCAGCCGCGCTCAGATCGTCGAGGCGCAGCAGGCGCTCAGTCAGGTGCGCGCTTCCGACGCGGTGATGGGTTACATAACCGCACTGTGCGAGCGCACGCGCCAGTTCGAGCAGGTGCAGTTGGGCGTGTCGCCGCGCGGCATGCTGGCGCTGATGCGCGCGTCGCAGGCGCATGCCATGGTGGAAGGCCGCGACTTCGTGACGCCCGACGACGTGCGCGCGATGGCCGAGGCAGTGCTGGCACACCGCATAGTAGTGCGGGGCATGTACGGGCGCGCCGGCCAGGGCGAGCTGATCGTCGAGGAGGCGCTCAAGAGCACGCCCACGCCCACCGAGTCAGCCGAAAGGGCGTGAGCCGATGAATCTGTTTTGGCTGCTGGTGGTGCTGCTGGTGCTGGGCGGGCTGCAGTCGCTGGTGTTCAGCAAGTTCAACTTCAAGGGCATAAAGTACACGCGGTACTTTGGCAAGCGCGCGGTGTACGAGGGCGAGACCGTCGAGCTGATAGAGCAGATAGTCAACCGCAAGATATTGCCGGTGCCGTGGCTGCGCGTTGAGAGCCGGATATCGCCCGACCTGCACTTCCAGACCGCACAGGAGGAGCGCGAGATATCCGAGGACGAACAGTACCACAAGAGCGTGTTCTACCTGGGACCGTATTCGCGAGTGACGCGGCGGCATACTATAAAGTGCCTGCGGCGGGGCGACTATCAGCTCAGGACAGTCGAGGCCACCGCGGGCGATCTGATAAACTTCAATCATGCGACACGGCAGATGATGGTAAGCGCGCATCTGCTGGTGTATCCGCGGCTGCTGACCGACGACGAGATAGATCTGCCCTCGCGCAAGTGGCAGGGCGACGTGCTGGTCAAGCGCTGGATAATGCCGGATCCGTTCCTGGTGGGCGGACTGCGCGAGTACCGCTCAGGCGACCCGATGCGCACGGTGCACTGGGGCGCCAGCGCGCGCACCGGCCGGCTTCAGGTCAAGACGTATGACTATACCGCCGACCCCAAGCTGCTGATAGTGCTAAACGTGCAGATGCAGGAGCACCAGTGGGCAGAGTTGATGCGCTATGAGCAGGGCACGATAGAGTACGGCATCAGCCTGGCGGCTACGCTGCTGACGCGCGCGCTGGAGGCGGGCGTGGAAGCGGGGTTCGCGTGCAACGGACAGCTGAGCGTACAGCCCGAGGAGCCGGTCATAATACCGCCGCGGCGCGCCTCTACTCAGGGCGAACAGCTGCTGGGCGCGCTGGCTGAGCTGCAGATACGCCGCGCGCGCAACTTTCCGACGTTCCTGGAGGAGCTGACGGCGTTTCAGGATGTGGATATGCTCATACTCACGGCGTACGATTCGGAGCTGATACAGCAGGGCGTGAATATGCTCAGGATGCGTGGCAACTCGGTGACGCTGAACGTGATAGGGGGCGGGCGCAATGAAGAAGCTGTTTAAAAGTGCGCTGCTGTGCCTGTTTCGGGCGCTGCTGTTCAGCCCGGTGCCGCTGTTGCTGGGAGCGCTGCTGCCGGGCGCGAGTCAGTTGAGCGCGGGCCTGTTTTATGGAGCGGGCCAGCTGTTGGGGCTGGGCGTGTCGCTGGTGCCGGTGCGCGGGCGCATTGCGGCGCTGATAGTGGGCGCGCTGGCGTATGTGCTGGCGGGCGTATGGGCGTTGAATGCGATTGCGGCGCCGATTGTGCTGGTGATAGTCGGGTTGTGCGCGGTGGGATATCTGTTTACGGCGCGGGCGTGTGCGCGCGGCGATTACGACCCACGACTGATGATTGCGGGCGCGATACTGCACGCAGGCGCGCCGGTTGCGATAACGCTCAGCGGCGCGCAGGTCGAGTATACAGCCATGATGTGGTGCGGGATATTGTTCCTGGCCATGTGCCCGTATGTGATGAACGCGCAGTCGGTGCGCGAAGGCATGTCGCTGCGTGGGCGTGGCGGCAAGCCGCTCAAGCGCATATCGCGCGCCAATCGGGTGCTGGTCACGGGCATGCTTGTGATAGCGCTGCTGATTGCAAGCGCCGAAACCATCCGCAATGCCGCCCAACGCGCCGGATCGTTTGTAATGTACTGGGTGGGTCAGTTCATAATGTGGATAATGAACCTGTTCATAAGCGACAGCGAGATCGGCAGCGGCACGGGCGGCGGCTCTCAGGACATGGGCCTGGGGCTGGAGAGCGCCGAGCCGAGCTGGTTTGCGCTGTTCATGGAGCAGGTCATGAAATACCTGGTAGTGGTCATACTGGCAGTGGGCGCGGTGTTTGTGCTCTACAAGCTGGGCAAGATGTCGGTGCGGCTGTGGCGGCGCGTCAGCGAGTGGGCGCGGCGGTTCGCACAGGGCGTAAAGGAGGACTATCTCGAGGAACGCGAGCAGATAATGGACTGGGGCGAAGTGCGCGGCGAACTGGTCGAATCGATGCGCGACGCATTAAAGCGCCTCACATATCGTGAGAAGAAGTGGGGCGAGCTGAACGCGCGTGAGCGCGTGAGATTTGCGGTGCGGCAGCTGTACCGCAAGCGCGGCGCGGGCGTAAGCGGGCTGGAATGCCTGAGCGCGCGCCAGGCGCTGGGCGAGATGGGTCTGGACGAGCAGGCGCAGCGCGAGCTGGGCGAGCTGTATGACCGCGCCCGCTATTCCGACCACGATATAAGCGACGCGCAGGCCGAATCGGCGCGTCGCGCGGCCAAACTGTGAACCATGACCGGCAATGATCGACATTGATATACGCAGAACGTTGCGCGCGCCGCTAAGCATTATGCGAGCGCGCGCACTCCGTGTCTGCGCGGGAGGATGTGTTTTTAAGTGAATGCGCAACTGGAGATAAAGCTGAGCCAGCTGCCCGATTCGCCCGGATGCTATCTTATGAAATCCAAGGGCGAGATAATCTACGTGGGCAAGGCCAAAAACCTCAAAAACCGGGTGCGGCAGTACTTCCAGTCGTCGCGCAATCACACGCCCAAGGTGTGCGCGATGGTCAGCAAGGTCGACGACTTCGACATCGTGCTGGTCGATGGCGAGCTGGAGGCGCTGATACTGGAGTGCAACCTGATAAAGCTCCATCGGCCGCATTATAACATACTGCTCAAGGACGACAAGCAGTATCCGTACATACGCATCGACCTGCGCCAGGACTTTCCGCGCGTGGAGCTGGTGCGGCGCATGGGTCGGGATGGCGCGCGCTACTTTGGGCCGTACATAGGCGCTACGGCGGTGCGCGAGGTCATGGACGTGTTGCGCAGTGAGTTTCCGCTGCGCACTTGCGCCAACATGCCGTCGGGCGGCGCGCACAAGCGGGCGTGTGTGCACGCGCAGATAGGCCAGTGCATGGCGCCGTGCACCGGCAGCGTGACCCGGGATGAGTACCATGCGGTCGTAAAGCGCGTGATAGACTTCCTAAACGGCAACGACGCCGACATAGTGGGCGGCCTGGAGGCGCAGATGCGCGCGGCTTCGCAGGCTATGCAGTTCGAAAAGGCGGCCATGTACCGCGACCGGCTGCGCGCAGTGCGCGAGGTCATGCAAAAGCAGAAGGCGGTGAGCGTGCGCGGCGATGACTATGACGTATTGGCATGCGCGTCGGATGGCGAGGATGCGCTGGTACAGGCGCTGTTCATGCGCGCGGGCAAGCTGATAGGCAGCGAGACGTTTGTGATGGAGCGCGGCGACGGCGAGGCGCCGGGTCGGCTGCTGGAGGAGTTCATGCTTCAGTACTACGACGAGGACCATCAGATACCGCCGATGATACTCGTGCAGGAGTTGACCGAGGATTCGCAGACGCTTGAAGGACTGCTGCGTGAAAAGCGCGGCGGCGCGCTGGAGATACGCCTGCCTCAGCGCGGCGACAAGCGCCAGATGATGGAGATGGCGCTAAAGAATGCGCGCGACGCCGCCGACAAGCGCGCCGCGCAACTGCGCCGCAGCTATGAGCGCACGACCGGCGCGCTGGAGGAGTTAAAGCGCGCATTGGGCCTGGAGCGGTTGCCGCGGCGAATAGAGGGATACGATATATCGAATACTCAGGGCGCGCTGTCGGTGGCGTCGATGGTCGTCATGCAGGACGGCCTGCCCGACAAGAAGGAGTACCGGCACTTTCGCATAAAGACCGTGGAAGGTCCCAACGACTTTGCGTCGATGCATGAGGTAATAGAGCGGCGGTTCCGGCACGGCGTGGCCGAGCGCGAGGAGCTGGCGGCGAGCGGCCGTCCGGTGACCGAGGGCAAGTTTGCGCGCATGCCCGATCTGGTGCTGATAGACGGCGGCCCGGAGCAGCTCAAAAACGCACTCGACGCAGCGCACGCAGCCGGAGTCAGCGTGCCAATGTTCGGCCTGGCCAAGCGCATAGAGGAAATCTATCTGCCGGGCCGCGATGAGACGATACTGCTGGACAGGCATTCCAGCGCATTGCACCTGATACAGCGGCTGCGCGACGAGGCGCACCGGTTCGCGATAACGCATCACCGCCAATTGCGCGCGCGCAGCTCGATATCGTCACAGCTGGACACGATAGCGGGAATCGGAGAAAAGCGCAAGCGCGCGCTGCTCAGGCATTTCAAGACCGTTGAACAACTGCGCTCAGCGAGCATAGACGAGCTGCTGGAGGCCGATGGAATGAGCCGGCCAGCAGCTGAGGCGGTGCATGCGTTCTTCCATGGAGCGCAGGACGCAACTGCGGTTGATGGAGCGGGCGGCGATTCGGGTGAGCATGCCGGTATGGCCGAGGCTGTCGAGCCGCTTGAAGCCGACGAACCGGTTGAAGCAACCGCACCGGCTGGCGCGGGCGAACCGGCTGATGCGGGTGAACCGTCTAAAGCGACCATACCGGCCGGCACGGGCGAATCGGATTAAGCGGGCGAACCGGCTAAAGCGGCCGCACCGGCTGACGCGGGCGAACCGGCTAAAGCGACCGCACCGGCTGACGCGGGCGAACCGGCTAAAGCGGCCGCACCGGCTGACGCGGGCGAACCGGCTAAAGCGGCCGCACCGGCAGGCACAGACAAACCGGTTAAAGCGGCCGCACCGGCAGGCACAGACGAACCGTCTAAAGCGACTGCACTGGCAGGCGCGGGCGAACCGTCTAAAGCGACTGCACTGGCAGGCGCGGGCGAATCGCCTAAAGCGACTAAACCCGCTGACGCAGACGAACCGGCTAAAGCGACCACACCGGCAGATGTAACTGAATCAGACTTTCGCGGCTAAATTTGTCCACGCGGTCAACCTAATCGGCGTTTACTCATCCAAATTGCGGATGTATCGGCCTGCACGGCTGTAACGAATGGTGATATTGAATGAACGGCGCCGGCAAGCTCAAATGCCGTAAAACCTTAGACAGCGTTGCCGCGCTGGGAACAACCGTGCCGGTTGAGCAGTCGACATGTCGCCATGCAAACATGACCAGAAAGTTAACAAAGAATATGAAAGGAAACATCGCTGCCATACGTATTACTGTTGGAGCAACCAAGTAGCTCAACATTAAACGCATTGGAGGATATGGATCATGAAGAAGGTCATAATAGTGATGGCAGTGGCAATTGCGATAGTGCTGTGCGGCGTGAGCGCATTGGCGGCGGGACAAGGCCGCGGCAACGGCGCAGGCATGGGCCAGGCGAACGGCAATGCGATTGGCGGGCGCTATGAGTGCGCGTGCGGCAACTGGGTAGATGCAAACGGCGACGGCGTGTGCGATAACTGTGCGGGCAACTGCGGCAACTGGATGGACGCGGACGGCGACGGCGTGTGCGACAACTGCGCGGGCAACTGGGTAGATGCAAACGGCGACGGCATATGCGATAACTGCGTGGGCAACTGCGCGGGCAACCGCGGTAGCGCGTGCGGCAACTGGGCAGATGCGGATGGCGACGGCATATGCGATAACTGCGCGGGCAACTGCGCGGGCAACCGCGGTAGCGCGTGCGGCAACTGGGCAGATGCGGATGGCGACGGCGTGTGCGACAACTACTCCGGCGCAGGTCTGAACTATGGCAATGGCGTTGCGGGTGGCCATCATGGCCAGGGCATGCGCGCGGGCTGCTGCG